>NZ_CP150203.1:4133750-4799375 GCF_037969725.1 Paenibacillus sp. FSL W8-0426 | reverse complement strand
CCTGCTTGAAGGCATGTTCCTTGGCGTGATCGCGCTTGTGATCGGTCCCATGTTGGGATATTTCATGGCCAAAAGCATCGGGTCTGCCAGCGGATTCCTGTCTTTCGTGGACCGGAAATCCATCCCGATCGGCGTGTCCAAGGAAGCGATTTTGCTGGGCTTGGCAGCCGTGCTGGTTGCGATCATTGCTTCATTGATCCCGGCAATCACCTATGCCAGAGCAACGATCGTGTCAGCCAAACGCCGTCAGGCACGCACGGATCGTGCGCCGGTGTGGCAGCGATGGTTTCTGGACATTGCCCTGCTTGGGCTGGCGGGATACGGTTATTATTTGTTCTATGAACGGCAGATGCTTACGTTTCAAACAGGCATGACGACAGACCAGCTGCAGGTGCAGCCGTTTCTGTTCTTTGTGCCCGCACTGGCGATATTTGCCCTGGGGCTGTTCTTTCTGCGGTTGTTCCCGTGGATTCTCAAGCTGATTCAGCTGATCGGCCGCAAGCTGCTCCCGGTACCGTTGTACCTGACCCTGACTCAGCTCTCGCGTTCGTCGGCATCGTATTATCCGCTGATGATCCTGCTTGTGCTGACGCTGGGCCTCGGCGTGTACAACTCGGCTGCTGCCCGGACCATTGACCTGAACTCTACCGAGCGGACGCTGTACCGCTATGGTACGGACGTGATCATGCAAACCGTATGGGAAGGGACGCCTGAAGTGAACCCTTCCGGCTCCGGTCCAAATGGAGGCGCCGGCGGCGGTGGAGGACAACAAGGCGGAGGCAGCGGAGGGCAGAACGGAGGCGGCGCTTCCGGCGGCAATGGTGCAGGAGGAGGCCAAGGCGGAGGAGGCGGTGGCGGTGGCGCTCAACAGCCGACCAAAGTGATATACTCCGAACCGCCATTTGAAGTGTTCCGCAGGCTGGATGGCGTTGAGGGCGCCGCCAGGGTGCTGCAAACGAAGGGCAATGTGATCGTTTCTGGCAAATCGGGAGGCCAGGGCATGCTGGTCGGCATCGACAACGTCGATTTTGCCAAGGTAGCCTGGTTCCGCAACGATCTCTTCCCGGCGCATCCGTACAAGTATCTCGATTTGCTCGGGAAGTATGAAGGCGCGGTTCTTGTATCCTCCAAGTTTGCGGACAAATACAAGCTCAAAACCGGGGACCTGGTATCGATCGGCGTTCAGGGGCAGGCCATCGAATTCGTTATTTTTGGCATTATCCCTTACTGGCCTGCCCAATACCCGGATCAGATGCCGTTCTTCATTGCGAATCTGGATTACATCTATGATCAGGTACCGCTGATTCCATATGAAGTTTGGCTGAAAATGGAACCTGATGCCAAGGTAGGCCCGTTGATGGAGAAGCTTGCAGCGGAAGGCATCGAATTGTCTTCTGTGCGCGACGTGCGCACCGAACTCGTAACCCAGGGCAAACATCCGTCCCGCGGCGGCGTTTTCGGCATTCTCAGTCTCGGTTTTCTCGTATCCGTCATCATATCCCTGATCGGATACATCCTGTATTGGTTCTTTAACCTGTCGGGACGCGTCGTGCAGTTCGGCGTCCTGCGGGCAATGGGGCTGTCGCGGGCCCAGTTGAGCGGCATGCTGCTCCTGGAGCAGGTTTTCACCGCAGGGCTGTCCATCGCCCTAGGCATCGGCATCGGTCAAGTGGCGAGCCGATTGTTCCTGCCTTTCCTGCAAACGACCGACAACGTATCTGCGCAGGTTCCGCCTTTCCGCATCGTGTTTGAAGAGAGCGACATGCTCCAGCTGTATGGCGTGACGGTAGTCATGCTGATTATTGGAGCAAGCATGCTGCTCTGGCAGATTCGCAGGCTGCGCGTACATCAGGCGGTCAAAATGGGAGAGGAGAGGTAACGTGATCCAGTGTGAAGGACTTGTTAAAATTTTTAAATCCAGCGACGTGGAAGTCGTTGCCCTTCAAGGTCTGAATTTGACGGTGAACCCGGGAGAGATGATGGCGATCATCGGAAATAGCGGAAGCGGAAAATCGACGCTGCTCAACATTCTCGGCGGCCTTGACCGGCCGACAGCCGGTACAGCCATCGTCGGCGACTGGGATTTGCTGAAAATGACGGATGCGCAGCTCGTGGAATACAAAAGGCATACCGTCGGATTTATTTGGCAGAACAACGGCCGCAATCTGCTGCCGTATCTTACGGCCCTGGAAAACGTGGAAACGCCGATGATTCTAGGTGGAAAGCGGGATCGCGCATACGCCAAACAGCTGCTGGAATGGGTCGGGCTCAAGGATCGGATGCATAACAAGCTCCATCAATTGTCGGGTGGGGAGCAGCAGCGGGTTGCGATTGCGATTTCATTGTCCAATCGGCCGAAGCTGCTGCTCGCCGACGAGCCGACCGGTTCGGTCGATTCCGAGACATCGGATACGATCATGAATATTTTTCGCAAAATGAACAAGGAATTAGGCGTCACCATCGTGATCGTAACGCATGACCTGACGCTTGCGGGCAAGGTCGACCGGATCGTTGCCATTCGTGACGGATTAACGAGTACCGAATTTGTGAAACGCAACGAAAATCTGGATGACGAGCATAACTTGCCTGGCTCGGGAACGCCGAGCATTCATGAAGCTTTTGTCATTATTGACCGGGCCGGGCGGCTTCAGGTACCGAAGGAATACCTCGAGGCGTTATCGATCGACAACCGGGCGACGTTGGAATTTGACGGCGAGCGTATCGTGATTACGCCGCCAAGATAATCATGAGGGGGAATTGGGGAATGAAAATGTGGGGAAAACGTGTGCTGGGCATATTGGCTACAGCCAGTCTTGCATTGCCGCTGCTTGCAGGTTGCACGGCAAGCGAATCGAAGGACAACGAGCAGCGCGTATTGCGTGTGGCCACCTTGTGGGGCAATACAGACGATAGCTATTTTCGCCAGCAGTTTACGGATGCCTTTGAGCTGACACATCCGAATATTACGATTGAGGTTGTACCAGCCGTTGAGCAGGGCAGCATGTACGGTTACGGCAACACGGATGAGCAGCAGGAAGTTCCGGATACGATGGAGAGCATCAAAAAAATCATGACCGGAGACAATCCGGTGGACGTGGTTGTGGCCGATACGTCAACGATCAGGTCGTTGATCCAGGAGAACATGCTGAAACAACTTGATCCGCTTATGCAAGAGGATAAGTTCGACACGAGCGATATCGTACCGAGCGTGCTGGAGGGCATCAAAGACATCGGAGATCAGAGCATCTATGCGTTGACGCCAACGTTTTCCTCGTCCGCCCTCTTCTACAATAAGGCGATCTTCCAGAAGGCAGGCGTAGAGCCGCCGACGGATAACATGACTTGGGACGACATCTTTAACCTGGCGACTCGCGTTACCAGCGGCGAAGGCAAGGACCATGTGTTTGGATTTGCGTTCAGCACATGGCAAGGAGGATCGCCCTACTATTCGATGCAACAGTACTATAGCGCGCTTCAACTGAAAATTTTCGACGATAAGGCGGAGAAAATGACGGTCGATTCGCCTCAGTGGGAAAAAGTATGGAGCAAGATCAGCAAGCTCGCCATTGACAAGGTTACCCCGAAAGGGGATGAGCAGATGGACCAAAGCAGTGGCGAAAGATACAACCCGCTGCAGGGCGATCTGTTCCTCAGCAGCAAAACAGCCATGGCTTTAGGCGATTATAGTTACATCAACCAGTTGATCGATGCCAACAAAAACGCCGATAAAATGGAAGGGTTCACGAAAGTGGATTGGGAGGTCGTCACACCGCCCGTGCATCCCGAAGCGCCAGGAATCGGCGGCAACATCTATCTCAGCAATTTGATGGCGATCAACAGTTCGGCGCAAAATCCGGATGATGCCTGGGAACTGATCAAATACATGAACAGCGAGGATTGGGCAAAAATCAAAGCGCGCAGCGCCTATGAGATGGTTTCCCGCAAGAGTTTCATCAAGCCGAAGGACGGTATGGATTACAACATTCAGGCCTTCTACACGTTGAAGCCGATTCCGCCGACCAATACGAATCTGGACAAAATGTACCAGAAGATGCCGAATCTGTGGCAAGTTAGCGATAAAGGCATGGAGTACTTCAACCAAGTGCTGGAGAACAAAAAAACACCGAAGGAAGCACTTGCCGAATGGGCTGCTAAGGGTAACGAAATGCTGGCAAAGTTGAAAAAGGACCCAAAAGCGACATTTAACCCATAAGAAGTCATGTTGTGATTTGCTTCATCCTGAAGCTGCCGGAGATTTGGTCTCCGGCAGCTTTTTTTGACTTTAAGCATGCAGGATATAAAATTGGAGCAAGCGGGGTATTCTACATATTGAGCAATGGATTGGAAAGGAGGGTGACCTATGCATTGGATATATTTTAGCAAGCTTTACGCCACCAAATTTCAAGCAGGCTGTTTGGCCAAGCGGCTTGAACATGATGGTTGGTTATATGGATACAGCGACCCGTCAGAGATCGAGATTTTCCGTTCCAAAAAAGGGAGATATGGTGTTCGATTTATTCCCTGACATTACCCCTTGACGTATAGGATATAAATGGTGTATATTAATTAAGTCGCTATTTTGATTTTTTTACTGACGCGGGGTGGAGCAGCCCGGTAGCTCGTCGGGCTCATAACCCGAAGGCCGCAGGTTCAAATCCTGCCCCCGCAATCAAGTTTCACTCGATGTTTAAACAGCCATCATGTGAACGTTATACTTTTTTGGTGAGGGTCCTTAGCTCAGTTGGTTAGAGCGGTCGGCTCATAACCGATTGGTCACAGGTTCGAGTCCTGTAGGACCCATTTCCTCAAAGCCCTTGCGCAGCAAGGGTTTTTTTCTGTCTACTAACATATCTTCCTGGATCTGCTTTTCGTCATTATACCGAACGTTCCCTCACGCGATACCCTTATTTTCCGTATTCTGTGATTGTCCATAGCTTTCTCGAATCTAGCATATATTATTATCATCCTAAGCAATTGCATGGAATATGAAACCGATATGAAACTTATGTCGTATATATATAGAATAAAAATCCAAATAGGAAAGAGGCAGGGGCATCGTGAAAAAAATGTTAGCGATTATGATTTATCCTTTCGCCATGATTATGGGAGCATTGGCCGGAGGAACGGCTGAGCTCGGAAGCCCGGAAGGCATCCGGTTTATGCGGGACGTCACAACAGATCGGAGCTATGACGGACAAGAGATATATGATAGAATTGAGCATAGAAAAGCATAATTACATATCAACCTGAACTGTAAAGGCAATGGGATTGAGGCATTTTCTCGGCTTGCGGACCATTGCTCTTGAAGGAGTTGCAGTACGTGACCCAATCGGCGCGTGCTTGCCTTTAAGCCGGTTCGTACCTCTTTATGGGGTATGAACCGGCTTTTTAATGACGAAGAATGGGGGGAGTTGGGCTTGAAAATTGTCATCGGTCAACCGAAGCTTGAGGATGGGCTTCTGCAGTTGGAAAAGGAGCTCATGGACAACGATGCGGATATTTTGCTGTTTCCGGAGGGGTATTTGAACCAGAACGTGGACCAAGCACGTGAGCTGGCGGCAAGGTACGGAACCATGATCGTGTCCGGACATCGCAGGCTGAATGAACGTCCGAAGGATCGTTCCATCGTCATTGACCCAAAAGGCAAGATCGTGTTGGAAAAGGCGAAATATACGCCAGCTGAGGCCGTAGAGGAGCAAGGATGGAGGATCAGTACATTGCTATGCGATGAGCTGGTGCTTCAGGGGTTTGAGAATGAAGAAATAGGGAAGGTGGACATCCTGATGCATTCCATCGGGGTGGGCTTGTTCAGTGAAGAGCAGTATGAAGAATGGCTGGAAGCCGCTCGCGGCATTGCGGTGAAGAACAGATGCCTCGTTATGGGGTCAAGCCATGGAGACGGCTTCTATCGCGATTCTGAAGTGTCCATCCCGATCGCGTATTGCATTGCTCCGGATGGGACGGTGCTGTTGGCCGCTCGAAACGATACGCGTACTCGCACGGTCATTCTAAACAGCGATGGAGGAAGAGGTCGGATCCGGACGGGAACCGGCAAGCAAGCAGATGTCGTCGTGGAGTAGCGAGACAAACTCCTTGATTTTGGGCGCTGTAGATTGGGATATGGCCCGGTCATTCCAATTGAATTCGCATATCTTATGGCATACCTTGAAATTCAAAGGAGGCCAATCAAATGAGTCAAGTTGGATACGGTTGTGGAAATGGCGGAGTATGGACTTCCACAAGTGCAATTCTGGTGTTGTTCATCCTTCTCGTAATCATCACAAAATCCTTCTGGGTATAAGCTGGATACCCCTGAAATCCTTGTGATTCGGCTGGGCTCCGCCGCTTGACGGCGGAGCTTGGCGCGAAACATGGGGAATGAGCGGCATGCGGGTCATTTGACAACCGAAAAGAATGTGCTTAAAATCACATAAGAGACTATATCAGAGATTGAAGGGATTTGCATGCCGTTTATTCGCTTTAGAGGATTTACAGGTAATCAATTGGAGGAAGTCGTACCCCGAATTACCGAGCAGATGGCTTTTGTATTCAATATTCCGGAAGAGAGAGTAAAGGCGGAACGGTATGATGTACAAGCACTTACGCCTTCGCCGGCGTCCGTCGAAATTTTGATGTTTCAGCGGCATCAGGATGTTCACAACCGTATGGCATCCAGCATACATGGGATCCTGGCTGAGGCCGGAGTGCCTGATGCGCATATCTTTTTTAACATTTTATCTCCTTCGCTATATTACAAACAGGGTAAACCGTTGTTGGACTATCCGTTGGACTAAGCTGAAGCGGTCAACCGTGGAGGCGCGAACATAGGGCTTCAGCATGTATGGACGAGCAGCGCAAGCTGCTCGTCTTTTGGTGTGGTGGATATGACAAGAGTTCATTAAAACTGCCGTCTGTCTTCCTGTTTGATTTCGAACCGGGATGCCTTCGATGCACGTTTCGCATAGGTGTTTTCCTTTTCCTGGATCAAAAGCACAAACGCGATCGCAAAGACAAGCGTGGTCCACGATAATGCGGCCGAACTCCATAATGTGGACGCGGCCCCCCAATGTACCGTTGCCAAAAAGGTGATAGGCAATCCGACAACGGTGGCGGTATGACTGGAAAAAGAGAGCAGGCTGTTCGCCTTGGCGATTTCGGTTTCCAAAGCATGACCTGCCGACCATGGCAGAGCATGAAGCAATGCGGATTCCCACCCTTCCAGCAGGGATAACAGAAAGGCAGCGGCGAACAGGATGGGAATATGCTGCTTCAAATAGGGAAGGCCGGCTGCAATTGCAGACAGCAGCAATGTTTTGGTTGCAAGCATACCGATCATGAGTCGTGAACAAGCAAAGTGCTTGATTCGCGATGAAACAGACAAGCCGGCGAAACTCCGTACTGCCACCTGCATAATGGGAAACAAAAAAGCCCAGAGCAAGGAGGCTGTCAGTCCATAAATCATGATGGTGATGACTGTAATGTATATTACATGAACAAAAGAAAGTAGTGTTTTCGCCGCCCAATAAGGATAAAATGCAATGTTCATAAGAATAAGACCCTTTCTCAGATACCGGATGTCGGCAACAAGCCCGTCATTTTATAATAAGATGCCATGTTGCGCCATTCCACAAATAAAATTATCATTTTTTGCTCATTGAACGGCAAAAAGCAGCGATTCCTGGAGGAATGCCGCTTCATCGTTTTATTTTCAGCCGACGGAAAGGGTAAAAGCCACAATCAGCATAACCAAACTTGTCATTCGGACAAAAATCATATGTGAGCTTTCGGGCTCCGATTCCCCTCGCGTGATCCAGCCATAACGCAAATACCAGCCCACTTTAGGGAAACAGAAATTAATGATGCATAATGTCATAAAGATAAAAAAGAGGGTTCGCATACCGTTCATCCTTCCTCATGGGCATGATCCGATTCCCTTAATGACTAGGCGTCAGTATTCGATAGAATAGCCAGGATCGTGCTGTCGGTAACGAGTAAGATGTTTGTGTTGCCTAACGTAATGATATGTTACCACATCGAGCCGGGTTTTGAATCGGTTGGAATAAACGAATTTGCTTGAATGATACATATTAAGGATTGTTTGGCGAACGGACGTTCTGTTATAATGCAAAGGGAATGAGAGGAGGCAGCATGAGCAGAACGCACAGAAAAAAACGAAGAAACAAAGGATTCGGCAGCTTAAAAAAGAAGGGTTTGACGCTTCTTACTTTGATGGTGGTGCTGTTCTTTGCTTGGTTTAAGGGAGAGATCCCGCTGGATTTGCCTGCATGGCTTGATCAAGGCACCACTCAGGGTGTGGATCACACGATTACGTTTCCGTCCGAACGCTACCCCGAGACTGCAGCGCATATTAAATCCGCTATTAAAGCAGGACATTCCGATGTCTGCACCATCGATCGGGACGGAGCCGAAGCCAATCGGGAATTGTCGCTTAAGGGCGTGCCGGTCAAAAAAGGGTATGATCGCGACGAATGGCCGATGGCCATGTGCGCCGAAGGTGGCGCGAATGCGGATATCCAATATATTACGCCAAAGGATAACCGTGGAGCAGGATCTTGGGTCGGGAATCAACTCAGTACATATCCGGACGGGACCCGGGTTCGATTCGTAGTCAAATAACATTCAAAAGAGCTGATTTCAAGGAGACAAGCCCCTTGCGAATCAGCTTTTTTCCTGAAATTTTTGGATGAAGAAAAAAACGTCCCGAAAGTGCCGGAGTGTTCTGGCCCATCGTTACAGGTCGGCAGCTGTCATCTGCAGGCCGTTCAGATGGTGTGACCGGATGCTCAATATCCGGGTAACCTGTTCCACTTCGTCAAAGGGAATCCACAGGTTTCCCTGCACAGTTCTAAGGGTCAATATGGATGAGTCGGCCGAACGCTCGGGAGTTCCGGTAACGGTTTGCCCGCTCGTATTGCGAACCACGATTTGCTGTTTGCGGCGAATGGCAATATCTACCTCTTTTTTCATAAGACATTACTCCTGAACATGGGATATGAAAACATATTCTTTAATATCAATGGTTAATTGGGCTTCTTTATGTAGTCTATCAGAACTAGGTATCGATTTCCAGAAATGCATGCCGTGAATTCACCGAAAATGAAAGACATGAAGCGCAAAACGGGTAAATGAACATAAAGAACTCATAATGAGATAGCGGTCCGAGGAGGAATGGATATGACTCAATTGCTGATTGGCATGGCAAGCACAGAAAATGAAGCGATACTGATGCTCAACAGGTTAAAGCTTGTCGGGATCGCGAAGGATCGTCTTGGCGTCGTGGCGAAGGAACAACTGGATTTGGAACGGGTAAGCGAGCAAACCGAATTGCCTAAGCCTTTGAAAGGAGGCGGCACAGACGGTGCGTTTGGAGCGCTCAAAGGAGTATTGACCGCGTTGGATGAGCGCAAGGACCAGATTCAGACGGTGGGGCAAGCTGTCCGGCGTTTGGCAGGCAATCAAATTGGCGAAGGCACGGACGATCTGGTGCTGATGCTGACCGAAGCGGGCATATCCGAGACGAAAGCGCAGATGTATGAAACTTTTTTGCTTGACGGTGGCTTAATCGTTGTAGTGGAGTGTGATGACTCCGAGTTGGATGAAGTTATTCCGATTCTAAGTATGGAGGAAAAACCGCAGGCTTGAAAGCTTGTATTCTTTTTAGTTTAATTTAAGGCGCATTTTAGGTTCTTTTAATGTTGGCGATGTATTCTTTACTCACACCTCCCTTAATATAGATGGTTGATCTGAAAATTCGAGACCGCAACTCGGATTTTCCAGAGGGACTGCCGGCTTTGTCCGGCAGTCCCGTTTCCATGTCATGAGACAAATATGGGGCGATGGTTGTGCACTCACGTTTATTCATTACAATTATAAAAAATATGTTGCATAATGATTAATAACATGATATTATATTTCTTGTCGCCTCAAGTAATTAAAGAAAGACATACATATGCCGGGGTGGCGGAATTGGCAGACGCACAGGACTTAAAATCCTGCGGTAGGTGACTACCGTACCGGTTCGATCCCGGTCCTCGGCATTACGCGGTTTTACCCCGCAAACACAGCGTTAAATGAGCGACAAAATACGTTGGGTCCTGCGTACTTGGCGCGAAGCAATTCGCAGGTACACAGGACTCGCGCAAACACATCGGAGCATCCCACCGTTCACCTAACGGAAGGGGTGCTTTTTGCATTGGCGCGATTACGCGAAATTAAAAAGAGTTACGGAAATGCGCGTCCGGGTTGGCGCGAGATATTATCGGATTTTTTGGCGCATAAGCGGCTTGATGACGGAATAGGTGAGCAAACCCTAACGGACTATACGCGCGCGGTAGAGCTACTGTTTAAGCGGTATCCTGACGCCTGGAAAACGGAAGCCAAGCTCAAAGACGGATGCATCGCGCACATGTCCGGAGAGATGTCACCGGCTACGTTTAATAACCGATTGGTATATCTCCGTGCGTTCTTTAGCTATTGCGTGCGCGAAGGATACATATCGGTCAATCCGCTTGAGAATACGAAGAAAAGGAAGACGGGTAACCGCGCAGTAGCCGTCGAGACCGAAGTGCTGCAGGCGTTACTTGCCGCACCGGATCAGAGCACATTCGTAGGGCTTCGTGATTATACGTTGATCGTGTTAACGCTCGATACCGGCATCCGTCCGTCGGAGGCGATGAAGCTAATACCGCAGGATTTTAAGCTATCGTTGAAGGAGATTCACATTCCGGCTGAAGTCGCAAAGAATCGTAGCGCACGGACGTTGCCATTATCGGATATGACGACGAAAGCCTTACGCAAGTTGATTTCCGTTCGCGACGATGAGTGGGGTCCGGAGGTTCCGATATTCTGCTCGTATGAGGGTCGCCCGCTCAACCGGCATACGTGGGGTGACCGTATGGAGATATATTGTAAGAAAATCGGCACACACATTCGACCGTACGATTTGCGGCACGTATTCGCTTTGGAGTTCCTTCGTAATGGCGCGAACTCCTTCGCCGTGCAAAAGTCCTTGGGCCATTCTACGATGGAGATGACGCGCCGCTACGTATCTCTCGTAAACAACGATTTAAAAGCGGAACATGCGAAGGCCAGTCCGATCGACCGACTGCTTTCGAAGCCTAAAGCAAAACGGAATACGAAACTGAAACGATAAACCTAACGCATCTCTCTTCGGAGGGGTGCGTTATTTTTTTTTGTTTTCGATGTCCCAACTCCGAGAATTAGTGTCCTTATATAAAGCGTAAAGGAAATTTTACGAAAAGTGCCCGAGATGGCAATCGGCCGGCATTGGTACAGTATAAAGCAAATCGGAAAGGAGACGGAGACATGGCGAGAGGGAAGCGCGTTGAGATCGTTAAACTGACGGTAGATGGCGTTGAGGTTGACGCGAAGGAGTGTACGAAGTGTAAAAAGGAAAAGGGGTTGACAGAGTATTCCTTTAGAAATAAAAAGACCGGGAAGCGCCAAGCAGTTTGTAGGCAATGTCACCGAGAGGTGGCAACGACTCACTATCTTAACAATAAAGAAAAATATCATAAGTATTACCTCGGTAATAAAAGCAGAATACTAGCTAAACAAAAAGAGCACTATTGTGCCAATAAAGACGCTTATCGGGAATGGCACAGAGAGTGGTGTCGTAAAAATAGAGATCATAGACGCGAATACAACCATAGATACTACGAATCCAATAAGTCCACTTTTGCAGTGAAACATAGACACTGGGCGAAAAGTAACAGGGAAGTGCTAGCAAAAATTAGGCAAAGGAGGAGAGCGAGGCGTATTGGTCTTTTGGAAATGACAGTGTCGGTGAAGCGGATGTGCTCACTAACAGGCTTAAGTACTAGTGTTCATTTGGATCATTGGATACCGCTAGAAACGGGTCATGCAGGGACCTACACAGCAAATATTGCTCCACTTTACCGAAGAATAAACCTGTCTAAAAAAGATAAAAACCCGTTCGAATGGTTCGAAGCGAATAGGCAACGCTTTGAACTCGATCAATCCCGTTTTGATGCGCTAGTCGGCAAACTGGCGGCACAGAACGGACTCACACCGCAAGAGTTCCGCGACTTCACGTACTGGTGCTTCGATAACCCACGCACCGTCGAACAGATTGCGGAAGATAACGCGCGATACGGTTACAAGAAGCCGTCAATCGAAATATGGCGCGAAGAGGTGGGATTACCGTTCCCGATCGCAGTAGACTTCGGTGATATGTCGTTTAACAACGATATTTCGCGAAAGGAGGACGCGGCATGACCGCACCCGTTCTGCTACCCAACGATAAACGCGATCTCCTCGACGCACCGAACGGGTTCGAAGTATATAACCGCGAACTCATGCGCAAGGTATTTCCACGCATCATAGCGGAGGCGTACGACGTTGTGTATGCGGAGAACCGACGCAAGCCCGAAATTCGCGATATCGTGGCGTTCTACTTCCTGCTGCAATCGTACATTGACGGAAATCATACGCGAGCTGACGGAACTTATAACGATCGGTTTGGCGCGTGCTTCCTATCGTATGAAGCAATTATGGGTGCGCTACGAATCGAAAGGAACCGCGTCAAGCTGCTCGCGGACATACTCGACACGAACGGGATTATCCGGAGTGCGAACCACTACGAAGGCACGCGCCGGTTTAAATGGTACTTTCCGTCGTATTGTCCGCGCATAACGGATGATGGGTACATCGTCGACGAGGACGGGGTTGTAATCATGCCGGACCATTCCGTTTATAAGCAGCGGAAGAGCGCCAGTAAAGTTGCTTAGTATGCCCTGGACATACTACCGGTGATATGCCCTGGACATACGACTGATAGTATGCCCTGGACGTACTGTAAAAAGAGAAAGTAGTAAAAGAGAAAGATGTAAGAGAGAAACAAAACATACCGCTTTGGTTGATCTTGCTTCGCAATCTAAACCTCGCGGGAAGGGGTGATTATGAACATATTTATCCGCGCGGATAAGTAATACGGAGCCGAAAGGCGACGGCGAGTATGAACGAAGTGAATCGCGAGCATATACGCACTTAATAAAGAAACGGAGGAATCACGTTATGCCTAACCGCAACCTAACCGCATGCTTCACCGGACACCGTCCGAATAAACTCGGAGGCTACGACGAAAGCAACGCGATCATGCTCGACGTAAAAGACCGCTTGGATCGCGCAATCGATTACGCGGTAGATTCTCTCGGCATCACGACGTTCATTTCCGGCATGGCGCTCGGCGTCGATATGGCCGCGGCGGAACTCGTATTGAAGTGGCGCGAACAATCTCCGCGTCTAGGCATCCGCTTGATCGCTGCCGTCCCATTCGAAGGTCAGGAGCGCATGTGGCCCGGTACTTCGCAAGATCGCTGGTTCGATATCCTAGCGCAAGCCGACGAAGTCACTTACGTGTGCGAACCCGGATACGCCACGTGGAAGATGCAGAAGCGCAACGCCTGGATGGTCGATAACTCGTCGCTCGTAATCGCGGTATGGGACGGCACGAGGGGTGGGACCGGCAACTGCGTAGAGTACGCGAGGAAGGCGGAGCACAAGCCGCGCATTATCCGAATTGATCCGTTAAAGGACGGCCGCCTATGAAACGTATTGACGCGATCATCGTCGCCTACGTCCTTGGAATCTCCGTAATAATCGCGTCGCTAGTCACAAATATACCCGGAGGTGTTCCGAAGTGAAAAACAACGTTAAAATCACGCAAGATTACGGCATCCGCTCGGACGGTACGCAGTTCATCCTTACGCAACGCAAACTCGTCGACCCTACGAAAGCGCCCGGCTACAAGGCGCAGGAAGGCGAGGCCCCGCCGCCAATCCGTGAAGAGTGGACGGACATTGCGTGGTATTCGCACAGCACGGCGGGCCTGACTGCGCTTATTGATCGCTTGAGGATGCGCGTGGTTTCGGAGTTCGAGCCGGCAAGCCTGGCGGAACTTAGCGCGGCTTTGCGGGAGACGACGGCGGTGATTGTCGCGGCCATTAACGGTGGATTATCGCCTGAAATTACCGTCAAAATAGGCGCTTAGAGGGCGCGGGAGAGTATTCGGTAGGGTAACAAGGAGAGGCGCTAAAATGACGGTTAAATTACGGGAGGAGATGAACGAAGTGACTATAGGACAGCAATGGGTATTCATCGATAACGGCCGAGTATTAACGGATAGTTTGACGGTGGCTCGGGTATTTGATAAAAAGCACGATCATGTATTACGGGACATTAGGCAACAATTATCTAAGTTATCGGAAGCGGGAGAAACAGAGTGGGGTATCACCAACTTTGGGGAGACCCCTTATACACACCCACAAAACGGCCAAACATATCAAAAGTACGTCATGACCGAAGACGGATTCGCCATTATAGCGATGTCCTACGTCACTCCTGCCGCGATGAAGATGAAGGTACGCTTCATTGAGCAGTTTAAGCAGATGGCGGCGCAACTCCAACAACTCTCCGCACCTTCCTACGCGATCGACGATCCCATTGCGCGCGCCAAACGTTGGATTCAGGAGCGTGAGGAAATGGAGCGTATCGAGACGGAGCGGCTGTTACTTGCGGAAAAGGTAACGGAACAGGCTCCGAAAGTTGAAGCATTTGACACGTTCATTTCCGCTGACGGTCTGCAGACGATGGGCGATGTCGCTAAGTCTCTCGGGTGGGGGCGTAATAGGTTGTATGCGGAACTGCGCGATAGAAACATTTTGATGAGCGGCAACAAGCCATATCAGCGCTTTGTCAACGAAGGGTACTTCACCGTAAAGCAAACGGTAAAAGGTAACGACGAGGTGAAATTTACGCTGCCTGTAACAATGGTGACCGCGCGTGGAGTAGCGTACATTGAGCGGTTACTCGCGAGCTAAGGAGGATTAACGATGGATAACGTAACATTCGAAACGGTCGACGGTATACTCGACCATTACCGTAAACAAAACGAAGGAGATGACGCAAATGAGTAACGTTAACAAACCCGTAATTCCCGAAGAGGTTGCGGATGCGATCGAGGCTTTACGTGCCGGGGATGTTCCGTACAGTAACGAGAATATACTCCTGCTGCGGTCTACTGGTGGAAGAGCAGAATGTCGCGTTAAGGAAGCGGAGGCATTGCGTGCTATTCCGTTCGACACGATGCTGGCCGCGTTGGTTAACGGGTACGAGCGAGAGCTTACGGAGGAGGAGAAATACGAAAAGAAGCTTGACGATATCTACGACGAATACGTTAGCGCAATGGCGAGCTGTGACGCGTATGAAGTGCATTACGCTAATGGAATCCGATATGCGCTGGACACGCTCGAAGTTAAAGTCGTCGGAGTGAATGCGTGAGTTTTCAACAGGAGATCAGTCCGGGAAATGTCGGGAAATAACTTAGATTTCGAACTATATCAAAGGGAAAATTTTCTACTATACACTAGTGGGAACTTTAAACAAAATCCGAAAATAGTCCGAATATTTCAATTGAAACAACTCCGATCCTGGAAATATCTCCTGAATGCTCGCTGGCTCGCTTCCTATCTCGTTCGCGTCTAATTCCAATCAATGGTACGTTAGGTGTACGAGTTTTCAACGGGATTTGAAATTCTACGTAAATGCAAGAATACGGAAGAATACGAGAGATCAGACACAAATATCGGGTAATCAGGTATTAGCCGAAAAGTTGCATAAAGCCGAAATATTTCGACATCAAGCAGAAAATTTTCGTTATGAAGCCGAAAATATACGGCTTTTGCCTATCGACACGAAATCAGCGCGCAAACACGCAATCGCCGAATATGGCGTTTTACCAAAATACGCTAGTCCACGTATACTACGGAGGTGGCAACGAATGACAAACGAATACAAACGTGATCTACACGCAGACCTTGCGCTGTGCGAGGCGGCAACGCCTGGACATTGGCGGTACGTCACAGTTTCCGACGATGACAACGGCAGCGTTGTAGATCGCGACGGAGTCTGCGTCATGGACTTCGGAATTAGCCCGGACATTTACGACCAAACGTCAAGCGCGGGCTCGCCACCGGATGACCTTAACATGGCGTTTATATTAGAGTCACGCGAAGGCTGGCCGGGTGCTATCAGAAGAGCGATCGAAGCCGAACGATGGCTCAAGGCGCTTGTGTCCGCGTTGGATGACGGCAGGATTGCGCGGACTCAAATGTCAAGCGGAATGGACTATATGGTCTTCGGTGCGCGCTTACACGTTCGAAATCTTGAATCGCCGCCTGCAACAACCGAGACAGGCGAAGAGGGACTATCCCTGCAGGAGTTGCTCGGCGAAATTTACGCGAAGGCACAGAACGATGTCGCTCGTTGGGATGGCGGAGTGTGCGTAGGAACTCCCGTATTCCAAGACCGGTCGTATGCACGCCGGCTGGTGCGCGAACTTCGACCGCTACTGTTCCCGGAGGTGTCCGTCGATGCCACGCGCTAAAATCACGGCAGACCAACGAAAGGACTGGCGTAACCTGCCGCCTGAGCACTGGAACGTCCGCACGGTTCACGCAATGGTCGCCGATCTCAACCGCGAACACTTTAACGTTGACATCTACGTTCCCTTGCGCGGCTGGACGTTCGAGCAAGGCGTCATAAAGCGCGCACTAACCGAGTATGGAGCGGAAGCCCTGCGCGAGATAATAACGCGAGCATTCCGCGAATATAAGCCAACGCTGCAGTATCCGCAATTGACGGCGGGGTTCCTGGTTGCGTATATGCTTCCGCAGATAATGCCGAGGGTGCTTGCGGAGAGGAAACGCGCAGAGAAACACGATAATTATTCGCCTAACAACGGATTGACCGACGATGAGATTATCGATTTGATGTAGCCGTAAGTTAAGTTCCCGTGACCAAATGATATATGATAAACTTCTATACCAGGCGGTGAGAGCATGAACATTCTCGAAGCAGCGCATGCCAGCGCACAAGGCCACACGGTCATATCGAACGCAGGCCGACGGTACACACCGGATCAGCTCGCGGTCAAATGGGTTGGCGCCCATTATGCGTCGATGAATGGCGCCGGCATGACGGAGGCCGAGCGGAAGGGAGAGTGGAAAAATGACGCACGATCTTAAACTTGTACAGCCGTATTTTGACGCGGTAGCTTCCGGACGAAAGACGTTCGAAGTACGAAAGAACGACCGTCCATACTCAGAAGGCGATTACGTACATTTGCGCGAGTATAACCCAGATACTGGAGAGTATAGCGGGCAGTCCGTGTTACGACGGATTTCGTACGTACTTGACGAACCTGCTTATGTTCCGGAAGGTTGCGTGATATTTGGTATCGTCTCGCCGAACTAATGAAAGGAGGAACGCAATTGTCCAACGCAAATAAATGCGCACTGGCCGCACACTGCTCGCTGGCCGGCTCCGCGCAATGTACGCCAATATGTCCGTCATATCTCGCAATGCACGGCTTAAACGGCGCAGGCGGACGTGTAGGCGCGGCAAACCTACCGGCAGGCTATCGCGGGGTTACGCTTGCCAATTCGCCAGCCAGGACGGAGCAGGCGCGTGTATATCGGCAGCTAGACGCGTATGTCAAAACGTTCGTGCGCCAATTTGAGGGTGCGCCGACCGAACGTATCAAATCGCTGTATCTGTACAGTGACGCGCCAGGCACCGGCAAGACAACGACGGCGGCCGCAGTCCTCATCGAGTATATTACGCGACACTATATCGGATCTATCCAGCGCAATAGGCAAGCGTTGGATCGGCCCGCGTACTTTCTCGATGTGAACGATTGGCAAACGTTATATAACGAGTTCAATCGACCGCGCGTGCCCGACGACATTGCGGAACCGGCCGCGCGCCAATATTACAACCGGATGGCGGCGGCCAAAGCGGCACCTTTCGTGGTGCTCGACGATATTGGCGTACGCGATGCAAGCGAAGGATTTCGCGGCGATTTACACGCAATTATTAACCACCGCGAGACAAACGAATTGATCACGGTGTACACGTCCAATGTAGCGCTCGACGACTTGAATACGGTGTTTGCCGAAATAAGTCCGCGACTCGTGGATCGTATACGTGACATGACGATCGAGCTATCGTTTG
Source organism: Paenibacillus sp. FSL W8-0426 (assembly GCF_037969725.1). NCBI lineage: Bacteria > Bacillati > Bacillota > Bacilli > Caryophanales > Paenibacillaceae > Paenibacillus > Paenibacillus sp. FSL W8-0426. The sequence continues at coordinate 4,781,300 of NZ_CP150203.1, read as the reverse complement.
TCGGATCAAGTCATCGCGGCTTAAAACGAGCGCAATGACGTAAAATGGAGATTTCGGGAGCATTCGGGAGATGTGCGTATAACTAACGGTCGGTCGTCGACAAAATGCGACCAATTCGCTGCGGGAGGCGTCACACTTTTACCGATATTTTACCTAAATGTGTCCAATTATTTACGTTAACTGGTATTGGTGTCGAAGGGGTGGGTTGGGAAATTTGACCTAAACGAGAGTTGACGTAAAATCGTAAGCCAGTGTACAAATGGAGGTGTATATCTATTGATCGCGGGACAGCAACTACTATCCAAGATCGTCGACAGCGGCCGGGTTGACGCGCTGCATAAATACAACATCAAACGTTCTGATTTCGGAACATTGCCCGAACAAGCCGCATATGACTTCGTAATGAAATACGCGGCTGAAAACGGAGGATCAGCGCCCTCACTTGCAACCTTTGTCGCGAGTACACGGAATATTGAGTACATCCCGGAGGTAACGGACTCGTTCGAATACCTGGCGGGTGAGCTTAAAGACGCGGCCGGAAAACGGGAACTGGCGGAATATATCAACAGCGCGGAGTTCACGCAGGCGTACAGCACATTGCCGACAGAGGCTTTTATTAATAGCTTGACCGACCGTCTTGCGCGGATTAAAATGGATACACGAACGGGTGTTCTTGGGAAGGTAGGTAATTCCTTTTCTGACCTCGCGACAATGTTCGCGCATGAATACGAACAGCGTAAACTCGGCAAGTCGTTTAAGCTTTGGCGCACGCCTTTCGAATCACTTAACGCAGAGATTGGCGGCCTATATTCGGGCGATGTTTACGGAATTATGGCGGAGTCCGGACGCGGCAAAACGTACCTGTCCGCAGTCATCGTCGACGCGTTATTGCGGCAAGGTGCTAACGTGCTCGTCAAATCCTACGAAGTTAAGTGGTATTCGTGGATGGCGCGGCTACTATCGATTGCAACCGCGTGGGAGGAGGCGCTTACATCCGAGGAACATAACGTCAAGGTCGGCGTCCCCAACAAAGGTTTGCTGGCTGGTGCGCTAGACGGCGAAGTGGAAGCGTACGTACTCGATTTTGCCGCGAAGATTAACGATTATTATCCGGGCAATCTGATCCTGCAGGCGAAAGGGGACGGCGAGTTAACGCGGACATTGGACGAGTTGGACAGGGAACTAGCGGACCATCCCGAAATTGACGTCGTGGTCGTCGATCCGTTCTACGGACTGTCCGACGTATACGGGCGCAACTCAAACAAGACAACCGGCGGAGCTGCGGAACAGGCGGCGCGAAGGTTGGAAACGATTATCGGCGCGCATGATGTCGTAGGGATTTATACGATCCAAGCGAATACGGAGCGCCAGGATACGGAAGACGGAGCAGCACGCGAGGTAAAGCCGCCTAAACGCGATCAGGTAAAGACGACGAAGGCCGTGCTCGAAATCGCGACGAATTTGTTCGCGTTTGACGCTGCGAATGGTATCGGAAAGTTGGGTATTGAAAAGGGTCGTAATGGAGGCGAGGGGTTCGTAATCGAGTTGCTCGCGCTTATGGATTACGGAGTCCTACGGGAGCCCGATACGAGGACACAAGCGCAGCAGTTTGCGGGAGTGAGCGGGTTTTAATTACCGCTTCTCCTCGCGGCCGTATAAGAAATCTATAGATACCTCAAAGTAATCAGCAACCACAGGAATTAGTCCAATTGGAAACTTGCGAGTCCCAGAAAGATAGTTGTTTAGGCTTTGCGGGGATATGCCAAGCGCAGCGGAAAGTTCCTTTTGCTCTATGTTGTTCTGCTCAATAAGAAAGCGGACATTTCTTGCAACGATCTCTTCATAACTCATGCAAATTTCTCCTTGACTCTTCACGAATCGTGTATTAGGATGAAAATACACAAAACGTGAATTGATATTTACTCTCACTATAACACGTTTTTCATAGTCGAGCAATAGGAAAGGAGGCCGAAACCTTGCCTAATGTAATAAACGTTGACACGTTTCTCGCCGCACTCGATTCGTACGATTGGCGCAATGTCCAACCGAATAATCGCGGCCGCCTTAACGCTTCGTCACCGTTTGGACTCCGCGAAGATAAGACGCCTTCCTTTAGCGTTATTATCGATCCCGACCGCGATGACTTCGGTTGCTGGCGGGATGCCGGCGCAAAGGACCCGGAATGGGCGCGCGGCGGACCCGTCAAGCTCTACGCGTTTCTCCGGAACATCACGTACGAAGAGGCGCGCGAAGAGCTAACCACGGGAGAGGTAGCGGAAACTGGCCCGCCGAAACTGCGCGTCAAGCTAAAGCCGCCGAGCTTACCGGAGCGTCCGAAGCCGATCGATGTTAGCGCGTATGTAGCCGAGGAGGTCCCGTACCTTACTGAGCGCGGGATAAGTCCGGAAGTCCAGCGGATGTTTAACTGCGGATTCGATGGCGCAAAGAACGCCGTTGTGATGCCGTGGCACGATCCGGCCGGCGTGACCATCAACGCAAAGTGGCGGGCAACGTGGTCAAAGGCGTTTTGGTATGCGAAGGGCGGCGCGCCTGTCCGCAACATGATTTACGGAATCCACCTCGTTTATGCGCGCGGAATCAAACGTGTGATCATCACGGAGAGCGAGACGGATGCGATGTATTTATGGAGCTGCGGATTTCCTGCGGTGGCGGTCGGCGGGTCTACGCTTACGGATAACCAGGCGGAGATGCTGCGTATGTCGCCTGCGAGTGAGATCGTGATCGGAACGGATAATGACGCGGCTGGCGAGAAGTTACGCGAGGAGATTGCGGCTAAGATGCGCGGGTATTGCGCGGTATATGACGTGAGGTGGCCGGGCGGTGCGAAGGATGCGAACGAGGTGCGGGGGGTGAGTGCGATTGAGGCGACGGTAAAAGCTGCCACACGAAGAAATATTTTCATGAGACTGCAACATAGTATTGCCGCATATCGTCGAATCATGTAAGATCAGGAAGTACACAAACTTGTGTACTATTGGTCGGTACAAGCGAACTAATCGCTTGCAGCCTCTTCGGGAGATTGCGCAATCTTTACCATCTCATAAAGCTCATAAGGTGAGTCCAGCTTTAAAGCTTCGGCAATGGTGCGTAAGGTTCCCAGGCCCATAACACCAACAATGTGCTGCCGGTTAATGTAGTTATTGATTTGTTGTTTACTAATACCGGTCAGTGCCGCTAGCTCTACCTGTGTCATCTTCTTGGCTTTAAGTATCTCCCGAAGTCGGCACTTACCGACTTCATACATAAAATCCTCCACACCAAGAAAAGTTTTTAGGGCGATGTCCCAAATCCAGAAGAAAGTGTCCTTATATAATATGTAACCAACAAAGAGGAGCTGATCAATGGTGGATAAAAAACAATTGAATATTATTGCGATACGTGCGAGACAGGGTGATGAGGGTGCGATGTGGGAAGTTAAGTACCACTTCCAGTCGATGATCCACCGAATGTCGGAGCAAAACCGCAACCGAATCGTGCAAGCCGATTTTGAAGATGAGTGCTTTAAAATCATCGAAGACGTTGTCCATCGATTCGACGAAGCAAAAGGTGATATCCCGCAACTTGTAGTTAACTTCATTAAGCGGAGACTTGGCAGGTCGGCCGCTAGATACAAAAAGAAGACAAAGGAATCCGTAAACGTTCCGATGGAGCAAAAGGTAAGCGACGACGGATACGCAGAGTACGAGATAGTTGACGATTTGGCGATCGTCGACCGAAACTTTCTCTTTAACGAAAGAATCACCGGCTTGGCGGCCGGCGACTCAAGGAAATTGGCGATCTTAAACACTTGGTCAGAACCAGGCTTCAACAATTCCGAGACCGCAAAGTTGTTGGCGCAACAATGCGGAGGCAACCCGGAATCTCACCGTAAGTTCATCGTAAGGTTTAGATCAGAATGTCAGAAAGCGTTGGCGAACGCAGTCTGAGTTTTAAAGCGGACACTTCTTATTGAGCGAGATCGAGTTCTTAGGCATTGAGCACGATCTCCTCAAAAACAGTATATCACACTTTTTTAACACATTGATAATATGTATTTTGTAAAACTTTGGTAGCAATTTTGTTTCACATTTAGCATATTACCATGCTTGATAATGCTTGTCAATTATATTATACCCGGAGGTGGCCGAAATGAATCGTGCCCTTACGATAAATATACGTTCGTCTAACAACGAAGTTTCACGTATTCTTAACAATTTTCACACGCAACCGTCCCGATTCATCGACGTCATGTACAACGGAGGCGTGCGCGAATACGAAGACGCAGCCGACTATGTTGATGCTCGCGTCCTGAAAGGCCGGGTGATCGCATGAAATGGTCCGCAGCTCCACACGCAATCGGGCGCATTCGTGAGCGGTTCGGCATTCGCGGCCGTGACGCAGATGTTACCGCTTGGGTTAACCAACGTATGGCCGTCGCTCAGTATGTCGGTACGATTCCGGACGATGAAGGCAAGATGCGCCGCGTATACACGTCAGGCACCGCTGTAATCTTCGCGTTGGTTGACGGAGATTGCGTAATATCCGTTCGCAAAGCGGAAGTACGTCAGGAATGGCGCGCCAATCTCGAAAAAGTTGCGGAAAGAGAGTTGCGCAAACTCAAGCGCCAATCTATCGCAGAAGAACGCCGGCTTGTTGCGCTTCGGTCGCAAATGGAAACGGAATTGTGCGAGCAGCGTGCGAGGTCATTGTCCGCAAGATCGGACGCTAAACGCTTCGCTTGTGATGCGCGTGTAAATGCGCTGACTATGCGCCTAACAGAGGTGGAACGCGATATCATCCGCGTCAGACGCGATGTTTTGAAGGCCGCCGAGAGTTACGCGGCGATAAGTTAAAACGTGTCATTACCTATTTAAATGCAACGCCGGCCCTGCGTCGGCTGCGCGGTATTAACGTTAAACCTAGCGTGTGGTAAAGGCGATCCCGGTCGTCGCCGAACTCGGACATACGCGAAGTTATCTGCCAACGTTAGTGCCGTGCAGCGGGCGTGGGAGCGCTATCCCCGCTCGACCAAAATAAACCGAAAAGGAACGTGATCGAATGTCGATGTTTACGAAAAAAGGTGCCGCCGCTGTTGCCAACGCTCAAGCCGATAAGGATACGCCGAGCTCCGCGCTTGTACCGTTTACTTCCGGTACTACGTATAAGGTCCGCGTTAAATCGATTGAGGACTCCGTTGAGTACTACGGATTCGGAATGTTCGGCAAGGTGAATACGTTCGTGCCGGAAAATCCCGCAACTCGCAACGACAAGGGCTACGTAACGGCGAATCCTTCCGTGTGGGATCGCGCGGCTGACCTGCTGTATGCTGACGCGAAGAAAGCGAAGGATGCTGGCGATGAGGCTGGTGCAGAAGAAATCCGCAAGCAAGCGTACCTGTACAAAGGCAAGCCGAAGTACCTCGTAGGCTTCGGCAACCTCGAAGATGGCGCGGATATCGTTATCGACTTGACGCCGAAACAGGCGGCCGGAGTATTCGCGACAATCAAGAAGTACGAAAAGAAACTTGACCGACTCGCGTTTGAGATTTCGAAAACTGGGTCGTCTACGAACACCGTAGTAAGTCTTTCGCCAATTCTGGATATGGACGAAGACCTAACGGAAAAAGAACGCGCCAATTTCGATAAGGCCGGCGAGAATCCGTTTGACTTCGAAGCTTTCGAAACATGCCTATATGTCGCGAAGGAAGACGAGCAAATCAGGAACCTCGTAATCGCCGGATTCGATATCGGACGTCTCGGACTTTCGATCGGAGCAAATAGCGCGAGTGGCCCGCAGGCCCCGGCCGACAAAGAAGCGCCACTTGACATCAGCGAAGAGAAACTTCCGTTTTAAACCGCGCCGCATCCGAGCGTTAGATTACGAAAAGGAGGACGAGTAGATGCGATTTATCAACGTTAGGTGTTCCTGCGGGTGTTCGAACGCAATGCCTGCGGAAGTCAGGTCCGCAAAGTGTACGGACTGCGGCAAGTGGATTCGCTAATCGAAAAGGAGCGTGATTAACATCGCACATGTATCGGAAACAGTCGGAAAGTATTCAGAGCTGGCGGCGCGGCTTGCGCTGCTGGCTAACGGATGGACCGTGCACCAAGCGGAAACGGACGAGGCGTACGATATCCTGGCGCGTGATCCTCTAACGGGTGACTACGCGAAAATCCAGGTGAAAACGGTAAGGCAGCGCATGGACCGCGGGGGCGACCTCGTAGTCTACGCGAAAAAGGGTAACGGCACGACGTACGATTTATCCGAGGCCGACTATATAGTAGGCGTCTGGGTTGCCGAAGCCGGGCCGCGTGTGTTTATGTTCGAAAATCGATTACAGGGCGAGTATTGGTCGCGAGAGGCCAGCGCTAGTGAACGGTGGGTGGAACTATCTCTTACGCTAGACCGCGAGGTAATAGCGGCGGCCTGACGCAAGTAACCGAATGTTAACGCAAGACCGGGCGGAGGCTCTAACGGGCAGCCCACGAAAAAGGGGAAACGCATAAATGGCGAAATTGAACGTGGTAATCCCAGCGGTTGAGGTAACGGTTGAAGTTAACGGAAGATCTGCGACATATTGTAAGGTCGACCGGAAGGCGCAAGCGGGCGATATTGTTAAGGCGCTTGGATATGATATTGACATTGATAAGGGCGCATTCTACGCAGTATACGCGGATTCTGATGGTGATCTTGTGTTTGCGGACAACAACGGTGATGAAAGACCGTCCCAGCTCCGTGGTAACTCCGAAATGTATGAAGTCTACGCGCCAATCTCCGAACCAGCTACCGTAACCGTGTCAGAGACAATCACGTTTCAGGGCGCAGAATGGCGCAAAGTAGACCGAGCTGCCCGCGAAGGGGACGCGATTAAGTTTACGGATGAGGATCGCGATAGATGGCTGACTGACGCGGAGCTCTACGTTGTCGACCGAATTGACTCCTGTGATGATCCACAAATTACGGATGACGACGGAGATAGTTACGACGCTGGTGGCGAAGATTACGAAGTCTATGAGAAGGTTACAGAGGTCGCGGCCGATTATCGCGAAGTTAATCGGAAGGCGCGCGTCGGCGAACGTATCCGGGTCGTCGCAATCCATCCGGAATCGGTGAAGGTGGGAAACGTACGCGTAGGCGAAGAGTTTACGGTAAAAACGGTCGACAGCTCCGGCGATATTTGGTCGGTCGAAGAGCGCGAGTTCCGCGGACTCGTCTCGCCAAGTTATCACGGACTGCGTGAATATGTCGTGCTCGAACCGGTAGCACCAACGGAGCACGAGCGTTTGAAAGTCGGAGAGTATGCGCGGTTTGTTGAAGACGGAACTACCATGATGAGAACCGGAGACATCGTTGAGATAACGGATGTTGACCTGAGTACTGTCCCATATCGCGTTAAACGTTTGTCCGACGGAAAGCTCGCGTGGACGGTTGCGAGCAGATTGGTCCGCGCAACAGACGAAGAGGTTACGGCCGCTAAGCGCGCAACACGCATCACACAATTCAGCGTAGGCGATAGCGTTAAATTGACGGTGGAAGAGGGTAAACGTCCGCGCTTTGGTTACGGCTGTGTCAGTAACGGAGATATCGGTAAAGTGACGCGAACTGGCGGGGATAGGATCTTCGTAGATTTCCCGACACATGACGCGTGGATGGCTGACCCGTCCGAATTGACGAAGCTCACTGCGGAGGAAGTAGCGGAGGAGGAAGCGAGACGACGTGAGGAAGCGAAATGGGCCGCGATCGGACGCAAGGTGAACGAGTTTAAGCGTGGAGATATCGTTGAGGTCAAACACCCGTGCGGTGCTCCACTAAAGTCCGGCGATCTTGTTACGGTTAAATTCGACTCAAACTCGGAAGGCTCCGTGAAGGTGACCGATATTGGATGGGCGGTAAGTGTTAGTGCACTAATCGTACCGGTAGAGCAGCGCTTCGACCGGCCGGAGGAGGTGGACGCCGCATAACCGCCATCCGCGCAAATACACGAAAGGAGTGAGCGCGTATATTACCGAAACTTACGCTAAACTTGCGGCCGCCTGCGGATGATGGCGCAGTCGAGCGGGTGGCCGACGCAACCAAGCGGAAGAAGGCTGCGCAAGAGACGGACCTTGAAGCGATTGACCGCATATTACGCATGTCGCTAACCGATAAGCAGCGCGCCAGCATCGAACAACTCCGCGCCGTTTACGCAGAATCTCCGGGTGAAGTAGGCAATCATCCGGGGAGGTTGCGGACGGTTGGCGGAACCGTTACGAAAGAGGACGTAATTAGCGCGGCTGAACGCCTGCAGAAACGACGGCAAGCGGATGAGCGTGCGGAAAGGGTTGCGGAGACGCTGCGTAGTAAGCCCGTGAACTTCCATATCGTAACGGATGATGCGGAGCTTCCCGCGTTCGTCGAGAGACTGCGTGAAGAGTGCCGCCGCCAAATGCGAGAGTGGCCGGACCGATGGGCGATACTTGGCGTAAAATCGCTAACCGCGAATGACTTCGAGGGAACCGGAGTTGACACATACATTGACGTGTCGATCGGATACAGCGTGTGGTTGCCGTTGCTAGACGAAGGATATTACCTTCCGTATGGTCACGTCGATATGCGCGGCGAGCCTGGATTCGAATTCCTGGACGATATGAGCGCGCATAAATCGACCGACCGCCAACTAACACGTTCGAAAGTGCTTGCGGCAATCTCTCCGTATCTTACGCAACCGGCGCACGGCAAATCGTTCCATATGGGATCGGCGCGCTATGACTTACACGTTGCGATTAAGGACGGTTACGAAATCCGCGGATGCGTATGGGATTCGCTCGATGCGATGAACTCGCTAAATGAGCACGAAGAGTCATTCGGTCTCAAGCCGTTAATTGCGAAATATGGACGCTTCTTCGGCATCGACGGGCCGGTGTTCACATTCGAGGACATGTTCGGGAATCGTTCGCCGGCTCCGTTTAGTGTCGAGCTTGTCGGAATCTACGCGATCAAGGACGTTCTGTACGGTTGGCGCTTAACGGAATGGCAATTCGAACAAATGGCGCAGGCTGCATCCGCAGAGAAGCCCGGCAAGCTTCTCGAATGTTACGCGCAGATTGACTCGAAGCTTCCGGAAACAGACGTGTTTCTTGCGCGTTCCGGCTTCTGCGTTGACCTCGACGGATTGGCGCAACTTGAGGCGGAGTTCGAGCCGCTGTTAGAGAAGGCGCGTGCCGACGTATTCGAAGCGTACAAAATTGACGACGCGTTTGTCCGCAAGATGGACCGAACGATTAACGCGAAGAAAATCGACGACTGGATCAAGGCGCAGACGAAGAGGATCGAACGTAATGCTGAGGCTCAGGAGAAACAGCGCGCTATCATTGCGGAGTGCGAGGCCGCCGGCAAAACGCACCTCAAGAAGTATACGAATGCTGTCGAGAGACTTGCGCAGTTGAAGGCGGAGAATTTAGCGCCGGCCGACGAGGAGCATGCGCCCCTTAACGTAACGGAATTTTCGATTACAAACGGGAATCACCTTGCGTACTTGATATACGACCATCTCGGGATACGCGACCGTACGGGCCAGTTTAAGCGCGGCAAAACGCGTAGTACGGCGGCCGACGTCATGGAGGCGTATTACGAAGAGGAAGAAGCGCTCAAGCCGCTGGCAACCGTTGCTGCATACGAGAAGCTGCTAACAACGTATATTCAACCGCTTATCGGAAGCGCGGGGAAAACGTCGACAATCGAAATAGACGGGCGCGTGCATTCCGAGTTCAAGGCGGGCGGGACTGCAACAGGGCGGTACAGCTCGGCGAGTTATAGCGGAAGACCGATCGATATATTACGCGAATTTGAAACGGAGGAATGACGATGTTCTATACATTTTCGCAAAACAATTCCGGTGGTTCTTTTAAGAGAGATGACCACGTGTGCGAGTATGTGATCGTTGAGGCGGATTCCGCTAAAGACGCTAATACGAAAGCCGAGGAAGTTGGAATCTACTTTAACGGATGCGATGACGGAACGGACTGCTCATGCTGCGGAGATCGCTGGTACGAACAGTGGAATGATTCCGATGGTACGGAACTCCCGTCGATTTATGGCACACCAGTGACCGAGCTGACCGCAGGCTTCTTCCGCAAGCAAGCCTACGTCTATTACAAAGACGGACGCAAGGAGGCGGTAGTATTTCCGGACTAATAATAACTGACGCAAATTACCACGCAATCGTACGGAAACTCATCTCCGATAATCGCAAGGTTAAACGGGGATTAAATGCCCAAAATTTGCCATCCAAAGGCGAAGGCAGCCGCGTACGTAATCAATTCGTACCACGCGAAGGTTACACGTTTGTCGGCGCTGACCTCGGACAGATTGAGCCGCGAATAATGGCGCACATCATGTATACGCGATATGGCGATAACTCTATGCGCCAAATCTTCGTTGACGGCGTTGACCTCTATACAACGATGGCGATGATGACGTTTGACTTGGCGGAAGAGTATTGCGTCGACAAGGCGTACGATCCGACCGGCAAGTTCAAGCCGCGCGCCATGATGAAGACCGGCCAGCTTGCGGTATCGTACGACCAGTCGCCGGCATCCTTCGCGAAGAAAATGGGCGTAACGGACGATGTTGCCGCGATGTTCTTCGAAAACTTCGACCGAACGTTCCCGTCGTTTAAGACGATGGTCGCCGACATCCGCGAGTTTATGCGGACTCACGGTTACGTCGAAACGCTGTACGGACGGAAGAGACGCTTTCCGGACTATAAGCGAGTAGCGGCCGCGCAAGCCAAGAACGAGCAACGCCGCATCCGACTATTTACCGAGCGTAAGGCACTACGTAATAAGGCGAATCCAACTGCGGCTGACCTGGCGAAACTCGACCGCATCCAAGACGAAATCGACGTACTATCGGAGGAACGCGGACTTGTAGGCTACTGGGAGCGCGCGGCATTTAACGCGGTCATTCAAGGGACTGGCGCGGACATCCTCAAGATGAACGGAATAAGAAACGCGCAGCTATGTCGGGAACGTGGCTGGGAGTTTAACGCGTCGATTCACGATGAGATTAAGAACTCCGTACCGAACGAGGACTTAACGCGAGAGTCTATCGCGCTTATCGACGACGTGATGACGAAGACCGTTTCGTTATCCGTTCCGCTGGTCACCGATATTGTGATCGAGCCGCGTTGGATGATGGAGTACGGAATTGACGAATGGGATTACGAGAATTGCCGGCCGTTGCCGGAGTTTGCGAATAAATACGGGGAGGCTGCGTAAATGGAGAACGTTATTGAGAAGCTGCGCGAATTGATCGGAGATGATTATGAAGGCATGTCCGGAGACGAGACGCACGAAAACGTAGATTCCATCATTGACGCGTATAAACCGAAAGGATATCGCGTGGAACATGTACACGGGACGTTCGAAGAAGGCGGACGCTGGACGAATTACGTAACAGACGTATACAAAATTACGCAAGATGACGGCAAGACTGCGTATTTCTCCATAGGTCGCGACGTTCCCGCGACGGAAATGCAGGATGGGAGTTATTTATCCGTCTACATTTTCGAAGTGGTCCCGAAGGAAGTCGTTAGAATCGAATACGTTTACGGAAGGAGCGCGTAAATGGGATATTACACTGACTACAAGCTTTCATTTACTCCGAAGTCTGCCGAGATTAAATCCGCGATTGAGGATGACGAGAACCTGGCATTCGCAGTTGGCGAGCAGTCTGATTCCTGCAAATGGTATGAGCACGAAGAAGATATGCGCGCTTTCTCAAAGAGATTCCCTGATGTTCTTTTCGAACTAACAGGTGAAGGGGAAGAATCAGGGGACTTGTGGCGCAAATACTTTAAGAACGGGAAGATGCAGAACTGCAGTGCGATCATTACGTACGAACCGTTTGACGAATCGAAATTACGCTAGGAGGGCGATTAATTGACTCAACAACTCGCTAATCAAATCGCGCAAGAATTTACGGTGTTCCTGAACGAATGGCATTCTGCGCCAGAAGAGTACGACGATCCGCTCGACGCGCAAATCCATCGTTGGTATGCGGACATTTTGACGGACCGTGAGCGAAAGTTATGGCCGCCGCGTAATATGCCGTACTTCTCTCCGTCGGCAGCAGACGCAGACCCGCGCGCACTATACGAAAAGACTCGCGGCACCAAAAAGGAATCGCGCGTAGTCCAACCGAACCAGGGCCGCCAAACACGCATCGGGACCGCTATTGGGGACGTGATTCAGCGTGATCTATTATTCGCGGAACGCCATTACGAAAAGGCATACGGAAGGCGGCCGCGATTCACCTTCGAGCGCAACGATCACGGCGAGCCGATGTTCGAGGATTTCGCCAAGCGAAGCCACGTCGTAACGCATAACGGAAAGACGTTCGCGCTATACGGAACTGGCGACGGCATCATGCGATATGTCTCCGAGGATGGCGAAGTCCTACGCGTCGGACTCGAAGTTAAATCGAAGCAAACGACGTATGCGAAGACGTCCCCGTACTCCATGCGCAACGGCCCGGAAGAAAAGCACGTTAAGCAATGCGTATGCTACTCGATTATGTACGACGTGGATTATTACGTAATCCTCTACGTTAACGGCGCGCGGAAGGAGTGGTCGATCAGCGCGGAAGATTACGAGAAGAATCCGGATATCATGGCGTTCGGCGTGTACTTTACGGATGAGATGCGCGAAGAAGTTCTTGACTACTTCACGACGATCCTTGACGCGGTAGAAAGCGGTGTGCCGCCGTTGACTGATCTCGACAAATGGACATTCAACGATTATAAGCGGACGATTGCGCTATCACTCACCGGCGACGAGATGGACGCGCTCAGACGGAAAGTGGCGGCGATTCAGCGGTCGGGGTTACCGGACTGGAAGAAGCGCGGACCTGCGGAGGCGCTTGCGGAGATTGAGCGGATTAGGGCGGAAGAAAATGCGAAGGGGGCTGCGTAATTATGAGCGGAATTTATCTTAACGATTGGGATCGCGCAGAAAAGGTTTATCGGGACTTCGGCATCCAGGAACCGGAAGGCATCGAGATTCTGCTCGCGAGCTATACGTACATTTGGTACGAAGGAACAGCGTTCGTACTCTACCGCGATAAGAAAGACGAAAAGCTCTACGAAGTCAACGGCGGGCATTGTTCGTGCTACGGGCTTGAAGATCAATGGGCTCCGGAAGAGACAAACGTAGAGGTCTTGCGGCACCGTATCGAAAAGGGACGGCTCGGACAGGGTTACGACGGAGAAGGGCGCTTCGTTGACGAGCTGACTGCGGTGCTTGATGGTTTAACGCAAAGGAGGGCGGCGTAAATGAACGTATTCAAACGCATACTTAACGGAATCTTCACGGTAGGCGCGTATGTCGCCGTGTGGATGGGCTTGATGATCGCGGTGTCCGTATTCACCGGCGGAGATTATTCGATCCTGTTCCGGATCATCTTCGGAGCGCTAGTCGTACTCGGATTCGTTCAAGGCTACTTATCGGGAGGAGGCGATAACAATAGCGAAGCCAAGAGCGCAGACTAAACGTTACGCCGGACTCGACTTATCGCTGACATCGCCAGGCTTCGCGATCATGGACGTGAGAAATCGCGTCCCTACGCTAGTCGCGACATCCATCGTTAAGACTGACGCAGGCGAGGCGCGGCCCTTGCGTTACGAGGTTATCGAGGCACACGCGCTATTGTTCTTCCGCGAGCATAAGCCGGATGGCGCGATTATCCGCGAGGTGTGGCCGCCAGCGCGCAACTACGACCAAAACGATAAGGTCCACGGAGCATGGTCGGCGGTGGACCGCGCACTTTCGCGCCTAGGATACGAGGTGGCCGAGAACCTTACGCCATCGACCGTCAAGAAACTCGTAACCGGAAATGGACGCGCTGAGAAACCGCAAGTGGCGGAGGCCGTGCGGAGAATATTGCGGCTTGGTCCGGATTACAAGTTTGCGGCCGGCTACGATGACAGCGATGCATGCGCGGTAATTCTGGCGTACTTGATACGCGAAAACTTAATCGATACGGAGGTGGCCGCCGCATGACACGCACACTCACCGCCCGTTACCGCGAGTATCAACGCATAGAGATCGCCAATCTCGAACGGTCAGTCGCGATATTTCGAGGGCTGGCGGAGAAGTACGAGCGGAAGCTTGCCGAAGTCCGGGCGGCTAACGAAAGGAGCGAGCGTGAGTGCTAGTCGTATACGCGTCACGGACGGGCAACGTCGGCCTATTTGCGCGGCGGCTTCCGTACCGAATCGTTAAGCTGACGGAGGGCCTGCGTGTGACTGAGCCGTTCGTCCTCGTCACATATACGGATAAGATCGGGGAGGTTCCGCGTAAGGTTCGCCAGTTTATCGTAAGTAACAACGAATACATGCGCGGTGTGGCTGCGTCAGGTAACCGAAATTTCGGGACGTCCTACGCAGCGGCCGCGGATCAGATATCGAAAGAATACGGAGTGCCGATCGTGTGCAAGTTCGAATTGGCGGGCACGCCGACCGACATACAAAAATTCACCGAAGGAGTGAGCGCGCTTGTCGCAAACGTATAAATACATCGAACTTAACAACGAAATTACCGTAATGAAGGACGGATTTTATCAACTCGAAAAGGATACGGAAGCCGTCGACGAGTTTATGCGCTTCATTCGCGACAATAAGATGCGGTTCGACTCCGTAATGGCGCGCGTTCAATATATGGTTGACAACGGGTATTATTATCCGGAAGTCCTGACGCAGTACACACCGGAGCAGATTACGGAAATTCATCGCCAAGCCGAGAGCGCAGGCTTACGTTTCGCATCGTATATGGCCGCGTTCAAATACTATACGGACTACGCGCTGAAAACTCGGGATAAGAAAACGTATTTAGAATCACCGGAGGAACGTTACGCAATCATCGCGCTATATCTGGCGCAAGGCAACTACGATATGGCGCGCGAGCTGTTATGGGGATACCTTAACGGAGTGCAGCCGGCGACCCCGACGTTTCTTAACGCGGGCAAGGCGCGCCGCGGCGAGATGGTATCGTGTTTCTTAACGGAGGTTGACGACAGTCTTAACGCGATCGGCCATGCGCATACGACTGCGATGCAGCTTTCGAAGATTGGCGGCGGCGTTGCGCTTAACCTTTCGAAACTGCGCGGACGTGGTGAAGCGATTAAGGAAGAGGAAGGCGTAGCAAAGGGTATCCTTCCGGTCGCCAAACAGCTCGAAATGGCGTTCTCATACGCGGATCAGATGGGCCAACGGAAAGGTAGCGGTGCGGTTTATTACAACATCTTCGGATGGGACGTAATGGAGCTGCTTGACGCGAAGAAGATTAACGCGGATGAACGGTCACGCCTTAAAACGTTGTCGATTGGACTTATCGTGCCGTCCAAGTTTATTGAGCTTGCGGAATCCAACGCGCCATATTATGTATTCGCGCCTTACACCGTTTTTAAAGCGTACGGTACGCACCTTGACGATATGGATATCAGCGCAATGTACGACGAATTGGTTGCGAATCCGGCCGTTAAGAAACGCGAGTTGAATGCGCGTGAGATGTTGACGAAGATTGCCACAACGCAACTTGAATCCGGGTATCCGTATCTTATGTTCAAGGATAACGCGAACGCTGGGCATGCGCTCCGGAACGTAGGTCAGGTGAAGATGTCAAATCTATGTACGGAGATTTTCCAGTTGATGGAAACTAATATCATCAACGATTACGGACAGCCTGACGAAATCGGCCTCGATATCTCATGCAATCTCGTGTCACTCAACATCGTAACCGCGATGGCATCCAGAGACCTTCGCCGCGCTGTTCATTCCGCAATGGACTCGCTGACCGCTGTATCCGATATGACTGCGATTGAGAATGCGCCTGGCGTGCGTAAGGCTAACGATTTGATGCACTCGGTCGGACTCGGCGCGATGAATTTGCACGGATATCTCGTCAAGAACCGCATATCGTACCAGTCCGAAATTGGCCGCGAGTTTGCCGACGCTTTCTTCGCCGCGGTCAACTATTACTCGATCGAACGCTCGATGCAAATCGCTAGGGAGCGCGCCGGTACATTCTACGGGTTCGACCGTTCGGATTACGCGGATGGATCGTACTTTACGCAATACATCGAAAACGACTTCCGCCCGAAATTCGAAAAGGTTGCGGACTTGTTCGCCAGCGCAGGCATCGAACTTCCGGGACCTGACGAATGGGAGCGTCTGGCCGCCGACGTCAAGCAATACGGAATGTGGCACGCGTACCGACTCGCAATCGCGCCGACCCAATCGATCAGCTACGTCCAGAACGCGACAAGCTCGGTCATGCCGATTTCTGACGTGATGGAGACGCGCACGTATGGCAACTCTACGACGTATTATCCTGCGCCGTTCCTGGCGCGCGATAACATGATTTCGTATACCAGCGCGTTCAACATGGACCAACATCGGATCATCGAAATGGTTGCGGCGATTCAGCGCCACGTTGACCAGGGGATATCGACGATCCTTTACGTTGATTCGAAAACGCCGACAAACGAGCTTGTCCGTCTTTACCTGTACGCGCACAAACTCGGACTAAAATCGTTGTACTATACGCGCAATAAACTGCTGTCCGTAGCCGAATGCACAAGCTGCGCTGTCTAAGCCGTTAAATCGAAGGGAGACGAATATATGACGAACATTATCCGCGCTGTGAATTGGAACCGCCCAGATGACGAGTACTCCGAGGACTTTCTCGATCAGAACTTTATGCAGATTTGGCGCGAACACGAAATCCCGCTCGATGACGATAAGATGTCGTGGCTGGCACTTAGCGATACGGAGCGTGACGTTTATAAGAAGGTGCTCGGCGGCCTTACGTTCCTGGATACGGAGCAGGGTTCCGAAGGGATGCCGCTTATTATGCAGCACGTAGAGTCCACGCAAAAGAAGGCGGTCCTATCGTTCATGGGCATGATGGAGCATATTCACGCGAAGTCTTATAGCGCAATCTTCGCGACGTTAGTGTCAACGGAAGAATCCGACCGCGTATTCGAATGGACGGCGTCCAATCCGTTCTTGCGACGCAAAGGCGAAATCATTAGCGGACATTACCGGTCAATTACGTCTCCTGAGCGCTTGTACATGGCGATGGTTGCGTCGGTGTTCCTTGAGTCCGCGCTGTTCTACTCCGGGTTCTACTATCCGCTATTACTCGCAGGGCGCGGCAAGATGACGGCCAGCGGCGAGATTATCGATTTGATTATGCGCGATGAAGCGGTGCACGGTCAGTATATCGGAACGTTGGCGCGCGAAGTATATGCGGAGCTGCCGGTAGAGACTCAGGCGGAACTCGACCGTGAGGTAGCGACATTGTTGCGTAGGCTCTACGATAACGAGGCGGGATACACCGTTGATTTGTACGCGCCGATCGGACTGGAGGAAGACGTGCTGCGCTTCTTGCGCTATAACTTTAACCGCGCGCTCATGAATCTCGGAAGGCCTACGCATTTTCCGGACGAGGAGATCAATCCGATCGTGCTCAACGGGATTAATACGCAAACGAAGATACACGATTTCTTTTCGAAGAAGGGGAACGGATACCAAAAGGCGGTTAATATCGTGCCGCTTACAGACGCGGATTTCGCAGTATAACGGAGGGCCTTCGGGCTTCTCCGTTTTTTCTTTATTTTATTTTCGTAACGATGTCCCAACTCCGTGAATTCGTGTCCTTATATAGAGTGTAAGGCCGCAACACCACAACGAAAACGAAACGGAGATGATACGATGTCAAACGCAACTCAACCGTCTAACGCCGCTACACAGTACCGCGAAGTCAAACGCCCTGCCCTTAAAGGTGAACGTATTCGAATCGTAGACGCGATAATGTCCCGAGGGTTTTACGCTAATGGCGACGAGCTTATTGTAGATGACGATGACGCAGGCGTTTACCCAGGTACGGTTAAAGCAACCGGAATACCTCGTAGGATTGTTTCGGTAGAATACGTAGTCCTCGAACCGATCGCAACGTCTACGCCATCACTCCCGGACCTGTTCGCGCAATTCATCCGCGACAATGCGTCGGCCGTGCGTAGCTACCTCGACGGACTCGATCCGGACGGGTGCGTTGAGCCCACCGTAAGCGAGCCGGAACCCGCGCCAGCATTAACACGCGCCAAGGTTATCGAAATGGCTCGCGAAAGGGTTGCGGAGTTGGCGCGGATCGGCGGGGCGCTGCATGGAAGACTTGCGGAAGGAACACCGTTCCATGACCGATTCTATCGCGTAGAGTTTCACGTTAACCGGGATAAACGGACAGTAACCGCGCTAGTTCGAACCGGAATCATGCCGAGCGGTAAGAAGCCCGACGCAGTAGGCATCGCAAAGTGCGCGCCCGACGACGTATTCAACGCGGACATCGGCAGGGCAATCGCGGCTGAACGTGCGCTCGGCCTGACGCTGACGGATGCGTTCGTGAATGCGCCAAAGCCTACGGAGCCCGTCACCGGGATGCTCGTAAACAGTAATACCCACCTCGGAAATGTCACGCTAGTCCATAGCGCCCGAGGCGGTGTCTATAATTACGACGATGGTACGTTGGAATTATCTACATTTCGCGCACTAGTCGGGACCCGCGTCCTTGACGACACTGACGCTGACTACACGCAGGAAGGCGGTGAGGCCGCGTGACCAAAGCGGAACTTATCGCGCAGCTCCAACGGTCGCCGCTTCCGGACGATGCGGAAATACTCGTATGGCGGCCGCAAGGACAGCGTTTAACAACGGATATTCAACTGCGCGAAGTTGACGGCCGCGTCATTATCGAGGAGGTGGGCGCGTAAATGGACGTGCTGAATACGTATGGCGGCGGTCCGGAACTGGCTGCGGTTATACTCGGCATAATCTTCGGCTGCTTCGTATTCTACGGGGTTTACCTGATTTGCGAAGCGGTCGCCGCGGATGAGCCAATCCTCGTAGTACTTGGCGTATTGGTAACGTTAGCGTGCGTGATAATGAGCGCGACACTCGTATCGATGGAAGCGCCGGTCCGCCACGAAGTCACCGTGCGCCAAGGCCACGTTCTCGACGCGGCTAAGTACGAAGTTATCGAACAGCGCGGCGAGATATACGTAATCGAGGAACGGGAGGTGAGCGAATGAAAGTAGCGGAGTTAATCGCTAAGTTATCGGAGTACCCACAAGATGCGGACGTTGTTCTGTACGACTTTGAAGACGGTTGGATGTGCGACCTGATTACCGTAGACCACAACGATGACAAGACGCGAGTATACATCGAAGTAGAATAACGCTAAGGAGGACGCAAGCCATGCCGCTACCCAAAGATACGATGTTCTTCGGATTCGCCGACAAGCTGACGCCTGAGCAGCGCAAGTATGTCGATAGCATTTTCGATAATCGCATCACGTTCGTTAATGCGCGGTCCAGTACCGGCAAAACGACGCTCGCCGTGGCCGCCGCAAAGTTGATCGGCAAGCCGCTAATATACGTATTCTCGCCCGTCGAAGAAGGTCGCATGGGATTCCGGCCGGGAACGCAACGCGAAAAGGAAGCCGCATATATCACTCCACTGACCGATGCGCTGGCCGAGATCGGCGAGAATCCGGAAAAGGCGATATACAATCCGGAGAACTTCGCGTCAGCTAAACGGATGGAACATTGGGTATATCCGATGTCACACGTATTCGCCCGTGGGATCAACATCAAAGGGAAAACGGTGATACTCGATGAGGCGCAAAATATGACGCGTGGCGAGTTGAAGAAGCTGCTAACGCGAATCCACGACGATTGTACCGTTATCGTCATCGGACACACGTTACAGTGCGATCTGCCTGACGAGAGCAAGTCCGGATTCGCGCCGTACATCGAACACTTTCGCAGACAGCCTTACGCAAGTGTATGCGAATTGACACGTAACTTCCGCGGTGAGCTGGCGCAACATGCCGATGAGCTCGCGTGGTGAGTGCAAAAGGAGACGTTAACATGGACGAAAAGATTAGGCGAAAGCTGATGCTTTTGCAGATGATAACGCGAACGTACGAGAACGAATTGGGCGGGGACATCAACGATTTGCTCACGCCAGAAAGCAGCGTAATGCTGTCCGAGTTATTCTTGGCGCGACTAGACCGGACTGACAAGGCAAAACGCGCATCCCTTGCGGCAATGTTCTTCGATACTGTGGCGGAGTTAGAGTCGGAGGTGGCCGCACGTAATGGCGTATAAATTCGAACGCACGCCGACCGGCTATTCCGTGAAGACTACGCCAGCCAAACGCATCGAACGCGAACAGGCTGCGCGTGATTGGGCGGCGATTGCGTTAGTGGTTGCGGGGCTGGTCGTAGTGTGGGCGCTCATGTGAAACTTAATTTAACGAAGGAGTGATCGCATGGAAGAAACGGTAACTATCGCAAAGTCGGAGTATGAGCGTTTGGTTGCGGATAGCGAATTTCTCGGCGCGCTTGAAGCGGCTGGCGTAGACAACTGGGCTGGGTATAGCTACGCGTGTGAAATGATGGAAGAAACGGAGGGCGCGGAATGAACGCAATTAACGTAAAATTCAAGCGCCTGCATCCGGACGCTAAGATTCCGCAGTACGCAACGGAAATGGCCGCCGGCTTCGATCTGGTCGCGGTGGAAGACGTGATTATCGCGCCAGGCGAGACGGCAAAGGTCCCGCTAGGATTCGCGGTACAGATTCCGCCGGGCTACGAAATTCAAATCCGGCCACGATCAGGCGTTACATTGAAGACGAAATTACGCGTAGCCAATTCGCCGGGTACGGTCGACGGTGATTATCGCGGAGAGGTTGCGGTGCTTATCGATAACATTGCGCCAGTGTGGGACGCGGCCGCAGGATACGCGTTAGATATCGAAGGTAGCCCGACAACTTCGCCTGTTCGCGGATTTCTTCCGGAAGGTACGTACATCATCCGCAAAGGTGACCGTATTTGCCAAGGAGTACTCGCCGCAGTATCCCGCGCATCCTTCGAAGAGGTCGCGGAGCTTGACGATACGGAGCGTGGAGACGGCGGCTTCGGGCACAGCGGGGTGACTTCGGAATGAAACTAGCACCTAAACCACCGCTCGGCATTAAGCCGCGCTTTATTCACGAATGCCACCGCATCGACGAAATCAACGCGGCAATCAACCGGTTCATTTGCGCGGATCGTCCGATACCGCTCGAATGGATCGAGGAATATAACGAATTGGTAACGCGCAATAAGGAGTGACCGCAATTTGATCAAACGCATTACCTACGCAATCATCATCGCATACTGTACAACGTTTTGGGTCGGCGTGTTGATCCGGACGATTATACGATAAGGAGTTGACGCAATGCTCGTAATCAGCGTTTATCTCGCGATAGGCATGTTGGTCGCGATTGCCTTCGCAAAGTTCGGCGTTATCGATCTGGACATGGAAGGTGCCCGGGAACTCGAAAGGTCGCCGCAGATGCAACGCGTGTTTCTGTTAATAATTGCGCTACTTTGGCTGCCGCTCGTCGTGTTCGGAGGAATTAAGGCGAAAGTTAAAATCGAACGTAAAGGAGATGACGCTAATTGAACGATAAAATCAACGTACTCGACAACGGTTACGTCCGCCTAGTCGACGCAATGGGCACGGACTTGACCCCGGTTAATGCCGCCCGCGTCTCATACGCAAAGGAATCGCACGAGCTCACGGAACGCGACATACGCCTCATTAAGTTCCTGGCGCGCGAAAATCATACGAGTCCATTCCGCCATGCGATCGCGCAGTTCGAAGTTTACGCGCCGTTAATGGTAGCGCGGCAGTGGTGGAAATACATCGTAGGTTCCGCGCATCAAGAGGGAACGGGAGATTCTTTAGACGCATGGAACGAAAGCAGCCGCCGATATATTACGGAGGAACCGGCATTCTACGAGCCTACTCCGGACGAGTGGCGCAGTGCTCCGGAGAACTCGAAGCAAGGTAGCGGAGAAGTAGTCCGTTGGGCGATCGGAGAGGAAGCGATGTACCGCCTATCGCAGACGATTGAGCGCGGTCTTGATCATTACGAATGGGCACTCGCGAATGGTATCTGCGCAGAGCAAGCGCGCCTATTCCTGCCGGCCTACGGAATGTATGTGCGCTGGTATTGGACCGCAAGCCTGCAGAGTGTCGCGCATTTCCTGGCGCAGCGGCTCGAACATGATGCGCAGGCCGAAATACAGGCGTATGCCAAGGCGGTGCTCACGCTGATTGAAGCGCGGTTTCCCGTATCGATTGGCGAGTTGCTTACGAAAAAGGAGGACGCGTAAATGAGCGACGTTAAGGTTAAGTGGAATTTTGTTGACGTAGACACAACGTTCGATAACGTGAGAAATGACGATGACGCCTGTGCTATTTGGGTCGAAGGTGATCCGATATATGACGAACACATCGGTCTGTCCGTTAATCAGGCGGAGGGCTTGATCGTAGAACTGCGCAGAAAGCTTGATGAACTGTACGCGAAGGAGGACGCAGAATGAGCGACAGCCCAACGCAAGAGCCACACCAACTCGCCGAAGTCCTCCCGTTCGTACCGCGCCCAACTCCGGAATCAATCGCACAAGCCGCCGTCATCGCGCTACTCGAACGATACGCAGACATGGCGCGGTCCGGCGAAGTCACTGGCGTTATCATCGCGGCCAAGACGCCTGACGACGTGCTGACTGGCGAGATCATGGCGGAGTATGCCGGAGTCAATTCGCGGGAACGCACGTTATTGATCGAAGAGATTCGCGAGGTTAGTTCGTACGATTACGACATATAACAACGAAAATTAACACTAAAGGAGCGGATTAGATGGCGAAATTACACGGAATTAAAAACGTAGGCGAAGGTTTCATCGAATACAACGGTGAGTACTACGAAACGCAGCATGAGAGTACTGCCGCGCAGGTTGGCGACATCGCGCAAAGTATTCTAGATAATCGCTGGATGCCGCGTGGCACTTTCCATCCCGTAGTCAAGGATCATGACGGAGACGTAGGCGTTTACGATTCGGATGGCGATTTTACCTTCGTTGGGAGCGCTGGGTTTACGTTGTATCGCAAAGTTGTTTCGACCGAAGCTCTTCTCGCAACCAAACGCGACCAACTCGCAACGCTCACGGCTGAGATCGCGCAAATCGAGGCGCAGCTTGCCGAAGAGTCACGCCTGAAAGTCGGAGATTATGCGCGGGTTACGGATACAACGTCCGTCGACGAGTTCAGCGAAGGGGATATCGTAAAGGTCACGCGGATCGATAATGACGCGAACTACCCGATTCGCGGCGAAGGCATCGTGGTTGATGATTACGAATGGTTCTCGCCATCCGCGCTAACTAAAATCACGCCAGCCGAAGCACGCGCAGCCCTTATCGCTAAGATTGACGCGCATTTCAATCCGGAAGGCGGTGCGGAACCTCGCGAATAACTACGCTAATCATCGTCGCATATGTCGCAGCAATGTACGCAGTCAACGAACCGCCGCAAGCTACCGCCAAGCCTTCGCAGGTAATAGGCAAATCTGCGAAAACAGCGGAAGTAAAGGCGCAGACGGACGAATGGCGCACGTACGAGGCGACCGCGTATACCGCATTCTGTTCGGAAGGCTGCACGGGAATCACCGCGACCGGCCTCGACGTCAGCCGCACAACAACGCATAAGGGGCGCACCGTGATCGCAGTCGATCCGAAAGTTATTCCGCTTGGCACGCGGATAACCATAAGGACGGCTGGCGGTGAGGAGATCGAAGGGGTTGCCGCCGACAAAGGTGGCGCAATCAAAGGCCGCAAACTTGACGTATTGGTCGCGAGTGAGAAAGAGGCGCGCCAGTTCGGCCGCCAGAAAGTGCGCGTTAAAATCGAAAACTAAACGATAAGAGGAGCGGATTATATGAACGCAAACATTACCGTATTGAAAGACGAAAGCCTGGGCGGAAACATGCGTGAATATCGCGAGGTTAAACGGAAGGCGCGCGTAGGTGATCTCGTCAAGGTTACGCAGGTAAACGGTATTGGGCGCAAAGCGCTCGTAGGTTCCATCGGAAAGTGTACGCGAAATAACCAGTTTAGCGATGGTTCTATTGATACAACGCTAACGCATGATGAGGACGGATTCCTCGATACCGTACACGAAACGTATGTAGTCCTCGAACCGACCGATATCCTCCGCATCAACGGAGAGCGCCTTCGCGTGGTCGACCGGAAAGCTGCGGTGGGAGAGCGCGTGATTGTTACGGGAGAAAAAGCGACGTTTAGGATCGGAGATGTATTCGTTGTGGAGAACGATGATTGGGCGTACCCTGCGGCCGGGCTACGCAATGGTAGGAACGCACTTGACGGACACTATCTCGTACTCGAACCGGTAGAATCCGCCAAACCAGCGCCATCCCTTTCCGATCAAAGCGCGCCCGACCAAGCGGCCGAAATCATCGCGAAATTGGCTACGCGAGTAACTGCGCTTGAGCAACGGTTGGCGGCGTTGGAATCCGGCGAACCCAAACCGATGACGTTCGCGGAGGTTAACGCAGACCTTGCGAGACTTGCGCAGGAGATTCGTGAGCCTCATCCGAATTGCGGAAAGGTCGTGTTCAGCCGCCCAGCCACGTACGATGCTCCGTCATACCTCTCGGATCAGCAGCGCCGTGATGCGATTGTCGAGCGGGCCAAGGCGGATGTCACAACGTTGCAATCCAGCCGCATCAGGAACGTTCCCGTTAACGGTGATACGGATCGTCTCGCGGTATTCAACTTGCACCCTAAGGAGGATTACGTCAGATTCGAGGTTAACGTCACAAAACGGTCGGTCAAAGCGCTGCTTGTTACGGCGAACGACACCGTTTGGGCGCGAGGCATCGCAAAATGCGCGCCAGGAGACGTCTTCAACTCGCATATCGGACGCGCGATTGCGCTGAGACGTGCGTTAGGGCTCGAAGTGCCGGCGGAGTATCTGAGCGCGCCTAATCCGACGGAAGTTCGCGTTGGCGATGTCGTAGATGAGCACGGATACGCGGAACGCAGAGGTATGGAGGTAAGCGCGGTCAAACCGGACGGTTACGATATGGCGGACAAGGGACTAACGTTCAAAGGCGGAGGATGGACGTATATCAAAGCGTGCAAAGTAATCGACGATTCCCGCGAATCAAACAGCGCAGAGCCGCGGAAGGAGGTGGCGTAATTGTACACAACGTACGTAATTATCGATACATCGACCGGAGAAATTGCGCATAACAAGGCGTACACGTCAAGCGGTCCAGCTAAGTTGGCCCTGCGCTACCATTACGAAAAGTTTCCGAATTATGCGATCGCGAAACTAACCGCAGCTCCTTCGCAGATTATTGCGTTGGATGCTGACGACAATTGGACGGAGGTGGCTGCGGAATGAATACGTGTGACTACTGCGGTCAAAAAGTAGACCCCTCTTCAACATACGTCCACATCGGCGGGGATAGACCGTACGCCGGGCATAAGCACTGTATGGGCGCGCCGATGATGCGGAAAATCAGACAAATAAATGGTCTTCCTAACATCGGCCTGATCGGAAAGCTCCGCGCAGGTAAGGACGAAGTCGCCCGTTATCTCACTTCGGAACACGGCTACGAAAGATTTGCGTTCGGCGACTCGCTGAAAGACGATTTTCACCGTCGATATCCGGAGGTCCCACGCGAGCCTAAACCTCGCATCGGCTACCAGTTTCACGGCCAGTTCATGCGTGATGTTGTCGGCGAGGACGTTTGGGTGCAGCGGTGTCTCTCGGATGTTCAGCGCGGATATTACGCAAGTCTCGATTTCCGCGCGGTGATTTCAGACGTACGCCAGCCTAACGAATATGACGCACTCAAAGCCGCCGGCTACGTCCTCATCCGCGTTGAAGCACCGGAAGCCCTCCGCATTGATCGCGCCATTAAGTCCGGCGACCGCTTCGACTTGCGAGACCTTACGCACGGCACGGAGACGGCGCTTGACGATTACGCGGCGGACTTTACGGTGGTCAACGATGCGGGCTTGCCGGAGCTGTACGCGCAGATTGACGAAGTGATCCGCTCACTTCGTTCGACCGGAAGTGATGCCGCATGACATCCGTTAACATCGCGAAAGAGTGGCGCAAAGGCTACGAGGCCGGTTACGTAAATGGACGGATTGACGCGTTGGAAGGACGCGAATATGACGATCGGACACCGCTGCAGAAGCGGAGGGACGACAGGGAGGTGGCCGCGGACGATGAGCGGGAGCTTTGACCGGTTCCCGCCGCCAGGTGAGCGTGTGAAAATCGCCTGTTATTGCGCATATTGCGGCGAACCGATTGAGCGCGGATCATTCGTGACAACTTACGCGAGCGGAGAACGGACGCACGACGGATTTTGCGAGGAACAGTACGTAGAGAACGAGTTGGGTATCGTACGCATAACCGTATGAAAACGTAAGTGTTCGAAAAATTCACGGTAGAGTTGCGGCGGGCCTTCGGGCCTGCGCGCACTCTACGTTAAAAGGGAGCGGATGTACGTATGGGTCACGTTAAGATTGACGTTGAAAAAGGTTCGCGCAGCTATTCCGTCAAATACTCGCTAAACGACGCGGCCGGCGTAAAGGCGTTATTACGCGACCGCCACCGCATCAGTTCCGCACGCTTTCGGGGCGACTACGCCGCTTGCGATATCCTCATCGATTTGCACAGCGCGATTAACTCGGCTGGCCTCACGGAGCGCCAGACGGAAGCAATTGCGTGGGTTTACGGCGTAGACATTACGCAGGCCAAGGCGGCGGAGCTGATGGGGATTACGCAACAAACGCTGGGCGAAACGCTTGATCGCGCGGCTGAGAAATTGGCGGCAGTTTATAAGCGGTGGGAGTACGGCGAGGTTTGCGTTGAGTATGATGCGCAGGATTTGGTTGCGCAGTTAA
Source organism: Paenibacillus sp. FSL W8-0426 (assembly GCF_037969725.1). Lineage (NCBI taxonomy): Bacteria > Bacillati > Bacillota > Bacilli > Caryophanales > Paenibacillaceae > Paenibacillus > Paenibacillus sp. FSL W8-0426. The sequence continues at coordinate 4,754,431 of NZ_CP150203.1, read as the reverse complement.
ATCCGGAAGAAACAGCGGAGTTTTTACGCCAGCACCAAGGCATCGAAATTAACCAAACGGAGGAATGCGCGTGAGTAATTATAAAGCGGAATTTGCGGATAAGGTGACGGAAATTATCGGGCTTAATATCGAGGATCGTACGGAGAGAATGGCGGCCGTTAGCGCGCTTATCGACTCTTACGTAGAGGCGCACGGAGTATCGCCGGACCCTGCGCAGCTTGACATCCTTAGCGACTATATATTGCGCGAGGAGTTGACGAATACGGACCGCATGAAGTCGCGTAACGAAGAGTATCCGTTCCTATCTGAGCGCCAGTTTGAGCGCCGGCGTGAGAATGAGGTGCCACTAGAGGTTGCGGAAGAATACGGAGCGGACGGACGTAATTATCGCGTCCCTAAGCGCAGAAAGCGCAGTACTAAAGAGCTTATTCACGTCGATGAGCACGCTAAAATTCGTAATCAGGCGCGGGCCAAACAGTACAAGCGCGACACGGCGCCGGGTCCAGTCATTCCGTATAACCTCTACGAAACTGGCGGAGAGCTTACGGAACCATTCGTTAACTGTCGCGGTCTGGGCAAGCGGTGGGCCGAAGAGATGGGCGCGATGAATGAGACGGAGATTGTGCGCGAGGAAGCGGATATTACAATGCTAACCGCGGCGTAAACGTAAAAAAGCGCCTCATTCCGGGGCGCTCTTATTCGCTGTATAGGCGTGGTTTCAGCTCTTATTGACATTGGTTTTGGTGCAGTTGGCGGAAATAATCCGCTACTGATGCAGCTTGCCCAGCTTCAATGATCTGACTAATCTTAGTCCACTCTTCCTCTGGGAGAGTAATTTTAACTGTCTTTCCTATGCCCAAGGAAGGGCGACCAGTCTTGATCGTTTTGTCCATAATCTCTCTGATTGTGTCAATTCTGTAGCTATACCGGTCGTATTCTTCCTTTAATGATGCGTACTGCTGGGTAATCTGCCCCGCACTGTCAGACCCCAAAATAGGAGAGAGATCGTTCATTTTACTTAAAATTTCTGCTTTTGAGTCTTCACATGAATTTATTAGTTCTTGCATTTCTTTCAAGTTCAAAGGTAACCACTCCATTCAGTAACTTTTTAATTTAGGTTACCTTTATTTTATGTTGGTGGAAATACTCTGTCAAGCTATTTTATTATCTTCATCTCCGTTATTGTAAAAAGCTCGTCGACGGCTACATTCAGCGCGCGAGCAATTGCAAATATATGCACATCTTCATGGCGGTTATTCTTATCAAACCTGGATATTGATCCCTGCGGTACTCCTGATACCTCGGACAACCAGGTCTGTGTTAGGCCGCGCTCTTTAAGAATCTCTCCAAGCCGCGGAGTTACTACAATATTCATGTTATCACCTTCCCAAAATCATTATACGATAGCGAATAAAATGACGCAAACATATTGACATCGTATATACGATATCGTATAATAGATACATAAAGGAGGTGAACAACATGCGAGTCTTAGAGTGGGTCTTGCTCCTCACAGCCATAACAAACCTGACGACTGCCATCGTCGGATTAATCAAAGCGCTGAAAGAGAGCAAGATGAAAGGAACCCGAAACAAGCGTAAACGGCGCAAGCGTTAAGGGATTCCGGAGAGAGGGCGGCTAATACAGCGCCTTCTCATCCCAAATATACCACAATAAATCGCGCATGTTAAATATAAATGGGAGGTAATCGAAGTGACAACGTTAATCACGATCATTGCATTCGCCGGTCTGGCGGTATCAATCGCAGCCCTGGCGCTAACCATCCGCAACAGCCGCCGCAAGTAACCTGCGAACGCTGCAACGGGTCCGGCCGCTACAATGACGTATACATTTGCTTCGGATGCGCCGGTACGGGTAACGCAGCTACGCCTACTAAACGCGTGGTCTGCGTCAAGACTTACGCTAAGTTCGGATTCCAGCGCGGCGACTTCGGTATTGCACGCATGACAACGCCGGCCGTGTATTCCGGCGAACCACGCTGGATCATACGCGGCCACACGCTACTAGATCGCCAGGTTAACGAATATTTCCGGGAGGTGCCGCGCAAATGAGCCGGGAAACCTATGCGGCAATCTTACGCAAGAGCTATACGGAGGAGGACGCGCCTACGCAACGCCGGGCGCTCATCCACGCCACATTTGTCGGAATTGTCGAGTCAATCGTAAATCAGGCTGATTATACGTCCGATCAAAAGGTCGAGAAGCTACGTAATCTAAACGCGGCTCGGAAGGAGGTACTTGCGGATGAATGATGTGTTGGTTGAGGTTATGGACCGATCCGAGGAAAATGACATCGTAATTTACAAGTTCCGTGCATACTCGCTGTGCTACTTGGCGGAGGTTGAGATATCGTCCAAAAAGCTCCTCATCTTACGTGACTATTTACAGTATATTGGTGGAGATTCTGATGGCGAAATTATATCAGGCGAGTTTGAGTACGCCGTAGCACGAAAAATCCTGAAAGAACAAAACTTGATCGGCTGAGGAGGGTTCAAGTTGACCAAAAGGCTACTTGCGGTAGGTAAACGGATGGGTGGGCGGAACTTTATACGCGTGGCTGGAGAAGGCTGGCGCGAGGTAAAAGCGGATGAAAAGGCGCGTTGATGTGCGGAAGATTGTCGCGCAGACAGGGATACGCGAAGTAAACGTCGAAATAACGAGTTGCGGGCGTGATAAGGCGCCGGACGAAGGAGATGCGGAAATGAGAGTTTGGGAGCGCGATGGTTACGAGGTTGTTGAGAAGGAGTTCGACCGAGATTTGCACGAGTTCGAAATCATAAAAGACGGAGAGGTTGTTGCTACAATTACGCCGCCTGACCTTGATAATATGGCGGAAATCGTTAGCCAACTCGACGCTGGCGAAGATGTCAACGGTTGGGAAGACGGGAACGGGAATACAATACGAGTGTAGTGCGCTAAGGACCGGAGCTAATCCGGTCTTTTTCGTGTCTCTGCCGCCTCAAAATCGTACTCTCCGCGCATGTAGTATGTACCGCAAATCTTAATGCTATCGGTGCTATACCGCTCGATCACGCCGCCATAATCCGCAATTTGGCCGTCCTTTTCGCGCACAGTAACGCGGACCTGGGCGAGCGCGGCCGTGAATAATTCGATATCTGTGCGTAATTTCCGCAAATTTGCCGCCTCCTTTGCGTAAATAATTCGCTATTTTCAGCGGAAATTCCTCTTCTGACCCTGTATTTTACGCTGTTTTGCGGCTATACGTTATGAGGAAGTAGAAATCCCGTCAGGGAAACGAACGATGCGGGTACACTCCGCACGCCCTTACGTTTATTCCAACGTTAAGGAGACGATAAAATTGGCCGAATACAAGCGCCTAATTGACCCAGAAACGGGCGAAATACACGAACGAACAGCGGTTTTAGCCGATGGCGACCGTATTACCAGTGCGGCACAACGAGAGGCATTCGTGAAGCAACAACGTAGCCGCAGCGCTGAGTTTACGATAACGAATATGCGCAATATTGACGAAGTCATAGAGAGGGTATCCGACAAACACTGCGGGTACCTTCTTTATTTGCAATGCTTCGTTAATTACGACGCTATCCTTGAAAATCCGGACAAGACCGCAATGAGTCGCGAAGACATGATGCGCACACTCAAGATCGGCCGGACTACGCTGCATCATTTTCTACGAGAGACTACGGGAGTCGGCGTGATCGAGGAGGATGGCGATAAATACCGCCTAAATCCGCGCTACCACTTCCAGGGTAAAACGGACAACACTGCCGTCATCAAAACGTTTGTGGCGCGCGTTAAGCGGCTATATACGGAGGTCAGCGCTAAGGACCTCGGCTTCGTGTATAAGCTTCTGCCGCATGTCCACCTCGAAACGAATACGATATGCGCGAATCCTTTCGAGCGCAGCGTTGAGAATACGTTGCCTCTTACGAAAGAGGATATCGCAAGGTTAACGGGCGTTACGGAGAAATCGGTGTATACGAAGTTGCGTAACTTACGCTTTGGCGATCAATACGTGTTTGCCGAGGTAGTTTACGGGACTTCGCGCTATTACAAGATCAATCCGTTCGTGTTCTACCGTAAATCCGGACAGCCCGACGCAACGTTACGGGAGATGTTCTCCATCCGAAATAACTTCGTAAAACGGGCTTCGTAATTCCTTATCGGTAAAAACGCGAACAAAATCGGCCTCTTATCGGTAAAAACGCGAACACGAAAAAAGTGACCTCCGCCTTACAGCCGCAAGGGTTTGCGCGTTTTAGGGGGTCAAATTTATTCTTAGTCTTTAGATACCGAAAACATACGCGCAGAGAAGGTATGCGAGACATAATGGGACAATACCATTCGGGCAAATGCAGCCCGACACTGCGGACCAAGAGCAGGTCCTTGTGTACATCTATTTATAGCGCGTTATCAATTAATCCCGGAGCCGAAAGGCGACGGAGCAAGGAGCGCAGCGACGCGCTAGTCTATAACGCAAAGCGAACGCTAAGTGAGCGGAAGGAGTGCGCTATGTTAACCGTGTTATTCGCCATCTTAGGCGTTCATATTGCGTTAGTACTCGTTGTCTTATCGCAGTACATTCCGATTGCAATTAAATCGCGTAACGGGTTCGTACAGGTAACGAAGAATCTCGGATTAATTGCGCTAATACCGTATGTTCCTGCGTTGCTAATTATCGTGCTGTGGATCGATCAATTTGACGATTGGAGGCGTAAGTAGTGGGCGTGTTCAAAACGATTACTACTCCGGCTAAATGGACGGAGATTGACGGTAAATATGCGCTATTATTCGACGAAATGCCGCACTTAGTATTCGTAAGCCATGACGGTGAAGGTAGGCGCGATCAGACGTTTATTGACGGAGAACAGCCGAGGAATATGACGGAGATTACGATTGATTCGGGCGTAGGGAAAATAACGGAATATACCGTTAAGAGTTACGCTTTAACGCCGGAAGGAGAACGTTAATATGGCGGATTTATCAACGGTAAGTACGCGTGATTTACAAGCGGAATTAGCGCGCAGAGAAGGCGTAAGTACGTTAACGCTAGGGCCATACGAGCGTGTTAAAGTTACGGATTACGGCGGAGGTTTAGTCGAGATGTATAGCGATAGGCGAGAGTTTACGATCGTCGGTCCCGCAACTATCACGGTAAATATCGATTAACATACGGAGGTCCTGCGCTATGCCTAAGCGTGGGACTTGCGTCGTTTTAACGCTTTTGTGCATGCGCTAGTAGTTACGTTAGTGTCCGAGTTAAACGCGCTAATTCAGCGGTAGATTGACGGAGATTCGGAGGCTGACGTAAACACTTGCGATAGGCGGCGTAATAGTAGGTGCGATGGGGCTTACGCACGGGTGCGGGTAGGCGACTCCGTGTTACCTGCGGACCTGCACGGACCATCTGGCGGACACATGCGATAGAACTCACGGGGTTATGCGGTAGAATGGCGCGATTGGCGCGTTGATTTCCGCAGAATAGTGCAAATAGGGCGCATGACAACGGGCGACACACGGGTACGGGCGGACTACAAACGCAGGCGTGGCGCGGGTTTGCGCCGAGTTGTAACTGCGCTGGATACTTTCGCAAAATGCGGATTTTGTGAAACAGTCTACGCGTTAATGCGCTAAAGTCCCCGCGATTTCCGAGACCCCCAAGGCCCCCTACGCCGGCCGCCGGATCAGGTCACGAAAACTTACGTACAAATTTTCGAACTCAGGGCGTCAGCGCCCGCAACTAAACGGAGGTGCTTCGAATGCTGGACGAAATCTTCGACAGGTATCCGCGAGTCACCGTTCAATGGGACGCGGACTGGAACGAGTACAGAGCGTCAGTTGGCGCCGATGCGAATGGCAAGTTCGGCAGATTTACGGTATTTGACTACGCGGACACTCCTGCGGAAGCAATCCGGCTGGCCGACGCAAGGGCCCGTTTTCAGACGGAGGTGTTTGCATGTGGAAGAGCTACGCCGGGTCGCGCTTGAGCTGTTAGACGAATGGAACGAGTTGTGCATCGAAGGTATACACGAATTCAGCGGTACGATCGACGCACATTTAGCGGAACAGGCGCAGGATTACGAACATAGGCGGAGGCACATCGTTAATATCACGTAAATTTCCCGTCAAATTAGCGCGTCTCACCTATCCTGGGTATGTCCGTTAGGGTCCGCGCCTAAACACGCTAAATCCACGTAAATTCAACGAGGAGGTGCAACGAATGTCTAAACGTAAACAAGCGCTTGAGGCCCGCTTAGAAGGCCGCCAAATCCGCGCAGCTCTAATGTGTGTAGAGCGTGAGTTCGCGCCAGAAGATGAGCGAAAGGGATACGACGAGATTGCGGAGGAGGTCGGAGTATCGCGCCAATCACTGCACCGATGGCGTACGCAGAACCGCGCATTTATCGATTATGTCAATCTGATCGCGGATGAGTGGCTCGAATCGGAGCGCGCGTATGTCTACCGGCAGCTTATGAAGACGATTAGCGGCGCGCAGCCATCGATTAAAGGCATCGACTTGTACTTCAAGCGCCACGGACTTATTACGAATCAAATCGCGGTCGAGACGAAGGACGGCTCGGAATCACGGTCTAACGATGACCTGACGCAAGATATCGCAGAACTTGACGCATTGCTCGAAGAAAACGAATAAGGAGGCGGTATTTTGGCGTACGTAAACGGCGAATGGCTTGCGCGGCCTGAGCGTCAGGAACGCATTAAGCTCGTCAGCGAACGCGCCAAAAAGCTGCGAGCCTTAATCGAGAGTGGCCGCGCAACTACGTACCATACGGAAGCCTTGCGGTCAGATATAGCGGAGCTTAAGCGACTCAAGCGTATCGATCGCGCGGAAGACGATATGCTGTATTTTTTCTACGAATACTTCTCGGAGGCGCGGAATCCGGGCAATCCGGACAATCTCGTGCCGACGCCGGATGTAGATATGGACGACGCGCCGGACTTTCACCGAAAGTTGTCGCGCATTCTCGATTCGGTATCCAACCGAAACAAGACAGCACGTATTGCGTGGGCGGCATCGCGGGGTCACGCCAAGTCTGCGTATCTTTCGAACGCCTTTCCGGTACACGAAATCGCGTATCGCAAGCGGAAAATGATCCTGATTATATCCGAAACGAACAACGGATCGAAAAAATTTATCAAATGGGTCGCGAATCAGCTCAAGCACAACCAGAAGCTGCGCGAGGACTTCGGCGAACTACTCTACGAACGCAAAGTGATGAACGAAAAGGACTCAGAAGACGCGTTCCTTACGACAAGCGGCGCGAAGATGGAAGCGACGTCGCTCGGAATGCAAATCCGGGGTTTCCGTAACGGCTCCTACCGACCAGACCTCATCTTGCTGGACGACTTGGAATCGCGAGACTCAAACAATACGCCGGAACTCCGCCAGAAGGCGAAAGACTGGCTCAACGCGGACTTGATGCCGGCGTATGACCCGACGAGGACCGCGATTATCTTCATGGGAACGATTGTTCATCATGATTCTTTGCTCAATTACGTACTCAACGAACGCCGCGACTTCATAAAAAACCGGTTTCCGGCGATTATTTCGCAACCTGAGCGCCACGACCTTTGGGCGGAGTTCGAGCGCGTATACAAAGAGTACGAGCCGTCTGCGGAGGAGCTTGCAGCGTTTGAGGACTCCGAAGAAGCGAGCGCAGCGCCAAACGTCGAAGCAGCGTTACGTTTTTTCGAAGCTAACCGCGAAGAGATGGAGCGCGGAGCCGAGGTATTGTGGCCGCAACGCTTCCCGATACAGTTTCTCGCGTTGGAAAAGCTCAATTACGGGACCAAGGCGTTTAACACGGAGTTTATGAACAATCCGATCGACGAGGATTCGCAGATATTCAAGAAAGAGACGTTCAAATATTACTCCGCAATGGAGTTTCCACACCGCGAATACCGAATCACAATGGGCATTGACTTTGCGATGGGTAAAGCGCGCGGGGACTATTCGGCGATTGTCGTAACGGCACGCCATAAAACAACCGGAAAATGTTACGTAGTTGAAGCGTGGGGAGCGCGAGTGCATCCCGACGCTTTTTTGACGGAAATTGTGGCTCAAGTCATGCGTTATCAGCCGGACGCAATCGCAGCCGAAGCGCAAATGGCGCAAGAGTTCTTCGTACACAAGCTCAAGCAGGAGTTGCAGGCGAAAGGGTATCCGTCACATACGCGCGTTAAGGAGGTACACCAACGGACGCGGAAAGAGCTGCGGATTGAGGCGATGATTCCGGATATCGAAAAAGGAATGGTCGTGTTTAACGCGGACCATGCGTTATTGCTCGAACAGCTCGAACGTTATGGCACACGCTGGCATGACGATTTGCCAGATGCGCTCGAAATGTCGCTTTCGATAAACAAGCGCGGATCAAGAAAGCTGCGCGATAAACCACGCGGACTATAACGGAGAGGAGGACGCTAATTGACGAAATTATTTGATACTGGGCAGCAGTATCCGCCGGAATGTGATATTCCGCGCCTAGCCCGCTATAAACGCGGAAGGATCATCTTTGACGGACGTCATCCGGAGATATACGATCGCGCGTCGTCGTTGCTGCAGAATACGCCGTATGCTCCGCAGCTGCAAACGCTGTTTATTGCGGTGAATCTGATGGACATTTTGCTTACGAAGCCGGCCGACTTGCTTACCGGAGAGCCGCCGACGTTTGAAAGCGGAAAAGGCGCTGACAGCCGCGAGCAGGAACGCCTTGACTCGATCGTCGAAGAGAACGATTTGGTGCAGACAACACACGAAATCTCCATCGGAGGCGGGTTCCGCGGCGACTCGTACCTTAAGACGTATTACGGTACGCGAGCAGACGTCAGCGAAACGGAAGCGCTCGGGTTAGAGGCGCCTGAGCAGCCGCTTGAGCCGATTATCGAGGCGGTGCCGGCAGATATCGTGTTTCCGGAACTATCGAAGGGGTCGCGGAAGAAGTTTAAAGCGATCAACATTGCGTGGATTGACTTGGTCGAGGAGCAGAACGGGCCAATTATCCGGTGGGTGTCCGGAATTAACTGCAATTACACGCCGTACCTCGTTGTCGAGCGGCATATTCCGGGATACATCATCTACGAACGATTCAAGCTCGAAGACAACGCCGTCAACGACGATTGGGGCGTTCCGATCGAGACGTACATCATCGGTGAGAAAGTCGCAACCGGACGCGAGCAGGACATCGTTGCTACGGGAACTGACCGACTACTCGTACATCACGTACCGTACAAGAGCGTGGACGACCGATGGGAAGGGATCAGCGGCATCGAAAAGCTGGAAAGCGTGCTGGCCGCGATTAACGACCGCCTCGTACAGGTCGATTACATCCTATGGAAACACTCGGACCCGACCGCATACGGCCCGGATATTGACGAGGGCGAGAGCGATTCTGTCCGAATGGGTGGAAAGTATATCCCGTTGGACAAAAACGACGTGACTCCGGGCTACATGACCTGGAATTCGCAGCTTGACGGCGCGTTTAAGGAGCTCGATATCCTGCTCGGCCTTGTCTATCAGATGAGCGAGACTCCGCAATGGTTGTTCGGTACGACGTTGGCGGAGGACAAAGGCGGAACAGGTACGTCTCATACGGATTCTGGCGCAATCAAGGCGCGATTTATGCCGATCCTGGCGAAAGTCAAGCGGATACGTGCCCACGTTGACAAGGCGCTCCGAGACGCAATTTGGACCGCGATGCAGCTCGAAAACTTTGCGAACAAGGACGTGCCCGACTTCGAACCGTACGAGCCCATTTACCCGCGCATTAATTGGCGCGACGGACTGCCGCGTGACGAAAAAGAGGCCGCAGAAGTTGCGAGTATCCGGACCGGCGCCAAGTCGACAATGTCCGTTAGTGACGCGATTAAGTACCTCGACGGCGTTGACGATAAACTCGCAGATGAGATGATACGGAGAATCGACGAGGACGAAACGCGCCTTAACGGCATAAGCGATTCGGCGGGAGCAGACGCGGTGTTTAACGATGGATGAACGGCCAATGAATCGTATGGTTAGCGCATTTAAGCGTGCGAAATCCGCCATTGGTGCGGCTGTCGGGCGCTTATTTACGTTGGGCTTTACGCGCAAGGCCGGCGACCAAGTCCTAAAGGAAACGTCGCATATCCTCGGCAAGCTCAACGAGGAATCGCGCAAGAACATCGACGAGGCGCTAACATCCGCGGCAAAAGACGGCACACTCCGGACGCTTACCGCGCTCGGAATTGCGCAGAAGCTTGTGAATGTGACGTTAAGTCGCGCAAACAAAGCGATGCTCAGCGCCGCGTTAACGGATACGTACGCGGACATCCTCGCGGTCACGCAAAACATGGACCGCAGGACGCGTACAACCATCCGTCAGGCCATCGCAGACGCTATCCGGATCAATCTATCGCGCGGGATCAACAGCTCGAAGGACATTAGCCAGACCGCGATGGATCGAATACGCAATACGCTCGGCCAGGCGGTAGACACCGGCATTATTGATTCGTCGGGCCGGCGCTGGAAGCCGGAAGTATACGTCGAAACCGTCATCCAAACGAAGATGGCGGAGACACAAAGAAATGCAACCATAAACGAAGCGCTCGAACGAGATGTATATTACGCGCAGATATCGAGCCATGGCGCAAAGGATGCGTGCCGAAATTGGGAAGGCCGCATCGTCAAGCTAACTCCGGATGCTCCCGGAAACTATCCGTATGTAGGCGACCTACCTCGCAATGAAATCTTCCATCCACGCTGCCGTCATACTTTGTTGCCGGTTCGCACTCCGGACAATATCGGAGGAGATGAATAGATGGAAACTAGGCGCGTGGTTAGCGCTGTATCAGCGATAGGAGATCGTGACATCAAGTTGGACCAGACATGTACAGATATCGTAATCAACAACAACAGTGGGTCAGACATTACGTTCAGCGTGGCGAACGGCAAGGTGGCGATTGTTGACAGTTTTGTATTACGCGATGGTCAAAGTATCGAATGGTTCCTTAACGCATTTGATCGCATCACTGTTACTGCTTCCGGGTTTTACCAAGTTGTTGCCGGTAAAGGAGGCAGATAAGGGTGAGGATTACAAACAATGCGGTCACTTTGGCCGGGAGTAGTGTGGCGGTCCCGGTCGATATTCAAGGCGTAAAACTCATCAATGAGGGCGAGGTTATGCCCGTATCCGGCGGAGGTTCCTCAGCACAGGCCGCTCCCATCGAGATTACAACAATCGTAAACGCGCTTTCTTTGCGCGACGGGGCCGTAAAGTCAGTTGATTTCCCGGACATGACGAAGTACGTTCGGTATTCGATTTACGTCCTAAATACGCTTGATCAGGCAGTTAGAGTCGCGCCTTGGATGGATTCGTCGGTGATTTTCACAGACGCAACGATCGGTCGGTGGGGCGTTTCGGCAGAGGCTGACGGACTTAGCTACTGTTACACGGTCCCAGCAAAAGGACCGGTAGGCTCCGGAGCCCACTGGCTTAACGAACTGACTCCGGCATCAACTGGGTCGGGCACGAAGGTTGTCTCAACCGAAGGGTTATTCTCCCGCGTAAACAGTACCGGCGCGGGCGCTCTAAAGCTGACCTATCGCGCAGTTGCGACCCCGACTACGGGAACGCTGACGATCCGGATTATAGGGTATACGCGATGAGAGCGCAGCCCGGTAGAGAGTTACCAGCGGCGAGGGAGATGAAGGCGCAACCCGAAAGCGAAGTCACTAACGCACAAGCGACGGTGACAGGGAGCTGGTCGACGGCTAACGGCGGTGTTGGGGTTCGCGGAAACAGCTTCGTGTACACCGCGACGTCATCGACCGCAGGAAAGTCGATAAAGTGGACGCCGTTATTTGCGCAGTCAGGCGACTACTCAATTTACGTAAACTTGCCAGACGGCACAAGCGATCGTGACGCCGAAGCGACGTATCTAATCACGCACAACGAAGGGGTCGCAACTGTACGGCTTGACCAGCGCAATCGAGGCGGACGTTGGATGTATCTCGGGACATATGCGTTTCGGGCGGGCAATTCGCACCGCTTGGAGTTGACGAATCTTAAACGCAAAGGAAATTCAGTTGCGGCGAACACGATTAAAGTCGTACGAGAGGAGACTCGAAGCGGTGACGGAAAGCTTAGCGTGAAAGCGCGGCCTGTTTCGGACGGAGTCGTAGAGATCACAATCGAGGACACTAACGCAAACGCCGCGTACTGGATTGAGCGCATTAGTGACGGAGGGAGCTTCGGATTCGAAGTGCCGAAAGGTACTCGCAAGTTTACCGATTACAGCGCTGACTCCGCACAATCTTACCGCGTACGGAAGATCGGACGTCGCAATTTTGCTACGTGTGTCGTCGGCTCTTACCCTGCCGTTGAGAAAAACGCGAACATTCTCGTGTCGGCCGCGGGCTACCTACCGGACGCACCGAAGCAGGCGCTGATAAAAACGGCTCTAGATGCGTCACGGTTTAGCGTTATCGACGCGCAAACGGGGCTTGTCGTGTTGCCTGAGCGAGACTTAGTGACGGTGTCCGACCCGATAAGCACAACGCTAAAGCGCGCTGACTTCACCGACTTGACAGTGCCGGGTGTATACCGGCTTAAAACGGATATGGATGCTTACTCGGCGGCTTTTCGCATTGCTGACGATCTTTTTAGCGACGTATTAACGATGACTGTGCGCAACCTCAAGCAAACCCGATGGCCCGCAACTAAAATCGCTACTCGGGAGGACACGGGTAAGCCGATGGACATAGGTGGCGGGTGGGAGGACGCATGGGATTTTAAGCATTGGACCAGCTACACGGATACAATGCAGCCATTTGTGTTACTGTCCCTGATTGAGTCGGGCATTGATGTGCCTGGCGCACATGAAGAACTGTTGCACGGACTCGACTACCTGATGAAAATTCAGGAGATGAACCCTGCCGGAAGTGGCGCAATGAAGTACGGGCAGCTTGTTGCCGCGTATTCGGACGTAGTTTCTAGCGACAGCACTCCGTACGTGGTACGCGTAGAGAACGTAGACTTGCCGGATATGGGCGGATATAACAAGCGATGTGAACACGTAATAGCGCATTACATTTACGCGACTGTGATGGCGAAAGCGGCAGCGTTGTTTCCGGAACGAACGGAGTACGCCGACCGAGCGATCGCAGCATTTGCGTATATGGACACTTACGACGAGCTGCCGAACGTTAAATATGCGGAGTATTTTACGACAAAAGATTATTTCCGCGCCTACCCGATACTTAACTACGCATACAAGGCATTAGCCGCCGTCGAGCTGTTCAAGCTGACGAAAGATGTGCAGTACCGGACGAAGGCAGCCGCAGCGCTAAACGAGGTCTCGAAAGCTCAACGAAGAGATTACGCGTGGAACTCATCGAAAGTATGCGGGCTTTTCTTGAAGGAAGCGGGCAGCTCCGAATTACTACGGAACAGAGTGCACGGAGGCATTCCACTTTACGCACTCACTACGCTACTCCGCGAATTACCTGACGCGTCGGATGCGGACTGGTTCCGCTGGTACGCGAGCGCTAAGTTGTTCGTAGACGGATTCGTCAAGCGGACCCATGCGTTAAGTGCGTACGGGATATTACCGTACGGTTTCGGCGTCGGTCCACGAAAGATGAACGCAGGCGATTTGCTAAACTATCGCTTTTTCCAAGGCACAGAAACCGAAGCAAACGGGTACTCCGACGGTAATACGAAATTACTAGCGCTATACGCAGCCGCTCTCTACGAGTACGCGATCACAACGGGCGACAAGTCCGCGGCAGATATCGCAGCTCGACAGTTAGAGTGGCTTTTTGGCGCGAATGTGTTCGGTACTCCGGTTGTCGTAGGTTTCGGCGAAATCAAAGCCGGGGCTTCCCGCGTAACTACACACGGATTCGCGGCGGATAGCATGGAGGCTGTCGGAGCTGTTGTAAACGGAATTGACGGCGGTTCTGCTTCGGACAATCCGCAATGGACCAACACATGGCAGACCGGCGAAACTTGGGGCGTTAATCGCGCGTGGTTACAGCTCGCAATTTCCGCTCATTACAAGCAACGCAAGCACGTTATACCGACAAAAGACGTAGAAATCACGGAAGTTACAGCGCCTACGAGCGTCGTTAAAGGTGCCGGCTCATCTGCGAGCGTAAGACTCCGCAACTACACTGCAAAGGCCAAGCGGGTACAGGTGCGTTTCTTCGCGCAGAATGCCACGCCTGAGACAACGACGAAGAGCGTAGAGGTGCCGCCTTTAGGCGAGACGGCTGTAACGGTGCCATTTACCGGGATTGAGGCGAAACAGCCTGCGATACTGGCGGCATTTGTTGACGGAAATAGAGAGAACGCAAAATCAGCGCTAGTCTACGTAGACTGACGCGCACGACCTACGATACGTCGTTAAACTGACGGATACGATAGCCGACGGGCTTTAAACGGGAGGAAACGATATGACAAACGTTAAGTATCCGATGAATTTGCAACTTTTCGCAGATGATGATCCGCAAGACCCACCGGCTGATCCGCAGCCACCGAAGACATTTACGCAAGAGGAACTCGATGCTATTGTGCGGGATCGACTCGCGAGAGATCGCAAAGGACGCGAAGACTATGACGATTTGAAAACGAAGTTGGCCGCGCTTGAACAGGCGGAAGAGGAACGCAGGAGAGCGGAATTGACCGTAACCGAACGTTTGGAAGCGGAGAAAGACGCCGCGCTAAAAGCCGCTGAGACTGCGAAGGCCGAACGTGACAAAGCACTAACAGCCGCTAACCAACGCCTTATTAAAGCGGAGTTCAAGGCGATTGCACGCGAATTGAACGTACGGACCGATGCACTTGAGGATGCGTACAAACTCGCTGACCTGACGTCAGTTAGCGTAGATGATGACGGAAATCCGAACGGTGTAGAGGACGTAGTTAAGGCGTTGTTAACCCATAAACCGTATCTCGTGGACGTGCCGAAGAAGCCGCAACCAATAGGAGACGGTAAGCACAATCCAGGAGAAGACGAACGCAGGACAATCGAACAGCAACTTGCTGACGCGAGAAAAGCGAAGGATTTCGCGAAAGTTATTGAGTTGTCCAACAAATTGAAGAAGTAACCCGAGGCTTTGGAAAAATTCCAAGGCCTTTTATTATGCCCAAATTTAAGGAGGAACCACCTATATGTTGACTACTTACTCATTTCAAGATCAGGTCCGCCAGCTTGAAGCAGGCATCTCCCTTATCATCGACGACGAACCTACGCTGCTCGGCTTGATTGGTCTCGGAACCACGCCGCTGTATCAAACGAAATTCGAATGGATGTCCGACTCCCTGAACTCTAACCGAGCGGTCGCTAAAGCTGCCTCAAATGCCGCCGCTACTTCGATTACGGTCGCCGATGGTGATGGACTGAAATTCCGTGTCAATGCCGTCGCAGTTGCCGGCGAGGAATATCTGAAAGTCACAGCGGTTGCTGGCGACGTAATCACGGTTGTTCGCGGATTTGACGGCACTACTGCGGCAGACATCGCGGCCGGCGACGAAATCCGCATCGTAGCTCGTCCGCAACTGGAGGGCGCGCTGCCGGGTATCGACGAAGGACACGACCGCTACGTTGATTACAACGTTACGCAAATCATCGAGCGTTATGCCGCAGTGACTAAGACGCAACAAGCAGTCCGCACATACAACGTGGAAAACGAGCTTAACTACCAAGTTCAATTGCGCCTGAAAGAGTTGCAACGCGAGCTTAACGACTGGTTGATCTACGGTCGCCGCATTGACGGTGCTCCGGGAACCCCGCGTATGACTGGCGGTCTGTTGTACTTTGCGGATAAGAAAAACGCGGCAAAAGCTAACGCAGCAGGCGGCGAGATCACTCCGAAACTGCTCAACGATTTGGCCGAGCAAGTTTACCAACGCGGCGGCTCCGTGAACACGATCCTGACTAATACCGCCGGTGCGCGTCAAATCTCGAAATTCGCGAGTGACACGATCCGTACTGAGCGCGAAGACACTACGACTGGTCACAAGATTTATACCGTTGTGTCCGATATCGTAGGCGGTTCCGTTGCGACAGTCATCGTGGACCCGAACTTCCCGAAAAACAAAGTTGCGATGTTCGACCGTTCGATCTTGTCGATCGACCCGCTGAATGGCCGCGCAGTTCACGATATGGACGCGTCTGTACCTGGCGCTGACTTTGTGGCTCGTCAAATTCGCGGTGAGTACGGCGTTACCGTTAAGAATGCCGGCGAGAAAATCGCGATCCTCGAAAACATCAGTACGTCGGTAGTCTAACGTCAACGGGCGGCTTCGGTCGCCCTTTAATTTTTCGGAGGTGATGTATAAATGCCGATTACAGATCAAGATGCTGAACGATTAAACCTATCGAGTCCGGCCGCCAACGACATCGGACTGGGTGATATCATCCAGGAACTGCAGGCCGGAGAGAACAGCGGACCGAGTACGGTTGCGTGGACGGACATTACCGGAAAGCCCGCGACATTCCCGCCAACTCTCGGCACGACCGCGTCGACAGCGCTCGCAGGTAACGGAACGGCCGCAGCCGCAACGAAACTGGCAACAGCGCGAACAATCTCGCTAACCGGCGGCGTTACCGGCTCCGCAAGTTTCGACGGATCAGCAAACGCGTCCATCACGACAACTGTGGCGGCAGCAACAACGTCCGTAGCCGGAGCCGTTAAACAGGCCGCAACTCAGGCGAACAGCACCGCAACCGACGTCGCTGGCGTTGTAGCCGATCTTAACGCGCTGCTCGCGAAGCTAAAAACTGCGGGCATCATGGCGTAACGGAGGTGACGTTAGTGGCGAAATATCACGCATCCCCGCGCTATATGGTCGGGAGTATCACGTTCGATTTGCATGGAAATTACGAGACGGATAACGCGGAAGAGATTGCGCAATTAGAAGCGCTAGTCCCAACGTGGATAAAACGTCTTGACGAGATAAAGACGGAGGAGCCTGCGGAAGTAACGGAGCCGATCGCCAAAGCCCCGGCCAAGCCGCGAAGAACCTCCGCGAAATAAAACGGAGGTGTAACGGATGGCTTACGTAATCCCGGATGCGGACGCGTATATCAACGCAAATTGTCTCGATATCGAGGATTGGCAGGACAGCGACGACGCGAGAAAAACACGAATGTTAAATGTCGCAGGTACGACGCTGGCCCGCGCTTATCCGAAATATACGATACCTAACGCGGCGGTCTACGAGTTCGCGAACGTACTATCAATTATGTACAACGATTTGCTTCGGATGCAACAACAAGGCGTGTCCACGTTCGGTTTGACTGGCGTTTTTAACGTGAACTTTAAGGACGGAACAACGTCGATGCCTTACGACGACCTGCGCAAGAAGATTCCGCAGTCTGCGCTCGATATTATCGGCGAGGAAAACGGAGTCGTTATCAATAAACGCGCATGGAAAGCGGTGATCCTGTAATGCCGTTAGTTGCGATGAAGCAGCGAATCACCGTTACCAAAGCGGGCACAAGCGACGGATGGGGCGACGTAACGGAAGGCGCTATTGTCGAGTACAAAGCGCGCGTTACCGAGGAGACGAAGACCGTCGTTAACTCTTACGGAGAGGAGGCCGTATCCAGCATGACGATATTACTTGATAAGCTGCCGGACATCAGTTACGACGACACGATAACGTATGAAAACGAATTGGGTGTGCGGATCGAACGGAAGCCGATAGCGATTAAGCCATGTCGTATGCTGAGCGGCCGCGCCGTAATAACGGAGGTGAACGTCTGATGGCGAGTAGCCGCTTAGATTTCGACTTCGGAGGTGGCGAAGGCTTTATCCGGCGCCTGATCGGAAGGTTTTTCAAATCGTACCGGTCCCGCCTGAACGACGCGCTCGACGAGGGCACCCGGACTGGCGTACACGACGTTATGGACGAGTGGAAACGAGAATCCACGGACCTTGCGCCATTAAAGACGGGCGACCTCCGGCGGAGCATCACGACCGAGGTATCGCAGCAAAACGGTAAATGGTCCGGAGAGATTAGCGCGAGCGTCATCACGGTTCGCGGGGGTCGACGATTTGATTACGCGTCATACCTGCACGATGAATATCCGCAAAAATATGGTGACTCGTTCAAGAATCCGACGACGCCCGGCACGATCCCGAGGTATCTCGAAGTGCCTGCGGAGATGAACGAGGCGGAGTGGGCCCGCTTGATTGAAGGCGAAATAAAGGCCGCGCTGAAACGGAGGCGGGTGTAATGGCGGACATCACCACGGAAATCCTGGCGATCGAAGCGTTCATCAAATCCGTCATTCCAGCCGCTCGCGTAGAAAAACAGACAGTCCCGTTGCAACCAAGCGCGGGGCTTTTTGTTGTGCGCTTTTTGACGCAAACGCCAGCAACGGAGACGCTGTACCACTACCGAATGGATCGCGATTATCAGGTGCTATATTACAGCGCAAAGCCGCAGGATGCGTTTCCCGTAATGGACGCGCTGAGCAATGCGCTATACGACGAGCAACGGATCGCATCGTCCGATTCGCGCCTTGACAGCTTTACTTACGCTATGCCGACGAAATCCAGTACGGACAAAGCATCGACGACAAACGCGGACTATGTTACGCCGGGCATCCTGCGTGTGACATCGCGTCGGTCCCGTCCGCAACCAACATATCCGCTCATCAATAGCGTTAATTCACGATTCACATAAGGAGGACGAAAAATGGCAACTTGGGACCCAACGAGTCTACCGACACGTCCCGGCATTTACATGCGATTTGTACGCGCAGCAGCCGCTCAGATTAGCGGAGGCGCACGCGGGACTGTCGCAATTCCGTTGCTTGCCTACGATGGCACAGCGGTCGAAAAGTCGTTTTACACGGTCGAAAACGAGGCCGATGCGGTCGGACTGTTCGGCTCCGCAAATATCCGGTCGATCTTGCTTGCGTTGTCGGGCGGCGCTAAAGAGGTACTCGTCTATACGATGCCGGCTACACCTGTTGCAGACGACTACGTTGATATGCGCGAGGCTTTCGACGCTCGTCCGTTTAACGTGTTCGTCTTCGATGGCGAGTATAACGTCGAGCAACAAGCCGCGACCAAAACGTGGGTGGCGCAAAATCGCGAGGATGGCAAGGACTTCATCGTTGTTATTGGCGGCGACGCGGCAACTGACGCTGACCCTGCGCTTGGCAACGCGCGCTCCACGCTCAATAAGGACGACTACATCGTTAACGTCATCAGCGGCGGCATCGTAAATGGCGTCACGTATACGTCTTCTGAGTACGCGCCATACATCGCAGGGGATATCGCCGGAACTCCGATTAGCGAGTCGATTACCTACGATCAGCTTCCGCTTGAGGACGTGACAAAGCGCTTGACCAATTCGCAGACCGTTGCGGCATTGGCGGCGGGTTCGCTGGTGTTTACTAACGACGGCGAGAAAGTCAAGATCGAGCAGGGCATCACGACGAGCGGCCTTAAAATCAAGTCGATTCGCACGCAGCAAGCGATTACGGCGGACGTATCGCGCACGGCAACGAACAGTTATATCGGGAAGCTGCCGAACAATGCGGACGGTCAGGCAACGCTCATCGTCGCGGTCAAAGCGTACCTGGAAGGATTGGGCGCGGCTGTTCTTACGCAACCCGTCGTAATGCTCGATCCGCAGCGTCCGAGTACGGGCGACAAGGTGTTTTTGCTCATCTCGTACACGGAAACCGATACGATGGAGCGCATTTTTGTAACGGTAAATATCGACTAAGCGAGGCGGTGATTAAATGACTTTGGACGCTAAACGCGTTATTAACGGTAACTACGGTCAACTATTCGACGAGGACGGTAACTGGTTGAGCAACGTCACGAGCGTTGAGGCCAATATCGAAATCGGCATGGAAGAGATCAAACTCGCCGGCACGCGCTGGCTCGGCAATAAAACGACCACGCTCAAGGGTAGCGGATCGATTAACGGATACCTCGTTACCTCCGAGTGGATCGAGAAGATGGCGCAAGTCACTGACGATGTGAGCTCGCCGTACGTAACGGAGCTTGTCGTTAAACTCGACGACCCCGAATCGTTTGGCGCGTATCGTGTGCGCCTGAAAAACGTGACATTCGACCGGATTCCGGTCATCAACTTCGAGGTCGGATCGATTGTCGAACAGGAATACACGTTTGTATTCTCCGGCTATGAAATCCTCGAATCTATCCGCGCGACAGCTTAATACCGCAATACGCAAGACTTAACGGGCTACCTACGGGCGGCCCGTTTTTAATTACGAAAATAACGGAGGTTGGCATAGATGGCGAAAGGATTAGAGGCGCTTTTGGGCGCAAGTTTGGACGTTACCAAAGAGGTGTACATTCCGCGGCTGAAAACGCATTTCACGCTAAAAACGCTGACGAACGCTGATGTACAGCGGGCGAATCTGCGCGCTACGACTGGCAAGGGGAATATTGATATGACGCAACTTAGCTATGCGCTCATCTCGGCTGCTTGCGTGGACCCGGACTTTAACAACAAAGCGCTCAAGGCGCATTATGGTGCGACTGACGAACTTGATTGCGTAGGCAAGGCGCTACTTCCTGGAGAGGTCAAATTGCTCGTAGACGAACTTACGAAGATGTCCGACCTCGGCGTTAGCGACGAAGCGGTCGAAGACGCAAAAAACTAATTCGGGCGGGCGGAGAGGCGTATTTGCTACACATCGTTTATCAACGCCACCACATACCGCCCGATGAGGTTTACGGAAAGACAGGCAGCCAGCGCGCCATGATGTACGCGTCCGACCTTATCGTGCTTGAGGATGAGGAGCGCGAACGGCGTAAGGCTGCGCTAAAACAACAACAAGGGAGGTCGCGATAGATGTCGTTTGACATAACGGGTACGTTACGGATTATTGACCAAGCTACGCGGCCTTTGCGCAGCATGACGTCAAGCATTATGAAATTCGGAGTCGCCGCGGCAGGAATCGGAGCCGTTGCGGGCACATTTGCGGTTGTCGGCGATAGTATCAAAAAAGCGATGGATTTCGAATCGCAGATGCAGACGATCAAGGCGTTAACTGGCGCGTCTGCCGACGAGATGGGGCGCCTTAATGCGTTGGCACTCGAACAAGGCGCACTGACGAAATACTCTGCGCTAGAGGCTGCGCAGGGTATGGAGGAGTTGCTAAAATCCGGCCTTACCGTTGATCAAGTCGAAAACGGCGGTCTTAATGCTGCGCTCAACCTGGCGACAGCCGGATCGCTTGAACTCGCGGATGCCGCCGAAATCATGTCGACTGCGCTTAACGCGTACAGCAAGGATAATATGACCGCGGCAGAGGCTTCGGATATACTTGCGGGAACTGCGAATGCTTCCGCTACTAGCGTACAGGAGTTGCGGTATTCCCTTTCAGCCGTATCTGCGGTTGCGGCCGGCGTAGGCATGACTTTTAAAGATACGAACACAGCACTCGGTTTGTTCGCGAATAACGGCCTTAAAGGTTCCGACGCAGGTACTTCGCTTAAAACAATGCTTGCCAACCTGGTCCCGATGACGGATAAAGCCTACGCATTGTTCGAAGAGTTCAACTTGTTAACAGTTGACACAAATGCGTCACTCGAATTTCTCGCAAGCAAAGGCATCAAATCAACCGGTACGTCGCTGGAGCAAGTAACTAGTGATGTTGAGAAATACGTCGCCGGCCTTAAAGGGCTGAAAGTTGGATCAAGCAAGGCCGCAAAAGAAACACAAAAGTTTCTTATGGCGAACAATCTTATCCATTCAGCCTTTTATGATGAACGTGGCGAAATTAAAAAGCTTACTGAGGTCGCCGGAATATTGCAAGACCGATTTAAAGACTTAACCGGTGAACAACGTCAGTACTACATGTACCAACTATTCGGCTCCGACGCTATTCGCGCGGGTAACATCTTGTTCAAAGAAGGCGCGGAAGGTGTTCAGAAGTTTTACGACGAGATGGGCAAAGTCACCGCGCTCCAAGTCGCAGAAGAGAAGATGAACAGCGCAGCCGGTGCGGTTGAGCAGTTCCGTGGCGCGGTCGAAACGTTGCAGATATCTGCGTTGACTCCGTTGATGCCTGTTATCCGGAGATTGGCGGGTAAAGCTGCGAAAATGGTTGCCGAATGGACTCCGCAGATCACCGCGGCCGTCGAGAACATGGTAAGCACAGCGACCAAGTACGTTGAAGATAACTTCATCAACAACCCTGAATTTAAAAACCTGCCCGATCTTGAGAGCAAGATTCAATTCACCTTCGGTAAAATCGGTGAGGCATTCAACTTGTGGTGGGAAGGCGGCGGTAAGCAAAAGACCGAGTCCGTCACAAAGGCAATGGTCGGGTTTGTCATCAATGTGACTGAGTCCATGACTCCGCAAATCGTAGCGGTTGCTCTTAAGATTGGTGGCGCGATTGTCACGGGGATTATGCAGGGTATCAAGGACAATCTCAACGTCGTCGACCTTATGAACCCGTTTAAACGAGAGATGGAAAAGTTCTACGCGGAATACAGTAACGCGGAAAAACTTAAAAACAATCTCGACAAATGGAGTAAGGAGAATCCTGGGAAACCGATGATTGAAGGCGGGACCATCGGGCCGTCCTCGCAACCTGACAGCTTGTGGGGAAAATTTACAAACGCGATCGGATTTTCCGGCGGACTCGACAACGTTCCGTATAACAACTACCCGGCGCGCCTGCACGAAGGCGAAATGGTCCTTACGTCAGCCGAAGCGCGAGCATACCGTCAAGGTAACGGCGGCAGCCCATCGGTAGTTATCACGGGAAATACGTTTAACGTCCGGAGTGACGGCGACATCGAAGCGATTGCGAACGCGTTGGCCGTACGGCTGGCGATGTAAGCGGAAAGGAGGCGGCAACATTGGCGAGAGGCAAGCCGCAATTTTGGCTCAAATATAACAACAACGCTGAGGTCCTGTGGCTTCCGGTCAATCCGGAGACCATTAACGCGACCTCAACGTATGGCTACGAGGACGTTAACGTATCCAATCTCGGAGAGTATACGATCCTCGGCAGCAATCGACAAAAGGAGTTCTCGGTAGAATCGTTTTTCCCGCGCGATTATAATCGGTCATACTGTCAGTACAAGGCGCTAAAGGACCCGTGGACTATCGTTAAAACTATCGAGCGGTGGCAGAAGTCGGGCCGTCCCGTTCGCTTCATCGTCACGAATACGCCGATCAATATCGCGGTCACGATTCGGTCGTTTTCGTATGAGGAGCGCGGCGGCGAGCCTGGCGACGTCTATTACACGCTGCAGCTCAAGGAGTATACGTTCATCCCGTCCGCGAAAAAGTCGGACCCGAACGCAGACAAAACGAATATATCCAAAGCGAAGGTAACAACGGAGCCAGCGCGCGAATCGAATCGCGTAATTCCGTCGTCATATACCGTCAAGTCCGGCGACTCGCTGTTTAAGATCGCGGCGAAAGTGTACGGAAAGGGCGATAGGTGGCGCGAGATTTACGCCAAAAACAAGGCGATTATCGGCAATGATCCCAATCGACTTAAGCCCGGACAAAAGCTGGTGATTCCGAAATGAGTACGCAAATACGCGTTCTATATGACGGCAAGTATTACGTCGAGCCGCTCGTCAAGACCGCGACATGGGCCGGAGATGTGGCGCAGCCCCACCGGACTTTAACGCTATCGATGTCCAATACGCTAAATGGCGAGGACCAAGAGGTCGCGTTTGAGCTCGGCAAGGAGCTGCGCCTCTATGTTAACGGCAGGGGCGTATTCCGTGGCGTAATCTTTACGTACGACATCACGGATACAGGCGACGCGACGGTTACCGCCCACGACGAAAACGTGTATCTCACGAAAAACGTAGATACGCGCAAATTCGTCAAGATGACGGCCGGGGCGATAGTCGCCTCGTTGTGTAAGTCGTTCGGCATCCCGACCGGAGACATCGCGTCGACCGGTTATGTTATCCCGCGCATGATCCTGCGAAATAAAACACTATGGGACATGATGGTCACGGCGCTTACGGAGACGCGCAAGCAAAACGGGCGCAAGTTTATCGTGTACGCGGCGAACGGCAAGCTCGGCCTGCGCGAAAAGAAAGACGCCACAGTGCGTTGGATGATCGAGGACGGCGTTAACATTCTCGACGCTTCCAGGACGCGGTCAATCGAGGAGTTGCGTACGGCGGTCAAAGTTGTCGGCGGAGAGTCGGAGGAAAAGCAGATCGTCGCAACCGAGAAGAATACCGCGCTGGCCGAACGATACGGCATGATGCAACACTTTGAATCTGCTGACTCGAAACTTAATGCATCCCAGCTTCGTCAGCTTGCGAAAACGCGCCTGAAAGAGTTATCGACGGTTCAGGAGGACGTATCGGTAACCGCGATCGGCCTTACGGACGTTATCGCAGGCACAGCGGTCTACGCTTTCGAGTCGATGACGGACTTGGTCGGCGGCTTTTATGTCAACGCGGACACTCATACGTTTAGCGATGGCATCCACACGATGACGCTGACGCTGTCCAAGACGGACGACCTTCCGAAATTGGAATACGAAGAGGAGCCGGAAAAGAAGAAGGCCGCGAAGAAATCGAAGAAGGTTGCGAAGGACAAGGAAACGAAGAAGGATACGAAAAAGACGAAAGGAAAGTGACGCGATGGCACTCGAAACTATTGACGGCGGCGGCGTAAGTAAATTGCGCGATATCGTCCGGCAACTCGGATACAACAAGGACGTGGACGTCGAGTTCGGCACGGTCATCGCGCCACTTCCGGACATTAGCGTAAAACTCGATAACGCAAATTTCGAGTTGGAGGCCGAGGATATCGTAGTCCCCGAACACTTGGCCGGATATAAACGCAAAGTAAAGATCAACGGGGCGGACGCGGAGATCGAGTTTGAGCCGGTGCTAGAGCCGGGCGACCGCGTTATAGTTCTCATGTTTAACGCAGGGCAGGATTATTTACTATTCGACCGATGGGGAGGCATAGACGATGGCGCTTAGTCCCTTAGCGGTGATTCCTGAAGATGAGGCCGTAACCACGGAAGATTTCGTTCAGCCGATCAAAACGTACGCGCTTAATGTTGAAACAGGCGAAATGGGCGGAATGATTGACGGTATCGACGCGATTGAGCAGTTCATTTACAAAGCGATCCGGACTGCGCGTTACCGATTTGCGATATATGACGACGATTACGGCTCGGAGATCGACGCGCTTATCGGACAGGACGTATCGCCCGAGCTTTTGGAAACGGAAATACCGCGTGCCATTGAGGACGCGCTTATATACGACGACCGCATTTTGGCGGTGCGTGATTTTACGTTAACGAGGGAGGCGGACAAATTGTTCGTCTCTTTTTTCGTTGACATTGACAACGATACGATTCCGGTGGAGGTGGCGCTAGATGGCGTATGAGGATCAAACGTCAGCCGCGGTATTAGAGCGGATGCTTGGCAATTCGCCGCCTGACGTAGACCATCGTCCCGGCTCGGTAACTTACGATTTGGAGTCGCCGGCGGCCATCGAGGTATCACTCGCGTACTCCGAGCTGGACAACGTGCTTAATTACGGATTCGCGGATACGGCAACGGGCGAGTACCTGGACCGCCGCGCAAGTGAGTACGGATTGACGCGTAAGCCTTCACTTAAAGCCAGCGGTTCGGTTACGTTTGCGGGCCCGGCCGGTACCGTTATCCCTGCAGGCACCGTCGTATCAACTGGCGGGGACACTCCGGTCTATTTCGTTACACTCGGCGCGGTAACGATCGGCGGTCCGACGACTACCGTACTCGCGGAAGCGCAAGAAGGCGGCGCAGCGGGTAACGTCGGAATCGGCGCGATTAATACGATGACGGGCGACCTAGTCGGCATCGTCACGGTAACCAACGCGGTCAATTTTAGCGGCGGGGTGGATACGGAGTCGGATGCGGACTTGTACGCGCGATACCTCGAACGGGCACAGCGGCCAGCCACGTCCGGCAACGCGAATCAATACCGCCAATGGGCGCTCGAAGTGCCCGGCGTAGGCAGCGCGATCGTGTATCCGATTTGGGCCGGGCCCGGCACGGTCAAAGTCGTATTGCTCGGCGCAGATAAAACGGCTCCGGATCAATCCGTAGTTGACGCGGTTCAACAGTACATCGACCCAACGCAGGATGGGCGCGGAGAGGGAGCGGCCCCGGTTGGACCGATTGTTACCGTGCAGGCGGCGGTAGAGGTGCCGATTAACATTGCGGTCGATTGCGATATCGAGCCGGGCTACACGGAGGACGAAGTACGCGAGCAGATTGAAACGGGAGTTACCGCTTATCTGGCAACGCTGGCCTTTTCGGACCCACTCGTACGGATCACGCGGATTGCAAACGTCATTCTCGATGTGCCGCGCGTTATCGATTACCGCGATCTTACGATTAACGGCGGGACCGGTAACGTGCTGATTGCGGACGGCGAGGTTGCGGTGCTCGGGACGGTGACGGTTACGTGAGGACGCTAACGGATATCAAGCGTGACATGTTCGATTATGTGCCGCTGTATTACCGCGACTCGCTCGTGGCTGGCGGCATTCTTAACGCCGAGGCTATCGAGTTTGCGAAGCTTAATGCGGACATTTACGACGTGCTCGATCAGTTTTTTATCGACACGGCTACGTGGGGCCTAGCGCGATGGGAGCGCATATTCGGCGTGACTCCGGAGCCGGGTGCCACCTACGCACAGCGACGCGAAGTCCTCCGGGGCAAGCTGCGCGGTGTCGGCAAGGTCAGCGTAAGTCTCATCGAAAATGTCGCGGAGGCATACGCAAACGGTGACGTCGATGTAACGGTAGATAGCGCGGCCTATACGCTGACGATTACGTTTGTCGGCGTCTATGGCGTGCCGGACCAAATCGACGCGCTCAAAGCGAATCTACGCGATATCATTCCGGCGCACATGGCGATTGATTACGTGTTCCGTTACTACACTTACGCGGAGTTAACGGGCAGCGGCAAGACGTACGCGGACTTGACCGGATACACATACGACGACATTTATAATCGGAGGTTATGACGATGGCAACAACGCCAAATTTAGGACTCCCGCTAATCGATGGCGCGATGACGGCCGATGTGCCGCGTGACATGAACGCGCTGGCTAATGCGGTGGACACTGCGGTCGAGGCGGCGATTGACGAGGCTGTTTCGGGGGTAACGGTGCCTGACGCGAGCTTGACGCAGAAGGGTATCGTGCAGCTATCGAACAAAACAGATGGCACGTCCCAATCGTTGGCGCCGACGGAGAAAGCGGTGAGTGACGCCCGTCAAGCTGCTATTAGCGCGGCAGCAACTGACGCAACGACAAAGGCGAATGCGGCGGAGGCAAACGCAAAAAGCTATGTGGATGCGAAGACGTGGCAAAAGAATAAACTCACCAACGACGATGGGTTGGTCCTAAATATTTCGAATCAAAATCTTAACAATGTAGTCAAGACAGGATTTTACGCAGGCGAGAATATTACTAATGCGCCAGGTACGGCGGTAGGGTCTTGGTGGTACGTCGAAGTTTTCGCGATGAGCGGGTCCCACATTAAACAAATTGCGATGAACTTGTTTGATAATACGTACCAGCAACGAACAAATAACGGAAGCGGATGGTCGGCGTGGAGTCCTGACCTTTTTACATCTGTCAGTAACGGTAAAGCATCAGTTGCCGCTGCGATTACTGGCAAAGGAGTACCAACAGCGGCAGACGCTCCATTCGCAACGATGGCGGCGAATATCAACGCTATTCAAGTGGGGCCGAAGTATGCTATGGGAACAGCGGTGGGCGGCTCTACACCCAGAATATTTACGCACTTAGACGGTAGCGCCAGCATGGTGTATATACAGGTGTCCGGCCTAGGGTTTAGGCCTAACCGTATAGTCATAAAGCGTGTATTTGACGCAGGTACAACCGAGGCGGCTCACGCTGACTTGGGCGTTTACGATTGGGGCACACGCCAGGCCGCACCGTCGTCCACCGTCGGAAATAACTACAACTATATGACGTATGACCTGAAAAGAGGATTTTATGTTTTCGAGATGTCCGGGGCGTTAACGACATCTTCGGCGGCTTATGTAAATGATACGGGGTTTTTGCTACCAGTCAATGCTGGCGTCAATTATGTGTGGGAAGCATACGGAGTTTAAGGAGGGAAAAACGTGCAGATTGGCGCGAAGATTTATTATGAAAAAGACACAGGCAACGTCATACAAACGGTAGGCGAACGCTCCGGCGAAGTCATCGAAACCACGCGCGAACAAGACTTCGCCGTATACGCCGCGCTGGCCGACCGCGTCCCGGATACAGTCGGCATGATCCAGCTCGAATACGGCGCACATGCGGCTGATTATGCGGAAGGCGGCGTCTTTACTCGCGTAGACTTAACGACGTTGGAGCCGCTGTTTACGTATCCCGATCCGAGCGCGCCGGAAACGCCGCAGGAACCGCAGCCCGCGCTCTCAACGAAAGTGTCAACGCTAGAATCCGAAAGCACCGCGACACAGGCTGCGCTCGCCTCCACGTATGAGGCGCTGATCCAATCGCAGCAGGAGACGACATCGGCGCAAATGGCGCTGGCCGACGTATACGAACAGCTCATAAATATGCGCTCAGAACTTGACGCGCTCAAAGGAGGCGACGTTTAATGCTTGCGATTGCACCGGTTTATGCGTCACTTATCCGTAAGAAGCTGCGGACACTGGATAGCGTTCCAGATGTCGAAGGGCTCCGTGAACAAGTAGCGGGACTACTTGGCGAGGAGGCGACGGCTTAATGGCGGAAATGGACATCGCTAAATACTTTCTTACGCAGGGGCCATTCGCGATCTTATTCGTGTGGCTCCTTATTTACGTCATGAAGACGAATAGGGAACGCGAAAAGAGTATGCAGGAGGAGAACCGCGAACGTGAGGGACGCCTTCAAGCGCTACTCGATAAGTTCTCCGAAAAGTACGATCTCATTATCGGAGAAATACGCGAGATGAAAGAGCGTCTTCCTCGCGAAAAGGATTAACGGGGAGGGGTACGAGTGAACTACCGCAAGGATTATATTCCGAAAACTACCGCAAACAGCCGGCGACCCGGCCATGCTATGAACGCGACAACAATTACGATCCATAATACGGGCAACGAAAAGAGCTCGGCCGCTAACGAACGCGCCTGGCTAACGAATCCGTCGAACACGCGCACGGCGTCGTTCCATATCGTTGTGGATGAACGCGAGGCCATCGAGTGTGTTCCGCTGAACGAGAACGCATGGCACGCAGGCGACGGTAGCGGAGCCAGTTCCGGCAACCGTACGTCAATCGGCATCGAAATTTGCGAATCCGGCAACTACGCGAAGACTCTCGATAACGCCGCGACACTCGTTGCGTCGATGTTGAAAGAGCGCGGATGGGGCGTCGATCGCTTGCGCCGGCACTTCGATTGGTCCGGCAAAATCTGCCCGCGCTTAATGTACGATAACGGCGCGTGGACCGGTTGGGGCCTGTTTAAAGCGGCGGTCGCTGCGAAACTAAACGAAAAGGTGGCGGAATCCGACGTGAAGAAAGACGTAATCGTAAGCGTAGTGGTTAACGGCAAAAAGGTAACGGACGGCGTGCTTGACGGCGGCACCACGTATACACCTGCGCGGGCAGTCGCCGAGGCGTTAGGCGCGAAGGTAACGTGGGACGCGAAGACAAAAACGGTGACGATTACGAAGGAGGCGAAATAACGATGAAGAAACGCTTAACTAATCCGTTGTTTATCGCGGCCGCCGTAGGGCTTGCGTACCAAGGGCTCGAAAAGTACGGCGTTGCGCCCGACTTCGGCATGTGGCAGGTCGGCGTCGATATCGTGACATATGCGCTTATCGGCTCCGGAGTATATTCTACGTTTAAAACGGAATAAAACTGCGACCTGCCTGCGAGAGAGTACGTATTGTATCGTAGGTAGGTCTTTCCTTTTAATATCGATCGATGGTACTATTTAGAAAATACATAGTGTGGGAAGGTGTGCGTAATGGAGTACAGGTCATTTAAAGGAAGCGGCGCGATGTGGATATTAATTGGATTCGTTGTCGTTGTTATTGGCGCGATAACCCTAACACTTAGTAATCCGTTGAGTAGCCGTGTAACCGAATCTGTTCCCGTTACTGCTACGCCTGGTTTGAATAGCGAGATCGAGGTTGGTACGTTTGCAGTTACGGTACATAGCGTGGACGAATCGGAAGCCAGCAGCAACGGAGTCAAAACGGTAACACTCGATATGTCCGCGCGCAATGATGCGGATAAGGCCGGATCGTTTACGTCAGACCAAGTTAAATTGCGTGATTCCGCGGGCAGAGAGTACGAACCCAAACTCGGCGGCCTCGGTAACATGACGATCAATCCGGGCATTACCGAAAAGGGAACGGTGAGTTTCGAAGTTTCTGAGAGCGCCGAAATCACTGAGGCTTTGATTCGCGCAGATATGTTCGATATGGGCGGCGCCGACTACGTACGCGTCGACCTTACGAAAGGAGACCCCGCGCAATGATCGATATCGTCATCGTACAGCCTATCGCAACCTCATCCGGACTTTCTACGCAAGTCGTCCGCACATTCGAAAGCAAGATGATGCCGCAGGTCGGCCACAAGATACGCGATCGTTCGTTTGGGCATGACGTTGACCGCGCCATTGAAGACGTGGTTATCGACTACGTGGCGGATGAATGTTACGCGTACCTTCCGGTTATTACGCTGGAAGGCGCGGATAAGGAAGGCCTACGCGATTACGCTCGCGAGTATGAACGGCACGGCTGGGAATGGCCGCGTCAGATATAACGTAACACACGCGCTCATCTCTTCGGAGGTGGGCGTTTATTTTTTTTTTGTCTGCGTAGCATTTTTTCTGCGTTTAGGACAGCGGCGGCGCGCCGAGATACTTCCGCATCAAAACGTTAGCTTCCGCCGCCATAAACGAATTGAGCAGTCGGAACTCAGCGTGATATCCGCGGCATTGATATTTCGCAAGCACGCCGTCCTTGTCCGCAGACTCTTCGTAGACTTTAATGCCGCGCCGGCGAAACTCTTTGCGGATATCGTAAATGTCTGCGGTGAGTTTGCGCTGTGCTTCCGCAATAATGTCCGCGTACGGGCCCGGCGTCTTTAGCGTTGCGTTAATGAGCGCGGCGTCACGCTCGAATGCGGATAGGATACGCGGAAGGAGAGTATGCGATTTGACTAGCGCGCGGTCTTCGTCGGTGATATCGATCATGGGCGAGTGGCCTCCGTTTGGTAATTGTAGAACATACGTTCTAATTATAGCGCGGAAATGACGTAAACACAACGTAGCATCCCCGGTTGATTTTGCGCTTAGTATTTCGTATAATGAACGAGACCCAAACGCACAGTAGCGGAAGGGGAAAACGACAACACAACGTATAAATGAACGGTGGGTCCTCGTGTGTTTGGACGCCAATTTAACGATAAAATAGCGTAGGAATGCGGAGTTTACTGCGGAACCTTGCGGGTGCAACTTAAAATCCTGCGGTAGGTGACTACCGTACCGGTTCGATCCCGGTCCTCGGCATCCATTTAAAAAAGGAAATCCCTTAATACATAAGGGATTTCCTTTTTTTGTATTTTGAAATGAACTCTCCCGATTCAAAGGGAACGAGTGCATTATTTCTCTTTGGTGGCGGATTGGGGGCGAACTTTAGGATCGAAGCAAGCAGTATGCAAATTTTTTCTGTTGCCCGATGCAATAGCTGTACGGAAGGCTAATCTCATAATCGCAATCCTCCAAACATAGGATCTAAGACGGCGTTCTGTCGGGAAAAAACCTCGGTTAGGAAGACGGCGAGTGATCGTGTATAATGAGGAAATAGTCATTAATTACCTTTATCTTGCGGGATAAATTACAGAGATTTTTACAGGCACAAACCATTTCTGATGATGGAGGACTCGGTATATGTTGAAAAATCTTCAGGCTTACCAAGTATTGCAGGAGCGCAGGATCGAGGAACTCAAAGCGGACGCCTATCTGTTGGAACATACGAAGTCGGGCGCCAGAATTTTGCTGCTGTCCAACGAGGATGACAATAAGGTGTTTAATATCGGGTTCAGAACGCCGCCGAGCGACGATACGGGCGTACCGCACATTTTGGAGCATTCGGTGCTCTGCGGGTCGAAGAAATTTCCGGCCAAAGATTCCTTTGTAGAATTGTTGAAAGGCTCACTCAATACATTCTTGAACGCTATGACGTATCCGGACAAAACGGTATATCCGATTGCGAGCCGAAACGCGCATGATTTTCACAATCTGATGGACATCTATCTGGATGCGGTACTGAACACCAACATTTATGAAAACGAAAAAATATTTTTGCAGGAAGGCTGGAATTACAACCTGGCTTCCCCCGAAGACGAGTTAACGTACAACGGGGTCGTATACAACGAAATGAAGGGTGCTTTCTCGTCGCCGGAACGCGTCGTGCGCCGTGCGGTGCTGAATTCCCTGTTCCCGGATACGACATACTCCAACGAGTCAGGCGGCATTCCCGATGCCATTCCGGACCTTACATACCAGGGTTTGCTGGATTTCCACACCAAGTACTACCATCCGTCCAACAGTTACATCTATTTGTATGGCGACATGGACATGGAGGAAAAGTTGAACTGGCTGGATGAAGCCTATCTGAGCCATTATGATCGGACAGAGCCGGATTCGGCCATCGGCCTGCAATCCCCTTTTGCAGAACGCGTGGACGTCGTGACGAGTTATTCTGCCGGCAGCACCGAATCGGAAACCGACAACAGCTTCCTGACGTACAATGCGGTCATTGGAACGACGTTGGACAAAGAATTGAACATTTCGCTCGAAATTTTGTTGTACGCACTCCTTAACGCGCCAGGCGCTGTTCTCAAGCAGGGCCTTCTGGACAAGGGCATCGCGAAGGATGTATACGGTTCATACGATGACAGCTTGTACCAGCCTGTGCTGACGATTGGACTCAAAAAGAGTAATCTGGAGAGCAAACAGGTGTTCCTCGATACGGTGCGCGAGGTGCTTGAACGCGTTGTGCGGGACGGGATCGATCCAAAGGCACTGCTCGCGGGAATCAATTCCTATGAGTTCAACCATCGCGAGGCCGATTTCGGCAGAATGCCGAAAGGACTCATCTACGGTCTCCAGACATTGCAGAGCTGGTTGTACGATGATCAGGCGCCGTTCATGTACCTTGAAGCCAATGAGGTGTATGACGCACTGAGAACAAAGATGAAGGAAGGATACTTTGAACAACTGATTCAGCGCTATTTGCTGGACAATACGCATGTTTCTTTCGTTGCGGTGACACCCGACAAAGGGTTAAATTTGCGCAAGGAGGAAGCGCTCAAGGCGAAGCTGAAGGCGCTGCAGGCCGGACTGAGCGAGACGGAAGTTCAAGAGCTGGTACAGCGGACACAGGCGCTCGCAGACTACCAGAATGCACCGTCGACGAAAGAACAGCAGCAAGCGATCCCGACGTTGTCGATCGAGGATATTGAACCGAAAGCCTCTGTCCTGCATCAGACGCTGAAACAGGCAGACGGCACTACGATCGTTCACCATAATTTGTACACCAACGGGATCGGATACCTGAAACTGTTGTTTGACGTCAAATCGGTGCCGGAACGTCTCCTGCCCTACGTCGGCCTGCTGAAAAGCGTGCTTGGTTACGTCAATACGGCGAACCACACGTTTAGCGATCTGTCTAACGAAATCCATATTCATTCCGGCGGCATTTCGGCCAATGTAAGCGCGAGCGCCGATGCGAAGCAGTTTAACGCCTATAAGGCAAACTTTGAATTCAGCGCAAAGGTGCTGTACAGCAAATTGGGATTTGCCTTTGACATGATCGAGGAAATCATTCTGACCTCCAAGTTCGATGATTCCAAACGTCTGTACGAAATCATCTCCCAGTTGAAGGGCCAGCTGCAGCGCAGCTTGATCAACAGCGGCCATTCCGCCGCCATGGGCAGATCCTCGGCCAAACACTCTGCGGTAGCCTCGTTCCGGGAAGCCGTGGGCGGCATTTCTTTCTATCAGTGGCTGGAGGAGGTTCAGGCCCATTACGAGGAACGGAAAGAGGAGCTTGCCGACCGTTTCAGGGAACTGACCGGCATTATTTTCAGGCCGGAAAACCTGCTCGTGAGCTATACGGCGGATGACGAAGGTTATGCCGGACTGGAGCAGCGCGTGTCCCAACTGAAAGGAAAACTGTTCACCCATGATGTGC
The DNA here is from genome assembly GCF_037969725.1 of Paenibacillus sp. FSL W8-0426. NCBI lineage: Bacteria > Bacillati > Bacillota > Bacilli > Caryophanales > Paenibacillaceae > Paenibacillus > Paenibacillus sp. FSL W8-0426. The sequence goes on along the minus strand of NZ_CP150203.1, from coordinate 4,720,197 downwards.
CCAAGGAAGATGCGCCGTTCAAGCCGGTGAATCATAAGGAGGGGTTCAAGTCTCCTTCGGAGGTGCAGTATGTGGTGCAGACGGGCAATTTCATCGCAAAAGGGTATCGGTACACCGGATCGCTGCGCGTGCTGCAGGGCATTCTTTCCCTGGATTATCTCTGGACGAATATCAGGGCCAAAGGCGGCGCTTACGGCTGCATGACGGGGTTCAGGCGGAATGGCGACAGTTACATGGCCTCCTATCGTGATCCCAATCTGGAGAAAACGTTCAAGGTGTATGAGAAAATGCCGCAATACTTGCAGCAGTTCAAGGCGGATGAGCGCGAGATGACGCGGTACATTATCGGTGCTATTCAGGAGCTGGATACGCCGCGTACACCTCATGGCGAAGGTGTGTTCTCCCTGGAGTGTTATTTGTCCAACGTGACGGAAGAAGATCTTCAGCAGGAACGCAACGAAGTGCTGGGAACAACGGAAAGCGACATCGTCGGTTTTGCGCCGCTCGTATCGGCGATCCTGGCAGACCAGTATCGCTGTGTCATCGGCAATGAGAATAAAATTGAAGAACAGCGCGGGTTATTTGATGAAACGCTGGATCTGATACGATATTAAGCTTCAGCAGGCTTTTGCACGGTGGAGCTAAAGGACGGATCAAGTCAAGGGATTTCTCGGGGTGGATTTATTTCGCTTCGGGGAATCCCTTTTTCCATTGATTTTTCGGGGGGAATACACGATGCATATGTCAACAATCCGATGCTGTATCCTTCTTTCTGGCTAGCTGTCTTCCATTATGTTAAAATGGTGGATAGTTTATGTGCCGTTGGATCAAACAAACGGCTGCGCAGGCAGCAGGACCCGGTGTGGACTGCACGGATATGCATTCATCAAGGAAAGGAGTCCATGCAATGTTTGGAAACGATTGGGATACGGTGCTTCAACAAGAGATTGAGGCGGACTATTTCAACGATATTCGTTACGCGCTTGCGGCGGAGTATAAGACACAGACCGTTTACCCATCCAAGGAAAACCTGTTTTCCGCGCTAAAACTGACCCCGTACCATAAGGTCAAAGCGGTCATTATTGGCCAGGATCCGTATCATGGGGCGGGTCAGGCTCACGGATTAAGCTTTTCGGTCATGCCGGATGTGCGCATCCCGCCGTCTTTGCAGAACATTTACAAAGAACTTCACGCCGATCTCGGCTTGCCCATTCCGAAGCATGGGTATTTGGTGCACTGGGCGGAGCAAGGCGTATTACTGCTCAATGCGGTGCTTACGGTGCGTGAAGGTCAACCCAACTCCCACCAAGGTCTTGGATGGCAGCGTTTCACGGATGCGGTAATCCGTGCCTTGAACGAGCGTTCAGAGCCTATGGTATTCATGCTGTGGGGCAGTCATGCCCAAAAAAAAGGAGCTTTCATCAACCGTGACCGGCATTTGGTGCTGCAATCCGCACATCCTAGCCCGCTTGCCGCCCACCGCGGCTTTTTCGGGAGCAGGCCGTTCTCCAAGGCAAATGAGTTCTTAAGCTCCCATGGCGTCGCGCCGATCGACTGGAGCATACCGCAAATATAGAACGACAGAGAGGTGAGGGCATTGCGGCATTGGGAGGGACGGAAGGTAGCAGTATATCGCGCATCCGGCATACGCGAGCCACTGAAAGGAACGCTGGTGGAATGGGATGAAGAAGCGGAGTGTGTTCGAATTGGACCCAAGCGAATCAAGGTATCGTTCGATAACATCGCCATGATCAGGCCGCTGCCCGAAGAAAGCCTTCCTTTGAAAAAAGCCCGTTCCGACTTGCATAAAGTCGGCTATGTGATGAAAAAGGCATTGCAGTTCGACAATGCCATTTATTTCAAATCACGGGTCATGATCTGGCATCGCGCCAAAATCGTCGCCTACTCGACAACGATCCTTCGCCATGACGAGGACCAGGTCGTCATTGCCGATGGACGGAAGCTTCGCAAGGACAAGCATCTTTTCGTTGTACGTTCAAGGCGGGGCATCCGCTAAATGGCATCACTTGGCGTGTTAGAAATTTAATATGTATTTCATGTAAAGATCATATGGATTTAATCTTCGGCCTTTATATTAAATGTAACAACCCCTTCTAAATGATGTGCAAAGACTGAAAGCCCGGCCGGCTGCAAACGGTCGGGTATTTTTTTGCCAGGAAAAGCCGAACGGAGATAACATGGGAATGACAATAAAGTTGTATACTAAAACAATGGAGAAGAGAAGGAGTGACATCCGTGAAGCGTATATGCGTATTTGCAGGGTCCAACCCTGGTAGACAACCGGAATATACCGAGCAGGCCGTGCAATTGGGCAAATTGATCGCAAGCAGGGGGTATGCGCTTGTTTATGGCGGATCACGAATGGGTTTGATGGGAGCCGTCGCGAATGCCGTGCTGGAACAAGGCGGAGAAGTCATCGGCGTCATGCCGACAGGTCTGTTTCGCGGTGAAATCGTACATAGCGGATTGACCGAGCTCGTTGAAGTAGGGACGATGCACGAACGGAAAGCGACGATGGCCGAACTGTCGGACGGCTTCATTGCACTTCCGGGAGGCATGGGCACGTTCGAGGAACTGTTCGAGGTGTTGTGCTGGGCACAGATCGGCATTCATCGCAAACCTGTCGGACTGTTGAATGTGAACGGATATTACGAACCGCTGATGAAAATGGTGGAGCATAGCGTGCACGAAGGATTTTCGAATACGTCCCATTTGAGCTTGTGGAGCCTTGAATCGGATCCGGCCGACCTGCTTGCCCGCATGGAAGCTTACGTTCCCGCACCATTGACTCAGAAATGGTCGGAGCTTGGTGCCGATTAAATAAAGTCACCGTTTGTTCACGCCATAGCTTCCGCTTCGCCCAATCAAGTTCAGGACTGACACATAGACTATAGTGTACTTTCGAAGAGGGGAGTGTGTCACTCATGAGCGAAATCAAAGGTACGGACTATGGTTGCTGTGGCTACGGAGACTGGACGTCGACAGGAGCAATTCTCGTCCTGTTCATCCTGCTGGTCATCATTTGTCGCACCTTCATCTGTTAGGGATCACACATTTCGTCAGGGGTATGATCGCAGGCCCCATACATCAGCCTTTCCGTTGAGGCGCCGGTTCGCTGCCGGCTCTCAGGGAACGGTTTTTTTGTTGTTTCGCGAAAAATGGATCAAATCAATGGAAGGTGTCCTGCCCCCGGCTTTTACACGTTTGACGGAAGCAGGACAAATACAAGAGTCGTTCAGCCCGGCTGCATCGATTCATACCACAATGGCCGTTTGGCCGGGGTGGTATAAGGTTTTCCAAGCAATGTATAGACCGAGGATGGCCGCGAGCAGGGAGAGAATGGCGGCAACGACAGCGAGTTTATCCAGCGTATGGTCGGCTTCGGCCATTGTATTTGGCATGGTTGTCGTTGGAGCGGAATAGCTTTTGGTGCGTACGGTAGGTCTGGAGAGCCTGGACGCCGACTTTGACGGGGAGGCATGCGGGCGGGAAGGTGAGCTCCGATTTTTTGGGCTGGAGTACTTCAAAAGTCAACCTCCTTATGGCGGAGTGTACTGCTTTTCTATGGTTTATACCATGTTATGTGGATTTGCAGATTGAGTTCGCAAAAATGAGTGTTTCCCCAAGCCCGCTGAATGACTTCATTATACGTTCTGTTAATACCCGTGTGACAAATCGTCAGTATAGTAGCAATGGGGTGGCAAGGAATGAAAATTTCGAAGGAGCGATTGCGAAATGGTCGAGATTATTGCGCATAGGGGAGCATCTGCTGTATGTCCCGAAAATACGATGGTGGCGTTTGACCGGGCATTGCAACTTGGAGCGACAGGCATCGAGACAGATGTGCAGATGTCAAGCGACGGCAGGCTGGTGCTCATTCATGATGAGACGTTAAATCGGACGGCCGGGGCAGAGGGCTGGGTGAAGAACGCTGCATATGAGCATTTGCGTTCGCTTGATGCGGGCTACTGGTTTGATGAGCAGTTTGCAGGGGAGCGGATTCCTTCGCTTGAAGAGTTGCTCGACCTGATTCGGGGGAAAAATACGTTGCTCAACCTGGAGCTGAAAAACGGTATTGTCGGTTACCGGGGCATGGAGGAAAAGGTTGTGCATGCCGTCAGGGAATGGGGATTGGAAGAACAGGTCATTATCTCCAGTTTCAATCATGCTTCCTTGGTCAAATGCAAGCGTCTTGCGCCGGAGATTCGTACGGCCTTGCTTTACATGGAAAAATTGTACCGTCCGTACGATTACGCGGCCAAGCTGGAAGCTTCGGCCCTGCATCCGTACAAATGGGCCGTAACGCGGGAAGAGGTGGCTGCGGCTCTGGCGCACGGAATTACGGTTCATCCATTCACCGTAAATGACCCGGCCGAAATCCGGGCCATGATGGATATGGGTGTACAGGCCATCATTACGGATGTGCCGGACGTCATGGCTGCGCTGATGGGAACGTATGCGCCTACACAATAATTTGGAAACTATGATGCATAAGAGAAGCACGGAACTGGAATTGTTCCGTGCTTTTACATGTGTTTGCTCATGGTTTGGAAACAATAAGCCGGAAGCGGCTTCTTTTTTTTGTACGCAATACTCATTTATACATCAAACTTGTCCGATTTATCCATTGCCAGAGTGACATCGTTGACATACAATAATGTATGGGAATGAGAATCAATATCAATATCATTAAAAGTTCGGCATATGTAGAGAGGTGATTGTTATGTACATAAGGTCTGCAAGCTTCGCTCATAACAAGGGTGGACGAGCATGAGTACAAAAGCTTCAGTCGAAAGTCGCGGCACAAAGGATTCACCGACGGCAAAAATACACACTCGCCCGTGGACGGCCACGCTTATACTGACAGGGGGCATCCTGCTGCTTATATTCGGCATGGCGTTATCCATTTCGTTCGGTGCAGCCGATATCAAACTCGGCATGGTGTGGCAGGCCATCTTTCATTTCAATCCCGACCTGACACCGCATCAGATCATATGGGAAATTCGATTTCCACGCATTCTCGGGGGTGCCATGGTTGGAGCCTGCTTCGCCGTAGCCGGCGCCATCATGCAGGGCATGACCCGCAACCCGCTCGCGGATTCGGGCTTGCTCGGCCTGAACGCCGGCGCAGGTTTCGCGCTGGCGATTTGTTTTGCTTTTTTTCCGGGACTGTCTTACATGTACATCATCATGTATTCGTTCATCGGTGCGGGGTTGGGCGTTCTGCTGGTGTACGGTTTCGGTGCTGCTTCAAAATCAGGACTTACACCGATTCGCCTCGTTCTGGCAGGGGCGGCGGTAGCCGCCATGCTGTCCGCGCTGAGCGAAGGCATTGCGTTGTATTTCAAAATCGGGCAAGACTTGGCCTTCTGGACAGCGGGCGGCGTGGCCGGAACAAAGTGGTCCCATTTGCAGGTCATGCTGCCTTGGGTAGTGGCTGCCCTTATTGGTTCATTCCTCATTTCCCGGTCCATTACGCTGCTTAGCCTGGGGGAAGACATCGCGGTCGGACTTGGTCAGCGTACCGGTTTGGTCAAATTGATCGGCTTGATTATCGTGCTCATTCTCGCTGGCACAGCCGTATCCGTCGTGGGTGCAGTCGGTTTCGTTGGCTTGATCATCCCGCATCTCACGCGAAAGCTGGTCGGGGTCGATTATCGCTGGATTATCCCTTGTTCGGCCGTGTTGGGCAGCTTGCTGCTTGTGTTCGCCGATCTGGCTGCCCGCATGATCAACCCGCCTCACGAGACACCGATCGGTGCGCTTATTGCCTTGATCGGAGTTCCGTTCTTCCTGTATCTGGCACGCAATGAAAGGAGGTCTCTGTAAATGATGACTTCCTCAACCAGGGTAGGTGCAGAGCGCAGAAAGAAAACCAAGAATACGATCGTCATCATTGTGCTTGCTGCTTTGATTGTTGCTTCGTTCATAATCAGCATGAACACAGGGCATATCCGGTTAACGCCGTTTGAAGTGCTGCAAACCTTGTTCGGCGGCGGTACGGATAAACAAGAATTGATTTTGTTCGAATTCCGCTTGCCGCGAATCGTCATTGCTGTGCTGGTGGGTGCCGGGCTTGCGTTGTCCGGTGCCATTTTGCAGGGGGTGTCCCGCAATGCGCTGGCAGACCCGGGGATTCTTGGCATTAACGCCGGGGCCGGCCTGGTCGTCATGTTATTTGTTTCCTTTTTCCCGACAACGACGGCTGCTCCTATTTTCCTGCTGCCGGTTCTTGCCTTAATCGGCTCCGCTTTCTCCGCATTCCTGATTTACGTGCTTTCCTACAAAAAAGGAGAGGGCATCGTGCCGACCCGCATGCTGTTGACCGGGATTGGCGTTGCTGCAGGGATCAGCGCGGCAATGATCGTGCTTACACTTCGTTTGAGCCCGGAGAAATACCAATTTGTGGCTACATGGATGGCCGGCAGCATTTGGGGCTCCAACTGGAAGTTCGTCACGGCGCTGCTGCCGTTTATTCTCATTCTTGTGCCTGTCGTACTGTATAAGGCGCGGGTGTTGAATGTCCTGAATCTTGGCGATCAGACCGCGACCGGGTTGGGCGCACCCGTCGAACGGGAACGGCTGGTTCTGCTTGCTGCCGCAGTCGGTCTTGCCGGTTCGTGCGTATCCGTCAGCGGCGGGATCGGCTTCGTCGGTTTGATCGGACCGCATCTGGCTCGTCGTCTCGTCGGTCCCAAACACCAGTTTTTGCTGCCTGCCTCGGCACTGATCGGCTCATTGCTCGTCTTGGTGGCTGACACGCTGGGACGCGTCATGCTGGAGACGTCCGAAATTCCGGCGGGTATCCTGGTGGCTATTCTGGGTGCGCCGTATTTCCTGTATCTGCTCAGCAGAACGAGATAAGAGCGTCTACTGACGCGCATTTCAAGAAAACAAACTGCACATAGCAGAAGCTTTTCTTACAATGATCAGGAAGATCACGCTCTGAAAGTGCACTCTTTCCGAACGGATAAAAAATTCATCCATTGCCCTTGCGATGTGGTAGCGATAAGGAGGACCTTCGTCCATGCTACGCCGTTTCTTTGCCTATTACAGGCCCTATAAAAAGCTGTTTATCCTGGATTTTACCTGCGCGATTCTCGTTGCTGCCCTTGAGCTGGCGTTTCCGCTAGCCGTGAACAAAGTGGTCGACGAGCTGCTGCCCGGCGGGCGCTGGGACTGGATTCTTTGGGCATGCTTAGGCTTGCTGGCCGTCTATCTGCTGAGCGCCTTCATGAACTATGTAGTGACGTATTGGGGGCACAAGCTCGGCATCAACATCGAGACCGACATGCGCAAAGCGTTGTTCAACCATGTACAAAAGCTGTCCTTCCGGTTTTTCGACAATACCAAAACAGGTCACCTCGTATCCCGCATGACCAACGATTTGATGGATATCGGAGAGATCGCCCATCACGGTCCTGAGGACGTATTCATCGCGATCATGACTCTGGTAGGAGCGTTCGGCATCATGTTCAGCATCAATGCGAAGCTTGCCGTGCTGACGTTTATCATCATTCCGCTCATCATTTATTTATCCATGTATTTCGGAAGCAAAATGTCGAAGGCGTTTCGCCGGATGTTCGGGGACATTGCGGATTTCAATGCGCGTGTAGAGAACAACGTTACGGGAATTCGCGTCGTTCAAGCGTTTGCCAACGAAGAGCATGAAATGGCGCAATTCGCCGTGAATAACGGCCGCTTCCGCCAAACGAAACTGCTCGCTTACAAAATCATGGCCTGGAACTCCTCCATCAGCTATGTGTTGATGAAGCTGGTATCGCTGTTCGTGCTTGTATGCGGTACATGGTTTGTATTGAACGACAGCATGAGTTATGGCGAATTCATCGCGTTTATCATGTTGTCCAACGTGTTCCTGACACCGATCCAGAAGATCAACTCCGTCATTGAGACGTACCCGAAAGGAATCGCTGGGTTCCGGCGTTACATGGAGCTGCTGGACACGGAGCCTGACGTTCAGGACCAACCGGGCGCGTCCAGCGTGCCGCATTTACAAGGAGATATCCGTTATGAAAATGTCACCTTCGGTTATTCCGATCAGGAGCCTGTGTTGAAAGGCATCGATCTCCGCATTCAAGCCGGAGAGACGGTAGCCCTCGTCGGCCCTTCGGGAGCAGGCAAAACCACGATGTGCAGTCTGCTGCCGCGTTTCTACGACGTGTTAGGCGGCCGTATTACGATCGATGGACACGATATCCGGCAAATGAAGCTCGAATCGTTGCGCAGCCATATCGGGATCGTGCAGCAGGATGTGTTCCTCTTTGACGGCACGATCCGCGAAAACATAGCCTACGGCAAACTGGACGCCACGGAGGAAGAAATTTGGGATGCGGCACGCCGTGCCCAAATGGAAGCATTGATCAGCTCCATGCCCGAAGGGCTGGATACATTGATTGGCGAACGCGGCGTGAAGCTGTCCGGGGGACAGAAGCAGCGACTGTCGATTGCCCGGATGTTCCTGAAAAATCCGCCGATCCTCATCCTGGATGAAGCGACATCCGCGCTCGATACCGAGACGGAAGCCGCCATTCAGCAGTCGCTTTCCGAGCTGTCCGAGGGACGCACCACGCTGGTAATTGCCCATAGGCTTGCTACGATCAAAAATGCGGACCGCATTATCGTCGTTGCCGAACAAGGCATTACCGAGCAGGGCCGTCACGATGAACTGCTTGCCGCAGGAGGCGTATACAGCCGCTTGCATTATGCGCAATTTGGCGCGTAAGCCCTTTGCTCTAGAGTCGTCCTGTGTTTCATCCTATGTCTTCAAACCAATACACCACAAAACGCCTTCAGCCGGTTCGGGAAGAACCGTGAAGGCGTTCTTAGCGTTTAGGCCATGTTGGGGGAGGCCGGCCCATACTTCCCGCGAAAGCGGATGTTTTATGAGTCTGGGCATGACAACGGCAGGCCCTCCCCGGTGATTGGATCATCGAAAATCCATTCACCGCACCCGTTTGTTTTGGATTGCAGGCATGCCGTTTCGAATGATTTCGGGAAAATCATGATCTACCCGTGGATATTCCCGGCGATTTTCAACCGGCGTGCGATTTCTTTGAAATCTTCCTCGGAGATGCCTGGCGCGAATTCCTCTTCGGCTGCGGGATATTCCTTGATGGGCACACCTTCGGGTGCGCCTTGAATGACCTCCAACGGCTGATCGTCCTCGGGATGCGTACCCTTCCAAATCTGTCCAAGGGTATTGAAATCCTGTTCGCTCCATGTGTACAGCTTGCGATGGACGCCTTTGTCCTCGAATTTTCGGGCTTCGGTGAAAGCTTTGTTGTTTAAGGAAGGGATCGGCACCAGTTTGGTCACGTTGACTCCTGTTGCCACTTCCAAAGCTTTGGCATATGCCACGACATGAACGCCGCCGCGGACCAGCAGGTAGCCGACCACTTCCCGTGCCGCGGGATGGTCGGTCATTTCATAAACTTTCATTTTGTGGGTTCGCGCCCCGCATTCGAGAAAAAAGTTGTGCAGCAGGTCTTCCACCAGATTGCCGCTGTTGAATACGTTTGCTCCGGTCCACGGATGGCCCATTGAATCTACGGGCATGGCTCCTTGTGCGCCGGCGAGGTAATGATAGGAAAGCCTTGCGTCTTTAACCGGGTCCAACGGCGTTTGATCCGGGGTTTTGTGTTCGGTGGAGCCGCGCAGGATTTTGTTGATGCCATGCGAGACCAGTTCGACATGGCCAAGCTCCTCGGCCGTGATGCTCATCACCAAATCATAGAAGGGTTTGAGTTTGTCTTTTGCGCGGAAATTAAAAGATTGGTAAAGGTAATTGTTCAAGGTGGACATTTCGCCGAACTTACCTCCCAGCAGCTCTTGCACGGCTGCTGCGGCGTTCGGGTCGGGCTTGTGGACGTCAGGAATTTCAATGGCGATTTCATCCATACGTTTGAACATACCGAGATAGCCTCCTCATCATCATTTTGCGAAATGAATGATCGTTCCGACAAGGGCTATTACACTTGAAATGATGGGAATAAACCATTTATTGGAGGATTGAGTCGGGAGTCGCAGTCCTGAAGAACCTATGTTTTGTTATTTCCAAGCCGGTTGAATTTTCGATACAATCAGATGAAATGCCTTATTTGCTTTAAAGGATTGAATGGATAGGGATGAGGGGGATTTCAGTGAGAAAACATAAATTATGGCGAGCTGCCATGATCCTTTGGACGGTACTTGTGATCCTTTTGGGGGCTGAGATTTCGAGCACAGAGGTGACGTTTGCGTTTGAACAAGGCGGTGTTGACCAGGAGACGGCAGATCGGCTTGCCGAAAAATACGGGCTGACCCAAGATACGGGAACATCCCCGTCCGCCATGTCGGTGGTTTGGGGAATAAGTTTTGGGGACGAGCTTGTTTCATTGGGTGGAGCAGTAAGTATGGTCAGGGCATTCACGCATCCGATGGTGTTCTTGGTTCGTATGTGGCTATGAATTAAACAGCTTGGGCACGCTAATAGAAATGCGGTTATGGAGGGAAAATAATGAGGACACTCTTTATTACTCTTATTGCAGTATTGCTTGGCGCGACTAGCGGTGGGACAGGATCGGCTTCTCCGATTCCCGATTATGCGAAATGGGGATTGATTGCAGTCAAAGAGACGCAGGCCAAATATGATGTCGACATTTTGGATTACAAACATATCGGCCGTTCGCCGCTTGCGGGCGGTTTGTCCCAGGAACAGTTCAAGCTGTGGGTGAAAGACAAAAACGGAAAGGAATTTGCCGTAAATGTACGCGTCAATTTCAATCCGGATACGCAAATGTTGAAAAACGTGGAGTTTACGGTTGAAAATCAATAGTGTGAAACAGGCGGGATGGAAGCTGGTTACCCTATGACGGGGTTCCGGCTTTTTTATATGGCGTGAGCATCCTTTTTTTGGAGGTTGAATAAAGAACCTATGTTCGCATATAATAAAAGCAAACAAATGTTCTTATTGGAGGGAATGGCATGATTGACAAATATGTCGGTCAGATGATCGAACTCGTTTACATGGATCGGGCAGGACGCATCACGCAGCGCGAGATCCGGATCAATAGCGTCAAGAGCGGGAAAATCCGAGCATCTTCCGGGGCCGACGGTTCGCCGCGGACGTTTCTGGAGCAAGGCATATTGGCATGGCGTCCTATTTCCGGTAAGGACAAGGAGGCGGGAGTATGCTGAATGATTTTGAACGAAAAATATTGCGTATTATCGTGAATTACGCTGGACAGCGGCGCCGTATGCCAAGGATGGATGAACTGGAGAACAAAACGGGCAGAAGCAAGGCGTTGATTCGCGAGTCCTTGCTGGAGCTTGAACGCAGGCAGCATATTTTGTGGGAGGATAAATCCTCGTTGGAGGGCATTCGCATATTGCAAGCATGGGAGCAGCCGCCGCAGCCTGTACGTAAGAGCGAGCCTGCCGGCGACCTTGCGGTCAAGTATTTTATGGAATACTGAACGTCCTATCCATAAGAAAACAAGCACCGATCCAATATCCAAGAGGATGGAAGGGTGCTTGCCAGTGGAATGCATGACTGCATCCGGGCTTTAGAATGGGGGAAGTTGATCCAGGTTGTTGGTTGGATCGCCATCGGCGTCGCCGCGGATGTACATTTCTCCATCCCTGCCTTTAAAGACGTTCACGCCCGCAATGGCACCGGACTTCACCTCAGCCAATGCTTGTTGATAATCCAGCACGCGCCCGGTGGAAGTCTGGAAAGCGGTCAGGTCGCCATCGCCGTTTTTCTGCACGGCCACGAACGTTTCACGATTCGTTGCATCCATCTGTACACTCTCCTTGTCTGCTGCGAATGGAATCCTTCCTTAGGTAGGTTGGCCCCATTGCATGAATAATATGCGTAAAGAGAGCGATTGGCGATCTGCTTGCATGGGGAGCAATGGTGCTCCTCTGGCGGGAGCAAGCAAGTTGTTACAGGCTTTTTCTCATCCGGACGTGCAGAATGCCTGCATCGTAAAAAGGCTCTGCGGAGATCACTTCATATCCCAGTTTTTCGTAAAAAGCTTGTGCTTGGCACTGGGCATCCAGCACGGAATAAGCAAGGCCCAGCTCACGCGCCCGCTCTTCCATGGCCAACAGAAGCACACGGCCGTAGCCGAACGAGCGATGGGATTTAAGCACGGCGATGCGCTGCATTTTGGCCGTATCGTCAGCATAATAGACCAAACGGCCCGTCGCAACGGCTTGTCCGTCCACATGAAGCAATGCGTGATGCACGTCCGCGCTAATGACATCATAATCGTCGATCTCGATTTCAGCCGGGACCTGTTGTTCTACCACAAATACATCATGGCGAATGTCCAACGCTTGTTGAAGTTGTTCCTCTGTCTGTGCATAGCTAATCTCCGCTGCCAATTCCATTCCTTCTTTCTTTCAATTCTGGCATAACATATCCGTCTGAAATTATACAAAAAACGGCGGATGCTGTATAGTTGAGGGAATATATGGGAAAGTGGTGAGGGCGGGGTATGGCGGGAGTTGTGGTCATTGCCATTTTGATGTCGCTTGGAATGATGGTTCTTATGTACTTTGTTACCAAGAAGGCCTATTCTCGAAAATGGGATGAGGAGGAGTGAAGCCTTCCGAATCGTTCATGATTATTGCCTGTTCAAGGCAGAGATTCGACATGTCCTTGCGGGGAGTAAACGTCATGCTGAACGGATTTGGAATAAACGTCCCGCCACACAGGTAGATCGTTCGTTTCGTTGGGCTGCATCAGCTGCTGGATTTGCACCGTGCGTTCATCCTTCTCCAGACTGCAGCCCGTAATAACAATGCACATCAGCAGGGAGATTGAACCGAAGCACAAACGGGCAATGATCGGAAGGGAAGTGGTTTTGGATTCCGGCATATTATTCAAAGGTTGGACCTCCATTACTTAATTGGTAATCTTACCATAGTGTGCTCAAAATCAGCGAAAATATAACGTTAAAAAAAAGGATTGACAGTGTACGCGTTTACTTGGTATGATACTGTTACTTGATCGATACAACATTTAATATTTGATCTGATCTGTTAGCTCAGCTGGGAGAGCACTATCTTGACAGGGTAGGGGTCAGTGGTTCGAGCCCACTACAGATCATAACAAAAACCCTTGCGCAGCAAGGGTTTTCCTATTTTCCGTACAAAAATAACCCCGCTTTTTTAAGGCGTGATACGAATATGATACGAATAAAGTTTCTGATACGATTTTTCGTATCAGTTAGATGAGTAGAAAGAGCGACCGAATGTTTCAGCAACGTCCATTTGAATGTCTGGGCGAATATGAGCGTAATTATCAATCATCCTTGTATCAGACCATCCCAAACGCTCCGCTATTGCTTGTGGTGTTTCCCGATTCTTGATCAGGAATGTGACGTGAGTATGTCTCATGTCATGGAACCTGATTTTCGGTAGATCTGGACCAACATCAAGCCCCGCACTTCTCTTCTTCTGCAGTTCCTCATTAATTGTGTTTATGATCCGTTCGAAGCTTCTGTACACGTTTCGTGGAGACAACGGTTTTCCGGTCTTCGTGCAGAATACCAGCCCGTTATCTTCAAAGACATCAGCAAATTCCATTCGCTTTTCTTTGGATTTTCTAATATGCTTCTGCAAAGATTCCATGGTTGACTTGTCCAATCTGATCGGTCTTACACCTGATAGTGTTTTTGCTCCGAAATCAAATCCCTTGCCATCATGCTGCAAAATCTGCGTGACGCTAATTATGCTGTTCTCCGGGTCAACATCTTTCAACCTAAGCCCAAGAATTTCACCCTGCCTCATACCGGTCGTTAGCGCCAAAAGGAAGACGTTGTAAAGTGGATCAGAAGCAGCCCCCCTTAAAAATTGCTGGGATTGTTCCAGGGTCCAAACCTGCATTTCCTTTTTACGCTTGGTGGGACGTTTTACCAATTCTGCTTGATTGTCCGAAACCAACCCCTCAGTTCTGGCGATTTTCAAGGAGTCCTTAATGATCGAATAACACTTTTGAATATTTTCATCTGATAATGCTTGTGAATCGTGCAAATGATGAAGCAGGTCTTTTATGTGTCTGGCCTTGATCTTACCGAGTGTGAACCCGGATAGACCAACTTTCTTTCCTGCTGCATTTACTCTAATGGGAAGGATGTGATTGTTTACCAAACTGCTATACATAATCCAAGTTCCCTTTTTGATGTTCCGCTTTTTATCCTCAAGCCAATCTCTCATAAAATCTTCGTAAAGGATCTTCGACTCTTTTACAAATTTACCTTCGTTGATCTCAGTTTCGGCTTTAGCCATCGCGGCCTTTACTTCTTTTATGGTTTTAAAACCCCGACGTAAAAGTTGTTTATATTGCCCGCTTTCATCTTTGTAGTTGATTTTGAAATAGTGACTGTTTGTTTTTTCGTCGAAATAATGTGGCATCTTGGATCACTCCTTCACATGTTCAATAATGTCGTTTGGGGTGCAGGCAAAATGTGTGCAGAGCTTGTCAAGGACATCCATTGATACATTCTCGCCTTTTTCAAACTTGGCAACAGTTGAAGGCCCTAGGCCCAGTTCAGTCTTTAAGTCAGTCTTTTTCATTCCGCGATCCAGCATTAAGTGAAACAATGGTTTGTATGAAAAACCCATAATATCAACCTTTCTTTATTTTGTGTTTATATTTTAAAATTAAAAGTACATGAAGTCAAACTTAAATTGTTGTTTTATAGTTGATAAATTTGTATAATAATTTCATGATAAAAAGAGGGGGATTTAAATGACTTTGATTATTGCTGAATGTTTTGAAAAAGCAGTTGTCGTTGTTTCTGATATGCGAAGAGTGGCAGTTGATGAAAAGGGTGTAACTGGATATGCCACTAAAGAGAACTCACAAAAAATACACGTAATTGCTCCTAGAGTAGGTATTGCAACAAGTGGTTTGGGTTCAGCGAGTGATGCGGCAGTAATGGGGATTAAAGCTTCGTTTCAAGGTAAGGCCCATGTTAAAATCTCTCAGGTTGTATTGTGTGCACAAGCTTGCTTTTCGTTTAACTATGAACGATTTAAAATTGCTAATCCAGATTACCACGATGTAGGAATGAGCTATGTAATCTTTGGAATCGGAGAAGACGGTCAGCCGTTTGTTTATGGTTGTGAAAGTAGCAACGGATTTCAGGTATTAGAAATTAAAGATCGTGTTGCATTGGGTAGTGGATGTATCGAGGCTCGCAACGTAATGGGGGAAACGGAGATTAAAAATCTCGATGAGGCTACAGGCGTTTTTGTGAATGCAGTGAGAGAGACATCTAAATCCGTTTCGAGTGTTGGTGATGTTGCGCATATGATGTTGATAAATGATAATTCTGTTCAAGACTTTATTATTGACTCAGAGGGGGATTTTGTAAAACCTCTTAGCGTACATACTTGGCCAGTAGGTTAGAGGCCACCCATAACTTACCGCCTCAATCCTTTATGGCAAAACGCTATAATTGGGTTGAGGTGTTTTTTATGTTTATTTCCCCTATGTTACTTGAAACATCCCCGGGACCGTTCAGTCATTCGGAATACATTTTTGAACCTAAGGTAGACGGGCACCGGTTAATTTTTTCGCAGCAGTCCGGAGACATCCGGTTATATACGCGACACAATAATGTTTGCACACAGCAATACCCCGAGTTGTTGCTCCCATTTGACGATGACATCATCTTGGACGGAGAGGTGGCCTGTACTGATCCGGATACGGGATTGAACGACTTCGAAGGCGTTATGAGCCG
This sequence comes from Paenibacillus sp. FSL W8-0426, assembly GCF_037969725.1. NCBI lineage: Bacteria > Bacillati > Bacillota > Bacilli > Caryophanales > Paenibacillaceae > Paenibacillus > Paenibacillus sp. FSL W8-0426. Next base: position 4,704,418 of record NZ_CP150203.1, on the reverse strand, counting down.
TTTCAGTACGCGTCAGCATTCCAAGGTGCTGCAGCTCACTAAGACGCTGCCTGCCACGTTCGCAATCTTCGATATCCTCCGGTACAAAGGTCGAGACCTCCGCAAGCTGCCGCTCATCGAGCGCAAGACTATACTTCACGGCCTCAATCTGCCGTCCAGTAGCTTTGGGGTTGTCCCACACATAGAAGGGGCGGGAGAAGCCCTGTACGTCCAAATAGAGGCTATGGGAATGGAAGGGGTAGTCGGCAAACGTAAGGACAGCCAGTACGTCAGCAGGCGGTCCAGAGACTGGCAGAAGGTCATTAACTGGTCTTACGCCAATGTATTTATCACAGGGTACAAAAAGGCGAAATTCGGCTGGCTTGCTGCCGTGTCCGATCTATCCGGAAAGCTACGTCCAGCAGGAATAATTGAGCACGGGCCGAATCAAAAGCATAAGCAGGCATTCCGCGGTGTATGCAAGCAGCTTGTGACTGGAGAGGATAAGAATCACGTTTACCTGGAGCCACGTATACAAGCCAGGGTAAAAATGCGAAACTGGACAAAATCCGGTTTATTACGAACGCCGGTGTTTGAACAGTTTATCGTGTGATTAAAGATTTGCAGGAGGTGGATTCAGATGTGTGGCAGATTCACAATTACGGACCCAATAGAAGAAATCATGGACCGGTACATGGCGGCCGTGGCGGATGGATTTGAGTACAAGCCAAACTACAATGCAGCGCCTATGCAATTCATTCCGACGATCATAGGGAGCAGCAATGGAAATCGACTTGGTTCCCTTCGTTGGGGTTTGGTGCCATCCTGGGCCGATGATCAAAAGATAATCGGAAACAAGATGATCAATGCTCGAGCTGAGACACTTGCAGAAAAGCCGGCTTTCAAACGTCTGATTGGATCGAAGAGGTGCATCATCCCGACGAACGGATTCTATGAGTGGCGGAAGACTGGATCCGGAAAGCAGCCGATGCGAATTTTAATGAAAGACGACTCAATATTTTCCTTAGCCGGGTTATACGATACCTGGATCGATCCGGACGGAAACAAGCTGAGCACATGCACTATTATTACGACCGAACCGAACAGTCTCATGGAGGACATCCATAATCGCATGCCGGTCATTCTCCGGCCGCAGGATGAAGCGGAGTGGCTTAACAAGGATTCTGACAAAGAAAGCGTCCTGGCGTTTCTCAGACCGTATTCGGCGGATGAAATGAGAGCATACAAGGTGGATTCCTCCGTCGGCAATGTGAAGAATAACAATGAGAATCTAATAAAAGAAGTATCCTAAACAAAACGCTCCACAGCATTACGCTGATGGAGTTTTTTCATGGTCATTGTTTGATGCATGCACCTCGGTGGGTTCTCGCCAGAACACTAATATATATCTTATAACTTAGCATTGAGACAACTCATTAGTAGCACTGAGTGTCCTATCTGTGAGATAATATGATGGTCGTTGACAAAATTATGAAAACTGGAAAGTGGGGAAGCACATGAATACGTTAGAACAATTGAATGAAAAAGGATTACTTTCGAACGAGGATAAAGAGCTATTAAAAGAACTGGCCAAAGGAACTGAAAACATTCTAGTCATCGGGAATGATGTACATATAAACGGGATGCTTTTGATGACCATACTACGGGAACGTCGCAGCAACGAATTAGGTTGGTATTTTAAAGATCGTGATGACTTAGAGGACTTTAGAAATCTAGTCCCTAATTTTACAGTACTCAACTCAAGTATGGTGAAATCATATCTAGATGCACGGGAATTGGTTCGTTCTATAACATCCACTCCGATAGTCATAGATGAAATTAATACACATGCGATGGCTAAATTTTACCTTGAATGCTGTGTTGGTCTGCGTGACCAGGTGACAGCAGCATACACCGGTTACGGAGATGCCAGAGATCTTTTAAACTCATTTGCTCAATTAACCAGACCTACTGATAGCGTAGACCATCGAACAGATAAACAAGTGATTGATTATGTCAGGGAAACGCTGAATATCTTTGTCACTTATTCGAAAGATGAAAATGGACAGACAAAAATTACTGTAGTCGATAACAGAAGACAACAAAATTAGCAACTCCAGAAATTAAAAAGCAACAATATAGAAGAAAATGCTCTGCCAGACAAAAGCCGGCAGAGCATTTTAGTTATGTAGTTACTTTCTCAAGCCTAAACTCAAATGTATCCCTGAAAAACCTCTTGCCTGCGATCCTAACCGCTATTGGGCTGTACCCCTCGACAATCCCTCCATAATCAATCAATGCTTCGCCTTCCTCAAGCACATGCCAAACGCTCACGCGATCCTGGCTGAATGCCGCGACCAAAAACTCCATGTCATTCCTTAAAACTCTGTATGTACGATGCATCTGATCACCTCAAAGGGCTACTTCTCCAAATGCCTTCGGCGATCCTTCTTTTCTCCCAAAAATCAGGTTAACAACTTTTTAAAAAAGTTTTACGAATTATTTAAAAATCCTATAAGTCATTAGGTTTTTTATAGTTTATAGTTATAGCATGGAACAAAAAGAGAACAGCACCCGACACACCAAATACCTGTTTGACGGTGGTAGGCGTAAGACGAGCGGCGACAGTTAGCCCCTTGCAATCAGACCTGCATAGAGCCGCAAGGGTAGTACAAGCGGGCATGCTGCTCTTTTTGTTTCATTCCCCAAAGGACTTTGTTTGCGATATGTCGAAAGAAGTCTGAAAAGGGGGAAAGTTACCATGCCAACATTTGATCTTGGAGGTTTTTTTGGAGGTATCATTGGAACTGTAGGAGCTTTTTTGGTTGCAAAGTATACTCTCGTTGCACAGGAAAAGAAAGAAACTCCTAAATTGAAAAGTGCCCAGTATCTGCTCTATAAACAATTCAAAGGAATTATTAATGCTGTGAATTGGGAATTAATTATGGGTGATGAAAGTGTAAGAGAAATAAAAATGAAATTGCTAATATGCGTGAATAGGCTTCAAGATCTAGTGCCTAATACATTTGAACATGGAGAAATAATAACAAGAGAACTACTTCAATTGATCGAAGATATTACTGATTTAGGTACGAAGGGGACTCGACCAGAGGATAAAGAAATACTTATAAGTGATATTACAGAATTAGTAAGCAGGTATTCCGCACATTTCGATGAGCAAATGATGAAAATATTGCCCAAACCAAATTCCCAATAGGATTATCATTGTCGCCAAATGTAGGCGGCTTTTTTATTGCGCTCCTTTAACTCAATGGCAGAGTCCGGAGAGATCTGGAAAGCGGCGGTTCGACTCCGTCAGGGAGCTTAAAGGAAAAACATCATTTTTGTTGAATACTTCACTAACAGCAAGTTGAGCGCTTCTTGTGAATAATAAAATAAGAGGTGAAGTGTTTGCTAACTAAAAACCGAGTTTTAACAGAGTTCGCACAAGGGTTGAAAGTCAACGGAATCATCATATGGCATAATGGAGATTCGGCGGAAACAAAAACTTTTAACAATACTTTAGTTATGACTGAGCAAGATCAATTAGTGTTGCCTGACCTCCTTAAAAGCGCGGTTATCGCATCAGACGAAAATGTAGAAGAAACAGACCGAGGCTTCAAGTTGATTTGTCAGGATGACGGGGTTTTGGTAGAGGTTCATATTTATCATAAGATTAACTAAGTCGCTCAAACGAGCGGCTTTTTCTTTTGATCAGCACAGGAAGGGAGTGATGCTTAATAAGATACACTAAATCGACACCAAGACGACACGAATGGAGATAAAAAAATTAAAGGAGTGAGAAAATGTTCATTCATTTGGCAGACGGATCAATTCTGGATGTGAGTACTTTATTGTCCACGAAATTAACCGCTTCGGATATAGCTATCCCCGTAGATATTCAAGGCGTGAATTTGGCTAATCCTGGTGAGAAGTTGAACGTATCTTTGGTTGACCAAGATGGAAAACCAGTAACTATTGGTGGAAGCAGCGACAATGGAACTGCTATGGAATTCATTAACACGGTAAACAAGGTTGCATTGAGGGATGCATTGGTTAAAACGGTCGACATGCCCGATCTATCCAAATACGTCAGATATGATTTGTATGTATTATCTACCTTGGATAAACCGGTTAGGATCGCTCCATGGCAAGGGACATCAATTGTTTTGGAGGACGGTACGATAGGTGTATGGGAATTGGCGAGCGATGCCACAAACAAATTAAATTACGCTTACGCTATCCCCGCGAAGGCTGCTAATGGTAACAACGTGTTCTGGCTTAGTGAACTCATGCCCAAATCTGTGGATGGCGGTACGATCCTACCGCAAAAGCCATCGGGAAAATTCAATAGAGTTAACGCGGCCGGAGCAGGTGGAATGAAAATAACGTACCAAACTGTTGGAGGCGCGCCAACTGCTGGAGATTTAACAATAAGAGTTATTGGATACTTCAAATGAGAATCACGCCCAAACGTACAATAAAACCAAAACGGAATATCGAGGCAGGAGAAGTCAAAGAATTTCGATACGCACCTTCTATAGACAACGCTGCAGCAACAGTGTCGGGATCTTGGACGTCGAATAGTTCAAAAAATGAGTTCCCTGGCTTCAAAGGTGGAGATTTTATATACACCTCGGCAGAGGTGAACGGGAGCAAAAAGGTGAGATGGTCTCCTAAACTCCTGAATGCCGGTTATTATTCCGTTTATGTCAACTTGCCGGATGGCCCAACCAACCGTGATTTTGAATGTCCTTACACAATCAAACATGCTGATGGTGTTTTTGTTGCGCTGATGGACCAACGCACAAGAAGTAGGGCGGCGTACCTTGGAACGTTCCGATTTGATACAACATCTGATCAGTATGTAGAGATCGACAACAAGCGTTCTTCGACCAGCATTGTAATCAATGCCGATGCCATGATGTTTGTCTTAGAGTTGGAAACCAAACAACCGGATCTTAAAATCAAGACAAGTGTTTTCAGCCCAACAACAAACCGTATAGACATCGAAGGGGACGCCAAGGGGTTGCCTTTGTATATTGATCGAATTGCGGATGGTAAATCGTACAAAGTTGAGATTATGCCGGGGACGAAAACATATTATGACTATTACGCTTATAAAGCGTCGAGCGCGCAAATCACATACCGTATAGGTGCGATCGGAAGGGCGGGGTTTGCCGCAGAGTCATCAATCACTCGATTGGATGCTGTGTCTGTATCGGCAGACATACATGTTACTGCTCTTGGCTACAAGCCAGATCAACTTAAAACGGTATTAATCAAAGCAGAGACTGGAGCCACTCGATTCAGCGTGCTGAATGCTCTGGATGGTAGCACGGTTCAACATATGCGGAACCTAGAAACGGTCAATGACCCTATGCTTACTACCGTCCTAAAGGGTGATTTGTCGGACATAAAAGCGCCGGGTAAATACCGAATCAAAACGGACAATGGTTTGTTCTCGACGGTGTTCCCTATCGGAAACGATATTTACGACGATTTCTTGGCAGCGTCCATAAGGAGTCTCAAAATTTCAAGGTGGCCCGCTGTTAAACTCGTAAAACGTGAAGACACGGGCCAAATGGTTGATATCGGCGGCGGCTGGGAAGACGCTCTGGATTACAAGCACTGGACCAGCTACAACGATACCATTCAGCCGTTTGCGCTTATGGAGATGATTGCCAATGCTCTTAACGTTCCTGGTGCAGAAGAGGAACTTCGTTACGGGCTTTCATACCTGCTCAAGATACAAGAGCGTAACCCAAACGGATCCGGCGTTATGAAATTCGGGCAGCTGGCGGCGGCATATTCCGATGTCGTGTCCAGTGATAGCACACCTTATATTTTGCGAGTGGAAAACATTGAACTTGAAGACTTAGGTGGATACAACAAGCGCTGTGAGCATGTCATAGCGCATTATTTGTATGCCTTGGTGTTATCAAAGGCAGCGGCGTACTTCTCCAAAGATAGGGAGTATTCAAACCAGTTAAAAACGCATGCAGTTGACGCTTTTGCATATATGGACAAATACGACGAAGTGCCACGGGTTAAATATGCAGAGTCTTTAACAGTTAAGGATTATTTCCGCGCCTTGCCTGTTATCAATTACGCATACAAAGCCCTAGCCGCATTTGAGTTGTACAAACTAACGGGGGATAGAACATACCAATACAAGTCAAAACAAGCCCTGTCGAAGGTTGTAGCGTCTCAGGTTAGGGATCACAAAAAGACGGCTGGTAAGTTTACGGGATTCTTCCTGCGGGATGTAGGAAATGCGGAGATTATGCGTAGTCGAATCCATGCAGGAATACCTCTTTACGCTTTGTCTTTGATCGCCAGGGAAATGACAGATGCGACAGAAGAAGAATGGTTTTCGTGGCACCAAGCGGCAAAAACATTCGTGGATGGATTTATCAAACGATTCGCTCCCAACACTGCCTACAACATTATCCCATATGGATTTGGGATAGGCAGCCGGAAGGTTAATGCTTCTGATACTTTGAACTACAGGTTTTTTCAAGGCACGGAATCCGATGGCGCATCATATTCGGACGGGAACACAAAGATGGTTGCTCTTTACGCCGCAGCATTGTACGAATACGCAATAACATTTGGTGATAAAGAGGCTGCTGAAATCGCAGATAGGCAGCTCGAATGGATCGGCGGTAAAAACGTGTTTGGCACCCCGAAAATTGTTGGTTTTGGTGACATTAAAATTGATTCCTCTAAACTCTTTACCCATGGTTATACAGCCAATAGTTATGAATTGGTTGGGGCGATGGTGAATGGTATAGATGGGAGCCTATCCACTGATGTACCAAGATGGACAAACACATGGCAGACCGGGGAAACATGGGGCGTTAACCGGGCATGGATGCAATTCGCAGTCGCTCAGTTGACAAAACTGGAGAACATGAGAAAGAAGAAAAAAGAAGATGTATTTATTGAGTCTGTGAAACTATCATCCGAAGTTATCGCATCCGGAGGATCGGCGACGGTGACAGTCAAGATTGTAAATACATCTGATTTGAACAAGAAGGTTGAGGTCAGGCTGTTAGGTGACAATGTGAGTATTAATGATTCCGAGCACGTCATAAGGCTGAAAGCTGGAAGTGTTACTGAGTTGGCATTGGAAGTCAAGGGTCTGGTTTCCGACAAGACTATGGTCATTGCTGCCATGCTCAACGGTAAACGTCTTTCAACTAAATCAGCTCTAGGTTTTGTGCAGTGAATACAGGGCAAATCTATGCCCCGAAAAGCCGCAGAGGTGACGGCGAAGTAGGGGGATTTGTGCATATAACAAAACCCGAGAGGAAGGTGCTCCTCTCGGGCAGTGTTTCACGCTTGTATACCTTAACATCCTTGCAGGTCAAGGTCTTGATTGTATTCAAGACACCAAGTATGGCTGCTTGGCCCCCGAGTATGGTTGCTCAGGGCGAGTCCACTGGAAGCACCTTCCCAGCTTCTATGGAGACGACCACGACTTAAGCAGCTGTGACCCTGCTCATATTAGATCCCCTTATAGCTCGTGGTAATACAGGGCAATAACGTAGTCCTATGTACCGTTTTACGCTCGTCAGCGGAGAGGTAGGCTAAACCTCTCGTGAATCTACGCCTGTTCATAGTCCGCCGTTATGCTTGTCTATATCCTAAAGAACAAGGGGAGAACAAAAATTGGCCCAAAATGCGACACTCCTTTCGACTCCCCTCTTTCGAGGGATATTGATATTATAATTCCAGATGCTGGGTTAGGCAATTATTTATTTTTTTCATAATATACATCGATATACATAAATCATGAATGCTAGTGGTGGAGAATCATACACCACTAAATAAACACCTAAAAATACGTTTGTGGTGGAGAGTTATACACCACTACTGGTGGACGATTCTCCACCTAAGAAAGAAAAAAGAAATAAAAGATATAAATAATAAAAGATATATACAATACAACTCCATTCATGCATGCATAACCACTCGTATAAAAGCGGGTGGTTTTTGATTCCACAAAAAGGAGATGAAAAGATGTCGATACCAGCATTGTGCAACGCAGGATGCCAACAACAATTCACGGTAACTGGATTTGAGATAGAACAAATGCATGACGGGATTGAGAAGACATACTTCGATTGTCCGCATTGCAAGCATAGGTACGTCGCTTACTACACTGACCCGGAGATCCGGAGACTTCAAGCAAACATCAGGAACCTGCAGGACAGCATCCAAGCATCTAAAGGTATGAAGCTGATAGAGAAGAATAAGCTGCTGATGAATGAGCTGCGAAAGAGAATGGAGGATGGTGATTGCAATGATCAGACAGGAGAAGCGTAAGCGCAGATGGTTGGACAAGAACGGGTTTACATTTGTGACGGCAGAAAATGAACACATCCTTGAAGGGTTAGGTATGCTTTATAAAAAGCCGTGGTTACTCAAAGAAAATCGTTTGCCTGTATATGCATTCAAAGAGATACAGTTGTACGATGTCTACGACAAAGCGTTCAGAAAATCAATCTTTGTTGTTAGCGAAACGAAGATGGAACGTGATCAATTGCATGAAATAAAGTTGGAATACATCCGGTGCACAACCGATCCGAACGAACGGAAGAGAGTACGCAAAGGCATCCTGAGATGGTGGAAGGACATCAAGGCTCAGTGGTTAGCGCTCTTCAAGCATGGGGTTAACCCTTGGTGGTGATTGATCATGAGGAATAAAAAAGTAAATCCTTTTTACAAATCAACTGCGTGGTTAAAATGCAGAGTCCTGGTCCTTGAGCGGGACCATTACCTTTGCCAGCCCTGCATGAGAGCAGAGAGAATAACCACGGCCAACACGGTCCATCACATCAAGCCGCTGGAGGACTTCCCAGAGCTCTCTCTCGCTCTTGAGAACCTGGAGAGCATCTGTCCTTCCTGTCACAACCAAGAACACCCGGAGAAGGGCAGGAGAAGGTCTGAGAAGCCAAAGAAAAGACGAGCGACGGTGTTAAAGAGTCCGGCGAACCCTATTGAATTTTGACACACCCTCTCAGACGAGCTAGAAGGGTGTTTTAAGGCGTTCTAATTTCAAAGCAACAAATGGATGGAGAAACAACAAAACAAGCCCCCCCGCCCCTGAAAATGCGTCAAGAGATGTCTAGGGACCGGTGAGCCACCTTCGCTCGTTGCGAGGAACGTTTTTTAGATTAAGGGGGGTACCCCGGCTGAAAGGAGTGAGTACATGTGGCAGTGCCTACAGCTCAAAAAATAAGAGATCATCTTGGGAGCAAATATCGTGAGTCGGACGAGGAACTAATTCAACTCTATGTTGAGACACATAAGTTCTATCGAAAATTGAAAAAGGAAGTCGATAAGAACCCATTGATGATTGAACATACGAATAAAGCTGGAGCGACTAATATCGTGAAAAACCCGCTTGCCATCGAGATTACCAAGACTGTTCAGACATTGAATAACTTGTTGAAATCGCTTGGGCTCACTCCTGCTCAGCGTAAAAAAGCAGCTTTATCAGGATCGGGTGATGGGTCAGATGACGATGACGATTTCGACGAATTCTAGCCCTTCTGAGCTCCAGAGATGGTATGAAAAATGGCGGACTCAACAAATCAAAAAACGTCACATACTCGATGACTTTTCACCAACATTGCTTACGACTTGGTATGCAAAACAGGTCGTAAAAGGTGAAATAATCGCCTGTAAAAAGGTCATTCAGGCCTGTTTTCGGCATTTAAACGACCTAAAAAGGCAAGGAACTGACGAATTCCCTTATATTTTCAACGAAGAAATGGGTCATCGCCCGATCAGCTTCATCGAGAAATATTGCAAGCCTTCGAAAGGTGATTACCAAAAACTCATTCTGCAACCATGGCAGCATTTCGCCATCGGTTCATTGTATGGGTGGGTTCATAAAGACACCGGCTTCCGACGCTTCCGTGAGGGGCTTATTTTTATTGGCAGGAAAAACGGTAAGACGACTAAAATATCAGGATTATCACTCTTTTCAGTGTCAAAGGACAATGAGGAAGGCGCTCGGGTTTATGTTTTGGCGAATACGAAACAGCAGGCGGGAGAGCTTTTCGATGAAAGCCGTGTGATGGTCAGGAAATCTCCATCCTTGCGGAAAAGATTTCGTGAAAATCAAAAAGGTATCTATTTTGGGAAGACATTCAGCCAAATTGAACCACGGGCTTCTGACAGTGAGAAGCTGGATGGATTGAATACACACTTGGGGATTTTCGATGAGATCCACGAGTTTAAAGATTTCAAATTGATTAACGTTATCAAGCGGTCTTGGTCAGCACGTAAGCAGCCGATGGTCATTTACATCACTACAGCAGGTTACCAATTGGACGGTCCGCTCATGGAGTATTACGAGATTGCTACGGACGTCCTTGAGGGTGAGACGGAGCAGGAACGGAAATTTTACTTTATGGCTGAACTCGACGATCCGAAAGAGATTGAGAACCCGGCCATGTGGATTAAGGCGAACCCGAATATCGGGGTCACGCTTAATCTGCCCGAGCTGGTACAAGATTTCAATACAGACCGTCATGTTCCGCAGGAATACAATGACTGGGTAACAAAGCAATTTAATCTATTCATGAACAGCAGCGAATTGTCATTTGTATCACCGGAAATTCTCAACAGGAATGACAAAGTAATGGACGAGGCAGAGCTGGCCGGGCGCAATTGTATCGGTGGATTTGACTTGTCAGACACGGAGGATCTTACAAGCGCATGCCTCGAATTTCCTATTACCGAGACTGGGGATGTCCTGGTATTGAGTCATTCATGGGTTTCAGAGGCAAAGGCTAAGCTCGACAATGAAAAGATACCTTATGAAGCTTGGGAGAAGCAGGGGTTGGTAACCATTGTTCCAGGTGAATACGTGAAGAAAGAATATGTATATGACTGGTTCGTGGAGCAATCCAACCGGTTCGGAATACAAAAAATAATGTATGACCCAGCCAAAGCGTTCCGGCTCGTGGAAGACCTGAAAGCATACGGTTTTGAGATGGAAGTAGTCCGGCAAGGACAATTAACGCTTGGCCCGGCTGTTGATGACGCGAAAGAGATGTTTATAGACGGAAAGGTTATTTTCAACAAAAACAGGATGTTCCGCTGGTACGTCAATAATGTAAAGCTGGGGAACGATCCCAAAAGGGACCGACTCCCTAAAAAGCAAAGCCGCTACCGTAAAATCGACGGTTTCGCGGCTTTTTTGAATGCCCATGTAGAGGTTATGAAGCAGATGGGGGTTCCACCAGGGGGCGGAGATATACAATTTATTTCGGTTAACGATCTATAACGAGAGAGGATGATCTCAATGGCAGGCAATACCGTAACCAAAGCGCAAGTCGATGAAATTATGAATAATTCCGAGTTTGAGGTTTTCCACAAGGTTTTTGGCAAGCAGTGTATCGTTGTGGCCAAGCTACCAAATGGGTTCACGGTTGTTGGTGAATCAGCTTGCGTAGATCCGAACAACTATGACGAGAAAAACGGAGCGAATATCGCAAAATCACGGATCGAAACCAAGATTTGGGAGCTGGAAGGCTACAAATTGCAAAACTCACTCTCTTAGTCGAAAAAACGCCATAGGAAGGGGGTGAGAATTTGAAATGGCATCAACGATTACGGGGTGCTGTGACCGGCGCGATTAAGGCTGCTGCAGCAGGATGGAAGGGTGCGGGTTTCAATTTTTCTTCATGGGCTGGTCGAACATTTTGGGGCATCGACAACAGCAAATTGGCGTCAAATGAAAACATCTTTAGCGTCATTACCCGACAAGCAAACATAATGTCCGCATTGCCGCTCAAGTTGTACAAGGAGTATGACGTCGTTACTGATCATGCATCTGCAGATTTGTTGATTAACAGCCCTAATCAAAACATGGGTGGCTTCGAGATGATCAACAAGTTGGAAGTGGATAGGAATGAGTTTGGCAATGGATACGCCATTATTGAGCGTGATATTCGGTATCAGCCTGTCTCGATAACGCCAATAGAATCAACGGCTGTTACACCAGTGATCAACTCTGATGATGGCAGTCTGTGGTATGAGATCCGGGGCGTAAAAGGGACCTACTATGTCCATAACATGGACATGATCCATGTCAAGCACATTACTGGTTCATCAAGGTGGAAAGGGATCAGTCCGTTGGATGTTCTCAAAAACACTATTTTGTATGATAAGGCGGTTCAAGAGTTCAGTTTGTCGGAGATGGAGAAAAAGGACAGCTTCATCCTGTCATACGGGGCAAATGTGGATGATGAGAAGCGAAAACGGATTGTCAGCGACTTTAAACGATTCTATAACGAAAACGGCGGTATCTTGTTTCAAGAGCCTGGCGTCACAATTGACGAAATCGACAAGAAATATTTTTCATCCGATACGTTGGCATCCGAGCGAATTACTCGCTCAAGGGTGGCCAACGTTTTTAATGTCCCCGTAACGTTTCTTAACGACAACGAGGGGCAGAGTTATGCATCAAATGAACAAATGATGATCCAATACGTGCAAATGAAATTGACGCCGGATGTGCGGCAGTACGAGCAAGAGTTCAACCGAAAACTGCTTCGTCCAGAGGAACGCAAGAAAGGAATGTACTTCAAGCTCAACATGGGCGGGTTGTTACGAGGGGACACGGCTTCCAGAACTGCATTTTACAATGTAATGCTTCGCAGTTCGGGGATGAAGCCGGATGAAGTGCGTAGGCTCGAAGATTTACCGCCAGAGGGTGGTATGGCAGACAAGCTATGGATTAGCGGTGATCTATATCCGGTTGATATGGACCCTACTCTCCGGCGGTCGTCCGGATCTGGAAGCACGACGAAAGGGGGTGAGAATGAACAATGAGCAAGCAACAGAAAAAGAAATATTGGGAATTCAAAGCGTCTGCTGTTGAGGGTGAAGGTGATCTGTACATTTATGGAGATATCGTCTCTTGGCAATGGGATGATGACGACACAAGCGCGAACAGTTTCAAACGTGATCTTGATGCCCTTGGTGACATAAGTCGTTTGAATCTATACGTCAATTCTCCTGGGGGTTCTGTTTTCGAAGGAGTAACCATCGGAAACATTATCAAACGCCATAAAGCCTATGTCATCGCAAATATTGATGGCCTAGCAGCTTCAATTGCCTCTGTCATCGTAATGGCCGCGGATGAAGTGCGAATGCCGCGTAACGCCATGATGATGATCCATAACCCTTGGACATTTACCTGGGGTAATGCAGCCGAACTCCGCAAAGCAGCGGATGACCTTGATCGAATTGGCGGATCGATGAAGGAAAGTTACTTGTCAAAGACGGGCGACAAGCTGACACCTGAAAAACTCGCTGAGTTACTTGATGCCGAAACCTGGCTGTCCGCGCAAGAGTGTCTGGACTACGGGCTGTGTGATGTTGTAGAAGAGGCAAATCAAGCCGCTGCCTGCGTCAGCCAAGAGTTGTTTGCCAAGTACCGAAACGTGCCGAAGGATATCGCTGCAAAGCTGAATAGTCCAGAAGCTCCACAGGCAAGCGGAAATGATGAGGAAACAGCGGCATACCTGCAACGAATCCGGGAAACATCCGGACTTGAAATACAAAACCTTAACTCATACCTGGGAGGTATTATTAATGGCTAAAACACTGTTTGATGTGAAAAATGATCTGGTAACAATTGGCGCATCGCTCGCCGCTACTAAGCAAGATATCCTTGCTAAAGCATCACAACCTGATGCGTCCATCGATGACATTAAGGCGCTTGAAACAAAGGCTGCCAATCTGCAAGCTCGTTTCGACATCCTGCAAAAAGAGCATGACCAAATGGAGGCTGATCAAAAGGCGGCTTTGGATCGGAACCGGGGTCCAGTCGACAATGCGGGTGACCCTAAAGCACAGGTGACGGCTGCCAAAGCTGCTTTGGTACGTGCCACAATCCGCGGCGAGCGTGTAACAGATGATGTGGTAGCTGCTTTGGGTGATGGTAACGGGACAGGTGGAGACAAGATCCTGCCGACTACAATGACAACCGAACTCCTTCATGAGCCTTTTGTCAGAAATCCGCTCCGTGACGTATCTACGTTCACCAGCGTGACTAACCTTGAGATTCCAAAAATCACGTTTGAATTAGACGATGATGATTTCATCGCAGATACGGAGACGGCTAATGAAATTGAATCTACTGGCGATGTGGTTTCGTTCGGTCGCCATAAATTCAAAGTCTTCGCTCCTATCTCTGAAACAATCTTGGCTGCGACTGATACAAACCTTGTCCAAACGGTTGATAACGCACTTGGTAGTGGTCTGGCTGCAAAAGAGAAAAAGGTATCCTTTGCAACTACCCCTAAAGCGGGAGAAGAGCATATGTCTTTCTACCGCACTGTTGATCCGATCAAAGTAGTTGACGGACCATCCAAGTACATTGCTATCAAGAAAGCAATTGCTGATCTGCACGAAGACTACCGGGAAAATGCCAAGATCGTTATGACTTACGCAGACTACCTGGACATCGTCGAATTGCTTTCCAACGGTACAACCAACCTTTATAACGCGCAGCCGGAGCAAATTCTGGGGAAACCGGTTGAATTCTGCGACTCTGCCGTTGATCCGGTTGTAGGCGACTTCCGTTACTCGCACTTCAACTATGACCCGCAAATTCTCTACGATCGGGACAAAAACGTCCGCACAGGCGTATGGGATTTCGTACTGACTGCATGGTTTGACCACCAAATCAAACTGAAATCTGCTTTCCGTATCGCAAAAAAGTTGTAACCCCTACCGCGACATTTTCGCCAACTGGTCGTGAGGGAGAGCACAACGGCGTAATGCACGTCGAATACGACCTGCTGGACAAGGATGGGGTGAAGGTTTCCCTCGCAGCGGATAACGTTGAGTACATCAAGCGTGACGGCGTTAACTTGGCACCAGACGATCAGGAAACACTCTGGTTCAACGTGACCAAGCCTGCTGGCTCTTATGTATTTGAGGTTAGAACCAAGGCAGGAGTGAAGTATGTAGCAATCTTGGATTGGGTACCGGACCCTATGCCGTAAGGTAGGAGAGGGGTATTTGTCATGCTCGAACTGTCTTTAGATGAATTGAAAAAATATTTGCGGATCGATGGGAGCGAGGATGATGATATCCTCGCTCTTTTAGTTGAAGCATCGAAGGAATTCATGGCGGGAGCAGGGGTGAAAGAAGCGAACACTGCTCTTTATAAACTTGCCGTCATGATGCATGTCGCTCTGAATTATGAAAATCGGAACCCGGCAATCAAGATCGAGTCCATCAACTACGCGTTACAGTCCATCATCTTGCAAATTAAGGATTGGGGTGAAGCCGAATGAAATATCCGGTAGAAATCACGTTCCGTGAAAAACCGAACTACAAGCGCTATGAAAAGGGCGGGTTTTATGAAACGGATGACCAGGAACGTGTCG
This sequence comes from Paenibacillus sp. FSL W8-0426, assembly GCF_037969725.1. Lineage (NCBI taxonomy): Bacteria > Bacillati > Bacillota > Bacilli > Caryophanales > Paenibacillaceae > Paenibacillus > Paenibacillus sp. FSL W8-0426. The sequence goes on along the minus strand of NZ_CP150203.1, from coordinate 4,689,011 downwards.
GACACCTGCAACGAGAGGGGTATATCGGTGCGGCAATCGAAGAGAAGCCAAAAACCCGTGGCAGAACCTCAGGTAAGGGTAAATCTGACGATCCGGGCGGTGGTGTGAATGAATCCAGCAAAGCTGAACCGGAGGATACTCCTTCAAAGGAAGAGTGAGGCTGATGAGGACGATTCCGGATATCCTGTAAACCCCGGAAATGAGTGGGAGGATGTTATGACTCTCTACGCATCACGGGAGCCTTTACGAGGCCGTGAGTTCTTTGCAGCAGCTGCGGCTAATGCCGAGCTTACGTTGAGATACAAAATCCGATATCGCGATGGCATCACGCCAGACATGCGTTTTATTGATTTGAACAACGGGCGCACCTGCAACATCACAGCAGTCCTTGATGATCCTTTTGGAGACCGTACAGAAACCCATCTTATGGTCTTGGAGGACTTCACGAATGCTTAATGATGCTTGGTGTTGTGAAAGGGCGTGGTTGAAATGTTGATTGACCTTGAACCGGTTGTCGTATCTGCTCTTCGCGATGATCCGGAATTGATTGGGTTTCTCGGGCGTGATTCGAAGGGGAACACCAAGGTTTATCCCCTTGCTGCACCAGACATTTCACTGCCTAAAGTAACATTCTTCGAACTGACCAATTTCGATAATCAGTTTGCGGATGACAGGGCCCTGAGTAGTGCAATTCACTTCCAAGTCGACGTATGGCATAACAGCAATACGTCCAAAATCTCCAGCGCAGTCAATCGTGTCATGGAGTCTTTGGGCTTTGTTCGCAGTGGTACGAACAGCCTTTACGAACCTGAAACAAAGATTTATCACAAGGTTTTACGATACAAAAAAACACAGATAGGGAGCTGATTTATGTGCCAGTAACAGGGATTGCGGTTCCGGTGGGTCTGCAAGACATTTATTACGCGAAATTGATTAAAGATGATGCCACAGGCGTGGAGTACGGAGCACCGATTGCTCTTTTGCCTGCAATTACAGCAAATGTAACACCAAGCGTTGAATCGGCTACGCTTCATGGCAATGATGGTCCGATTGTAACGGCAAACGCGCTCAGTGAGATTGAGGTGGAAATCGGGGTTGCAAACCTTGATTTGGCGCAGCAAGCAGATTTGCTTGGCTCTACGATCACTGAGGATGGATTGCTTTGGGATAACTCAGATGACCAAGCTCCTGAGGTTGCCCTTGGTTTTCGTCGCAGCATGTCGGACGGTAGCTTTGTATACACTTGGCTGCTCAAAGGTAAATTTGCCTTGCCAGCGGAAGAAGCGACCACCAAACAGGGCGAAATTGAGTTCCAAACCCCGACTATTACCGGAACATTCCTTAAACGCGCCTATGATGGGGAATGGAGAGTGCGGGCAGACAGCAGAAACCCAGAAAGCGCAGCGAAAATTGCGACATGGTTCACGGCGGTGCCAGCGTCCCCAAAGGGGTAACTCCTTTGTCCGCAACACTTGTTCCAACAGGTCGAGAGGGGGACCACAATGGAGTGAACCATGTGGAATTCGAAATGTTGGACGGGCAAGGAGCGATCGTATCCCTCGCATTAGGGGATGTTGAGTATATTAAGCGCAACGGTACTCTTCTTGTCCCTGATGATCAAACTACACTTTGGTTCAATGCTACAAGCCCTGCAGGTAGCTATATTTTTGATGTAAAAACATCGGCCGGAAAGGTCTACAGAGCTGTATTGGATTGGACTCCATAATGGCTGGCAGGGTGGAATTGCAAGGTGTAAATCAGATGCTTGCTGCGATCCGGCAGAAACTCGGCGAAGGAGCACAGCAGCTTGAGAACAAGGCTTTGCGAGAAGGCGGTGAAATATTTGCTGCTGCTCAAAGAAACTCGGTTGCAGTCAGCCAAATTGACCATCTACACATTCGAGACGACATAAAAGTGAGCGGTGTTCGGTCAAACGATGGGGATAAGTTCGTCGCTATCGGTCCTGGTAAAAAGACAGGATGGAGGGCTCATTTTTTGGAGTTCGGCACATCAAAAATGCCTGCGAAACCGTTCATTTACCCGTCTTTTCACGAACAGAAAGCCAGGGTTGCGCAGTTTATGGCATCAGAATTACGAAAGGCGCTGGAGTAGAGAGTGGATTAATTTCACTCTCTTTTTTTGCGTGTTTAACACAAAAGGGAGGTTTTTGATTAATGGCAAATGTTCGAGTAGTTAAAATCCCGGTGGAGTTGGATAAACCCCGGAATATTGTTTTTGACCTCAACGCATTCATCGAGCTGGAGGAAATTTACGGCTCGAAAAAAGAAGCGTTGGAAGCCCTGCAAACAGGAGGTTTGAAACACATCAGAGCGTGGCTGTGGGCTGGTTTAGTGCATGAAGATCGTTCATTGACTGTTGAGCAGGTCGGGAGGATTTTTTCTGACACCGATCCAGAGGACATTATTGAAATTTCGGACAAAATCCTGCGCTCCGCCACGGGGAACCTGCCTGAATCAAAAAACTAACATCCCAATCCTCCGGCACGGCAGACGGGGAAGAAACCGGATGGGATTGGGACTGGATGTACTACATGGGAACAACCTTGCTCGGGATGAGCGAGGAAGAGTTCTGGCGCTGCACGGCGCGTAAGTTGTTTGCGTTGTGGGAAATACATGTGCGCGTCAACGGATTGGATCAACAAGAAGAAAAAAAACCGTCTGCCCCACCCGGATATATTGACCAATTTATTTAAAGAGGTGATGAAATGGCAGGGGAAATCGAAGTTGCTAACCTAGTCACCAAATTAACGTTAAGCGACTCGGGCGTAAGCCAGTCTATGGCGCAATTGAGTCGGCAGATGCGGGTGGTGCAGTCTGAATTCCAAGCAGCATCATCTAAAGCGCAGGCACTTGGGAACGCCGAGGAACAACTTAGGGCGAAATCTGCTAGCCTTAACCAACAAATGGAGATTCAGGCGCAACGGATAATCAAACTCAAACAGCAACATGAGGCAGCAGTGGCGGCTAAGGGCAGAGACGCTAAGGAAACGCAGAATCTTGAAACTAGATTAAATAGGGCAGTCGCTGAGTATAACCGAATGGATGCGGCTCTCAGAAGCACAGAATCCGAGATCGAGCGACAAACATCTGCATGGAACCGGATGTCTAATGCTTTAGGTGCAGCGGCAAGGAAGATGGAAAGTGCCGGACAGGCGATGAGAAATGCAGGGACAAGTTTATCAATGATGTTAACAGCCCCGCTTGCTACGGTGGCTGGCTTGGCAACCAAAGCGTCTATCGAATATGAATCAGCATTCGCGGGCGTGATAAAAACCGTAGATGCAACCGAAGAGGAATTGCAAGGCTTATCAGATGGTCTGCGCGAAATGGCAAGGCAAGGGCCATCAACAGCTTCGTCCCTAGCAGAAATAGCGGAAGCGGCTGGTCAGTTAGGTATCAAAAACGAAGCGATCCTTAGCTTTACAAGCACAATGTCGGACTTGGCTGTTGCAACAAATATGACGAGTGATCAAGCGGCGAAAGACCTTGCTCGATTGGCGAATATAACGCAGATGCCCCAGGAGAACTTTGATCGGCTCGGGGCAACGATTGTAGATCTGGGTAACAATCTGGCGACAACGGAAAGTGAAATTGTAGCCATGGCATTGCGTTTAGCGGGTGCTGGTAATCAGATTGGTCTAACCGAAGCACAAATACTTTCTTTTGCCGGGGCATTATCATCCGTTGGTATAGAGGCAGAGGCCGGAGGTTCGGCGTTCAGTAGAGTCATGATTGATATGGCTCAGGCTGTAGCCACAGGTGGAAAAGCGCTAAATAACTTCGCTTTGGTTGCAGGAGTAAGCGCAAAAGATTTCCAACAGCGATTTAAAGCTGATGCTGGAGGCGCACTGGTTGACTTCATTGATGGACTTGGCAGAATGTCTGCGGCTGGTGAAAATACATTTGCTGTATTGGATGCGCTGGGACTATCGGAAATTCGGGTACGTGATGCCTTGCTCCGTGCTTCAGGAGCGGGTGACTTGTTCCGGGATAGCATGGCACTTGGAACACAAGCATGGGAAGAAAACCTGGCTTTAACAAAAGAGGCATCTGCAAGGTACGCGACAACAGAATCCCAACTGCAAACAATGAAAAACCGGGTGATGGACGCAGCGATAACACTTGGAGATTCCTTGAAACCTGCTTTGATGGCTGCATTGGCGGCATTAGAGCCAGTTATTCAAGGATTGGTTCGCGGCGCCGAAACATTCGCGAGTTTTGATCAATCAACGCAAACGACAATAATCACGATCGCGGCTGTGGTTGCCGCTTTAGGTCCGGCACTGTTGATTTTCGGACAACTCACCATATCAATAGCTGCCCTTATTCCCGTTATACAGGCTTTGGGTACAGCGATGATTTTCTTAGCAACAACGCCACTAGGATTGGCAATAACAGCTGTAACCTCAGCAGCGGCAATCATGACAATGGGATTCATCAGCGCAAAGCAAGCAACGGAAGAGTTGACCGCAGCGCAACAAGCTTTACAAGAAGTACAACAAAATGGGATTGATCGGGCCGAGATAGCTTCAACCGAAGAAAAGATACAAAAGCTTAACGAGCTGACGGAATCTTATAAAAAACTCGTTGAAGTAGCATCTGAATCAACAGCGGCGCAGCGCGGGCAAACGATGAAAGCTTTGGTGCAAGCGGCAGATGAGTTGGGGGTATCGCTCAAAGACTTGCGTAGCAAAGCGCGTGAATTTGGCGTAGAACTGGAGTACGTTGACGACAAAGGAAAATTGAGCGCAAAGTCACTCAAGGACCTAAAAGCCGCTTCTGACACGTACACCACTGCTGTCAAAAACGCTCAAAAGGCTACAACGTCTGAAATAAACGAAATGGCACGAGCAGTAGCTGCAAGGAAACAGCAGATTACCAGCACTCAAAATTTGCTGCAAACCTACGCCAATGCGAAAAAAGGATCACAGGAATGGACTGCTGCTCAGAAAGCGTTGATTGACCAATTCCCGCAATTCGCAACCGCAACAGGGATTAACACGGAGGCGGTCAAGGGTCTCTTGCTTGTTAAACAACAAGAGATCGCAGCAGAATGGCAGAGCATCCAAGTCAAGGCACAGGAAGCGTTGCAGGAGAAGAAAACAGCCATCGCAAAACAAGAGGCTGCAATAAAAATTGCCGAAGGGATCCAAAAAATAACTGGAGCCAGCGGAATTGCAGAAACTGCGGTAAGAAAGATGAATGATGAACTTACTCGTTTGCGTGGTGAAGCCGCATCCCTGCAAGCGTTGCTTAACATGTCTCCTGATGACATTAAACTGCCAACTGTCCAGCCTGTGACTGTAGCGCCTAGTGCAGCAGACTTGGACTTGCCTACTCCGAAGACAAAAACCCCTAAGAAAAAGAAGGAAAAGAAGGAGAAGGAAAAGGCGTATGAAAACCCTGCGCTTGATGCTGCATACAAACAACTTGAGCATAAAAAGAAAATGGATCAACTCACGCTGGAAAGCGAACTTAAAATGCTTGAGGAAATCAAGGCAAAACACGTTAAGACAGCAGAAGAGCGTATGGAGATTGAGGAACGGATCTACGCGGTTCAAAAAGAACTCGGCGATAAGTCTTTGGAAAAAGCGCTAAAGGATTACGAAAGATCTAAATCTCTTGGTAAGCTCACGGAAAACGACGAAATAAACCGCCTAAAACGGATCAAGAAGCTGTATGCCGACTCTGCCGAAGAACGCGAACGCATTGATGACATGATATTCGAAGCTACTCAACGCAAAATTGAGGCGGAAAAAGAAAAACGCAAAGAAGCGACCGAATACACAAGCAAGATGCTGAAAGCCGCTTATGAGGATCGGCTTGCCCGAGAAGAGCTGACTGCCGAAGAACGATACAAGCTGGAGGATAGGCTGCTCAATGACCAAATCTGGCTCAATAAGAATTATCTCGAAAAAGTCCTAAAGGACGACCGTTACACATCAGCAGAGAAAAAGGAAATCGAGCGGGATGTTACCGAAGCAATCCGGGTACAGACCAACGAGCGTTTGAATTTGGCTCGTAGTTATGCCGAGGAAGAGAAAAAGATAATTGAACAGAACAAGAAAGAACAGGTTGAAAGCATCAATAATCTTTCCAAAGGGATTCAGGACGCGCTCAAGGCCAAGTATCAGGATGAAAAGAAAATCGCTGAGGATGCCTTGAAAGAATCTATAAGCGCTAATGAGGAATGGAAGAAGAGCCAGCTTGAGTCCATTAAGGCGGTGTATGATGCACGAGTAGAAGCCGCGCAAAAGGCGGCAGACGCCGAAATTGCTCGTCTGAATGAAGTGGTTAATGCACAGGTTGCAGCCTTACAAGCTCAGCTTGACGCATTGGATAAAGCTGAGAAACAGCGTAGCCGTGCTGAGTTGGATGCCGATGATCGAAAGAAAATCGACCGGCTCACTGGCATGATTGATTATGAGCATGACGCATTCAACCGGGAACAGCTTCAAAAAGAGTTGAACAAAGTCATTGCCGATCAGAATGAACGACACCGTCAAGAACAGTTGGCTGATACGAAAGAAGCTCTCCAAAACGAGCAAAAGACGTTGAAAGAGAAATTGGCAGCAGATACACAGGCCATCAAAGATAATCTAGCCGCTAAAAAAGAAATCATGCAGGCTGATTATGAGGCGGACGTTGCCCGGATAAATGCATTGTACGAAACCCAAAAAGCAACGCTTAATGCGCAGCTTGCAGAGACGCAAGCCACGTATAACAAAATGTTGGATGCCAAGGCGATTCAGGCGGAAGCGGAAAAGATGATTGTTCAGAATCAGCAAAAAGAAATCATTGAGCTGCTTGATGGCTTTGGAGAGGCGTACAATACAACAGGCCAGACACTTGGTGAAAAGATGTACCAAGGTTTCGCCGAAAAGGTAAACCAGATCCAAAGTTTGATTTCGGCTATCAATTCACAAATTGACGCCGCTCGAAGCGCCGCTGTTTCTGCAATGAATACTGTAAGTGCTGCTGCCGGTCCATCATCCGGAACAAATAGCGGCTCCGCTTCTTCAAGTGGGGCTGAAACAAGACGCGCCGTTTCTGTGGAAGTAGTGAATAACTTTAATACGAAAGTTACTTCACCAAGCGATATTGCGCGGGCCACGCAGCAAGCTGCTCAAAAATTGGCTTACTAGGAGGTGCTGAATGGAAAGGGTCACATTTACTAATGCTCGCGGTGAAAGCCTTGTGTTCGGCACCTCGAAGCCGTTCTATATGCAACGGATTAAAGGAACTGGTGGAGTGCCGGGAGATCTCCTTTCAACACAATCACCATATCAAGATGGCTCGTCATTTGTGGAAATGCGTCTGGCAGACAGGCCTATTGTGATTGAGGGAGGGATCATTGCCAATAACCGACAACAAATGTATCAATATCGTAGGGATTTCATGAGGATTCTGAATCCGAAATTGGGATTGGGGAAGCTGGTATACACAAATTCAGCACGGAGTTACGCAATCCAAGCAGTTGTCGAAAACACTCCCGAATTCGATGATCGGATCGTAAACAACCAGCCGTTCACAATCAATTTCATTTGTCCGGACCCGTACTTTACAGACGAGGCCCAGATATCAAAAGGATTGCGGTTTGAGTCAGGCGGTCTTACGTTTCCGTTACGGTTGCCGACTCAATTTGCATACAGTGCCTATCGCGGTTTGTTTCAAAATGACGGTGATGTGGAAACACCTGTCGAGATCCATTACAAAGGGCCTGCACTGAATCCAGTGGTCATAAACGAGACAACTGGGGAGTTTATTCAGGTCAATTATGATCTGGGTGAGGACGACGTCCTGGTCATCAATACGGCCTTCGGACAAAAGAGGGTTGAAGTGGTCAACATAGATGGGAGCAGAACGAACGTATTCCACTGGATTGATCTGGGTAGTACCTTCTTTCAGCTCCAGCCAGGCCGTAATATGTTACGGTATGATAGCGATCGCGAAGGTGATCGATCTGTAGCAACAGTCACGGTTTACTGGTACAACCGATACGGGGGTGGTTGATGTGAAGATACCTTCTGTCCGTGTGATTGACCGCAATTTTAATCTGCTTGGGGAAATAGACGATTACGAGAGCTTACAATTTACCCGAAGGTTCTACCGAGCAGGTGAATTTGAATTGCATATCGCTCTCCATAAGCAGCACGCAGATAAGCTACAGAAAGAGAACATTATCATCATTGATAACAAGGGGCACAAGTCCGGTATCATCCAGTACCGCGAGATAGGCCAGGACGATAAAGGTATAGAAACCTTGATTGTTAAAGGTCCGTCTCTAGGTGGCGTGCTTGATCGTCGTATCACTGTCACAGATAATTTCGATCGGGTTCGTGGACCGGCTGAAACTGTAATGAAGCACTACATTGATAACCATTTGATTAACGGGGACTTTCCAGACAGGAGGGTGCCCTTTTTTGCTAACGCAGTTGACCAAGGCCGGGGGAATGTGACTCCATGGCAAAGCCGATTTGAACCTTTGAATACAGTCATTCAAGAGATAGCCGAATGGTGTGACATCGGTTGGTTTGTATCCTTGGATTACTCGTCCCGGAAATGGGTGTTCGAAGTGTTAGAAGGGCGAAACCTAACCGCAGGCCAGTCAGCCAGGCCACCTGTTATTTTCTCACATGATTTCGACAATATTGAATCTCAATCATTCATCGATTCGGATCAGCAGTACAAGAACATCGGGTACGCAGGTGGTAAAGGTGAGTACGAGGAACGATTAATTCAGATGGTGGGCTCTGGTACTGGACTGGATAGACGCGAAGTGTTTCTGGACTGCTCCAGCGCTGAGGATGCTGCCGAATTGGTGGAAATGGGCAATCAGAAGCTTGCTGAACAAAAGCGGCTGCTCACTTTTGACGGAAAGATATTGGATACCCGGAGCTTTATCTTCGAGAAAGATTGGGACCTGGGGGACATCGTAACAGTTCAAAACAAAAAGTGGGGACTCACACTGGACAGTCGCATCACTGAGGTCAAAGAGATATATGAACCAGTATCCAAGATTGAAATCTCGCTTGGGGATGAAATACCGACAATAACCCAATTCGTCAAGCAGCTTAAAACAGATGTAAAAAGGAGTGGATGAGATGCCTCAGAAATCAGGATTTTTTGATACAACCGCAGACGACCCACGGGACTACCCTGCTCGGGAGTTTGCGGAATACTTTTCCCGTTTCGTGGGTAACGGTGTTTTCAGCGGGGGCACTAAGTTAAAGGTGAGTGCAACCGGTACGACCGCAAGCGTAAAAATCGAGACTGGTTTCGGCTGGATTAACGGTTACTTGTATAGTGTCTATGATGAACCTCTGACGCTGCCTGTACAGCCTGCCACGAACGCAGATCGGATTGACAGGGTTATCCTTCGACTGGACACTAGCGCGCCTGTAAGGGCCATCAGAGCGCTTGTTCTACAAGGAAACCCTTCTGCTTCTCCTGTTGTTCCTGCTATTACACGTTCTGGAGACATTTATGATCTCAGTCTGGCTCAGATACTTGTCAAAGCTAATACATCGGTTGTGCTCCCAGAGAACATTACTGATGAGCGTCTGAACAGTGCTGTTTGCGGTATTGTAACTGGTTTGATTCAGCAGGCAGATACTACTTCAATCTTCAATCAGTTTCAAGCTTGGCTCAACACGAAAACAGCAGAATACCGCCAGCAGTGGGAGGATTTCTTAAAGTCAGTGCAAGATGAGGGGTTTGCTACACCACAATATGTGGATAATCGGGTTTTGACAGGGGGATACGGGACTACCAGCAATAGTGCTAATGCCTACTCAGTTGTGCCTGTTCCGGCGCCGACCTCCCTTGTTGCTGGTCTACGGGTGACCGTCCAAATTAATGCTACTAATACAGGAGCCGCTTCCTTGAATGTGAACGGACTCGGCCCAAAAAGTATTTTGAAATCTAACGGTACCGCAGTGACACCAGGGTTTCTAAAGGCCAACTCTGTATACACGTTGGTTTATAACGGAACGGTTTTTATTTTACAGGGTGAAGGGGGGGAGTATGGAACAGCTGGGGCTTCCGACGTATTGGCGCCCAAAACAATAGGAACTGAATCAGGGGTTGTAGAGGGAACGATGGTCAACCGAAGCGCTCAAAATGCCCACCAACCAGCGATTAATTTGACTGTTTGGCCCGGTGATCGTACATTTTTAATGCCGCCTGACGGGTACTATAATGGGCAAACCTGGGTATATGCACTTACGCCCGATCTGCAACCAGCAAATATACGAAATGGTAAGAATATTCTTGGGGTTACTGGAAATATGGTTATGGAATTCTCTCCAGGAGATTTCCCTATTTACCAAAAAAGCGCATTTACAGCCTATAGTAACTCCACAATGCGTATGACGGGCGGGATTACACCATCCATTGGTGGTACTTTCCGAGTGCAGTTCCTTCTCAGTAAAACAGGAGGGGTAGACTCTTCCGTTTATGCACAGATATATGTTAACGGTGTCCCCCGCGGAATCCTGAGGGATGTTCCTGGAACCTATGTTGAGGATATTACCATAAACGCGAATGATGAAATACAGTTTTGGGTTCGATCTGGTAACAGTGAGTGTTATTCATGGGTACGCAACGTTTATTTAAACATTCTGTACACACAGAAGGAGAGACAGACATGAGAACTAAATACCAGTACAAATCCGCTGATGATCGAGAAAGGATCATAGCCGAAAACAATAGCTTGATCCTGATCGAAGAACACAATATCACTGAGGGTAATTTTCTTATTTTCTCGGATGAACCTTTACCTGAACCTGTTGTTTATGTCACGGTGCCACAGGAAGAATTTGAATCTTTGAAGCAAGAAAGCACACTCCTGAAAGCTCAAAGCAAAGCGCTGGCTGACCGAGCTGACTTCACAGATGACGTTATCGCCGAAATAGCCCTGGAGATATACAAATGATCCAGCGCGTCCTTTTCTGGTTATTGCTGCGCCTGGAAGGAGGTGAGACCATGGTGGCTATGTTCTTTGCACAACGTATCATTTTGGGAAAAACTGAATACAAAGTGGTTCCCGAATCTTTGCGTGAGCAAGTCGATGAAATTCTGATTGATAGCGGCGTTGAATTCATGATCGAGAAGTAACAAGCGTACCAAATTGGTGCGCTATTTTTATGCCCTCTGGAGTGGTCAGGGGGCTTTTCATTTTGAAAAAAGAGACGGGGGATTGAGTGGATGGATAACACAAATATAAGCGAGGTGAATGCTGTTGTGGAAGAGACTACAAAGGCGCTTATGGGCATTCAGATCCAACTGGCAAGGATGGAAAAGACGCTCGAAGGTGTGCCAGTTATGGCCGCCACCTTAGAAACAACTCGTGATTTAGCGAAAGAGGCAATGCAATCTACAAAGTCTGCGCATCACAGGCTGGACAAGATTGAAAGCAATCAGACTTGGCTGTGGAGGACAATTGGTGCCGTGTTGATTGGGATTGCGATCAGTGCAATTGTATTAGTTCTGAAAACGGGAGGCGTTTAACTCATGGAATGGGATGTTATTCAAGGATTGATTGATGGCCGTCTGCTGATCGTTCTTGCAGCGTGTTGGGTGATCGGCTACGTGCTAAAGCTAACGCCAAAGGTTCCAGATTGGACTATTATTTTTGGCGTTACGGCAGCAGCAATTGTGTTTGCGATACTGATACTTGGCGTAAGCGTTGAGAGCGTGGTCCAAGGCATTCTGGTAGGGGCGGTTGCGGTGTACGGTAACCAGCTGGTTAAACAGACACGCAAGGGAGTTGATGAGGATGCAGCAGCGTAAAGAAACCAATGCCCAAGGCATCGATGTATCGCGATATCAGGGGAATGTTGATTGGGCTAAGGTAAAAGCAAGTGGCATTACGTTTGTTTTCATCAAGGCAACAGAGGGGCAGACGTACACTGATCCGAATTTAGAGACAAATGTAAAAGGTGCATTAACCGCAGGGTTGCTAGTGGGTACGTACCATTTCCTGCGGGCAACGTCTGCTGATATTGCTCGGGCTGAGGCTACACATTATGCCAAGACGTTGGATGCTGTGGGTGGGGCTTCTGCGCTGCAATTGCCACCGGTTATGGACTATGAAAACAATCCAGGCAACTTGAGCAAAGCGCAGATCAACGTTGTTGCTAAAACATTCCTGACCGAGTTGGAACGCCTGACAGGACGTAAGCCAATTATTTATACAGGGAACTCCTTTGCTGGGAACTTCGATACGGGTTTGTCCGGATATGATTTGTGGATTGCGCGGTACAGCAACTCAAAGGTTCCGGATGATCAGCCTGCATGGAAGTCGTGGACCATCTGGCAATTCAGCGATTCAGGAAAGGTGCCGGGGATCGGTGGGGCTGTGGATCTTAATGAATTCAGCGGCAGCCTATCCGAGCTTAAATCCCGATACGGGAAGGAGAAGGGAATGAGAAATCCATTCGAAGGATACCGGATCACAAGCCCGTTTGGCATGCGGACGCATCCAGTGTCAGGAGTGAAAAAATTTCATCGTGGGGTCGACCTAGTTGTTTCCACGAGTGACGGACCGATCTATGCGTTTGTGCCTGGTGAGGTCATGCATGCAAAAATGGGGGTGTCCGGTTCCGGCTTCGGCAATTATGGTATCGTCGTGGCCATCAAAGATGACAAGGGTTATTTGCACGTTTACGCCCATCTATCCTCGGTTGCCGTCAAGGTTGGCCAAAAGGTCAAACAAGGTGATCTGATCGGCAGGCAGGGGAGTACCGGTATCAGCAGTGGTGCGCACCTGCATTACGAGGTCCGAAAGGCATCAAGTCCGCAATACGGCTACACAGCTACAGAGGCGGGCGTAACAGAGCCTACGCAATATCTGATTGATTATTACAGAACGGAGGGGACACCGATGACAGAGGCGGAAAAGAAACGGATGAATGAACTGCAAGGTACTGTGGATGCCCAAGCCAAATGGATAGCGGCTCAGAAGGAAAAGGACAATATGGAATGTCCGGACTGGGCAAAGGATGCTTTCGAATTCTACAAGCCTTATATTGCTGATGGAAAAGGTAGTTACGACTTCTGGCGGTTGCTTGTTATCAATTACCGTAGGGACAATGGTATCAAGGTAAAATGACGAAACTGGCCTGCCAATTTAAAAAGCGGGCCATCTACATAACAAAAAGAGCATGGGGATTTTGCTCCACATGCTCTTGATAGCTATTTCTTAGAAACAAATTCCTTAGGAAGCCAGCCTGATCCGCCAGAGTAACTAACATTCAACGACGCAAAAGTCCTGTCAACAACGTTTACTTCTGTTCCTGACTTTACTGTAGACACTTTGCCTGTAAGAATCATTTCATTCAAACCATCGTTGTTGCTTGCATTGATGTAGTTGATCATCAAGTCGAGATCGTCTTTTGTCAGAGCCACATAGGTGTTTGTATTTATGTATCCACGATCTCCTGTCATCACATTTGTTGTTGCTTTGACACTAGTAGATCCGCTTTTCACATTATTACAGTAGGACATTCCAAGTATAAGGGCAAGTACAACTAAAACAACAGAGCCTACAGCTAGTGTGTTAGGCTTTTTTTCTTCAACAGGCGCAGGCGATGTAACAGGTATGCCGGGTGCTGGAGCAGTGACTGGTTCGTTTTCATTAAGCATACTCCCACAATGTTTACATTTGATGGCCTCATCTTGGATCTCTTCGGCACAGTATGGACATTTCTTCAATGGTCATCACCTCAAATGTCTCCAATCAAATTGGAGATAATAATGAATAGTCTAACAGAACTAGGAAAATGTTTCTATGTTATGGAGCTTTTTTGCAGTTGTTTGATTTGTCACACTTCGCATATAATACAAACAGACGTTCTCATTTTGGGAGGTATGCAAATTGAATGATTATGAACGTAAAGTGCTGAGGATCTTGTACAACTACAGCAACGTACGGCGCCGATTCCCAACGCTCCAAGAACTGGTCGTTAAAACCGGAAGGAGCAAGGCTGATATCATAGTAGCTTTGGACGGCCTTGTTGATGCAAATTACATACTGTGGCGTGACAAACCGGATACAAGCACCATCGTTATTCTTGAAGGCTGGGAACGCGAAGCAGATCAACCTAAAACTGCTCCGGTCAAACAGAAACCACCAGTAGACACCAGTTACTGGACGGAATATTAGGAGGGTTATTCAATGGGAAAGAAACTGGTTGGAAACGGTGTGTTTGAGTCGTCCCGGATGATCCTCCCTGAATACCGAGATGCATATTTGGAGCAGCAGGAAAGGAAGCTGGAGAAGAAAAAGCCAGCTCTTGATCCGCAGGAGTTGGAATTGATTCATCGAGCAATTATCGACGCTCGAAACCAGCGTTTAAAACTCCGGGTAACAAAGTTTGGTCCGTATGAGGATGAGGTATTTGTGGGGATGGTTTCAACGATTTTCGTTCATCGTAACGAATTCAAACTGCTCATTGGTGAAGATGATTGGGTGTTTATCGACATTGGGGAGATCTTATCCGCAACAATTGACTGATAAAGAAACTCGGGTCCATTTGGATTCCGGGTTCTTTTAATACAATGAAAAATTCACGAAACAACAAATTGACCATTGAAAAACATACGGCTTTACCGTATATTTATATCAGCAGTGAAACGGTAAATTATGGAGGGATGAACATTGACCTTGAATCAATACCGCGAGATGGCCAACCAGTTAGGAGGAGAGGTCGGCGAACAGATCGCAGCATTGGTAGATGAGCTGGAGGACGCAAGGCAGATCATTCGCGGGAAGAAGTATCCGCCGCTGCTCGGCAGCAAGGAAGTGGCCGACCAGATAGGCGTAGACCCCAAGAATATGCACCATGTCCGCAAAAACAAAATGTTTCCCGAGCCTGATGTTATGGTAGGCAGCCGGCCTTTTTGGTACAAACCATCCATCGATGAGTACCAAGAGCGCATGGCAGATTGGAGAAACAAAGACAAGCCGGATTAGAAAAGGGGACAGTCGGATGGAATTGGTCACGTTTCTGTTGTTTTCAACGCTTGAGGTATTAGCAGTATTCGTATTCATGATGGCAATATTCAGAGAAAACCCGATGGACTTTATCTGGCAAACGGTGGTTGTATCGATCCTGATGGGCCTGCAAAGCCACTTTCTCCGGGGGCTAGAGCTTGGTTACCTGGCTACAGTCATTAACCTGTTATGCTACGTGCTTTTCTTGGCAACGATCGTGCGGCTGCCGCTAATTTGGTCGGCAATCATATCTTGTACTGGATTTTTTCTTTACGGCATTGTACAGGCCATATTGTTTAACGTAGTTGGAGGGGAACTCCTACAGCTCGTGACAAGCATTCTGTTCCTGGTTCTATCGTATGGACTGTACCGGTTCGGATTTGGCTTTACCGCGGACTATGACTTGTTGAGATTCCGTTGGGAGAAGATCATGGTTGTGTCCGTCATCTTGGTTGCATTTGTACTGTTGGCGATCACGATGTATATCCAAGAATCTTGGGCTAACATTCTATTCTTCGGGGCATCATCAGTACTTTTTTTATACTACGCAGTGCGTAAAGAGAGGGAGGACATGAGTGATTGAGAATGCGGCGGGCCGAATAGCCCGACATATCAAGTCAGTGGTGCCAAACCATCCGGTTCACGAGGATGACATGCGGCACACGCTGATCGTCATCTTGAATACGGCTGCTGTCGTACTGTTTACGATTATCGGAGCGATGTTTACTGGCCGGGGATCAGAGGTCATTATGCTGCTCAAATGCTTTGCGTTGCTCCGGCTTGTCTCGGGCGGCCTACATCTCGAATCAAGTATTGGATGTGCCCTTGTAACTTCTGGCGCAGCGACGGCGTTAAGTATGGTAAGCATCAATTCGACATGGACCATGGTACTCACGCTGATCAGTATGGTTATCGTGCTCCATTATGCTCCGTCCGGTATCGAGCACCAGACGCGCATACCAGAACGATTTTACCCGCTACTCACTGTCATATCATTCCTGATCGTTGCATCAAACCTTTGGTTCGGATCGTCTTGGGCTGCTATTGCTTTTTTTGTACAGGCCATGACACTCGTAGCCAATGAGTGCATCACGAAGGGAGGTGACAACCATGTTTAAAGTGGCTATTTATTCCGCGATTGCATCAAGTCTGGGTGCCATTGCTGCTCTTACTGTGCTGCCTGCAAGCTTGATTTTCGTTAACAATCCGAAGCCGTCCAAACGCCTTCTGAAAAAATAAAATGGAGGATCACATATATGGAACAAGTAACACTTACGATTGATCCGCATGGAGACACAGGTCTTGTGCTGGTGCCGATCAACGACATACTATATCTTTCCTATGTGCGCAAGTATAACAAGGTCGCTTTCTACACAGAAAAAGGAACGTACTACAGCGCAGGTTCTAAAGAATATTGGACCCATGTTTTTAATACAAGCGGCGCTGTCTTCCGAGATGTTGACAGAAATAACTCCGTGAATGTCGAAAGAATTTGCCGAATCGACACATTACGATACGTTGCATATTTCGAAAGATTCCGAAGGATTGGCGAATTTAAATGCACGATGTCCGAAAGCAAATACAACAGATTTATTAAGGAGTTTCCGTTGAATGATGGGAAACTCGTACCCAGATACCAATGAAAAGAGGGGCCTCCGTCATAGCGCGGGGGCCCCTCTTTTTGCTTTTAAAAAATAGTTCAATATGAATCATATGTATCATCTTGTCGAATTTTGGAACTAGCTCATCTGACCAATTCTAATTTACAAATCTTGTGATATGGGGCAAAATGGGAAATAGGAACAAGATTTCCTGTTGATGTTTCCGAACTTTACACAGGGGTAAAGAAATACCTCCGGTGGAGCAGTGATTGCTCCGGCCTGATGCGCTATAGTGGCCACTCATAAATGTCAGTCTCTGAACATCCGAGAATAATGCAGATCCCTCTCATAGTGAGGGCAGGCATGGTTCTCTTATCGTTCTCGTAGAGCGACAAAAGGGTGGTGGAAACCTTCAATCCGCAGTCTTCAAGCAGGGCCTCAGAAAGCTCTTCCTGAGTGTAACCAGCTTTGATGCGGACATCACGCAACAGGCACTTCCCGAAGGTAAGCGCCATATTATGTATGCCTCCATATTAAGTTTTAAGTCTTCCATAGGAACAGTCGTTCGTATATAATTTAAAATACTACATACCGGGGGTAATGCCTTATGAATAGCATTGATGTCGAGCATTTCCTAAAAGCAATTGCAGAAGATACGCCAGAAAACCAAGAACTCATTAAGAAGTTTCTTAGTTCCCTTTCTTCCGATTCAGAAACAGACGAGCCATAGCTTGTAACTCTCTTTTTTCCTCTACCGTCAATTCACGTCCCGCAAATTTAAAATCCCCATTGATGAATGAATCATCGTCCAGATCCACTTTCTCGACCATATCCCTTTCAGCTTCGCTTAACTGGCTGTGGGGATTATTTGTGTGCCCTAAAACCCAGTCCATTGTAACATCATAGAAATCACAAAGGGTCTTTAAAGTCTCGTAGTCTGGTTTGTTTCTTCCGGCCTCATAACCACTCAACGTCTTATTATTTATTCCTGTGTGTTGCGATACTTGAAGTTGAGTGAGTCTCAAGTCTTTTCGTATCTTTCTCAATCTTTCCGCGTAAATTGCAGCCATTTTTGAGTTCACCTCTCCTTTATGGATATTAGCATAATGTCCAAGCTGAGAAAAATTATTCTCCGTTTCAAATACTTTTTTAAAAAAAACGTTGACTTCTCCGAATCGAAGAATTATATTGGGGATACGAAATTTCTCTGATACAGAGAATTGAGAACCCCAAAACGGAGAAAGGAGGTCAACCGTGAATCCAGCAGAGACTATCGCTAACTTGAATGATACTGAAAGCTTTGAGGTTCCTGTCCATGTTAGATTGCAAAGTTACATCAAGTCTAAGGGTTATGTATTCAGAATTGTTGCTGAACGATCTGGTATTGGTGATAAGAAGTTTTACAAGATCATTAACGGTAAGTGTAGGTTAACAGCAGATGATCTTGAGAAGATTTGCAGAAAAGGTCTTTCGGTTGATCCGGCATATTTTTTTGAGAATAAATTCTCTGATTTAGAGAATTGATACTAGAGAAAGTATACGGTAAAACCGTATGTCAGTCAATAGAAATGTTACTTATTTAGATGAAAGTAGGTGGTTATATGCATCGCACTGCAGAGATTTTGAACGATTGGCAGGTTGCAACAATTGTACAACGCGGAGATTCAAGCATCCTGACTCTATTACAAGAAGAACAACAGGATTTAGAACAAGGGTTTACATTTCCTGCAAAGTCTTTCAGCCTCTCAGACAGAAAAGCGATAATCGCTCTCCGCAACTTGCTTAACGGTTTGGAATTGGGCGAGGATGACGATCCCGGGATTGAGGAAGAGATCTCCGGAAAGGGAGCCTTTTGGAACGGAATTAGAAAACGGGCTGTCAACCGACTCAACCTTGAAGATCATCCTTTAAGGCATCAAGTCAAAATAATTCTATCGACTATAGTCAGAGCTACTTTGGGTATCAAAACCATTCTTGTTATGACAGAAGAAGAGGCTGCTTTAGCAGAAGAAATTGTCAACGAAGTTGTCAACGTAATGCTGAAATACGAAAGATAACTAATTGATCCGAAAGGGGATAGGGACATGGCAGTCATGGTCCACAATGTTCACCGGGAGTTGGCAAAAATCGTTCAAATGATCACCGACAAAAACGGAAACTTGATAGTCGGTCAGCCTGAACTGGCTTTGATTCTCCCGCTACTCAAACAAAATTATGAACTTGTTTACGAGATAGACGGACTGAAAGAAATCGCCTTTACCGGACAAATGCTCGATCAGATGGACCTTGTACAACATGTCTGCGAGCGCTTGGAAGAACTGGAGGTGCAGTGTACATGAACCAAATCAAACGCGGTGACATCTACATGGTCGATTTTGGCGAGGTTGTGGGCAGTGAGCAGAAGGGAGTTCGTCCAGCACTGGTAATTCAAAATGATGTGGGTAACACGTATTCACCAACGGTGATCGTCGCTGCTATAACAGACGGCAACAAGAGAGACTTACCAACACATGTCCAAATCGAACGGTCGAATGGGCTGCCGAAAGATTCAGTGGTCATGTTCGAACAGATCCGGACAGTGGACAAACGAAGGTTGATAAAGAAGAAATCTCACTTGTTCCCGAAGGAAATGGAACGGATGGAGCAAGCGCTCAAGATAAGCCTCGGGCTCATCTCGGTGCCACACAGAAAGGAGGTCCATGTATGAGTGAACAACGCTTGGACGAATTGTGCGAGTTTTTCGAAGGATTCGAACGCCGGATGCTCCAGCAAGGCCGCATGTTGATTGCGCTGCATGCTCGGGGCCAGCGGGATAAGTACCGCCGCCGCCTGAATGGTCACTGGTGATCAGCATGATTGAATCGAAGCCAATGCACTTATCTATCCGAATCAAGGCAAGCGATGACCCGAATGACCTCAGAGCCTTAGCGGAAGCCGGTGGACAGTATCTTGATCTGAAATATCCCAAATTTGCTTTCCCTAGCGAGGCGCACCAAATGAAATACAACCGAATCCGCCGCAGCTTGAGAGGGGGTGAAGGTAAGAAATGATCGTTATGTGTGGATGCGGCCAACGAGTAGCGACACACGCAGTTTACGAGACATCGCAGCCGCATTGCCTGCTATGCATGCTGGATGCAGTCAATACCACGATTGCAATACCGGTCAGGACACTTGATCCGTGGGAAATGGAGAAAGTCGAGGGGCCAAAACAAACAAAAAAAGCCGCCCATTAGAGAGCGGTCCATAAGAAAACTATTCGCAATCATCATATCACAGGAAGCGAGGAAAGCAAGTGGCAAACCATGTGCGCCTGATCGAAACAGAAGTTATCAATTTCGCAGGGCTACGGCATCAAAAAGTAGAGTACGGGGATATAACCCGGATTTCCGGGAAGAACGGCCAAGGCAAAACGTCCATCGGCACGACTCCGGTATGGACCCTGTACGGAACTGATCTATTCGGCAACAAATACAATCCATCGCCTACCAACTATGAATTTGACCGGGTGTTCGCTTCCACGATCCTACAAGTCGACGGAATGCCTATCAAGTTTGCTCGGGAAATCAGTGAAAAGGGCACCAACTCATTTTATATCAACGATGTTCCAGCCAAGGCGAAAGAGTTTGAGGCCGCGGTAGCTGAACTGTTCGATAAGGATGAATTCCTGTCCTTTTACAATCCCGTTTACTTCTTCGGCCGTCATTGGACCAAACAACGGGAACAGATTATGAAGTACACTACGCCGCCTGCTAAGAAAGAAGTCTTTCAGGAAATGAGCCGCACTGATCCAGAACAGAATCCGAAGGAAATCACGCTTAACCCTGCTGCCGTCAAGCTGGATGAGCTGATGAAGAAACACACGCTTGATGACTTGCAGAAGATTCACGGCGGCACCGGAGGTAAGAAATCGAAGCTGGAGAAGGAACACATCGCTGCTCAGAGCCGGACGAAGACGCTAAAGGAACAACTTGATCGCTTGCCTCAACTGGATCGGGATGCGGAAGAAATACGCTTGGATTCAGCCGAGTTGCTAGAGCAAATCAAAACCCTCTATGAACCGATCGATGCGGCTGAGGGTACCAATCAGAAACTGAGTGACTTGAAACTACAAATAGAGTCGGCTAAAGCCCGGGTAGCTGCTGCCAAGGATCGTTACATGGAAGCATACAACGAACCTATTGAGGATACATGCCCGACCTGTAATCGACTGCTTGATGATGATTCCGTTAAGGCCGTGACTGACGCTAAAGAGAACAAGAAGAAGCTCCTGCGCGCAGAGCATGAACAGTTGGTCAAGGAACGGAATGAGTTGGAGGCAAAGGCGGCTGAGATTCAACCTGTTGATCTGGTAGAGCAATGGAGGCTGCTGAGAGAAGCAGAGAGCCAGCGGGATGCATTGGAGGACTTACTGGCAGCGGAGAAGCGCCGGAGCAGCCTTGCTGCCGAGGTTGAGGATGCGAAGCAGGCCGAGGCAGACACCCTTGCAAGCCTGAAAGAATCGGTCTTCATCTTGGATGCAATCAAAGCGTATCGCGCCAAAGAAGCCGAATTGCAAGCCAGCAAGGTGCAATCGCTGTTTACCAGACTTTCGATCCGTCTTTTCAAATATGTGAAGTCCAGCGGTTCATACGAGCCGGATTTCAGCATCCAAATGGACGGCAAGGATTACCTAGCATTGTCCACTGGCGAACGCATTGAAGCGGGTCTTGAGCTGACAGAAGTGTTGTTCAAGCAATCAGAATTAATCGTTCCAACCTTTATCGACAACATCGAGAGCTACACAGGCCGGGTTGCAGTATACGACCAACTGATTACGGGCCGAGTGGTCGAAGGTCAGGAATTACGCATTGAAACAGATAACGCAATTCGTTAACAACAAAATCATTCAATCATAGGAGGCTACAAGCCCATGACAAATTCAAATAATCAACTGCAAGCGATCAATGAAGAGGTGGTTGTAGGCAACTACACGCAAAAACACTTGGATACTTTGAAGTCGACCATCGCCAAAGGTACCAGTAATGAGCAGTTCGCTTTATTCGTGCAAACGTGCGTCCGTACAGGTTTGGACCCGTTCCTCAATCAAATCTTCTGCATCGTTTACAACGGCAAGGACGGCCCGACTATGAGCATGCAAATTGCTGTCGAGGGGATTGTCGCTCTGGCAAAGAAGCACCCGCAATATAAAGGATTCATTGCTTCCGAAATCCGAGCTAATGATCATTTCAAAGCCAAGATTCACACGGGTGAGGTTGAACATGAACCGGATGTGATGAACCCAGGTGAGACGATCGGAGCCTACTGCATCGCCTATCGTGAGGACGCACCGAACATTCTGGTCATTGTTCGTAAGGATCAGGTGGAACATCTGATTAAGGGGCGCAACGGTCAGATGTGGAAGGACTACTTCGACGACATGATCGTTAAACACGCCATTAAGCGTGCATTCAAGCGCCAGTACGGGATTGAGGTTTCAGAAGACGAAGCCCCGGCGGCACCAAGTGAGCACAATCCATATACAAGACGTGATGTAACCCCGGAAGCTCCACCGGTTCAGACCATTCAACAACCTGATTCTGTTGAAGGGAACGAAGAAGCCCCGGTTGATGAAATCAAGCAGATGAAAGCTGAAATGAAACAAAAATATAAGCTGCTCGGGATAACAGATAAAGATGCTATGGCCGCACACATGGGCCAATACTGCCAGGCGAAGAACGGCGAACCAACTGTTCAGGAAATCAAAGCTTACCTCAAAGTTATGGACCTGCAAATCCAAGCGCAGCATGACAGCCTGCCCGAATAATGAGCGCCTTGGTCGAAATATATCGGCGCTGTCCGGATTGTGAAATATGCGGCCACGAAATAACGGTAGGCAGGGAGCAATACAACCGTGGACGCCGCGTATGCGACCAGTGCAAGGAAGGATTGGAGGCGAATGACCGTGCCAGACGAGAAGCCCGTGCAACTCGATCTGTTCAGCATAGGAGCCGAACCAGCGGAGCCGCCTCCGGCTCCATCCCGGCCAAAGTTGAACGGCATGTATTACGAAAAGGCTACTGACAAGTTTGTTTCATTCATGCTTGGCAAGCGGCATTATGAAGAGCCTGCCCAGGGGTGCAAGCACTCGAAGGAATGGCGGGAACGAATTAAAAGGGAGCGGAGCATATGAAGAAAAATGCACTTGAGTTTCTTGGAAGGTTCACTGATGCGGAAGAGGTAGAAATATTGAAGGTTTTAAATGACCTTCCTGCTCTATCTCCAGAAGGACCATGGCTTGGTGGTGGTGCAATCCGAAGAACGTTGATTGGCATGGATATTGATTCAGATTTTGATTTCTTCTTCAAGACGTAGATCAGTTCAATTGCTTTAAAAAGCAAATTGAGAAAGATGGCGCGAAGAAAATCAACTCAAATGAGTATGCAGAAACATTCATCAAGCGGATTCATGGTAAGGATCGATACATCCAGCTTATTAGAATGGGTTACTACACTTCTCCCGAAAGCGTCATTGATTCCTTCGATTTCACAATTACACAATGCGCGTATGACGGCACTGATTTCTATTTTGGAGAATACACGTTGTGGGATATCCCCAGAAAAAAGTTAGCTCTTCATAAGTTAACTTACGGAGTTGCCACAATGAGGAGACTTATTAAATATACAGACCAAGGATTTACGGCTTGTGCTGGAGTGATGCGGTCAATATTGGAAGCAGTTGTAGATAACCCCGGTGTAATCCAATCTGATGTGAAGTATGTGGACTGAGGTGGGCAATTCATGAAAATCGACATTATTGCATCAGGCTCCGGGGGCAACTGCATAGCACTGACCTATGCGGGGCGTACGATCCTGATCGACGCAGGCGTTGCCAAAACCAAAATCGCCAAGCGGCTGCTTGAGGTCGGCATCCGGCCAGATCAGGTAACGGACATCTTCATCACGCATGCCCACGGCGACCATATCAAGGGGTTGCCACTGGCGAATAAGTACATGATGAACGTCTGGGCCACGGCCGGGGAGTGGAACGGAATATCCGGCGTACACGACGAGTTGCGTAAGGTGGCGGAAACCAGATTCGGAAAATATGAAGCAATAGACCTGGGCGACATATGGGTGTACCCCTTCAAAACACATCATGACGCATACGAACCGGTTGGATACGCGATAGAAGCAGACGACGGCAGCCGCGCATGCGTGGTGTTTGACACTGGAAAGGTCGATGACGACATGCTTGCGCTCATGGAAGGTCAGATATACATCATCGAGAGCAATCACGACGCGGACCTTGTTCTGGCTTCCAGCTATCCCGATAGCGTACAGGCGCGCATACTGAGTGACCTTGGTCACCTGAGCAACCAGCAAACAGCAGAAGCGCTCAAGCGGCTTATTAAGGGCCAGGGTGAACGTATATATCTTACGCACTTATCCAGCAGTAATAACAATTCCTTTCTTGCCATAATGACCGTTGAAGCGGCATTGCGGAAACGTGGATTTATAGCAGGGACACATTATGAAATCGAGGTGGTCAGCAAATGAATACAGTTCAAATCAAGATCGTGGCGCCATTCAAGGCCAAGGACAAAACAAGGTTTGTTCCGGGAGAGACATATAAGGCGCGGCGGATCAGCATGAAAATATTCGATTACTCAACACCGTACCAAATCGTTGAAGGACCGCACTCGGGAAAGGAAATCCCTTTTAAATGCGCCGTCGAACTGAAACCGGAAAGAACGTACACCCAGCAGCAGTATGACGAAATTGTGGCCCAACGGGATGAAGCATTGGCACAGCGCGATGCATCTTTTGCAGACCTGGCAAAGCACGGCCAGACGATTGTCGAACTCCAAGAAGATAGAGTCGCTTTGCTTCGGACGATCGAAAGAGCAACCGCACATAACGAGATGTCGGCATTGCCGGGTGAGGTAGTGCATGCGCTGGAAGCTTTCAAACGTAACGGTGACGATTGGGACACTGTTATCCGGTGGATGACCAAGCCTTATCAATGCGATATAGCATTCAGGGAAGCGATATATGTCATCCGGAATTATGCAGATGAAAACGGTTGGAAACTCATTAACGGCATGGTCAACGGGTACGTAGTCGAGCCGCAGAAGGAAGAAACGACAGGCATTGCCCGGATCGCACTCTCCTGGTGGAAGGAACGGAATATCGAGGCCAGCGAATCCGACATGCAAAGCCTGGTAGATCGGCTGAACAGCCAAATTGCAGAACGACAGACCGTATAAGCAGGTGAGTTAAATGGCCAGTCCGCAAACTGAGAATGGTTACACAAGGCTTGCTAACGAGATCCTTGAGCAAGTTTCGCGGCGACGGTTCAACGGTATACAGCGGTCAATCATAGACACTGTTTGGCGGTATACGTATGGGTTTAAACGTAAGTCGCACCAACTGTCAGCCGGGTTCATAGCAAACGCCGTTGATGCTGATTTAAAAGGCGTAAAGATCGAAATGCAAAGGCTGATTGATTGGCAAGTGTTGCTTGTAATCAAGGAAGGACACGGGGCGCGGCCGCGAACGATATCATTCAATAAAGATTATGAGCAATGGAATGTGGGGGGTAATCCTCCCCCGAAAACAATAAAAGTTACTGGTGGAGAACTCCCCACCGTGGCGGTGGATGATCATACCCCATTAATGGGGGAGGACTCTCCACCCAAGAAAGAAAGAAAGAAAATATTAAAGAAAGAGGATATAGATATGCAAATTCCAGAGGGAAAACAGGCATATGCAGATACGGTGTTCCTAACACCTGAACAATATGAAAAACTGTGCGGTGACTTTGGCAAACAAACCGTGGATGACATGATCGAAGCTCTGGACGAATGGCAGGGTAATCAGAAACCATCCAAGCATAAGAAGGACCACAATAAAGCACTGCGCGTTTGGATCAAGCGTGACATAGCCCGCAACCCAGGCAAGAACAAGCAGCAGCGCCGACAAGAAGAGAACGATATCCTCAATCAATTCTATCAGGAGGGAGCAGCGCATGAAGCAAACGGAAACGGCCAGCTTCCTAGCGGTAATCAAGACGGCTTATCCATTCTTTGAAATCACGGTCCCGGTAACACGTCTATGGCATCAAATGCTGGAAGGCATGAACTACGAGGTAGCGAAGGAGCGCCTTGGGCATCACATCAGAACCAGCAGGTTTGCCCCTACCATTGCGGACATTACGGGCGACGACCAGCACCGTCCATCATTCTACCAACTTCAACGTGTTGAGGAAGAAGCATATACCCTTGAGCTGGAAGAGTACAACGAAACGGCCATCCCGATGCCTGAACACTTAATAGAGCGGTTCGAACGATCGGCGAGGGAACGGAAGGTGAACACGAATGAGCATTGAGGCAGAACGAGCCACGCTTGGAATGCTGCTCAAGCAATCTAGTTTGATGGATGAATGTTATCTCCGGCCAGACGATTTTGGAGCGGATAGCCGGCATAAAACCATCATGACCACCTTGCAATATGCTTATGAGCAGTTCAACGATAAACCTGATCCTTTTGACCTGGTTGTAATGGCGACGCACTGGGGTAACGACATCACGAAAATTGGTGGAATCACCTACCTGATGCAGCTGCGAGAATCGGCTGTAGGTTCCAATTTCGAAGAGTACCAGCGTGCAGTCCGCGCCGCCTCGATACAACGCAAAGCTGCTGAAACGATGGCGACAGCGCTGAACGAGGGCACCGTCGATGTATCGGCGATGAAGGAACGTATGGAACAGCTTGAGGAAGAGCAGGGCAGCGGCGAAGAAAACGGCATGAAGAAGATGTCCGACACATTGGGGGACCACCATAAGGAGGTAATAAAGCGCAGCACGCGTGCTGGTCTCACGGGTGCAAAGGCTGCTAGTAAAGATTACAACGACATGTCCGGTGGGCACCAAAAACAGGACGTAACGATCGTCGCGGCGCGGCCCAGTATCGGGAAGACGGCATACATCGTAAACGATGCAACATCAGTCGCGATGACAGGATATACAGCGGCCATATTCTCGGCAGAAATGGCTGCGGCGGATGTGTCGGAACGCTTTATATGCTCCATTGGGGGCATTGACAGCAAAAAGATTCGGAACGGCCTCATGTCGGAAAATGATTGGGCTTCGTACAGTTCAGCCAGAGACATTATCGACAGTTTACCCTTGTATATCGACGATACACCGGGCATGACAATCGAGTATATCTGGCGCGAAACGAAACGAATGAAAAAGCAGTTCCCGAACCTGGTCATCTATATTGACTACCTGCAGCTTATCGAAAGCGAGAAGAAATTCAATAGCACGGCCGATCGGGTGAACTATGTATCCAAGCAGCTCAAGAAGATTGCCCGAACCTTTGATGTGTCGGTCATCGCAATATCATCCGTTGGTCGTAAATGCGAGGACCGTCAAGATAAACGTCCAATGATGAGCGACCTGCGGGAATCCGGGAATATCGAATTTGATGCAGACGTAATTATCTTCCTTTACCGGGACGACTATTACTATCCGGACACCGTGCTTGCTGGCATTATCGAATTGATTGTCGCCAAAGGGCGGAAGATCGGAACGGGTACGATTCAAATGTTCTTCAATCGGAAAAACGGGCGGTTTACCGATCTGGACACAGACCAGAAATACGAATTGCAAAAGCAGGTGAGGGAACGTGAGCGGGCGAGTTATAAAAAATGACGAAGAGTATGAACGTGCTCGGGTTGCGCTGCTCGATATGGCTGCCCGGCTGGATGATCCGCTGAAAGACATGGACCCGGAGGAACGCAGGAAAATGCATTGGAAATACGACCGGACAGCAGAGTTGATGAAGCTATACAGCCGGGGCCGGGACGTGGAACGCGATCCGAGTTTGAAGGAACAGTATGACGCTGCGGGATGGGATTATCAGGACTTCTCAGAGCCAGTTAAGGCGGTTCAACCCAAGCCCCAGACAAATACTCAAGGCAAACCAAAACATGCCCCAGAAAGGCCGCCAGAGCCGCAGAAACAGCAAACAAAAGTATCATCCTGGCTGGATGATTAAGGAGGATAGATATGGATGCCGGATTGCATAACCCTGCATTAGGTGACGTAAATAATTTTGTTGAACAAAATGTAGGATTGGTATACAAAATCGCCAAAGGTCAGCTTCGTAAATCGAGATTTCCAGTTGAACTAAACGATCTGGTTCAAGAAGGTTGGGTGGGTTTCTTGCTCGCATATCAGAAGTATGATCCTGCAAGAGAAACAGAGTTCTCGACCGTTGCCCAT
Organism: Paenibacillus sp. FSL W8-0426; assembly: GCF_037969725.1. Lineage (NCBI taxonomy): Bacteria > Bacillati > Bacillota > Bacilli > Caryophanales > Paenibacillaceae > Paenibacillus > Paenibacillus sp. FSL W8-0426. Next base: position 4,661,124 of record NZ_CP150203.1, on the reverse strand, counting down.
ACCTATATCATCAACCAAATCCGAAAGTACATCAGGGATAAGGTTCCTTTGATCAGACCTCCAAAACAGATATATGAAGTCGCCACACAAATTTTGAAAAATGATCTAATGGGCCGCGATGCAACAGAGATATCTTTGTCCATTGGATGCACCAAAAGAACTGCTGAAAGGGCATTAAGTTATCTGTCTGGAGAAAAAGACACCTACTCGTTGGACTTTATTATGAACATCTATGACGGCGAAGGCCATGCTGACAATTATGAAATTATCGGAAAAGAAGAGGATTTCTCCGATGCCTATGCACAGGAATTCTTTAAAAGTTTGAATGTAAAACAGCAAGCAGTTCTCGCTCTACGATTAAAGGGGTTGACTCAAACAGAAATCGGTCAACAAGTCGGAGTGACACAAATGAGTGTCAGTAGAATGCTGGAGCGAATTAAAGGTAGGGCCAAGAAATATATCTCAGCAGAAGAAGGTGAAGCAGTGTGAGGTTTGTCGGTATCGACCCTGCCACCAAAACAGGATTCGTCGCATTAGACATTGATGGTAATGTGCTTGAGCAGGTTGAGCTTAAAGGCAAGGGTCCAGCGGTTAAAGGTGGAATTTCCGTGGAGCAACTTGTTTCACTGGAAAATCAGCTGTTTGGACTGCTCATACCAGGCGACGAAATAATGATCGAGCAGCCAGCGATGGGAACCCAGAAAGGCGTAACAACAGGGATGATCCACGGCGGGCTGCGCACCATGATTCATCGAAAAAATCTCGGGTTCAACGAAATAAACCCCATATGGACTAAAAAATATGTTTCCGTAACAGGTTGGACCGGTGAGGTCGGGAATAAGCGAAGGTTGAAGGATACGGAAAAGAAAAAAGCGGTGGCTGATGCGGCTAAGGAAATGTTCGGTTACTCCCATAAGAGCGATAACGTGACGGACGCTTACATCATTGCAAGGTCTGCTGTCAACCTCTATCGGATGCGCGAATACATGCCTCTACTGGACACCCAGCCTTATCAAATTGAAGTGACAGAAGCAATCTTAAATAAAGCATAACACCCGGGGCCGTGGGGTCCTGCGGCGGGCAGTTGCGCCCAAAATACAGAACGTGTGTACTCATTCTAATTAATACGGAGGCTGAAACGCTATGAACATCGCTAAATTGTTCGAAATGCAGAAGATGTTGGATGCGCGGATCATTGAGGAAAAGGGGCTGCGAGGGCAAGACTTGCTCCCTAACACGATCCTGGCTTTGCAAGTGGAATTGGGCGAAATGGCAAACGAATGGCGCGGGTTCAAGCATTGGAGCAACGATCAAGAACCGAGGGTTAAGGTGCCAGCAACAGCATGGGGAGCGCCTTACAGGAACTTGCTGCTTGAGGAATACGTCGATTGCCTTCACTTCTTCCTGAGCATCGCACGGCAACTCGACTTGGGTGAAACGGACCTCACCATCATTGACGACTACTTGGAAGGCAGCACGACAAAGGCAATATCCAGATTGATTTATCACACTGGCGCAATTGGTATAGATTTCAGCCGATATTCAACCCTCACATCGTTCCGAATGGCATTCAATATTTTCTTCGCTCTCGGGCAACAGCGTTTCGGATTCACACTTGAACAGATCAAGGCAGCATACCTCGAAAAGAACAAAGTCAACCACGAGCGTCAGGCGAACGGCTATTAAGGGAGGAAAAACCCATGACATATAAGGTAGAAAACATCGTGACTTTCAACGATGGAATTGCTTTTGTTCTGGATAAGCCAGTCGAATACAAGTATTACAAACATGGGAATTTGATCATCGGGCTGGATGACACTTGTACGTTTGTTCAGTGCTATTACTACCAAAGGATGCAAGGATTCGAAGCATTTGGAGGTCACAAGTTCGATATAACGCTAGAGAACGGAGAAGTCATTCACTGTCATGGTCAGTGGTGGGATGGAGGTTATCAACAAGCTGCTGAGCTTCTTGGCGAAGAGTTGGTGCATGCCACTTTCAACGATAAAGAGTCGCTAACCAAATGCTATGTCTTTACGGGTAGCCAAGCGATAAAAGATAGCTTGGAAAATTTGCAAAGCACTTACCAAGGGGATGTTCAGGGCTACTGGGCCTATGAAGCATTCTTGAAAGGCAGAGATAAGCCGATCAGAGAGGATCGGGCGGTTTAGGGGAGCATCCCCAGGAAGGAGCGCATTATGATACTCACAAAAGAGCAGGCAGATACGATTCAGCTTATCAAGGATGAGAGAGTTAGCAGAGCTTGGGTCCTTGAGCAGCATGTAAAATCTCCGCGTGGCTGGGTTATCTATACTGCACTGAATGGCATAGATCTTCATACGTTGGGCAGCGCTCTATATGGGCTGAGTGAGGATTGGGACATTTACGAATGCGAATGTGGCCTTGGCTACGCGATCCGGCAAATACCTGGAGATGAAATCGAAGAACCAGCCTGCCCGCATTGTGGCGGAACAAATGCTGAATTGCAGCGCGAGAATCCAGAAGGATTATTGTAATGGCCGCGCCCAGGCAGCTTGCACTGTTCGATATGCAGGACTACCGGCAGCACAAGAAATACTTGGACGGCGTGTTCAAAACAAAAGCGGAGCTGATCCAGCAGTTCCGGGAAGAGGGCCGGGACCAGATATACCATGTCCTTTCTTTCGGCGGCGGGACGCAGTCCTCTCACTTGCTGGAAATGCACTTCCGGGGCGAGATCCATTATGACTACATCATTTTCTCGGACACCGGAGCCGAGCCGGATTTCATCCACGAGCAAGTCTGGTGGTGGCGACACAGGCAACGGCAGGTGGGAAACACAACACCCTTCCTGATCACACACCACAGCAGCATGGAGCGCGGATTGGAAGAGATGTTGATGCGCTACATCTTAACGGACTATCAACGGTTCCAGATGCCCGTGTACTGCAATTCGGTCAATGAGGACGGCGAGATCAAGGCAGGCGGCATGCTGCCCAGGCAATGCACGGTGGATTTCAAAATTGTTCCGGTTAAGCAAAAGGCGCGGCAGATGGTCTTACAGCGGCATGGACTCGGGCCAAAGCAGATGATTCCAAATAACGTGGCTTTCATCATCGACATCGGATTCAGCTATGACGAGATACGCCGGATCAATACGTACCAGTCACCACAATACGATTACATTCGGCTGGCTTATCCGCTGGTGGAGGCGAACGAGACGACCGAGGACAGCATCAAGTACCTGGAGGTCAACGGATTCCCGACACGCCGCAGTCGCTGTTACCTTTGCCCGTTCAACTGCGCGGCAGAACGTAATATCGGCATGGACTGGGAAGAGATCATCGAATCGGAGCCGTGGAGTTTTGTTAAGGCTTGCTGGTTTGATACCAAACTGCGCGAGGTTCAAGCGACAGGGACCAAGATCATGCGGAGTATTCCATATCTGCATTACAGCCGCAGGCCGCTGTCAGAGGTGTTTGCTCAGGAGTACCAATTACTTTCAAGTGCATATAAATACGAGTTGTCGCGCTGGATAGCAGAGTGGCAGGAGTATATTCAAGCCAAATGGGGCGCAGGAAAGGACGGAATAAAGCATGCAGGAAATCATAGTCGATAATTTCGCAGGCGGGGGCGGGGCCAGTACGGGAATAGAGTTGGCAACCGGTCGCAGCGTAGATATAGCAATAAATCACGATCCGGCAGCTATTGCCATGCATGAAGCGAATCACCCGGATACTGAGCATTATTGCGAATCGGTCTGGGAAGTGAATCCGGTCGAAGCGGTCAAAGGACGCTCGGTGGGGCTGGCTTGGTTCTCGCCTGACTGCAAGCATTTCAGCAAGGCCAAAGGCGGAAAGCCCGTAGCAAAGGAAATTCGCGGTCTGGCATGGGTTGCAGTCCGTTGGGCGGCAACGGTTCAGCCCCGAGTCATCATGCTGGAAAACGTGGAAGAATTCACGACATGGGGCCCCCTTACGGCGGATGGTTATCCAGACAAGAAGCAAAAGGGCCGGACGTTCCGAACGTTCGTGAATGCCCTGCGGCGGCAGGGATACAAGGTTGAATGGAAGGAGCTTCGGGCATGTGATTACGGCGCGCCAACGATCCGCAAGCGGCTGTTCATGGTGGCTCGGCGTGACGGCAAACCGATCGTCTGGCCCGAACCAACACACGGCGCGTCGGACAGCCCGGAGGTTAAGGCGGGCAAGCGGCTACCGTGGCGGACGGCAGCGGAGATCATTGATTGGTCGATTCCGTGCCCGTCAATCTTTGAACGGAAAAAGCCACTGGCCGAGAACACTATGCGCCGGATAGCGCGCGGCATGCAAAAGTTTGTTATCGACAACCCGGAGCCGTTCGTAATGCGCGTTAATTTCTCGGGTTCAAATCATCATTACTGCGATTCAGTCAAAGAGCCGTTGAAGACGATCACGGCCAAGAACGGATGGGGCTTGGTTACCCCATACATCGCACGTATCGGACAGACGGGCTATGCCGGGGATCGGCTGCAATACAAGGCTACTGACCCGCTGACGACGATTACGACCAAAGCTGAACACCTGCTTGTTACCCCTGTGCTTGGCGTCAACACCTCAGGGCATCCCGGCAGTCCGCCGGACGAACCGTTACGCACAGTGACTACAGGAAATCAGCACATGTTAATCAGTCCGGCATTGATTCAAATGGGTTACGGAGATCCGGAAGGCCGCAGGGTCTTGGACTTGGAGAAGCCGCTCGGGACCGTGACTGCCGGAGGAAATAAATTTGCTCTAACAGCGGCATTCCTAGCGAAGCATTATGGCGGTAACTACACAGGGGCCGGAGTGAGTTTGGATGAACCGCTCCACACCGTTACCACCGTCGATCATAACGCGCTTGTCACCAGTCACCTGGTCAAGATGCGCGGGACCAACACAGGGCAGCCGATTACCGATCCACTTCAAACGATCACAGCAGGCGGCTTGCACTTCGGAGAGGTTAGGGCGTTCCTACTCAAGTATTACGGCAGCGCAGACAACGGCCAGACTTTGGACCAACCGCTGCACACCGTAACTACCAAGGATCGGTTTGGGCTGGTCACGATAAAAGGCGTTGAATACCAGATCGTAGACATCGGCATGAGGATGTTGGAGCCTCATGAGTTATTCGCGGCTCAAGGATTCCCGAGCAATTACGTTATCGCTGAGGATGCAAACGGCCAGAAATATTCTAAGAGCGCGCAGGTTGCTCGCTGCGGGAACGCCGTACCGCCGCCGTTCGCTCAAGCTTTGGTACGTGCGAATCTGCCAGAGCTTTGCACAGGGTCGGGGAACAGCCTGACACTGGAACGTTATGCGGAGCAGGAAGCCGGTCAACTGGCATTCAGTATGTAGGGAAGGGGCAGAGAAATGATCATCACAGGAAATTGCATCGACGTTATGCCGGATCTCGAGGCCGAGTCGTTCCATACATGCGTCACCAGCCCGCCGTATTGGGGCCTACGTGACTACGGCTTGGAGCCATCATACTGGCCGGAGACGACATACACGCCAATGCCGGGGCTTCCACCGATTACGGTACCGGAATGGACCGGGTGCCTTGGACTGGAGCCTACGCCGGAAATGTTTGTGGCTCATATAGTCTTGGTATTCCGCGAGGTATGGCGCGTGCTGCGGCCTGATGGAACGGCCTGGGTCAACTTCGGAGATAGTTATGCCAGTTCGGGAATCAAGCGTGACGAAGGGCTGAATGAACGTTGGCACGGTAAACACTATTTGTCCAACAAGCAAGGAGATTCAGACCGACATCGCCCAGCGCGCCAGCAACCAGCCGATTTAAAACCAAAGGATCTTATCGGAATACCTTGGCGAGTAGCATTCGCCCTGCAGGCGGACGGCTGGTATCTTCGAATGGATAACATTTGGGCAAAGCCTAATCCGATGCCAGAGAGTGTAGGGGATCGGCCAACAAAGGCCCATGAATATATGTTCCTTCTGAGCAAGTCAGAGCGCTATTACTACGACAAAGAAGCTATCAAGGAGCCGGGAGTCCAGGACGAGTGGGCCAACGGATTCCGCGGCGGCAGCTACACGGGAAATGAAACGTTCGATAACCAAGAGGGTGGCAAGCGGAAAACGAAAGGGAATTTCAAGGTTCCAGCCGGATGGGATACGGAGCCCGGGGCGCACGGAACGATTCACCGTACAGGACGAAGCAAAGCGAATTCATTTGCTCGAGCTGTGAATGAGTCGCCACCGCCAGGACAGCCCCAACAGCACCGCCCGGATCGTGAAGACGTGGAATACAGCGGTATGCGAAACAAGCGAAGTGTTTGGCCTGTGGCCACACAAGCATTTCCGGAAGCGCACTATGCCACGTTCCCCGAAAAGCTGATTGAGCCATGCATCTTGGCAGGCGCGCCGGTGGGGGGGCATGTACTCGATCCGTTCGGTGGATCCGGAACAACGCTCAAGGTTGCCATGGAGAACAACCGGGAATGCACGATTATTGAAATGGGTCCACATAACGTTGAGATAGCAGAGCGTCGTACAGCCGTGGTACAGCCTAATATGAATATATAAGTACAGTGAAGAGTGGAATACGTTCACCCTTCACCGTCTAGCGTTAGTTAACAAGATCCATCATCACAAGTAAGCGTTGGGGGACGAACTGTGCAATCACCTGTTGTATTCGCTGTTTTACATTTTGCAGTAACAGTCTCTGTACCACCGCCTGGATAAGTACATGTGAGTGAATACGTTTTACACTCGTCTAATGGTGCTTCTGGGTTAACCATGTGAGTCAAAACATACTCACGATTTGTTTTAGAACATTTCTTCACTTCTACAACAAATTTTACATCATCAGCTAGTGTTAATTCTAATTTCTCCATTTCTTCACCTCCAAAGTTATTATGTACAAAAAAAAGAAGATTATTTCATTAAATTAAAGAGTTTCCGGCAAGGTGTGTCCTAATATGTATCCGAAACAAGCAACGATCCTTGCTGCTGTATACGATCAATACAACGTGGCCGAAGTGCTGGCGAGAGGTGAATCGGATGATCATTGAAATCGTGAAAAAGAAGTGGGAGCACAAGCCGTTAGAGCAGGAACGATGGATATTCTATGTCGACATGCAGGATTTGTTCCTTAAAAAGTATGTTCATGAAATGCGATCGACAGCAAGGCACGGATTCAACCCCGTTAAGGTTTACGATTGTTGGAATGCGAACGTTGCCGGGTCGATCAGAGAACACGAGGTTCCCATCCCGTTCACGGTCATGGACGAATTGCGCGAAAGGTTAATGTCCGCTGCAGCAAAACAGGTGGGCGACTTTTGGGTCAAGCACTGCGAGGAACAGGGGAAGCGAGGGGTTAATCCATGACCAAAGCACAATTGCGAGCAAAGGCACAACGTCGGGCGATGCGTGCCAAGCTCAAGGAGATGCACTCGGACAATCCGGGTCTTGCTGCTATCCAGTATGACAATTTTCTCAAGCACCACGGGTGGTTGGGTTACGATCCTAAGAAGCTTTTAAAATACAGTCCATGGTTGAAGGCGGCATCTGACCTGGTTAGCCGGATGGAGTATAAGCAGATGGCCGCAGTAGAAAAAACGAGCCCTAACAAATGATCAAGGGAGGAATGGAGTATGCAAACAATGGTGACACAAGAGCAATTCGAAGGGGTTAAAGACCTACTGAAAAACAAGGCGGCGGCTCAGATCATGAAAGAGCATTCCGATAACTTGGGGAAAAAGTACTGGAGTGTTGACGCGCTCAACAGCCTGAGCATCGACCAAATGGCACTCCTTCTGTACAATCCCGATCTGGTAGTGGTCGAGCCGAGCCTTGAAGACCACCTCCGGAATATGTACATCAACGCTAAAAGCGAGGATTTTGCAAACGGGGTTGTTGCTGCCGCGACGGTGTACGGAATCGATCCAGAAATCTTTGAGGGGCTGGTCGAATGGGTCCCCGAAGGAACGGAAGCGGACCCGAATCCACAGTAAACCACGCCATAATTCTATTAAACTAATAAATCCAATTTGAGAGGGGAAACCACCCATGGCAACTGATAAATTTGTTTCGAGAGCATCCGAAGAAACTTTTGAACTCTTGGAAGACATGATCGAAAAACACCATCCACATTTGTCCAGAAATGAATTCCTGATCATGATGAAACATGGTGGATGGAAATCCAAGGGCAAAACGAAGTTTAGCGGTGTTACTGTCCTGAATGAAGCTGTTCGAATGGAGATGGCCAAGGACCTGATCCTCTACCTTAATGCGGATATGTGGAACAAAATGTCCGATCCGCAGAAGCGGTACGTTCTGGACCATGCACTGTTTGGCTTGGATGTGAAGAAGGACAAGAACAAGGACGTTCTGGAAGCTGACGACGGCCGTCCACTGCTCAAGACACTGCCGCCTGATATTGAAGCCTTCTTCGCAGTTATCACCCGTCACGGGGCTGTCAGCGAGGATGTAAAGCGCCTTGCATTCGCAATAAAAGAGGTGAACGTCGAGCAGCTTACGCTTGAAACTGCTGACGTAAGCGGGGGAGAGGAACAGGGCGGGCAGCAGGGGCCGAAGACCGATGCTGAGGGAAATATTTTAATATCCGATCCGAACCAAGCAAAGATCCCGCTCGATGAACAGGACGCTGCTGCCAGTATCATAGCAACGACTCAAGACGGTCAGAAAGTGCCTGTCACTAACGACGATCTGCCGTTCTAAATAAAGTCTCACTCCCCGGCTCCGGTCGGGGAACCATCCTTACATTGAGGTGATACAAAGGTGGGTCAACAAAGTTTTTTACCGGAGATTGATCGGAAACGGACGCAGGCTGCCGTGGAGGCTGCGTTGGAGAAATACAGAATATACAAGTACATGACGTTCGAGGCCCGCGAGGCAAGCACAACAGCCGGTTACAACGAGCGGTTTCACGGACCAACAAATCAGACGAGCGATCAAACGGCCAGTATTGCCATATATAACGCCGATCAGGAGATGTACCGGCAGGAATATTGCGAGCGCGTGGAACGTGCTGTAAAGCGGATGCCGCGAATGGAACGATTTTTAATAGAAGCAAGGTACATGACGGTGGAACATGATTACATTACGGACCAGAAGGTTTACAGCTTCGAATTCAAACCGCCGATCAGCGCGCCGAAATATATCGAGATACGCTGGAGAGCATTTTACAAACTGGCTTTGGATTTGAGGATTGTCGTGGAAAAACTGGTCGAGGAGGAAACGACGGATGGAAGCTGAAAAAAAAGAAATCAATTGGATTGATTATCCGATGACACTCCGGCCCAAGCACATTGAACAGATTATGAAAATGAGTCAAAAGAAGACTTATGAATTTTTGGGGGATGCACCTTTCCATGTTGCTCGCGCGGGACGAGATATATATATTAGTAAGAACGTGTTCAGGAACTGGCTTGAAGGTACAAATCTTGATACGATACCAGTAGGCCAAAACTGATACGAAATTTGATACGAAAAGCGCTACAAAATCCTACTGAAACATACAGAATAAATGTTCGTGCGAACACACTAAACGATTGCCATTACTGAATTTTACTGAAACCTACCGAACACGTGATAATCTTGACAGGGTAGGGGTCAGTGGTTCGAGCCCACTACAGATCATACACAAGAAGCCTTGCGCAGCAAGGCTTCTTTTCTTTTGCCGATCCAGATAATAAGCTATGAATAAATGAAGTTGGGGGACGAATCAACAAGTTCGAACGAAAGCTCCGAAACCCCATGCCGACGTTTTCCTCCGCTTGGCTGACTTTTTGATGATTGAAATATACCCTATATGGGTATATTATGAAAAGTGATTCCAACTCTATTCATTAAAGGAGATTACTCATGAAAAAGACGGCCAGCATCGGACTTGCTATATTGCTTCTCAGCACGATTGTGTTCAGCGGATGCGGAAAAAACGAACCGCAGCCAGTTAGCAGTTCGAACCATGAAGGAAACATGGAGGAGATGCATCATTCCGGCTCGGGCGAGCTGCCCGCGAATCTGAAGGAGAAAAGCCATCCGACCTTTCCGATCGGGAGCAAGGCAACGATGAATGCAGATCACATGCCCGGTATGAAGGGGGCTGAAGCTACGATTGTCGGTGCATATGAAACCACTGCTTACGCTGTTACGTATAAACCGACAACGGGTGGCCATCCCGTAGAAAACCATAAATGGGTTATACACGAAGAAATAAAGGACTCTGCCGATCAGCCGTATAAGCCTGGCGACGAGGTCATTCTCCAAGCCGACCATATGCCAGGAATGAAGGGGGCCGCAGCGACGGTCGAGACCGCCGAACCAACGACCGTTTATATGGTTGATTACAAGTCGACAACAGATGGAGAGATGGTTCGCAACCATAAATGGGTGACCGAACAAGAGCTGGCTGTTGATTGAGTTTCGAATTATTCCAAATTTGAAGTGATCTGGTGTTTAGTAGAGATTCAAAAACGACTTAGTAAACAGGAGGAGAATGGATATGATGGACTTCAGTAAGCCACCCCATGGCTCCGAAAGTTACACGCACCAGCAGCGTCACGAGGAGAATGAGCAAAAGTTGCTAGCCGGAGGCACCAGCATTTGGACAGAAATCAGTAACTGGCTGATTGTTGCCGGGATTTTTGTGGGCATTTTCCTGTTGTTTATATATGTGTTCTAAGCACTAAACAACTAAACTGCATTTGCTGCGAAGCCTCTGAACAGAGGCTTTTTTTGCGCCTGAACGTCGAACCATGGTTCAATCCTCATACTAAGCGTTGTGATCGACTCGTATACCGACGCCCTGCTCGCCATTACATTTGATGCATGCACACCTCTAGGCGAATTTCCATATAATGCTGTACTTCAACAAGCAATATGGGAAGCGGGGGAATCGGAATGGCAAAAGCAAAAGGCAAAAAGGCTTCGGCAGCAAAGAGTGACAAGGTTCGCGTATCGATGAAGTTGGTCACTTCGGATGTATGCGAACGATGTAAAACCCCTTGTGCCCGAGGGACGGAGTATGCTGCCAGAATGAGACTGGATGGAGCGGTTGGCAAAGGCGTGCCCTGCATCCTGACTCGTCATATCTCCTCATAACGCTTATTTATCTACGCGCAGCATACGTTCAATATGCGCCGAATGGATGTGAAACGATGATATGGATCAGTCGGAAATTTCCGGTTGATCCTTTTTGTATGCGTTTTAGCCTATGGGCTCGCATCAGCTCGGGTTCAGCATGGATATTCCCGTTCCAACTGAATCGAAATTGTGTCCTATGCTTGGATTAGAGCGCTGTCTTTGCCATTTTCGTGCAACTTCGAGATCATTGATGATTAACGGTGACAAAAAATAAAATTTGTCATTCGTCATTCGCTGTGGTATTCTATCTGCAACGGAGGTGAGCGAAGAAGGCTGGGGCCATCTTGCAAACAAATGACCAAACAGAAAGCAACTGAATTTTTGACCAAAGAGCAGATTATGGAAGCTACGCAGGATACGGTAAGGCGCTACGGAGCGGCCAAATCCTCAGTGACGGATGTCGCCAAACGTCTTGGCGTAAGCCACGGTACCATATACAGGCATTACGCGAGCAAACAAGAACTGTTTGAGGCCGTCACCGAGAAATGGCTTGAAGAGGAGATCATTGCCCGGTTGGATGAAATCGTTAAAGACCGGGAGCTTTCGGGCCAAGGTATCCGTCACGTTCATGCCTATATTCAAACCTTGGTGCAGCGGAAGCGTCATTATGCCGAGACGGATGCCGAGTTGTTTGATTTGTACGCCAAAGTTACGGAGCAATCGGCTGACATTATCCAAGCCCATGTGCGGAACATGATCGCGCAGATCCGGGAAATTCTTGAAAAGAACTACCTTTTTGACGCTGCCGATTCGGGGAATATCGCGGCCGCCGTGTTGCAATCCACTGCCCGTTTTCATCACCCGGCACATGCCTACGAATGGAAACAGGGTGCCATTGAAGCGGAATTCGGCCAGGTATGGAACTTGGTAGAGAAAGGGCTTATCCAATTACAAGCGGAGAGGAAGTAGACTTATGAACCATTTAAGCGGCAAAGTAGCGATCGTAACAGGCTCATCACGCGGCATCGGACGTGCCATTGCGGAGAAACTGGCAGACCAGGGCGCGGACATCGTAATCAACTATACAAGCAATGTTGTCCATGCTGAGGCGGCGGCACAGGCCATTCGGCAAAAAGGCGTACGCGCAGCCGTTGTCCAAGCTAACCTGGCACGCAAGGAGGAGGTTGAACGGCTGTTTGAAGAGGCGATTGCCCAGTTAGGCAAAGTGGACATTTTGGTTAACAATGCAGGCATCATGAAAACAACGCCGCTTGCCGATGTCACGGAGCAGGAGTTTGACCAACAGTTTGCGATCAATGTGAAGGGGACGTTTTTTGCATGCCAGCAGGCGATGAAACATATGACCGAAGGCGGAAGCATCGTCAATTTCTCCACCTCGGTAGTGGGGCAAATGTTTCCGGCTTACAGCGTGTATGCTGGCACGAAAGGAGCCGTGGAGCAATTCACGCGCCAATTGGCGAAGGAATTCGGGTCCAGGCAAATCACGATTAACGCGGTGGCGCCGGGTCCGGTCCTTACTGAATTGTTTACTGAGGGAAAAACGGAGCAGCAGATAGAAGGCATGCGCAAATTGAATGCGTTTGGGCGGCTGGGGGAACCGGAAGACATTGCCGACGTCGTTTCTTTCCTAGTCGGGCCTGAATCCCGGTGGGTTACCGGGCAAACGCTCCGTGCCAATGGCGGCTTCATTTGAGCATGGGCATGTGAATTTGCTTCGGCTGAGAAGGGGTTGGCAACAACGAGATCATGGAGGTTTCCTGACACACAGGAAATCTCTTTTTTTCAATCCATGGAGTGGAAAAAATGTTGGATAAAAAATGAAAAATAATGAAAAACGGCGCAACTTTGTGAGCGAATCTGCAGTATAAATGTACAACAGCAGCAGCAGGGGAGGGAAATTGGCGCATGAAGTGGAAGAGGGTCTTGCTCTGTGTCAGCATATTTTCCTTGCTTGGCGGATCTCTACTGTTTGCAGATTCCGTGAACGAGAAGATTCGGGTACTCATCAATGGCAAGGAAGCGGCTGACGGCGGTTATTTGATTGATGGAACCACCTATGTTCCTGTGAGGGAAGCGGGCGGCATCGCCAAATGGGACAACAGTAGCAAGCGGGTGACGGTGATTAAGCCCAATGTACATATTTTTCTGTTCAAAGGAGACACTGTATTTGGCAACGTGAACGTGGGCAAGCTGAAGTTCAACGTGTTCTCACAAGTCGACAGTCTGACGACCGACGTGGCTGCCGTGAAGTTGACGATTACGAACCCGAGCGGGCAGGTGAAGGATATTCAGTCCCAGGAGCTGACAACCCAGAAAGATAACTTCTGGTTCCGCACGTATGATTTCACGTATGATTTCAGCCGCGCAGGCAAATATTCAATCGGTTTTCATATTAAGGAAAATGCAAACAGCAATTACGTGCAGGTCGCCGAGAAAGTCATTACCGCACTAAACGAATAAACCCGAATCACGCCCGCGGTCGAAATTGACCTGGCACTATGAACATGTTACGATATGCAAGGTTACACAATTTCAATCGATGAAGCGAGGTATATCAATGAGCGATCACACACATGAACACGGCGATGCCTGCGGCTGCGGTCACGATCATGACCACGACCACGAGCATGAAGAAGTTCTTCTGACGCTGACAGACGAGAACGGAAACGACGTGGAGATGGTTTTGGTGGAGACGTTTGACGTGGAAGACCATGTTTATGCGCTCCTGCTGGAACGTAACAATCCTGAAGCTGACGGTATCATTTTCCGCATGGAAGAAGAAAACGAGGAAATGGTACTCTACAATATCGAAGACGAAGCAGAGTGGAGCCGTGTTGAAGCGGCTTATAACGAACTCGTTGCAGGACAGGAATAAGTCAGGCTCCAAATAAGTTCAATAGACAAAACAAAGTGAATTTATGGACTCGAAACGGCATGGGAGAACAATCTGTGCCGTTTTTTTTTAGTGCAAGCAAGGAAAAAGCGTATAGCAAACACAACGGAGAAAAACTCCGCTTGAAAAATATCCATTCCCGAAATGATGACGTGCGAGGTCATCATCTCAGCGAAATTGTACCTGTTCATTCTGGCGAAAATCTCTTGGGTGATGGACTCTCGTCTCTTTGCAGGACAATACGTCAGACCTGAAAGATTGGTCAGAATCATTTCATTGGCTCCACTTGGCAGGATGAAACGAACCACTCAAAATGAAATCGGATAAAACAAATTTTCATGCAAATCCAAAAAATCAAAGTTTGACGTGGAAGGAACGAACTTATACATCTCAGGCTGAGCCTTGATTTCTTTGGATTGTTTTTTGGTGAGTGTCAGATGAACGTTCCGATCAAATCAAACTCTCCACCCGAGGGCAAATACAGGCCAGAAAGACGTCTGTTGCGAGATCATAAACTGCGTTCAAATGCAGAAGGTTATAGAGAGATGTCAGTCTTCTTTTTAATGAGTTCGCATACTCATCCATCTGACGTAACCTCCTTCTTTTTTAAGAGGCCTCGCCATCCGTTCCATTTGCCTGCTGAATTCCGTCACTCTTTTTGAACAAAACAAGAGCAAGCTATCTTTTCGATAACCCGCTCTTGTTCTATACCGCTCTGAGCTTAATCAACGACAGACCATGATGCGGCATTTTTCTTTTAACGTGGCTTAAAAAACAAGGCATTGATGATGCTGATCCAACCGTATTCGGGGCATGAAGGCCTGAAGTAGAAGTTTATTCCAAGCTTGCCATCACTGATGCACAGGAGGAATACAACGAAGTTAGCCATAGATTCCCCATTTAATACTATCTACTTTGCGAGTGCTGTCAGCTTCGCTGGTACTTCCCCAAAATGGTCACTTCAGAGTGATCCCTTTACTTTTTGATTCCTCGTTTAAGCTATAGTAGAGAGCTTCTACTCACAAAGAATTAGATACTTTTTGATAAATCTGTTGAATCCATTTCGCGTTTGGTAGGGGAGCTTTTTTCAATATACGAGAGAAGGGACATGCATAACGCATAGAACAGACTGATACCCAGAATAACAATCCATACACTCTCCATATCTACGCTTCGAATGAAAAGGCCGGTCAAATATGGACTAAGTGTGTAACCGAGACAACCTACGAATAACAGCAAGCCGTTAAACCTTCCCTGATGGGTATCGGGTACACGTGACGCGATATACAGGTTGATATTGGTTTGCACCAGAATCTCCCCGATGGTCCACAGCACAGTGGAAAAAACAACGATAGCGAAATGAGGCAAATCGCTCAGCAGGTAGAGAACGCCAAATCCAATTCCATAAAAGAGTGCACCTGCCGCTATGGAATTCTGAGCTGTGAAGCTGTGGGTAGCAGACAGGACCAACGTGGTGAGAATAATAACACTGATCGCATTAATGGTCATGACAGACCCATAATAAGCAGCTCCATTCTCTCCAAACGAATGATTCATCTGAAGTGGAAGGCTAAACGAGTATTGCATGTAGATAAAATAATTAAGAAATGACACTGCGATGAAGAAGGCGACGAGCGGATTTCTCAATAGCAACTTAAATATTGAAGGAGCCGATTGCTTCAATACTTGTTGATGTTGATGGTTGGGATGTTTCTTTTGTGATTGTTGCATCTGATGTGCATGGTCTCCGGTTTCCATTGCTTTGTTGCCCGCACCGACATGAACCCGCTTCAAGATGATCAAGGTGGAGATCAGAAACACTGTGCCGATACCTATAAAGACGATATGCACGTGATCCTTGATAAAAAAACCGGCAATGAGTGGTCCAAGCGCTATGCCTAGATTGGCTCCAAGATACATGAGAGAAAAGGCAGATTTGCGCTCCTTCTCCTCTGTGCACAGTTGAATAATTAAGGCGTTATAGGCAGGCCGGGTAATACTGATGAAAAACATGACTGCAATCAGAAGATAACCAATGGTTATCGTGCCCGACCAGAAGGAGCAGCTGATAATCATCAATGTAGACAACAGCTGCCCGATGACAATAATCGTTTTTTTGCCCATCAGATCACTTAAATAGCCTCCAAGCAATACGCCGGGACCGCTAATCAAGGCCGCCATGGCTACAAAAATGCCTGCACTGACCACATTCATACCAAGCTGGAGCGTAAGGACCAAGGTAATTAACGAGAATATAAAATCTCCAGTGCTGTTAATGGTTCTGGCCAAACAGAGATAATAGACATCGCGGCTTAGTCCCGCGTATGTTTTGGATAGAGATAAAGACAATCGTTCCAATCCTCCCCAAGAAAACCCCAATTCCATAAAATAAATCGTAAGGTGTATGTCCGAATCTATACAGTTTCGGCAACCTCAACCTCAATGACGAATCGATCATACAAGTCCAGCAAAGTCTGACGCAATTCCTCAAACGACTCCCCTTCAACAATGGCAAATCCTGATCGTGTCATCGTATCGTTCACATCGCCTACACGCTGCCCTATTTCATAAGAAACCTTGAACTCAATAATGCCAGAAACATCCTTATAATCGTCGATTCCTGATATTCGTTGAATGACACCCGCGCGTGAAGGAAAACAGATCATGCCCGTGAATTTGTTGTTCGTTTGCTGCTGTGTAAAAGTATATATGCCAACCTCCAGATCAGTTACGGCTTCAAAAAGATCTACGCCATGGGTGTTTTTGATACAAGGCGGCATAACTTGTGAGCCCCCGATTCTTGCCCCGATCTCTCCAAATACCACTTCTCCATCCGGCGTGAGAAACAGCTCGGCATGGGTTACAGATTGATTAATCCCAAGGGCAGCAATGGCTTGTGAATTGATCTCTTGGATACGCCTGATAACGTTCGCGTTAGCGCCTTTGGGGAACGTAATGCTAGCCGGAGGTTTCTGCTTGGTTGCAATGTCCAGACAGTTGTAAAGGTATTGAGAGACAGAGGAAAATACAACGATTCCCTTGGACACGATGGAGTCACAGTGAAACTCTGTACCGTGAATGAATTCTTCCAGCAGGTCCCTCTGCAGCTCATGTCTAGTGTGCTGCAGATAATGTGAGAGCTCATCCATACTGGACAACTTGAAGGTATTGATACTTCCGTAACCGCTAAGTGGCTTTACAATGATCGGGAATCCATGGGCAGCAGAGAAATGAAAATAGTCCTGCTCTTGCAGAGCGATTGCTATTTTGGACGTACGAATTCCGCGTTGATGAAGCATTTGTTTCATAATCCATTTATTACGGACCGCCTCGGCCTGATTGCGCTGCATACCGGGGATGCCAAATTCGGAGCGGAGCTGCCCGCCGATCTCAATGGCATTCTCACCTGGAGTTAACAAAGCGATAATCGAATGGGTTTGCCTGATCTGTAGAACATGCTCCCGAATGGCATCGTAGGATTCGAGGTGATCGACGTAGCGAATTTCATCAAAATAATCCTGAAGCCGCTCGGGGTGATGTAATTGATGCTGTTCAATAATCAGAATTCTTTTGTGATCTGTGAATTTGGTAAGTGGTTTCACGAAGTTTAGGCCGAAAGGCAGTCTGAAATCAGATATGTAGACGATCGTTTTCATGGGACCTCCTTGAACAAAGTTAAAAATAGAAAAAATGGTTTTCTCAACATTATAACTCATTATTTTCCATATTCAATACATTTTTTGTAAAATATTATGAACGATTATACATATTTTTGTTGCGTTAAAGTGTTAATTGACAATAGGGATTATATGGTATACTATCATACCGGAAATAGAAATAAAAAGGAGGATATAGAAATAAATGGAGATAACTAAAGGGAAATACGCTATACTGGGCACATTGGGTGACGATGAAGGCTTCCTGACTTGCAGTATGCATATTGCAAAAAAAATGGATAATTCTGATTTGATTAAGCCATACCCCGAATTCGAAGCGGCAGCAGATGACCTGAAATCAGGTGAGATTTCCTGTCTCCTGGTTCCTGGAGCGTATCCCAAGCTTAACAGCTTCATTATGGATTCAGATCTCGTGGTATCTGAAAGCTTTGTAGAAAAGATTCCTGCACTGGTGCTGTCTGGTTTTCAGGTGGTATGCCCAGAACAGATCGATATTATCTATCATCATCCGGCGACTACATACTTGTTGACCGAACTTGATATCATCTATAGAGAGAACTGCACGGTATCATCGAACCCAGAGGCTTGTAGGAAAGTCATGCTAAATACGGAGAGATCGCTTGCGCTCACGAACCAGCTCTGTGCGGATCATTACGGACTGGTGACTTACAAGGTGCTGCGCGAGGGAATCCAGATGCCTTGGGTATGTTTTACGAAAAATACACAGAGGGTGAATGCACTCATATGAAAAGAATCGCTATTATACTGGATAAAAATCTGGAGCCTGGAGCCGCAGCGAATGTGGCAGCCCTTCTGATGGGACAAGCCTCCCTGAACGAGCCTGAGTTATATTCGAGTCAACCTGTACTGGATCAGAGCGGTGTTCAGCATGCGGGTATTCAATACAGCACGGTCATTCTAAAGGCCGGGGAGAATCAACTCATTAACCTGGTCAAATCTTGCTCAGAACACGATGGCGGATTGAATTTTCTTGTTTTTTCTCAGACTGGGCGGTCACTCAATAACGCATTTGAACAATATGCGAGTGAAATTGCGAATATGGCTTTGGAAGCCACCAAAGTGGTGGGAGTTATTATATGGGGAGAAGATGAAGCCGTTCGGGCCATGACTAAGAAGTTCAGTGTCATGAGATAAGGGAAGGCATGACGTAGGCGCTTCAGCGGCGGTGCAGTTTTATTGATGATGAGATAGAATTGAATATCTTGTCTGTGCGTGGTGCGGACATGACAAAGGGCAGAATCTATCCTTGGATAGACATCTGCCCTTAACTTGCATTACCTGATACAATCTAGGGCGTGTCTTCAAACTCAAGCAAGCCACACCATGATGAATGCCAGCGTCAAAAAAGCCTTGAACGTACACGCTAATTTATCATAACGAGTTGTCAAACGGCGATATTTCTTCTATTTTATTAAAGAAGCATTCCACCCAATGGCGCTCTTTGTAGACATATCGATCATATGTCGGGATCACTCGGTGATTTCTCTTTCGGGGAATCAACGCTACGGCCTGTTGTTCCTTCAAAAGCTCCGAATGGCATTCGTATCACTGGATTCGATTGACCACTGTGGACGTCCTCCTTGTGGTTTTCGCCTTTTGCAAGGGGGCTTTTGTGCTGCCCGAAAGATCGATCCTGCGCATTAAAAAGACCAGGCCTGATGGCCTGGTCTTGAGCAGTCTTGTCGTGAGAGAAGCATGAGGATCGATTAGAAAATCGCGTCGGCTTCCACGATCACCTTAACATTTGTAACGCTGCGGTCCTCAGGTCCTTTTACGGGCAGGCCCACTTCGACGTGATCGACAATGTAGTCGATATTTTCCTGCGTGATGACCTCGCCCGGCAACAGAATCGGAATGCCCGGAGGATACACATAAATAAATTCCGCTATAATGCGTCCCGCAGACTCCTTGAACGGAATAACTTCCGTGTCGCCGTAGAAGGCATCACGCGGAGTGAGCATCAATTGCGGGATGTCAGGTACTTTGACGACCAGTTCATGCGCCGGGTTGACCTGGTAATACGTACGGGACAGATCCTGCAGCGCGTTCAGCAAAATGTCGACCGATTCGTCCGTATCACCCGGAGTGATGAGACACAAAATATTGTACATGTCGCTAAGCTCGACTTCGATATTGTAATGCTCACGCAGCCAATTTTCGGTCTCATAACCGGTAATGCCCAGATGACGAACATGGATCGTAAGCTTGGTCGGGTCCATGTTGAAGGTTGCTTCCGTTCCAAGCAATTCTCTGCCGAAACAGTGCAATCCGTCGATGTCGTTGATGGCTCTTCTGGCGAATTCAGCCAGATCGATGGCTTTCTGTGCCATAGCGTGGCCATTCAGTGCCAGATTGCGTCTGGACGTGTCCAATGAAGCCAGCAAAATATATGATGTTGAGGTTGAAGTCAGCATACTGAGGATCGTCTGTACACGCTGCGGGTTCACGAACCCGTTTTTGGTGTTCAGGTTCAATACAGAGCTCTGTGTCATGGAACCGCCCAGCTTGTGCACGCTCGTTGCGGACATATCGGCTCCGGCAGCCATCGCAGAAAGCGGCAGGTCCTCGTGAAAATGAATCAGCACGCCATGCGCCTCGTCGACAAGCACAGGAACCTGGTAGCTGTGCGCCAGCTCCACGATCTCCTTCAGATCTGTACATACGCCGAAATACGTCGGATTAATGACAAGCAATGCCTTGGCGTCTGGATGACGCTCAAGCGCACGCCTGACCGAACGAACGGTTACTCCGTGGTCGATGCCCAGATTTGCGTCTTGTGCGGGAGAGACGAATACCGGTTTGGCTCCCGAGAAAATAATGGCTGACATGACCGATTTATGCACGTTACGGGGTACAATAATTTTATCGCCCGGTTCGCATACTGACAAAATCATGGTCATGATGGCACTGCTTGTGCCCTGTACGCTGAAATAGGTATAATCGGCTCCGAAGGCATCCGCGGCCAGCATCTGCGCTTCCTGAATGACGCCTGTAGGCTGATGGAGATCATCCAATGGAGCGATATTGATCAAATCGATGGACAGGGCATTATCGCCGATAAATTCACGAAACTCGGTATCCGTTCCCAATCCTTTTTTATGTCCCGGAATATGAAATTGCACCGGATTGAGTGCCGCGTGATTGGTTAAAGCGGTAAACAGCGGCGTACGGCGGTGATCCATCAGTGCTGTCACAACCTTTCTTCATTAAAATGGGTTCAGTTTCATGAGGAAACTTTATATCAAACAAAAATGAGTATAGCAAATGTGGGACCGAATGCAAGCAATCCTTATGACAAAATTTCAAATTACAAGGATTTGGGCGAATTTGTTCGCCTGAGGCGGGTCCATAAGCCAACGAATGAACGCTGAAAGGGGAAAAACATGCAACCACAACCAGCAACCAAACCGACCAACATTTTGCGCACGCCTTTTTTTATCGCCATGTGGCTGACCTTGTTTTTGGTCGAGGTCATTAAAGGGGCGCTGCTCGTCGCCGTCCTTCCCGTATACATGGGGAGCGTCCTTGGATTGTCCGCCGGGATTATCGGCGTAGCCTTTGCTTTGCAATATTTGGGAGATAATTTGTTTCGTGCCCCGTCAGGATGGGCTGCCGAGCGAATCGGTTTTCGCCTAACGATGGTGACGGCATTAGTGTGCACCCTCCTTGCGCTCATCATGATTATTTTTTTCAAAAGCTCATTCGGCTTGTCGCTGGCCTGCCTGATTCTCGGCATCGGCACGTCTCCGTTATGGCCGTGCGCGATGACAGGAGTAACGGCAATGTCCGGCCCCCAGAACAAAAACGGGACTGCGATGGGCGCGCTGGAGATGGCTGCGCTTGGCGGCACGGGGCTCGGCCCTGTTGGCATGAATTGGCTGCTTGAGCGGACGCATCACGATTACCGCACCATTTTTCTCGTGCTGCTGGGCTGTGCCGTCCTGGTCATTCTTGTCGCCATGATCTTGCCAGGACATGTAGTCGTGGAGGGAGAGCATTCAGAGGCTGCGAACAAAGGGAGACAGAAAAACGTGCCGGCGAAACCTCATCTGTTCACACCGCTGTTTCGGCTCAAGAAAAGTGTGCAGCAAACATTGCAGCGGGTGCGTGACACTTTAAACGTAAATCCGCTCGTCTATCCGGCCTTGTTCATGCAATCCTTCGTCATTGGATTGCTCAGCCCGGTCATTACGCTGTATACGCGTACGGACTTGCATATTTCGCCGAATCTGTACAGCCTGCTGCTGGTGGCGGGCGGAGGGATTACGGTGCTGGCCCTGCTGCCCGTCGGCAAAATGGTGGACAGGTTCGGTACATCCCTGTTTCTGAACATGGGCTTTTTGCTCGCTGCAGCCAGTTTGCTGGCATTTGCCTCCATCACTTCGATTCCGGTTGTATTCGGCATCGTCATGCTGGTTGGCGTTAGCTATGCCATGATTTTGCCGGCCTGGAACACCTTTGTGGCGACGCTGATTCCCAAGGGAGAGCGAGGGGCCATCTGGGGTTTCTTTCTTACCCTTCAAGGGTCGGGCATGGTGGTAGGCCCCATCGTATCCGGCTTGCTCTGGGACCACGTCGGTCACCCGGCTCCGTTTATCGCCAGCGCGGTGGTGATGGCTTCATTGGCGGCGGTGCATTTTGTGCTTTCGCGGAAGCCGTATCGAACCGTGCCGGCCAAATAAGGCAGGGGACAAACTGGATAAATCAAAAAAGCTTCCGGCCAGGTAAAGGCTCGGAAGCTTTTTTGATTATAAGCCGGCATGTCCGACAGCCGGCTAAAATGACATTTTATACAAAGGCAGCAACGTTTTGAACGTTTGACGCACGGTTTCAAGCAGCTTTTCGCCGTCTGCCGCCAGCGGATCATCGCGCTCAATACGCAGGCCGCACATCACCTCGGCTTTTTTCACCGTCTTCAGCTTGGTGATGATTTTATCGTAATCCTCATCCTGCATATTTTGCTGAAGGGTACCTGTGGGCGACATATGGTCCATGGACCAATAGTAACCCTGTGGCATGAACCGGCGTACTTCCCGCAACTGGCGCTCCAGCCCTTCGGCAAATGCCGCTTTGTTCGGACTCTCGTAGATGATGGCGAAAATGACGAACAGATGCGTGCCAAACAAACCCACTTCAAAGTGTGGCAATGCTTTATATCCACGTTTGGAGGAAGCCCAGGCCACCCATGTATCTATAGGCGGATTGACGGTTCTGCGCGCGTGTTTGGCCACATGCACGAACATTTCCTCCCCGCACAATTCCGTCAGGTACGGCGCAAGCTCTGCTCCGATCGTTTCCAGCTTCGGCCGTACCCGCTCGATCAGCATTTCCATACGCGGTTCCAGTCCAGGTATCTGGAAAACATCAAAATCGTTATCGTTAAACCCCGAAAAAGTCATCTGATTACCTCCGTTTCGCGTCCATTATATCATGAAATCCGGGGGATTGCCCCGGCTCGTCTGATGGATCCAATCCACTCGGGCCGATTGGGCGAAAAATAGTCAACTAACCAAGTACCCTTACATAAAATGAAGTATAAAATAGGGTAAGCCAACTTGAAGAAGGGATGCGGAAACGGCCGGAACAAACCGATATAGATGGAGGGGAATGCCGTGAACAAAAGTTACGAAGTTGAATATTGCAATGTGGAGCTGCGGTTCAACCGTCGGCATATCCAGAACTTGATCAAAGACCTGATCCGAGAAGGGTATTCACTATATTGGAGCGAGGACGAATCCTTCATCATTCTCTCTGTCCGCACAGGGCGCAAGCTCGTGAAGCTCCGTTTTCAACATACGCGCAGCGGCAATTACAAAATGACGGGCGATTACATCATCAAAGACGCCAAGCTGGCCGAGTGGCTGGAGAAGCTGATTGGCGACACGCGCGGGCATGCCGTGGTGAAACGGTTCAAGGACCATCAAATGACCGTGGAAAACATTTTGTTTGGCGAAGTGATCCGGCTTGTCGAGGTGACCGGCTTCAAGCAGCGCGTCATTTTCCAAAAGGGACCCGCCCCGACGGCGGAGGATATGGAGGAAATGTTTCTCTCTCATGAAGGCGAAGAGCGGTTAATGCTGCTGCGTATGGAGGTTGACGATGAACTGGAGCGGCTGCACGCCGCCCTGCTGACAGGCAATGCAGACAAAGCGGCTGCTTGTCGGGAAACGCTGGAACGTCTTTCCAGACAATTGCTGATGATGGAAGGTTAAATATACAATTATTGGATGTATGAGAGTGGCGGGAGGTTTCGATTTATGACTATACGATGAACACCTCAACGGATTGAGGTGTTTTCGCCTTGTCGGCAAGGGGGACAGGGTTCACTTCCATGCGTAAAACCGTTAAAATGAGAGTGTTGTCGGGAGACAACTCCAAACCCAAAAATACAGTGGATTAAAGGATGGAGGACCAGATGGCTAAACAACAGATCGGCGTAATCGGACTTGCAGTCATGGGAAAAAATTTGGCCCTTAACATTGAAAGCAGAGGCTTTACGGTGTCGGTATTCAACCGTTCCCCGGAGAAAACGCATGACCTCTTGAAAGAAGCGGAAGGCAAAAACCTGACAGGCACGTTCTCCATCGAAGAGTTCGTGGCATCCCTGGAATCTCCGCGCAAAATTTTGATCATGGTTCAAGCGGGCAGCGCAACGGACGCAACGATCGAACAGCTGCTGCCTCATCTGGACGAAGGCGACATCATCATCGATGGCGGAAATGCCTACTTCCCTGACACGCAGCGCCGCAGCAAAGAGCTGGAAGATAAAGGCATCCGCTTCATCGGCACAGGCGTCTCCGGCGGTGAAGAAGGCGCGCTGAAAGGCCCTGCAATCATGCCGGGCGGACAGGAAAGTGCCTACAAACTCGTCGAACCGATCCTGACGGCGATTTCCGCCAAAGTAGGCGACGATCCTTGCTGTACATACATCGGACCAGACGGTGCCGGACATTATGTGAAAATGGTGCACAACGGCATCGAGTACGGAGATATGCAGTTGATCGGTGAGGCCTACCATCTGCTCAAATCCGTGCTGAACGTCTCGGTCGAAGAGCTGCATGAAATCTTTACGGAGTGGAACAAAGGCGAACTCGACAGCTACCTGATCGAGATTACGGCCGACATCTTCTCCAAATACGATCCGGAAACCGGCAAACCGATGGTCGACGTCATCCTGGATGCTGCCGGACAAAAAGGAACGGGCAAATGGACAAGCCAAAGCGCGCTGGATCTGGGCGTACCGCTGTCCATGATTACGGAATCCGTATTCTCGCGCTTCTTGTCCGCCATGAAGGACGAGCGCGTAGCGGCAAGCAAAATCCTGAACGGCCCGTCCGCGTCCGCCTTCACAGGCGACAAAGCTGCGTTCATCGAGAGCGTGCGCAAAGCGCTGTTCGCAAGTAAAATCGTATCCTATGCCCAAGGCTTCGCACAAATGCGCGCAGCTTCCGACGAGTACGGCTGGGATTTGAAATACGGCAACATCGCGATGATTTTCCGCGGCGGCTGCATCATCCGTTCGCAATTCCTGCAAAACATCAAGGAAGCGTACGACAACAATGCCGAGCTGAAAAACCTGCTGCTCGACCCTTACTTCCAGAACATCGTGGAATCGTACCAGGATGCATGGCGCGAAGTGGTGTCCGTAGCGGTAACCCAAGGTATTCCGGTACCGGGCTTCTCCAGCGCGCTGTCCTACTACGACAGCTACCGCACAGAGCGTCTGCCGGCCAACCTGCTGCAGGCTCAGCGCGACTACTTCGGCGCGCACACGTTTAAACGCGTGGACAAAGAAGGCTCGTTCCACCACAACTGGATGGAATAATACGCATTCTTTGGTTTTTGGACGAATCGAATGTTTGCGATCCATACGTTGATTCCCGCGCATGGATCGGCGAAAGGCCTGGAGTTCCGGCAATGCCGGACGGCTCCAGGCCTTTTTGGAGTGAAGTACACACGCAGGCGGCATAAATGTGCATCTGTCCCATCCCTTTCAGTGCAAGCGCGGGTGAACATCCTTGACCGGAATGACAGGCGCCAGTCCCGGTCCATGAAACGACTTCCCCAGTCCGTGGGGGTGTGTTATGATAGGACAAACAAAAGTGTCCATGAGTTGCTTGGAATTAAAGGAGTGTACACCTTGAGCAAGTCGAACAATATTATTCTTATCGGCATGATGGGTACCGGCAAGTCAACCGTGGCGGAGATGCTGGCAAATGAGCTTGGTTATCAGCTGGTAGATCTGGATGCCGAGGTAGAGAAAGAGGAAGGCTGTACGATTCCCGAGATGTTTGCAGACAAGGGAGAAGTGTATTTCCGGGATGCGGAAAGCCGGGTGCTCCGCAATGTGCTCGCGAGCGAATCACAGGTCATCGCTACGGGCGGCGGCATCGTGCTGCGCCAGGATAACTGTGACGAGATGTCAGGACAAGGCTGGGTTGTCGCCTTGACGGCCGATCCCGAAGCCATTGTCGAACGCATCGGCGGCTCAGACCATCGTCCGCTGCTTGCCGGCAATGCGGAGGAACGAATTCGTACCATTATGCAGGAGCGGAAAGACGCGTACCTTTTCGCACATCACACCGTGGATACAACCGAGCTATCCGCCGCTGAAGTGACCCGTTTAATTTTAGCGCATTACCGCGTCTAAGCCTGTAAATGTTCCGGAAACAAAAACGGGCCTTTCGGCCCGTTCCTGATCCACTCTATTCTTCCTGCTGCCACTGCAGCATGCCGCCAACCATGTTGGTGCATCCTTCGTAGCCAAGCTGCTGCAAGTATTCGCAGGCACGCTCGCTGCGATAGCCGCTGCGGCAGATCAAGACGATTTCGCCCGTCTTCTCGATTTCGGACAATCTGTCCGGAATTTGTCCGAGCGGAATATGTTTGGCGCCTTCGATCATGCCCAGGGCGACTTCTTCGTCCTCGCGGACGTCGATCATCTGCAGCTTCTCGCCGGCTTGCAGGCGGCTGCGCAGTTCGGAAGGCAGAATTTCAGCGATTTGTGTCATTTCAGGTCCTCTTTTCTGTATGGACTTAACGCCTATAATGATACGAAGCGGCAAGTGAAATGTCAATTTGGCTTGCAGCCGATTGTGGTTATGGACATCAGCATTGCACCTTATTTCGAATGAATCTGATCAATGAAGGAGAATTTAATCGATGGACGTTATCGTTAAACCGACACCTACCCTGAAAGGGGACATCGGAGCTTTATCTTCGAAAAACTACACGACGCGTTACTTGCTTGCCGCAGCACTGGCAGAAGGCACAAGCACCATTCATTTCCCTGCCCACAGCGAGGACAGCGATGCGATGCGCAGATGCATTCGCGACCTTGGCGCCGTGCTGGAGGAAGACGACAGCAAAATCGTAATCCAAGGTTTTGGCAAACACCCGCGCGACGTGCGCGAACTCAACGTGGGGAACGCGGGAGCCGTATTGCGCTTTCTGATGGGGGTAGCCGCGCTTTGCCCTGAGGTGACGTTCGTGAACACGTATCCGGAATCACTCGGCAAACGCCCGCATGACGACCTGATCGATGCGCTCGGCCAAATGGGAGTCGAAGTTCAGCACGAGCAAGGACGCCTGCCGATCACGATCAAGGGGGGACATGCGAAAGGCGGTCATATCCGCGTATCCGGTTCCGTCAGCTCCCAATATTTGAGCGCACTGCTTTTCGTAACGCCGCTTCTGGCGGAAGACAGCACGATCGAAGTGCTGAACGACTTGAAATCCAAGGTTGTCATCGGGCAAACGCTCGAAGTGCTTGAGCAGGCGGGGATCGTCATCCACGCGAGCGATGACTACATGTCTTTCCGGGTGCCGGGCGGCCAGTCCTATCAACCGCAAACGTATACCGTTCAGGGGGATTATCCCGGGTCTGCAGCTGTGCTCGCCGCAGCGGCAGTTACGCAATCGGACGTGAAGATCCAGCGTTTGATGGAACAAAGCAAACAGGGAGAGCGCGCCATCGTGGACGTACTGCGCATGATGGAAGTGCCGCTGACGCATGAGAACCATGTCGTTCACGTACAGGGCAACGGCAAGTTGAAGGCCGTGGAATTCGATGGCGATGCGGCAACGGATGCCGTGCTTGCGATGGTCGCGGCGGCCGTATTTGCGGAAGGCACCTCCCGGTTTTATAATGTAGAGAACCTGCGTTACAAGGAATGCGACCGAATTACGGATTATCTGAACGAACTGCGCAAGGCTGGTGCCAATGTGGAGGAACGCCAAGCCGAGATTATCGTGCATGGACGTCCTGAAGGCGTGGAGGGCGGCGTGGAGATCAATGCCCACTTCGACCATCGCGTAATTATGGCACTGACGGTGGTAGGCCTGCGTGCCAAACAGCCGATTCGTATTCGGGACGCACATCATGTAGCCAAGTCTTATCCTCAATACTTCGACCATCTGCGGGCGCTTGGAGCCTCGGTGGAATGGGTAGAAGGATAACATAACAAACGTTTGCTGAAAAGGACGGTGCTTTGCATGGAATTCAACAACCCTACACGTGAAGAGATCGGACACATTTTGCGCAATGCAGGCAACATCGCGATTGTCGGTCTGTCGGACAAACCGGACCGGACTTCCTACTTGGTTGCGGAAGCACTGCAGAGCAGAGGTTACCGGATCATTCCGGTCAATCCGCAGGCAAGTGGTGGCGAGATTCTTGGTGAAAAGGTGTATGCCTCTCTGGCGGATATTCCGGAGCCCGTTGACATCGTGGACGTTTTCCGCCGCGCCGAGTTTTGCGCCGACGTTGCCCGCGAAGCAGCTGCCATCCATGCCAATGTGCTTTGGCTGCAGCTCGGAATCCATAGTGACGAAGCCGTGCAGATTGCAGCCGACAACGGCATGACGGCTGTTACGAATCGTTGCATCAAAGTGGAAGATTACGCACTGCGCAGCGCCGGAAGAGGTTAAGGCCTTTTCATGTTGAAGGCAGCCCTGTGACTTGTGCCCTGCGAATAACAGGTTCATAAACCGCTTGTCGAAACCCCGTTGACCCCCCAAGGTTGGCGGGGTTTCGCATCCGTAAGGTGGCGTTGCGAAACCTTCCAGACCAAGGAAATGACCGGTTAGGCAGGAGAGGAATTTTTGCTTCGGGTAAGCGTTGAAGTGAGTGCCGATGCCAAAGGCAAACCGCACGAGGATACGGCCTTTTTGACATGTGTCGCAAGGGATGTTTTAATTTTTGGCACGCACTCGTTTTGTTTTGACAAAACGTTCCGTAAAGCTTACCATCAAGGATAGAAAGGAGAGGACGCCATGAATTGGCTCGGGTCCTTGCAGCAGCTCGGAAGGGCAGTCATGCTGCCCACAATGGTTTTGCCCGCCGCAGCGATTCTGCTCAGCGTTGGCAGTTTGCCCTGGGATGCCTGGGGACTGAACGTTGTTGGCGAGATTTCTACCGTGGCTGGACGCGGTATTTTTTATTTTTTGCCCTACATGTTTGCCGTCGGCGTAGCGCTTGGCCTCTCCAATCAAGCCGGACAGGCGGGGCTTGCCGCGCTTGCGGGCATCGTGATTTACGATCAGGTCATTCGTCATTTCGGGGACGGGACGGTTCAGCCTGCTTCATTAATCGGAATCATCCTTGGCGCGCTCGCCGGGGTTACGCATAATCGGTTTAAAAGCATTAAACTGCCCGAGATTTTGCAATTTTTCGGCGGTTCCAGGTTTGTTTTGCTGATCGTGGGGCTGTGCTCGGCCTTGTTTTCCTGTTTTATGCTGTGGATTGCTCCCATTCTTCAAAACGGGCTTAATGTGATCGCTTCGTGGGAGTACAGTCTGGGCGGGTTCGGGCTGTTCATTTACGGGGTGCTCTACAGGGTGCTCGTGGCGTTTGGGCTGCACCATCTGCTCAATAACGTGTTCTGGTTCCAGCTCGGCACCTATCAGACACCTGATGGCCATATCGTTCAGGGGGATTTGCCGCGTTTTTTTGCGGGTGATCCGACCGCCGGATATTTCATGGCAGGACTGTTTCCGATCATGATGTTTGCGATTCCCGCGATCGCGTTTGCCATCATTCAGGAAGCAAGGGAAGATCTCAAGCCCAAGATCAAAAAGACGTTTTTGACGTCTGCGTTAGTGTGTTTCCTGACAGGGGTATCGGAGCAGATCGAGTTTGCATTTCTGTTTGCGGCACCTTATCTGTTTATTGTGCATGCCGTAATGTCGGGAATCGCCATGTGGATGGGATACTGGCTGGACATACGCCACGGGTTTTCTTATTCGGCAGGTATCATCGATTACATCATCAATTTCCATCTGTCCGAAAATGCCTGGAAGCTGATTCCGCTCGGCATTCTTTACGGATTGGTGTATTACTTCCTGTTTCGCTGGGCTATTCGCACGTTCAAAATTCCAACGCCCGGCCGCGAGGAAGGCTCCGTGCTGGAAGATTGGGTGGGCAACATTCCTTACCAGGCTCCCCTTGTGCTGGAAGCATTGGGAGGCAAGGAGAACATCGTGCAGGTGGAGGCATGCATCACCCGGTTGAGGCTGACGGTTCACAATGACAGGCTTATCGATACGGGAGCGATGAAGAGTTTGGGCTCCGCGGGCCTGATCAAGCTGGGCGGCGGCAATGTGCAAGTGGTGTTTGGTACATATTCGGAGCTGATCCGGGAAGAGATCGCAAAGCTGCTTGAGCGGGATTTGCAGCAGGTGCTGTTCTGCGCCCCGGTTCAAGGCAAAATGCTGCCGATCGAAGAAGTGCCGGATCAGATCTTTGCGGCCAAACTGGTGGGTGACGGCGTTGCATTTGTACCTGAAAAAGGGGAATTGGTTTCCCCCGTGTACGGGACGATCATGCATCTCTATCCGACCATGCACGCACTCGGCATTTCGACCCGGGAAGGTTTGGAAGTATTGCTGCATATCGGCATCGACACTTCGCAATTGAAAGGCTGTTTTGAAGCGCTTGTGCAGGAAGGGGACACGGTGGAGCCGGGGCAGCTGCTCATCCGCTTCGATCTCGCGAAGCTGCGGACCGAAGCGGCGTCCTTAACGACACCGATGGTGATCACCAATCCGGATCGCGTCAAGTCCTGGAGCTTTGCTCCGTTCAAGCATGTCAAGAAAGGTCAGGCATCCGTTATGTCCGTGGTGCTCTATGACAGGAACGTTGGAGGGGTAGAATGAAGATAGAAGGCATCAATGGCGCTGCAGGGATAGCGATCGGCAAAGCATTTGTCCTGCCCAGCTGGGAGTGGGACCTGCCGGATCAGAAGATGGACTCGGTAGACCTTGCCCAGGAATTCGAACGACTGTATGAGGGAATACGGACATCGAAGGACGAGATCGAAAACATCAAAAACGAGTTCAAGGAAGTAGTCGGTCCGGAGGAATCGAGCATCTTCGATGCCCATTTGGCCATCCTTGAAGACCCGGTGTTCATGAACGAAATCCGCGGGATCATCGAACGTCAGTACAAGGCGGCCGAAGTGGCGGTCAAAGAAGCGATCGACCATTTCGTCACCATGTTCGATCTGTTGGATGACGAATACATGAAGGAACGGGCCATCGATATCAAGGACGTCGGCAATCGGCTCCTGAAGCATCTGCTGGGAGCGCCCGAAATTACGCTTCCTTCGGATACCCAGCCGTACATTTTGGTGGCGAAGGAGCTGTCGCCTTCCCAATTGGCGCATCTGAATCCAACCTACGTGCTGGGCATCGTGACCTTGATTGGCGGCAAAACGTCTCACTCGGCCATCATGGCCCGCGCACTGGGCATACCGCTCGTTTCCGGACTGGAAGCGAACCTTGGCATGCCGGTGGAGACCGGAGACCTGCTGATTGTCGATGGCGATAACGGCTTGGTGTTTACGGAGCCTGACCGCAAAACGGTGGAAAGGTATACGGTGCTCCGCGCCCAGCAGCAAAAGAAAAAAGAGCAATTGCAAGTGCTTGCCACGGTGGACGCCGTTACGAAGGACGGAGAAACGCTGCACCTGGCATCCAATATCAGCTCCGTGAAAGAACTGGAGCTTGCGCTGAAGCACGGAGCCAAGGGGGTCGGACTGTTTCGGACCGAGTTTCTGTACATGGACCGGGCGACGTTCCCTGGCGAGCAGGAGCAATATGAGGTGTATCGGCTTGTTGCGGAAAAAACCGCAGGCCAATCTGTCGTCATCCGAACGCTGGACATCGGCGGAGACAAGCAGTTGGACTATTTTGAATTGCCTGAAGAAGATAATCCATTCCTCGGATATCGTGCCATTCGCATAAGCCTGGACCGTAGAGACCTGTTCAAAACGCAGCTTACGGCCATTTTGCGTGCCAGCGCTGCCGGCAACGTCAAGGTCATGTATCCGATGATCTCTTCCGTGGAAGAACTCAGACAAGCCAATGCGATTTTGCGCGAAGCGATGCATGATCTGGATGAGCGCGGATTGCCTTACGATCCGCATATTCAGGTCGGCATCATGATCGAGGTGCCGGCCGCCGTCATGATTGCCGACTTGCTGGCAGAGGAAGCGGACTTTTTCAGCATCGGCACGAACGACCTGGTACAGTATGTCCTCGCCGTTGACCGCATGAACGAACAGATTGCCCACATGTACCATCCGTATCATCCTGCGGTGCTGCGGATGCTGCGCACAACGGCGGAAGCGGCGCACCGTGCGGGAATCGGAATCAGCGTCTGCGGCGAAATGGCGGGAGACGAGCGGTCCATACCGCTCTGGCTGGAGCTTGGCATTTTCAATTTGAGCATGTCGCCCCAGTCTCTCCTGCGGGTCAAACACCGGGCCCTGAACACGACGGCTAGCACAGCGAAAGAAACGGCGAGAGCATGTTTCGGCCTTCGCACTAGCGAAGAGATCGAGGAGAGGCTGCAAGCCTTCAATAACGCCAATTGCAGCCCTGACGAACAAAACGATTCGAATGCATCGTAAAAACGACGAGCACCCAACCCGATTTAGCCAAACCGGGTTGGGTGCTCGTTCATTTATTGGCCGCCATCCATAAAACGCCTTTTAACGGGCAAAAGGAGCGGTCCGGCCTGTTTGGCATATGCGTTTTCAGACGGTCAACCAAGTTGCGATGTCATTATTGGTTATTCGCGAGCGCATCGCAGAACGCTTTGCCATAGGGAGGCAGGTCGGGAGGACGGCGGGCCGAGATGATATGGCCATCTACGACTACCGCCTCATCCTTCCAGATCGCTCCGGCATTTTCCATGTCGTCCCGAATACCTGGCGTAGAGGTTACCGTAACGCCTTCCAAAATTTTGGCTGAGATCAGTACCCAGCCCGCATGGCAGATTTGACCGATGGGTTTGCGGTCGGCATGCATTTCGCGGACCAGCTCAAGCACCTTCGGATATCGGCGCAGCTTGTCCGGCGCCCATCCCCCTGGAACGAGAATGCCGTCATATTGCGAGCTTTCCAGTTCGTCGAAGCTGTATTCGGCCTCGGCTGGAACGCCGTATTTTCCAATGTAGGTTTTTCCTTTTTTTTCGCCGGCCAGATGCACTTCCGCACCTTCCTCACGAACCCGATGGACCGGGTACCATAGCTCCAAATCCTCGAATTCTTCATCGACAAGGGCGATAACTTTCTTACCGGTTAATCTCATGATCATCTCTCCTTTATTGAACGTGTTCACCATCGCGATTTATTGTAACAAATTTTGTGGACGGCTTCACGGTCAGCATTTTCGTCGGTACAACGATTTGTGTCGATGTATGCTTTCCTCATAAGGTACCATCTTCTGGGGATGGTGGTAATTTGTTTAATTTGTGGTTTTGGGCAGGATTTGCGCCGAAAAAGGTCGAATGAACTACTCATGAGCAAAGAACGAATGAGGTGATGGATGTGCGCAAATCATGCAAGTGCGGACATGTAATGGAATTGGAAATGAGAACGGTAGTATATGCCAAAAAGGTGGAAATTCGCAACGTGCCTGTATTCGCATGCACGGATTGCGTTACATACGAGGTTCTTCAGCCGGTAAAGCCGGACCTTAAGGAATGTATCAGCAAATTGGGAGATCATCCCGTGCAGCAAGACGTATCTTTCGGTAAACAGAACGAACTCGCCGACCTTTTTCACGAAATGCTTCAGTCGTGGCCGGACGCGTCGGATCGGGAGATGGAAGAGCGCATGCAGCAAGCCGTTCAGGAACGCATCAACCTGCTCCTGGATATATTGAACTATGCCCAAAAATCCGGTGACGAGGAATGGATTCAAATGACACAGCGCAGGCTGGGACAATTGTCCGGCTTTGCATGGAGAAGTTATTTCTCGAATGCTGTTTGATTTTGACGCGTTTCATGCTTGTTTTCATGAAAATTGGCTTTTTCCTGCACTTTTTGTTAAGATATCGTAGAGTGAAAACGCTCAACATATTGGTATTCCTGATAAAGGGGGATGTATATCCAATGGCTTACATGACCAAAATGACAAGTGTTGAACAGCTTAACTCCGCACTGGGAGCTACGAATAATCAACCATTGCTTCTGTTTAAGCATAGTACTCGGTGCCCAATCAGTTCAAGAGCTTATCAGGAGATGGACCATTATCTGCAGAACCAGCCGAACGAAAATGTGGACTATGGCATCGTCTATGTTGTGGAAGATCGCCCTGTTTCCAATGAAACGGAGGCAATACTCGGGGTTAAACATGAGTCGCCGCAGGCCATTCTTGTGCAGAATGGGAAAGCGGTATGGCATACCTCCCATTCAAACATTACTTCGACTGCGCTTACAAGTGTATTAAACGGCTATTGAAGCCTATTTTAATTGATTAATGCAATAATTTGTCGTAATATAAATCTTAATGAAAATGGTATGAAAATTTACTGGTAATGGAGAGAAGTGCTGTGACGGTAACCATTTATGATGTAGCACGTGAAGCTGGCGTATCCATGGCGACAGTATCACGGGTTGTCAACAATAACCCTAATGTTAAACCTCAAACCCGCAAAAAAGTCTATGAAGCAATCGAACGCCTGGGATATCGTCCTAATGCTGTAGCCAGAGGTCTGGCGAGCAAAAAGACAACAACCGTCGGCGTTGTGATCCCTGATATTTCCAACTCCATCTTTGCCGAGATTGCCCGCGGTATCGAGGATATCGCGAATATGTATCACTACAATATCATTTTGTGTAATGCGGACAAAAAGAAGGAAAAGGAAATTCGCGTTATCAACACGCTGCTTGAGAAACAGGTGGACGGTCTGCTCTTTATGGGCGGAACCGTGACGGACGAGCATATCCAGGCGTTCCAGTCTGCCGCCGTGCCGATCGTGCTTTGCGCCACAAGCGACGAGAAGGGGGCATATCCTTCCGTGGACATCGACCATGAGGCGGCTGCATTCGATGCGGTGAATACGCTGATTCGCCATGGTCACAAGGAAATTGCCATGATCAGCGGCACACTGCAAGACCCGGCCAACGGTTATGCCCGTTTCCAAGGCTACAAGAAGGCGCTTGAAGCTGCAGGTATGGAGTACCAGGAGGATCTGGTACGTATCGGAAATTACCGCTATGAGTCCGGCGTGGAAGCCATGAAGTACTTCCTGGGCTTGAAGAAGAGACCAACTGCGATCTTTGCCGCGACGGATGAAATGGCGATTGGTGCCATCCACAGCATTCAGGATGAAGGCTTGAAAGTACCGGATGATTTCTCGATCATTAGCGTGGACAACATCCGTATGGCCTCCATGGTTCGTCCTCAGCTGACAACGGTGGCCCAACCGATGTACGACCTGGGTGCCGTGGCGATGCGTCTTTTGACCAAGCTGATGAAGAAGGAAAACGTAGAAAATCCACGCGTGATTTTGCCGCATGAAACGATTTTGCGTTTGTCTGTCAGCCACGCTGGCTAAACGGGACGGCAAAGGGATGTCGCGTCTGGCGGACGCAGCCCGGATTAAGATGAAAGGGAAGTTTTATTCCCTCTCTACATAGTATGCAGGCGAAGCTCCGGAAACGGAGCTTTTGTGCTTGACAAGAAATAGATACGTCCGAATCTCAAGACGAGGCTTGGATCAAATGGAGGCAGGACAGGATGCGCGAAACCATCGGAATAATCGGTGCGATGAATGAAGAAGTGGAGCTTTTGCTGGCAGGCATGAAACGATCGGAGACCGTCAAGCAGACCGGGCTTACGTATGTCGCAGGCGAGTGGCTGGGGAAACAGATTGTAGTGTGCAAGTCAGGCGTAGGCAAGGTCAATGCCGCCGTGACCACGCAAATTTTGATTGACCGGTTCCAGGTGGACAAAATTATATTTACGGGTGTGGCCGGAGCGGTGCATCCCGAGTTGAATATCGGCGATATCGTCATTTCTTCCGTATGCGTCCAGCATGACATGGATGTAACCGCGCTTGGGTTCGAACGCGGCGTCATCCCTTATCAGGAGACGTCGGCTTTTCCGGCCGATGAGACATTGATTGCGCTGGCGGAACAGGCATGCCTTGCACAAGGGGCACATTATCGGATCGGCAAAGTGTTGTCAGGCGACCAATTCATCGCCAGCAAGGAGACGGTAGGCAGGTTATATGCCGAAATGGATGGCGCCTGTGCCGAGATGGAAGGGGCTGCGGTTGCTCAGGTGTGTTTCATGAATCGTGTGCCGTTTGTGGTGCTGCGCGGCATGTCCGATAAGGCTGACGGTTCGGCCCATGTCAATTTTGCGGAGTTTACCGTACATTCGTCTCAACGTTCTCATCGTATTGTGGAACACATGCTCACCAATATGTAAGCGAAAGCAAAAAAATCGTAAATGCGCCCTTGATGGGAGCGAATTGTTGTAAAAAACCGCTATGACTGCATCCATGTGTCTTTCAAATGAAACATGGTTGAAAGGATAGCGGTTTTTGCATCAATACATAAACCGGTGGCGGAAACGAACGCGATCGAACTGCTGCTCGGATTCGAGAGGCACCTTATTTCCGATACGCACCATCAGGCAATTGGCCGGATGCGAACATATTTCGGGATCGTCGGTAGCGTACCAGGTCATGTCGACGGTCTGCATCAAACGCTCCATCATTTTCCGATAATCCCACACGGACAGACCGCTGCCTTTCAAATCCCAATGCCAGTAATATTCAGTCGTAAACACGATGTATCTTTCCATCTGGCCGCCCGCAAAAGCCGTAAGCAGCATTTCTTTCCCGATGCCCAGCGAGCGGTACCGATCCGCTACCTCAATAGCTCCCAATTCAATCAGATCGGCCATGCTGCCTTCAGACCAACGCTCACACTCATCGGCGTAGTGAAACGTAATATAACCCACGATCGTTTCGCGTTCACGAGCGATGATGATGCGCCCTTCGGGCAAACCTGCAATCTCGATCAACGCTTCCTGCTGCTCGGCAGGGCGCCGGAACGCATCCAGATCCGGATGAAAAGACAACGCTGCGATCCTGTCAGGAGGCAAAGGGCCTTCCACGGTAATATGGAAACCGGACTTGAAGATGGAACGCATGTGGTATTCTTTCAAATGCTCCATGGTTCATGCTCCTCTCCTCCCTACTTATAGCAAAAAATCAAAAAAATGAAAAGCCATAGACGGTCCCGGAAGCAATTTGATATAATTGCCTTGACATAAAACGTTCACAATTGGAATGCAGAATGAAGCTGCACCGATTTTGGCTACCTGACAGGGTACATGCAGAGAGTTGCTCTCTAAATAATGTAAGCGCTAACTGTAAGTTCAGTCAACACCAAGGCAAAGCGAAACACCTTTTTGAAGGAATCGAAATGTCGAGTTGAGGAGGCTGGCAAGCATGAGTCAAGCACATGGTGAGATGCTGCAAACGGTTGTGTCCGAATCCAATCTGGGTGATTACGAGGAAGCTCGAAGCCGCTTCGATTGGGAATCGGTTGAGAAACATTTTACGTGGTATACCAGCGGAAAAGTAAACATTGCGCATGAGGCGGTCGACCGTCACGTGCTCGAAGGCAGAGGCGGCAGAACCGCATTGTTGTACAGCGATGCCACAAGAGAAGAGGCATACACGTTTGCCGATCTAAGCGAGCAATCGAACCGCTTCGGGAACGTTCTGCGAAAATACGGCATTGCCAAGGGAGACAGGGTTTTTATATTCATGCCCCGCAGTCCTGAACTCTACTTCAGCCTGCTCGGCATTCTGAAGGCAGGCGCCGTAGTGGGCCCGCTGTTTGAAGCGTTCATGGAGACGGCGGTCAAGGATCGCCTTGAAGACAGCGGCGCGGTTGCGATTGTGACGACGCCGGAGCTGCTCGGTCGGATCAAACGTTCCGAATTGCCTGAGCTTAAGTATGTATTCGTTGTTGGCGGCGGAGCGCAGACCGAAGAAGGCCTCGTTGATTATGATGCCGAGATGTCGTCCGCTTCGGACGAGATGGAAGTGGAATGGCTGACTCGCGAGGACGGGCTATTGATTCACTATACCTCAGGTTCCACCGGTAAACCCAAAGGGGTCTATCACGTTCAAAATGCCATGATTCAGCATTATTATACCGGTAAAGTGGTATTGGACCTGCGCGACGACGATGTGTACTGGTGCACGGCTGATCCGGGGTGGGTCACAGGCACTTCTTATGGTATCTTCGCTCCGTGGCTGAACGGGGTAACCAATGTCATTCGCGGGGGCCGTTTCAGTCCGCAGGATTGGTACAGCACCATTGAGAAACGCAAAGTAAGCGTATGGTACAGTGCGCCGACTGCATTCCGTATGCTGATGGGAGCGGGAGAGGACGAAATAAAGCGGCATGATCTCAGCAGCCTGCGTCATGTGCTGTCCGTAGGAGAACCGCTTAACCCTGAAGTGGTTCGTTGGGGATGGAACGTGTACGGGCAGCGTATCCATGATACGTGGTGGATGACGGAAACCGGTGCACAGCTGATCTGCAACTATCCGGGCATGCCGATCAAACCGGGATCCATGGGACGGCCTTTGCCAGGGGTAGAGGCGGCGATCATCAACGATCAAGGCGAGGTACTCCCTCCGTATAGCATGGGGAATTTGGCCATCCGCACCCCTTGGCCATCCATGATGGCGAAGATATGGAACAATCCTGCCAAATACGAGGAATATTTCCGTTTGCCTGGATGGTATGTCTCAGGGGACTCCGCGTATATGGATGAAGACGGGTACTTCTGGTTTCAGGGGCGGATTGACGACGTCATTAATTCCTCGGGAGAGCGCATCGGTCCCTTCGAGGTCGAGAGCAAGCTGGTGGAGCATCCGGCTGTTGCCGAGGCGGGGGTTATTGGCAAACCCGACGTCATGCGAGGGGAGATCATTAAAGCTTTTGTGGCATTGCGTGAAGGCTATGAAGCTACTCCTGAGCTTAAAGAGGAGATTTACCGCTTTGTGAAAGAAGGGTTATCCGCCCACGCTGCTCCACGCGAAATTGAGTTCAAGGATAAACTGCCGAAGACCCGTTCCGGCAAAATCATGCGGCGTGTGTTGAAGGCGTGGGAGCTGGATCTTCCGGCTGGCGATCTATCCACGATTGAGGATTAGAGCAGCAGGGTTCGCTCGTCTCTCGAATGAAAGCAAAAGAAATAAGCCTGTTCTGGATCACACCAGAGCAGGCTTATTTGTATGACATATAAGCCCCGCCTCCAATCAAAGGAGGCGGGGCTTAACGTTTTAATGCGTTCAGGTTTCGATCAAGGCTGCAAAGAAACGGCTGCCGAAGGGCTGGATTCACCCGCATCGTTAGTCGCAGAGACCTTGAACCAACCTCCGGTTCCTTCGGCTACGCCGAAATCAAGCGATGTGCCCGAAGTGGTTCCGATTTGGTTAAACGGTGCTGATCCGGTTTCGCTGTAATATACCGTGTAGCTTTTGACCCCATCCGTCTCCGGGTTCGGAGACCATTGAATGCGAATGCCTTGGGGAAGGGCGGAAACGCCGACCTGGCCAGGCGTGCCAGGAGGCGTTGGCGCGGCCGGTTTCTCCCCTGTATTCGTTGGATCAATGACAGTACCTGGAACCTCGATCGGTTCATTATTTTCTACGTCCGGTTCGGCTGCATTGACTGCAGTGCTGACGATGGCACTCGGTGCAGACTCTTTGCCGGCTACATCGACGGCAGTGACATAGTAAGCAAAATTACCGTTTGTCGAAACGCTAAACGATCTGGATTCTCCTGTCAGGACGACTTTGCCTTGATTCTGGAATCCTCCGCCATTGGCGGATCGATACAAACGATAGCCTACGACGTCGTTCTCAGGCGTTGCGCTGAATGTGATGACCGACCCGGAAAGCCTTACATTGGATGGCGCATCAGGTGCCTTGCCGTTGTCCGTACGCGGATCGATCTTGGTCGGCATATCACTGCCGGCATCTTCAGGCAAATAGTATGCGAGCGATTCGTGACGACTCATGCGAGAAAACGCATTTTGCAGTTCTTTAATCAACTCGGAAATCGGCTTTTTCCGTTTGATGACCGTTTTTACTTTGAGCATATCCGAAGGCGTTCCGTCCCGCGGAATGTAATTCACGCCATTGTAAGTGATATATGTTGCCCGCCCAACGCCGTCATCGCTCTCTTTCGGCACGTATTTGCTGTTGAATATATCCGTCACAAATTTGTCCGTTAGAGAAGTAGGCAGCTTGCCGCTGTAAGCCGATACGGTTTTGCTAACGATCCCGTCGGGTTTTTTGAACGAATCCGTCACGAATAAGTCCTTTTGGGAAGAAACCAACTCATTCATGATCTGGGTCCATAGCTGCTGCGCCCGTTTGCGTTGGGATTTGGTCTCAAGCGTATTCACAGGCTGCTTGTATCCAACCCATACACCCAAGGTGACGTCTGGCGTGTATCCTTCAAACCATACGTCTGCGTAACTTTGAGTGGATCCTGTTTTACCGACAATAGGAACGCTCTTGGTATATTTGTAATTGGAACGAACTTTGTCGGCCGTCCCTTCCGTAATGACTGTCCGCAGCATGTCGGTCATCAAGTATGCCGTTTGCTCGGAAAAAGCCTGAACGGGATTGGCTTCGTGTTTGTAAACAATGTTGCCTTTGGAATCTACAATTTTGCTGATCATGTACGCATCGTTATAGACGCCATTGTTGGCAATTGCGCCATAGGCATTGGTCAGTTCTTCGACGGTTACGCCATACTGAAGGCCGCCAAGAACACCGGTCTGCGCTTGGTAATCGCTTTTCTGGATGGTCGTGATGCCGAGCTTTTTCGAAAAAGCCCAAGCTTTATCGATTCCGACTTCTTCGTTAAACAGCTTGAGTGCAGGGATGTTCAATGAATAATTCAATGCCCTGCGGGCTGTAACGAGTCCCTGATAGCGATTGTTGGCGTTTTTCGGAATATGGTATCCGGCACCGCCGTTCTTCAGGATGATCGGAGCATCGTCGATAATGGAAGCCGGCTGAACGAGACCTGCCTCCATGGCCGGCAAATATGCTGCGATCGGTTTCATCGTCGAACCTGGCTGACGTACCATTTGGGTGGCATAGTTCATCTGTTCGTCTTGGAAGCTGCGTCCTTCGATCATGCCGAGAATGGCCCCGGTTTTGTGATCGATCAGCATGGCCGCTGTTTGTTCTTTGCCTTTGGTAGGATCTTCGGCAGAGAAGTTGCTATCATCCTCGGCGATCGACCTCATCGTTTTGTACACATTTTTGTTGATGGTCGTATAGATGCGATATCCGCCAGTGCGCAATTGCTGCTGTGCTTCCTCCAACAATGTGCTGTTGTCCTTATCGGCGGTATTTCCATCCGTGTCCTTGCCGGTTGAGTTATTCGTTTTGTCTTTTTCCGTATTCAGATCCATGAGGATCTGCGCAGCCTGCCGCTCCGTTTCCATCATAAGGTAAGGATAAGTGTTGTAAGCTTTTACGGTTTTTGGTGCAAGCGAACTTTTGATATCGAAAGCAAGGGCTTCATCGTATTCCGACGTATTGATTTTGCCGAGTTCAAGCATGCGGCGCAGCACGAGGTGCTGACGATTGATTGCGCGCTCGAAGTTTTCCTCTACAAAATCGCCTTTTCCGTTAAAGGCAGAGTAAGAGGAGGGTAACTGCGGCAAACCTGCGAGATAAGCGGCTTGTGCCGTATTCAGTTTCTCCAAATCATTGATGTTGAACAATCCTTTTGCGGCCGCTTTGATCCCGTAGACGTTATAGCCGCTAGACCCGTTACCGAAAGGAACCTTATTCAGATACGCGGTCATGATTTGGTTTTTGGTCATAAACCGTTCAAGCCGCAGAGAGAGCAGAATTTCTTTGACTTTGCGGTCCTCGGTTCGGTCCAAATTGAGGAATACACGCCGGGCCAGCTGTTGGGTCAGGGTGCTTCCGCCGGTTTGAACGGATTCGTTCAAAACCTTCTGTTTCACTGCGCGCAGCGTTCCGCTCATGTCTACGCCGCTATGTTCGTAAAAATGATTGTCTTCAATGGCAATGACGGCGTCGATGACCTTTTGCGGAATCTGGTCAAAGGTGACCGGGCGCCGATCTTCTTCGGTTCGCAACTGGCCGATCGGGCTTCCATCGGCGAAGTAAGCAAA
This sequence comes from Paenibacillus sp. FSL W8-0426, assembly GCF_037969725.1. Taxonomy (NCBI): domain Bacteria; kingdom Bacillati; phylum Bacillota; class Bacilli; order Caryophanales; family Paenibacillaceae; genus Paenibacillus; species Paenibacillus sp. FSL W8-0426. The sequence continues at coordinate 4,618,949 of NZ_CP150203.1, read as the reverse complement.
GCCTGTAATGGAGTTTTCGCTGACTTTTTGCTCGATCAGGGCTCTTGAACGAACGGGTTCATCTTTAACGATGGAACTGACGTACCCCATCAAGGCACCGCCAACGAATAGCACGCCCATGAATCCCAGGATAGCCATCCATTTGACAACGCTGCCGAGTTTGCGGATAAAGCTCCGCTTGCGGACAGGCTGCTCGTCGGGCTTGTTTTTATTTGCATCAACCATTCAGTGTCTTCCTCCTTTTAACGACACTTATTATAGCATAAAAAGGAGGCTTTGCATGCGTGAGAAATACAAGCAATCGACGAAAATTGCCAATTTCTTGGGGGAATGACTGAATAAGTTGTCATCGAGACGAAGTCGTTCGGATTAGTATATGTAAGTTGTGGGGGAATATAGGCTTAGCATGGAAGCAAAAAAACAGCTGCCGAGAAATTTCTCAGGCAGCTGTTTGGGGTAAAGCAGGATTGAAAAACAACGATTAACGGTTGTAGAACTCGACGATTTGTTTTTCGTCGATGTCTTGGGAAAGTTCCGCGCGTTCTGGCAGGCGGATGTATTTTCCTTCAACAGCTGTGTCGTTGAATTCCAGGTATGCCGGAAGATGCGTACGGTTTTCCAGAGCTTCCTTCACGGAAGACAAACCGCGGCTTCTTTCACGCAGGCCGATTACGTCGCCAGTGCTTACTTGGTAAGAAGCGATGTCGACTTTTTTGCCGTTTACAGTAACGTGACCGTGGGATACCAACTGACGTGCACCTGCACGGGAGTTAGCGAATCCAAGGCGGTATACCAGGTTGTCAAGGCGGCTCTCGAGCAAGAACATGAAGTTTTCACCCGCGATTCCTTGCATTTTTTGCGCTCTAGCAAACAGAGTGCGGAATTGTTTTTCGCCCAGGCCGTACATGTGGCGAAGTTTTTGTTTTTCTTGCAACTGCATACCGTAGTTGCTCATTTTTCTGCGTTGGTTAGGACCGTGCTGACCCGGAGGGAAAGGACGTTTCAATTCTTTGCCAGTTCCGCTCAAGGAAATGCCGAGACGACGGCTCAATTTAAATTTAGGACCAGTGTAACGTGCCATGTGTAAAGTAGCTCCTTTTTAATTAAAATTCAATAGTTAGGGCTCTGTTTGCGCTTCGTTTTGTTGTTGCGGGCAAGCCTCGCAAGCATCAATCAGGAAAGTTCAGCCGCTGTCCTGAAAGCAACAAAACAAATGAGGGTGACACAACCGGTAATGCCCAAATTTAAAGACCCATTAGCAGTCTTCATCAACAATATATTCTACAGTTTGGATGAAAGGAAGTCAAGAGCAAGGCGAAGATAGAAAAACGTCTAATTTTGTCGATAGGTCGTTGGGCCTAAAAAAATGGGACGATTTTATGAAATATGGATGCAAAAACCCTTTAAAGAGAGTAGAATAAAGTGTATCTTAACTTTAAAGGATTGCGTAAAACAAACGTTATTCCATACCTTTTGCAGATTTGCGATAGGATCTGCAGATTCATGCATCTTCAGATGCAAAAACGGTGCAAAGGAGCGCCTGACATGTTGGAACATCTAGGAAGGTTGCCAGAGAGCGTCAATTCGCCTAACTCGACCGAAACGTTATTTTCCAAAAAATCACATGAAGAGCATACGCTCTGGATGCAGCATATGGACATCACACCTTTTGACTTCTGCTATCTTGACACGTTGCTGCAACAAGCCTTTGCCGATTGGCAGGTACAGCGTTTAACGGACTTTGACCGTTCGCAAACGAAGTATTCTGTCTGGAATGCCGAAGGCATATGCGTCGCTCCAATTGAACAGGAGAGTATCGGGGCTGTCGTGCAATTGGTTTCGGAATGTCTGGATTCCGGACAGCCGCGAATCGCTCGAAACTTGGGCGCTCATGGCCAATATGCGATGCTTGCAGAGCCGCTGTACTCGAGAATCAATCAAGACTTGTTTGCTGTCTTCACGGCCTTGATTCACGAACCTGATCGATATGAAACGTCTGAAGCTGTAGTTCGATCTGAGGCGGCGCACTTTCGTACTTGCTTCTACCGAAGATTTGAATACATATTTATGACGGATCTGTTGAAAGCCCATGAACAAACGGCACGCGAGGAACATCGCAGATCAATTCTGTTTCAGATCATTCAACGGTTGAATGACAAGATGAATGCGGATGCGATTTTGGACAAGGTGTTTGAAAGCATCGATTACTTGTACCCGGCCACCCGGATGAATTTGTACATGTCGCAGGATCAGAAAAGCCCCCATTCCCGGATCAAGCCGTTATTGGTTCGCGAACGAGGAAATGATATTTGCGTGCGCTCCTTTAAAGAGGGGAAAATGATCGTACTCCGTTCAGAACAACCGGGAAATCGCATTGCCGAGGTGGCTTTTCCTCTTAAGGGAAACCAGGGAGTATATGGGGTATTCCACATGGAAATGAACGAGGAAACGATCGAGGAGTCCGATCTGCAGCTGGTGTCCATGATGGCTGACACAACGGGAACGGCATTTGAAAATGCCAAATTGCATGAACAGTCGAACATGCTCGTCCAGGAGCTGCGCCTGATGAATGACCTGACACAGCGATTGAACAAAAGTTTGCAGCTCATGGAAATATTCGATTTTTCGGTCCAGGAGCTGTTAGCCATTTTTCAAGCCGAATGGTGCTGCATCCTGCAGTTAAAGGAGGATACAGACCAATTTGAGGTCATGTCTTCGAATATACCCGATTTCGCCCATAAAACGTTTCCTCTGGATTATGGATTTGCCGGATTGCTGCGCCAAACCGAGGAACCGATCATTCTTTCCAACTATGCCGAGTACGGGCAATTGACTTCCGTGTTTATGGAGGTTACCCATTCGCTTTCGCTCATGGCTGCGCCTGTAAGAGTGAATGGTGTGGTGAAAAGCTTTATTTTGCTGTCCCACCGGCGCGAGCATTATTTTTCGTATGACAACTATCGGCTGCTTCAAATGTTGTCCATTCATATCGGACTGGCCCTTTCGAACGCTACGCTTCACGCCGAAGTGCGGCGGCTTGCCAATCTGGACATGTTGACGGGGTTATACGTCAGGCATTATCTGGATAATATCATTCATGAACGTCAGGCTCACGAATTTTGCGGTTCTTTGATCGTGGTGGACATTGACCAATTCAAGCAGGTGAACGATACATTTGGGCACCAAACCGGAGACCAGGTGCTGAAGCAGGTCAGTGATATCGTGACAAGTTCGGTTCGCCCCGAGGATGTATGCGCAAGGTGGGGGGGCGAGGAGCTGGCCATTTACATGCCGCAAGTCGGAATACATCAGGCTCGGCATTATGCGGAAACCATCCGTAGAAGAGTGGCGGAAGAAACAAGACCGCTTGTGACAGTGTCCAGCGGGATTGCCGAGTGGAATTGCATGGATGATAAGGTGACCGTGGAATCGTTGTTTTACCGCGCAGACATGGCCCTGTATGAAGCAAAAAACGGGGGACGCAATCGCATCGTGCTCGAAAAACAGGAGATCAACCGATAAAAAGAGGACATTCCGTTGTGCGGGATGGTCCTCTTTTTGCGATGGATGGGGGCATCCCTCTTACAATACTGACAAAGTATAAGGCGAATCCCACGGGGCAGGCTATGAAGAACGTTTGTCCGAAAGGTGGAATTCGAGATGTGGGTGTGGATAAGACGTCATATGCCGACTGCATTTTTGCTGATCGTCTTGGCGTTATGTATGGGTGGTTGCGGAATGTTCCAGAAGGAGCAAACTCCTGAGGAAGTATTTTCGCGTGCGGTTTCCGGCATTGCCGGAAAGGAAAGGTTGGTTTTCGAAGGAGAGGCCGGATTACGCAGGGAGAACAGCGCCCGGTTCGAGAATCAGTTCAAATTTGAAGGCAAGCTGGAAGACCATGATCGCCTGACGCTGCAGACGAGAGTGCCCGGAACGATTGCGGCTGCCGGTAAGGAATCCGGCATTGCGCCTCTGGATGGAAAGCCTCTCAATGGGAAGAAGGGAGGGTTTAGCGCTTCTTTTGCGCGAAAGGGTGGAAAATGGCAGGCATTATCCGCTGAGCATGAACCGCTGCGCGGATCTTTATCCCGTTTCAATCCGATTGCCCAATTGGAGAACATTGATCGCATGAACAAAACCATCCATTCGGAATATGGATCAGGCCGTCGCACGCGGATTTTGCGGATTGAACTGGCCCCGAAAGACGCGAAGGCCTGGGCCGTCGCCCAACTGAACGGCGAGATGGAAGCCATACGGGCGGAGTACCTGCATAAAGCGGCTGCAAGCGGGGGGAAGAATCGTCCAGCAATGGAGAAAGAATTGGACAAGGTTTGGAAACAAGGAGAGGACAGGTTGATGCAGATGATGCAAAACGCTGAGGTGCAGACCGTTTATCATCTTACCGTAGACCGGAGAAGCAGTTTGCCGCTGCGATTATCGTCCGAAAGCAAGGTAAGTCTTGAGGAAGACGGCGTCAAGAAAAGTCAGGAAGCGCTTGTGACGGACGTTAACTTCAAGTCCTATAACTAAGAAGCTGCAAGGAATTAGAGGTAATTTATTTCGTCGCAGTTCTGGGAGGCCGAAAACGGGAATTGAGCACTGCCTGCTGACGGGAACGCTGTAGCGTGCTACAATAGTTAACGTAATTTACCGTTGTTCAATTTAAAGAATGGCGGATGACAGGAGGATGTTACGACATGAAGGACCCAAGGATTCAGAAACTCGCAGCAAACCTCGTCGGCTACTCGGTAGACGTGCAGCCTGGGGAGAACGTGCTCGTTGAGATGATCGGAACGGAACGCGATTTGATGAACGCCATCATTGAAGAGGTAGGCAAAAAAGGCGGAAACGTCTTTGTGCAGTTGACCGATCGAACGGTGCAGCGCGCCATGCTCAAAAACGCCACCGAAGACATGATGAAAACATGGGCGGAAATCGACCTGAACCGGATGAAGCAGATGGATTGCTACATCGGCATTCGCGCCGGGGAAAACGTAAACGACCTGTCCGATGTGCCGGAAGACAAAATGAAGATGTACAATGCGCTGTATTCCCACCCGGTACATAGCGAACAACGCGTCAAACATACCAAATGGGTAGTGCTGCGTTATCCGAATGCAAGCATGGCTCAGCTTGCAAACACAAGCACGGAAGCCTTCGAAGATTTTTACTTCGACGTCTGCAATCTGGATTACGCCAAAATGGACAAAGCGCAAGATGCTCTCGCGGATCTCATGAACCGTACGGACAAAGTCCGCATTACCGGACCTGGCACGGACTTGAGCTTCTCCATCAAAAACATTGGCGCCGTGAAATGCTCCGGCCAAAAAAACATTCCGGATGGCGAGGTTTACAGCGCGCCTGTTCGCGATTCCGTCAACGGTACAATCAGCTACAATGCGGCCACGCTGTACAACGGCATTACGTTTGAAAACATCAAATTCACCTTCAAAGACGGGAAAATCGTTGAAGCGACGAGCAATGATACGAAACGTTTGAACGAAATCCTCGACTCCGACGAAGGCGCGCGCCACATCGGCGAGTTCGCGATCGGATTCAACCCATACATTCTGCATCCGATGAAGGACATCCTGTTCGACGAAAAAATTGCGGGCAGCCTGCACTTCACCCCAGGGCAAGCCTATGAGGAAACCGATAACGGCAACCGTTCGTCGATCCACTGGGATCTCGTATTGATCCAACGTCCGGATTACGGCGGTGGCGAAATTTATTTTGACGATGTATTGATTCGCAAAGACGGCATTTTCGTTGTCCCTGAGCTTGAATGCCTTAATCCAGATCAATTGAAGTAATCCTTGCCATTTTGCTGTTGCTAGGAAAGCGGATTCACGGTATCATGAAGGGGTAATTCATAGATGATACCATTTAGTGAAAAGACGGAGGGATTCCTATGTCGAGTAATAACGCTGCGGTAGTGGAAATTGCTCAAACAGCAGGCAAGTTTACATCTTCAATCGTATTGCATTCGGACAACAAGTATATCGACGTCAAAAGCATTCTGGGTTTGTTCACAACGTTGGTGAGCACGCACAGCTATGAGCTGCACGTTCATGGCCCGGATGAGGATGAAGCCAAAAAAGCGATGGCGGAAGTGTTTGCCAAGCACGGCCTCAATGTAACGATCGCGTCCGAGTAATGGTTCGGGAAGCATCTCTGCCTAACGTGGCGGAGGTGCTTCTTTGCGTTGTTCCCGAGACGTATTGATCTCTCCGATTTCCATAAATACGCCTATAGGGTATTATTTCATCGAACTGGACTCGGATTAGGTGGTTATTTTGGTCAAGTTCTTGTATTAGCTTCTGATTTCGTCTAATATTAGGGGTAGAACGTCTTTACGCGATTTTTGGGACATAGGGGGGGAAATGCATGACTTCATCTGATCTGCAGGAACAGCTGAATATGAAAGCGATCAGTCTTCTTCAAGAAGATGCAGATAAAATACAGAAGCTTATTGAAGTACAGATGGAGAATCTGGCTACCCGCTACTGCCCTCTCTACGAGGAAGTACTGGATACACAGATGTATGGGTTCTCCAAGGAAGTGGATTTTGCTGTTCGCGCAGGGCTTCTCCCGGAAAGTTCGGGTAAGCAGATGGTCAGTGCCCTTGAGCGGAATCTGGCTATTTTATATGAGGCTTTGAACAAGAAGAATGAGCAATAGCCTGCCTTCGCGCGGGTCCGAATAGAAGGCATGCAGCGGCTATGCATGCTTTTTTTGTGTGCGGATTCCGGGAGAATCGGCAGACCGCTGCCAAAGCAAAGAGGAGCTGTCTCATAGGTCAAAACAGAATGACCAGGGACAGCTCCTCTTTGTTGTGTTAATGGACTAGACAAGAAAGAACGATACACCGAGAATGGCATAGACAACCAGCAGCAGCAAGCCTTCGTACCAGTTGGTCGAGCCGTCCTGCGTGATGGATTTTGCGATAAATACGGACACCCCGATGGCGACCAACTCAATCGTTGTAAATACGATATCCATCGTGTCCCCGATAAAGTAGCTGACAAAGATAAGCACGGGTGCCACGAACAGGGCAATTTGCAGGCTGCTGCCCACCGCGATTTCCACGGCGGCGCCAATCTTGTTTTTCATGGCAAGCATGACGGCCGCGCTATGTTCGGCTGCATTGCCGATAATGGCCACAAGGAAGGCACCCACAAAGAGCTCGCTCAATCCGAATTGTTCCGTAAACACCTCAAGCGTGCCGACAAGCCATTCGCTGACAAAAGCAACCATGACGGTAGCGAGCACAAGGTACAGGATAGATCTGCTTTTGGACCATACCGGCGCATGTTCATGCGGCAGCTCCTCGTCTTCGTCTTCCGTCACATCGGCAAGATACGTTTTGTGCGTCACCATGGAGAACAAGAGCCAGGCAATGTAAGCCAGAATGAGCAAGCCTGCCACGACCAGGCTAAGTGTGTCGGTATCCTTTTGCGTAATGGAATGGGTGTTCAGAAAGACGGCGGGAATAAACAGCGCGATGATAGCCACAATCATCAGTGAACCGTTAAGGCCTGCCAGTGAAACGTTATAATTTTGGATTTTGAACTTGAGGCCGCCGGCAAAGATGCTTAATCCAAGCACGAGCAACAGGTTTCCGATGATGGAGCCTGTCAGGCTGGCCTTGACCATGTCGAACAATCCCTCTTTGACCAGAAATATGGCGATGATCAGCTCGGCCGCGTTGCCAAAGGTGGCATTCAAAAATCCGCCCAGCCGTTGTCCGGCATAATGTGCAACGGATTCGGTAGCCTTGCCCAGAAATCCGGCAACGAAAATGACCGAAAGGGCCGAGACTACAAATTGCAGGACCGGATTCCAGTTCGCATAATGTGCAATGGCGCTGAGTACGAAGGTTACGATCAGCAAGGTTGATGAAATCCGTTTTTTCACAAGCTAACACCTCGGCATTATGTATTTATTTCAATTTGAAATGGAAAAGCATATGAGAATATTTTTATAACTCAATATACCCAAATCATCCTGGATTGTAAACGCCGCAAATGACTTTCATTTGCTTTTTGGTATGGAAACCGGATAAAATACGAGTAACGAAGTGAAGGAGGATGTGGCATGGCAGAACAACTTCAACTGGATGGCGGAAATATCCGGATTGCGGATGACGTCGTGGCGAAAATTGCCGGAATGGCTGCGCTCGAGACGCCCGGAATTGCCGCAATGTCTGGAGGATTGTCGGAGGGCTGGGCCAAGCGCCTCAGCGGTAAAAACGTACAGAAAGGCGTGGGCGTTGAGGTCGGCCAGCTGGAAGCAGCCATTGATCTGCGCATCATCGTCCTGTACGAGACCCCGATTCATGAAGTATCCCGCATGCTTCAGCAAAACGTAAGGGAAGCGGTTGAAAGCATGACCGGATTGCGTGTTGTTGAAGTCAACGTCAAGGTCGAAGGCGTTTCTTTCAAAGGTGACGACGTATAATCATCCATATGCGGTAAGAAAAAAGACTTCACATCCCAAGGGATGTGAAGTCTTTTTTCGATTATCCATTCACCGATTAACGAACGCGACGAATGGCCTGGCGGGAACGTACCGCCGGAGAAGTGCGTGTTTGGGTTTGAATCGTGACGGACTTCGTTTTTTCTTCCTTGATGACATCCAGGTTGTTGGTGCGTGAAATACTCAGCAAAATGCCCATGGCCACCATCATAATGAAGAGGGAAGTACCACCATAACTGATAAACGGAAGGGTAACTCCCGTCACCGGAATCGTTTGAGTCACGCCACCGATATTAATGAAGGCCTGGATGGCGATCAATCCCATGATGCCGATGCCGACGAGCGTTCCGAACGGATCGGGGCAGCGTAGGGAGACGATGATGCCTCGCCATATGAAGTACAGATAGACGAGCAGGAAGAGCATGCTTCCCAAAAAACCGAGCTCTTCGCCAATGACCGAAAAAATAAAGTCATTGTATGCATTGGGCAAGTAATGCAATTTAATGGTGCCTTGCCCGATTCCGGACCCCGTAAAGCCGCCGTCCCCGATCGCGACTAACGAGCGATAGAGGTTATAGCTGCTTCCGTTCGGGTCAGACATCGGATCGAGGAAGGCTTGAAACCGTCCAACCTTGTAATTCGACTTTGACGCGTCTGCAGCGTCCGTGGTGGAGGCTGCGTTGTCCGAGGGGGATAAGGTTGAAAGGAGAGCGTTTCCTCCAAAAGCCAGTGCAGCCCCAAGCACCACCAGCAGAATGGATCCCATGATGTGTTTCATGTTGGCTCCCCCTGCATAAATGACCAATCCGCAAGTGGCGACCAAAATAAAAGTCGTACCGAAGTCAGGCTGAAGCATAATCAACCCGGCTACGAATCCCACAATAATCAGGACGGGAAGATACCCTGTCTTCAAATCCCTGAACCGCTCGCCTTTTTTGGTAATTAGCGCGGACAGGTACAGAATAATGGCAATCTTCGCGAACTCGGCAGGCTGCACGCTGAATCCGAAAATGTGGATCCAGCTTCTCGCCCCGTTAAGCACCTTGCCCATAATCAGGACCAGCAGGAGCATAACCGTTGTAAACAGGAAAAAGGGTGCATACAGCTTCTTATACTTGTTGAAACGAATGTTCATGGCAAAGAACATGCCAAACAGGCCGATAACCGCCCACATCAGTTGTTTTTTCGTGAAGTAAAGGGCATCATTGTGATAATCCGCGTTAGCAATTGCAATGCTGGAACTGGAGCTGAATACCATCACCAGTCCAAAGCCCACCAACAATAGAGTGAGGATCAGCAGTTGAAAATCCGGCGTGCCTCTCTTCGTTCTCTTCTGGGCCGTTTGTTGTTTCATCGTATGGCCCCAGCCTATGCCTGAAGCAGTTCTAACAGCTGCTGCAGTTTTTGGTTCGCCAGCTTCACGACTGGCTGCGGAACGGAAGAGTCATAGTCCAGGCCGTGCGGGAACGTTGCTTTTCCAAGATACACGGCTTCTACCGCCAGAATGCTGTCCGGTTTTTCCAATTTGCCGTCAACAACGCGGGTGTTGATTCGTACGAAATATTCCGATTTGGTGGATTCGTCTTCAATTTTGTAGTCATATGTAGCCCGGTAATATTCCCATTGCCATCGAATAAATCCGACTTTCTCGGCGCTTTCATCCAGGTATGCCAAGTCGCTTTTCAAGCCATCTAAGCCTGTATTTTTAAAAATCATAAGCGTCTGCTCCTCCTCACAAGCTTCCGAGTGTATTTTCTCGTGCATTCTCTCATTCATGATAGTATGTTTCCCCTTCCCGTGCAAGCTTTCGAACACCGTTTCGTATCGGATTTCTTCCAATTCTGCTACAATATACAGCAATAGGTTTGCCAAGGTTGTTGCGGGCCTGATAGAAGCTCTGCTCAAGAAAGAAAGGATGGGAGAAATGACAAACAAAATATGGTGGGAGGATCTGCAGATCCATATGGTGGAATGGCGCCGTCACCTTCACCGTAATCCTGAGGTTTCCTTTCATGAGGAGAAAACGTCGACCTTCATCGCGGACATGCTGGAAAGCTTCGGCATTGAAGTGCAGCGCCATGTGGGGGGACATGGCGTCATCGGCATTCTGCGCGGGGAACAGCCCGGGCCGGTCGTCATGCTTCGTGCCGACATGGACGCGCTCCCGATTCAGGATGAAAAAGACGTGGAATACGCTTCGCAATCGGCGGGGGCCATGCATGCCTGCGGTCATGACGGCCATGTCTCGATCCTGCTGGGAACGGCACTGTATTTCAGTCGCCATCGGTCCGACATTCGGGGCGAAATCCGTTTTTTGTTTCAGCCTGCGGAGGAGCTTCTTCCCGGCGGAGCAGTCAAAGTCATCGCCGACGGTGCGCTTGAAGGTGTGGACGTCATCTATGGCATTCATCTCTGGACACCGCTTCCGGTGGGCGTGGCAGCCAGCAAGGAAGGACCGATGATGGCTGCGGCGGACGATTTCTACGTCACGCTTACAGGTAAAGGCGGGCATGGAGGCATGCCGCAATCGACGGTGGACAGCGTGGTCGCCGGTTCGGCGCTGGTCATGCAGCTGCAAACGGTAGTCAGCCGGTCCGTGGACCCGCTCTGTCCGGCTGTGCTGACCATTGGCACGATGCAAGCCGGTTCGGCTCAAAATGTCATTGCCGAATCCTGCAAACTAAGCGGGACGATCCGGACGTTTGACGAGGCGACCCGGGCATCGATGAAGGAGAGGGTACATACGGTCGTTGCCCAGACAGGCGCGGCTTATGGCGCGCAAACCGATGTGAATTACATCATGGGTTATCCGCCCGTGGTGAACGACAAAACGGAATCGGAGCGTTTTTTCCGTGAAGCCGTTCAGGTATTCGGTGAAAGCAACGTCCAGACAACGCCGATGCTGATGCCTGCGGAGGATTTTGCGTATTATTTGCAGCAGGTTCCCGGCTGTTTCATGTTTGTGGGTGCAGGCAATCCGGAGAAAGGGGCCGTGTATCCCCATCATCATCCGAAGTTTGACTTCGATGAAGACGCGATGCAGCTTGGCGTTCAGTTGTTCATTGCGATGGCCAAGGGGTATGCTTCGTCTTTCGAATGATTTTTCCAGTATTGGGCACTCTATTCCTAAGGAATAGGGTGTTTTTTTTATTTGTAGCGTCGACCGGAATTTCTTCGACGTGTTGAAAAGGATGAATTCGGGTCAATGTGATATTCATAGGAGGAAAGCATGGAAACGACAGGGGCTTGCATCGTGCAGCGGGACTTTACGATTTTGCTGGAAACGGATCATCCTGGCAGCGAGCAGGCGAGGTCGCAGCTGACGGCTTACGCAGAGTTGATCAAGACGCCGTCTGCATGGCATACGTATCGGATCACGTCTTTATCGCTATGGAACGCTGCGGCCATGGGATGGAATGCAGATGGAATCATGGCAAGCCTGAACCAGCATTCGCGCTGGGACATGCCCGCATCCTTGGCGGAGTTTATTCGCAGAACGATGAACCAATATGGCAGGCTGCAGTTGCACGCAAGCGAGGAATCGCAGCAGTTGCGGCTGGTCGGTGATGAAGAACTGCTCGACGAGTTGGCCGAAGCTCGTTCCTTATCCGCTTTTGGCCTGAAGCGCTCAAGCCGTGCGGAATTCGTGCTGGGCGGCGAGCATCGGGGCCTGCTGAAGCAGGAGCTGACACGACTTGGATATCCCGTGCTGGATTACGCCGGATATCGGGAGGGAACGCCGTTGTCCATTGGATGGCGTGCTGGTGCATTTTCGTTGCGTCCCTATCAAAAGGAAGCGGTCGAAGCTTTTGGCGGAAGCGACGCCATGAACGGAAGCGGACTGCTGGTGCTGCCCTGCGGGGCAGGCAAAACCGTCATTGGCATGGCTGTATTGCAGCGGCTGCAATGCGAATGCCTCATTTTGACGTCCAACACGACGTCGGTTCGTCAGTGGATTGCTGAATGGTTGGATAAAACGGAGCTTGCTCCCGAACAGATCGGGGAGTATTCCGGTCAGAAAAAGCAGATAAGACCGGTTACGGTTGCGACGTACCAAATTTTGACCCACCGCAAATCGAAACAAGCGGAATTTTCCCATATCCGATTGCTCAGCGAACGGAAATGGGGGCTGATCATTTATGATGAAGTACATCTGCTGCCTGCCCCTGTATTCAGGGCCACTGCCGATATCCAGACCACGCGGAGGCTCGGGCTGACGGCTACGCTGGTTCGCGAGGACGGCCGTGAGCAGGATGTATTTTCATTGATCGGTCCCAAACTGTACGATATGCCTTGGAAGAAGCTGGAGCATCAAGGTTGGATTGCTAACGTGCAGTGTCAGGAAATCCGCGTCCCATTATCCCCTCAATGGAGATCGAAATACGATCGGGCAGGCAGCAAACACCAGTTCCGCATCGCTGCCGAAAATCCGGCCAAGGCCAAGGTCGTTCGCAGGCTGCTCGATACTCACGCAGAGCTTCCGGCGCTAGTGATTGGTCAGTATTTGGATCAGCTGGAGGGGATTGCCCGGGAAATTAACGCCCCCCTGATTTCGGGTCAAATGTCGCAACCGGAGAGAAACAAGTGGTTTTCGGCTTTTCGGCGCGGTGAAATAAAAACGATTGTCGTTTCGAAGGTCGCCAACTTTGCCGTGGATCTTCCCGATGCGGCTGTTGCCCTTGAAATATCGGGAAGCTTTGGATCAAGGCAGGAAGAAGCGCAGCGTCTCGGCCGTATTTTGCGACCAAAATCGGGCGAGAACAAAGCTTTCTTTTATACGCTTGTATCCGAGAACAGCAGGGAACAAGAATTTGCGATAAACAGACAACTGTTTCTGATTGAGCAAGGTTATGAATACACGATTAGACATGAGGATATATAGCGTTGTGAGTTCCCTGTTTTCTGAATGTTTCTGAAAAGGAGGGCGTGGTGGTTCGATGCATTTCGAAGATACATGCGGGGCGAACATGGTTTCAGCATTGCCGGCAATGGAGCAGACGGTATTGGGAGCCTTTTTTTGCAAGCATGCAGGCCAACCCTTTGCGTCGGTAATGGCTGCGGCCGATTGGGCCGAAGAAGGACTTAGCCGGGCGGAGGCGAAAGCGGCGTTTGCCTCATTATGGGAGAAGGGATGGATACAGGCCGTCCGCAAAGCTTGGGGCGAATGTTTGTACTACATCCCGGCTGCCCACCTCCCTATACTCGCAGCAGCCTTTGAACGGAGAATCGGCCGCGCTTTGGAAGGTGTCCCGCCTTTCTCCTCCAGCTCCGTTTCGCCGCTTCAGGGCGGGGGGTTAAGCCCTTCGCCCCATCGCGTGGGCATGGCCGTATGGCGGGAAGGGAAAACCAACATAGCCCTCGATCTGCTGCACGTGCTTGCCTGGTTCGGAAGCAAAGGTCTGCCATTGACCCGAAAGGGCACACTGCACAAAAAAGCAATAAACCAGCTTGACCGTATGACCAGCATGCGGCCGGAAGATGTGAATGGCCTGGTTTTTCAGTATAAGCATCAAGAGGTTTATCCGCGCCACGTTGCGATCATGCTGGACTTGCTGCTTTCATTGGGGCTTATTCAAAAGAACGAGGACGTGTACGCCATATCTCAAGATCGGCTGAGTTCATGGCTGGATTTGCCCTGGAGCGCGATGCACAGGAAGATCTATGGGCTGTGCGCGGACAGGTATGCTGCAACGAACCCCGTCATGCAGCACGTGCAGTATCGCCTGCTGTTGCTCGCGCCGGGCAAAGACCAATGGTTTGGTTTGCGGCAGGTACTGCCGTTCATCCGTGAATGGCGCGATGCTGCTGCTCCCCATGAACATGAACATGCCAAAACCGTTTCGATTTCGGTTGATCCGGGGTGGAAACCCGAATGGGACCATGTATTCCCCCGAATTCTGGGGTGGTTGGAGGCATTGGCGGGTTGGGGTTTTGGCGAAATCGGCCAAGACGCTGCGGAAGGGATCGTGTTTCGCTGGCTTGTTGATCCTCATTCGCTGTTGTATGGAACGGAGAGGGAGGATGGGACGCAGGATGCGCGGTTGCCTCGTATCATCATTCAACCTGATTTCGAACTGCTCGTTCCTAGCGAGGCAGCCCCTTCCGTGCATTGGGTGGCAGAGTGCTGCGCCGAATTGGTTCATCGCGATCGCCTTAGCGTATATCGTTTAAGCCGAGAGAGCTTTGCCAAAGCTGCGCACTTCGGAACATCGGCGGAAGAGGTCATCCGCTGCCTCGCGCTAAATGCGATGGAGGAGCTTCATCCCCACATCCAACTTGCTCTTGAAGAATGGGGAGGGGGCCATCCGTCGGAAAGGCGAGGCGGCGCGCTGCTCATGAAGCATGAGGTGCCAAAGGCGGATATGGGCGCTGTTTACGGCGAGGATCCGGTCGAAGGCGGCCTCGAGAAGGAAAAGCCCGACCGGATTGCGTTTCGCGACCACCTTGGTGATGGGCTTGTCGAGTCCAGCCGCGGATGGCTTCGTCTTGAATCCGTCCCCTTCCGGAATCAAAAGGAGGATATACTGCCGGATTTGGACCGGGTGCCGGACGTGTGGCACAACGACTGGAGGCGGTATCATCTATCCACGGCGCGCCAAATCGCGGCCCAAGCCATTGAGTGGCAGACAAAACTGGTCATGAAGATGAAGGATGAGCTAGTTTTCGTGATTCCCGAAAAGATCCATGGCCATGAATCATGGACGTTGACCGGATGGAACGTATCTGCGCCTGACGGCAAAGCCATACGCGAAAACTTCTCGCCCTGCGATTGGGAAGAAATGCGCATCCTCGTACCTGAGATGTAATTCCCCGCATCGAATGGTGAAAATGAGCTGCGTCCATGCTTCCCATGCGGTGTTTTCGATTTGGGCGTCGTTGTTGCGCCCTGTTTTCTAAATGCAGGAAAAACTCTTCTTAACCCATCAGGGATATGCTATGATAAAGTAGTCTACGTTACGTAGAACTTTATATATAGATAGGGATGATTTCATGAGCGTAGCGGAAATAAACACGGTCGATATGGCCCAAGTGTTGACGGGCGCATATGAATTGGCCGACATGATCAATCAATCTGCCGAAGTATCGGATTATTTATATTGGAAGCAGCAAGTTGATACGAATCCCGACATCCAGGCGGGGATCCGCAAACTGGAAAGCAAAAAGCAGCTTTTCGAGGAAACGCAGCGTTTTGGGCATTTTCATCCGGATTACCATGCGGCCAAAGATCAGGTTCGCGACGTGGAGATGGAATTGGAGCAGTTCGAAGCAGTGGTTCGTTTCAAACAAGCGGAGAGCCGGCTTGATGACATGCTGCACCAAATGTCGGAGACGATTGCTTTTGCGGTATCCTCCAGCATCAAGGTTCCAAGCAATGATCCGAACCCCAAAGGCGGCTGCGGCAGCGGGGGTAAATGCGGCTGTGGCGGCTGAGCCGGCGCTGGCACGGAGAAGGGAACGATAATATCAGACAGGCCGGACCCGATGCAGCGTCCGGCCTCCATTTTAGAAAGGCGGGAAAGATGATGTTTGCCGAAAGAACAGGATTCATTATTTGGGTCAGCGATTTAAAAGCTGCCCGCAATCTCGATAAATATGGCACCGTTCACTACATATCCCGCCGCATGCATTATGTGGTCATGTACGTGAATGCCGATCGGGCCGACGATACGATGAAAAACGTGAAGCGCCTTTCCTATGTGCGCAAAATCGAGCGTTCCTACCGGAACGAAATCAAGACGGAGTATGCAAGCAAAACGGCAGATAAAACGAGTTATTACGGATTGTGACCTGCGCTGTCGCGCCTGAGCGTCGAAGCCCATGGCCGATGCAGGAAAACGTCTTTATGGAGGGGCCTTTCGGGGCCGCTCTTTTGTTCCATTATGCAGCAAGCTTGTTTTGTGAAAAAAATGAAACATATGCCTTGAGGTTGCGGGACTTATGTTGTAATATATTGGTTAACAAATAGATAGAAAGTCCTATCTGGTGGAGAGTGATTCCCATGCGTGATAAGGTGATGCAACGTTGGAGCACGTACGAGCCCTTCTTTGTGGCTCTTGGAGACAAAAAAGTGGCCGACATCGTTATTACCCACCATGCCAAGATTCGGTACACGGACCGGATCGAGCCGAAACATAATGACGATGACCATATTGCGACATGGTTATGGGAGTGCCTGAAGCAAGACCGTATTACGCCATATTACCGCAATGAGCAGGATGTATACCTGATTGATGACGATTTGGTAGTGGTTGCTGAATTTTCCGAGCTTGAAGGGGAATACGATATTGCCGGCAATCCGCTGCACAAAATGATCATCGTAACGTTTCTCGGACGGATGTCGGAGACGATCGAGCTTCGCGATTTGAAATCGTATTATTCCTGGCTGAGACATTCCAGAAGGATGACGCTGGTGAAAAACAGCCGCAAGCACAAGTAACGATTAGGAGTAACCTTATCCCGAACGTATACCATCATAGCATTAGGCTACATCGCATGCAGACAAGCTGCATGCTTTTTTTGTTGGAATCGAAGAAATGGGCTACAATGGAGAGAGTGTAAAGAAGAGGGGCGAAGCCATGAATTTTCATCAATTACATATCTTTTATACGGTGGCAGAGAGGGGTAGCTTTTCGGCTGCAGCCCAAGCGCTTCATATGACCCAGCCTGCGGTAACGATGCAGATCCAGTCGCTGGAGGACTATTTCGGTATCAAGCTGCTGCATCGTTCCACCAAAAAATTGGAGCTGTCCGAAGCGGGGCTGACTTTACTGCCCTATGCGAAACGAAGCGTTGAGCTGGTGCGGCAGACGGACGAAGCGATGTCCGCCTTTACCGAGAAACTTCAAGGCAGGCTGCAGCTGGGAGCAAGCCTCACCATCGGCGAATACGTATTGCCCCGGATGTTAGGACCCTTTGCCAAAAAATATCCCGATACTTCGATCGTGATGAAGGTCATGAATACTGCACAAATTATGGAGGATATCCTGAAACATCAACTTGATCTGGGGCTGATCGAGGCACCCGTACAGCACCCTGACATGGTCGTGGAGACGGTTATGCAGGATGAACTGAAGCTGGTAGTCCCGGCAGGACACGCCCTTGATCGTGGAGAAGTCGAGCTTGAGGAAGTGTTGACTTATCCGTTTGTTCTTCGTGAGAAAGGGTCGGGAACCCGCCAAGTCATGGAGGATGAGCTGCTAAAACGAGATATTGATGCCCGGCATATTCATGTTGTGATGGAGCTTGGCAGCACGGGAGCCGTAAAATCCGCAGTCGAGGCGGGCGTGGGCATCACGATGCTGTCCCCCTCATCGGTGCAGCATGAACTCGCTCTGGGGCTGGTGCGGATCGTGGATATTCGCGGACTGGAGTTCAAGCGCCAGTTCTACGCCATTCATTTGAAGTCATCACTCCCGCCGCTGCCGGCAATAGCTTTCCTCAATTATCTTCGCCACCAGGAGCAGGGGACGGATAAATAAGCGATCGGAAGATGGTACTGCACTCGCAGTGCCTTGTGTGATTGTTTAGTGCGGTTTATATAGATGATAAAGGAGATGTTAAGGATGAAACCACTGAATGGACAATGCGACCTGCATACCCATACGCAAGCCTCGGACGGCATGCAGCCGCCTGCGGAGAACGTGAAGTTGGCCAAGCGGAAGGGACTCGCTGCGGTAGCGATTACGGATCATGATACGGTAGCGGGCATTGCCGAAGCGGTTCAAGCAGGATTGGAAGAAGGGATCGACGTCGTGCCTGGGGTGGAAATCAGTACCCGTGCCGGCGGCAAGGACATTCACGTACTCGGTTATTACATGGACCCGAACGATGTTCGGTTTTTGGAGAGACTTCGCGGCCTGCGGGAGGCAAGAGACCAGCGCAACCATAAAATCATCGCGAAATTACGGGAACTGGGGCTGGATATCACATGGCAAGAAGTCATCGATGCACTTGGACGGCCGCTTCAGCCCGACGAAAGCATCGGCAGACCGCACATGGCTGACGTGTTGGTACGCAAAGGATACGCTGCCAACATGAAAGACGCGTTCGATCAATATTTGGCTGAAGGCAAGCCGGGCTTCGTATCGGTACCCCGGGTAACGCCGCAAGATGCATGCCAGTGGATTAGGGAAGCGGGCGGTGCGGCGGTGATCGCACATCCGGGCCTGTACGGCGATGATGATCTGGTTAGGGATATATTGCACCAGGCCAAGCCTGATGGCATCGAGGTCTTTCATTCCGACCATGGGCCAGAGGAAGAACGCAGGTACGCGCAGTTCGCCGGCGAGTTTGACCTGATCGAGACGGGAGGGTCGGATTATCATGGTGAGCGGCAAGGGGTTGTTTTTCATGGCGATTTGGGAAGCCGGACGGTCTCTGCCGATGTGCTCGCCAAGCTGAAGGCTGCAGCAGAGCGAAATGAAACAGGCGTTAGCTAGGCGCCAATGTATGTCTCCACAGTTAACCATGACACATAAGCAGAGCCTTGTTTTGGCATGAAACGACATAAAAATCCCGCGAGCAGTCAAACAAGGCTGCTTGCGGGATTTTTTAATGCGTATGCATCATCGGTACATAAATGGGGGAGCAACACCTTTAACCGTTCTTGACGGTAGAAGGCAGGCTTTTAATCAACTCTTCGTTCGGTGTAACAAACAGCGTTTTCTGATTATCGTAAATGACGAAACCCGGTTTAGCCCCGTTCGGCTTGCGAACATGGCGGATGTATGTGTAGTCGACGGGCACGCTGCTGGATTCCTTGGCTTGACTGAAATATGCGGCCAGCTGGGCCGCCTCTTCCAGCGTGGCATCGCCGAATTCCTGGCTGCGAATGACGACGTGAGAGCCGGGAATGTCCTTGGTATGCAGCCACGTGTCGTTGGCGGAAGCCAAGCGGTTCGTCACGTATTCGTTCTGCAGATTGTTTTTGCCGACCAGAATGTCGATGCCTTCCGAGGAAGTAAACTGATGCACGGTAGGGCGATCGTTCTTCTTTTTCTTTTTGCCTTTTTTGGCCCGGTCGCGCAGGTAACCCTGCTGTACCAGCTCGTCGCGAATTTCCTCGATATCGCTCATGGATGCGCTGGAAAGCTGCTGCAGCAGGTTGTCCATATAGACGATTTCTTCCTTCGTCTTGCCGAGTTGTTCATGAATGACCGCCAGGCTGTTTTTGTATTTGTTGTAACGCTTGAAGTAACGCTGGGCATTGTCCGACGGCGTCAGCAGCGGGTCCAGCGGAATGGTGACGGTCGCCTGGTCCTCGTCATAGAAGTTCACGAGCTCGGCCTGGGTGTCGCCTTTGTTGATCTGGTGCAAGGAGGCAAACAGCAGCTCGCCCCATATCCTGTATTTGTCCGCGTCGTCGGCTTCAAGCAAATCCTTGTGCAGGTTGTCGAGTTTTTTGACGTTTTTGCTCCGCTCGTTCTGAATAAAACGCAACAGGTCGCTGACCTTTTGCTTGACGCTGTCCCGTTCGGCTTTGTCGCCGTAAAAATCTTCCATGCATTGGCTGATGGTGTCATAGGTTTTGACGGAATCTTGAATCCCATGCAGCGAGATGGCGGAGAAGACAAATTTTCCTTTGGCATTGGCCCCCGTCATCGGCGTGTATCGGTTTTCCTGCACATCGTCCATGACGGAACGAAATGCATTCCATAATTGCTCCGTATCTTTCGTTCCATTCGACGTCTCCCCGTCTGTCCCGAACGCGCGATATGTGATTTCTCCGGCGACGAGGGGACTAAGCCCACTGAACGAACCGACGAACCAGCGGGCGGCTTCCTCTTCGGAAGACTGCAAGCTGAACGCAAATTGTTCCCGTGTGGCTTCAAGCGGGTTCAGTTTGTGCTGCTCCGGCGGCGCAGTGTAGGAAAATCCGGGCATGATGACCCGGTAGCTGCTGATGGAAGGGGTAACATGATGAATGCCGTCCAGAATCGTTCCGGTAGCCGGATCGAGCAGCACAATATTGCTGTGGCGTCCCATCAGTTCGATGACGATGCGTTTGCTCGAGACATCTCCGAGTTCGTCGCGCTGACGCACGTCGATGTGAATGATGCGTTCCATGCCGACTTGACGAATGTCCTCGATAATGCCGCCTTCGCAATGTTTCCGCAGCAACATGCAGAACATCGGTGCTTCGGCGGGGTTGATAAACGTTTTTTCGGTAAAATGCACGCGCGGGTAGGTCGGGCTTGCCGAGACAAGCAGCCTGCTGTTTCCTCGCTGCGCCCGTAAGGTCAGGACCACGTCATGATCGTTCGGCTGATGGATTTTGCTGATGCGGCCGCCTTTGCAGCCCTGGAGTTCATGTACGATGGCGCGTGTAACGATGCCGTCCAATGCCATGTTTTTCAACTTCCTCTCTATGCAAGCATTTCGTGAAATGCTCTGTCGGTAATCTGTGGATCGTTCCTTGAACACGTTAGCATTTGCGGATATGTAAAAAAGTGTTCAATCTGCTTTGCCCGGGCGGCCTGGTGGCGAAACGGAATCACGGCAACCGTCACGGGTTTTCCTCAGACTTTTATTTTAGCTTATTCCGGGCATCAGGGAAAGGATTCGCCTTCCGGGTGATAATTGGGGTCCTGTCCGAATAGATATAGAGCAGGCAGTTTGTCCGGCAGGGCGTACAACCTGTACGCCATGTGTCGGCGCAGCATGACCGAACGTCTCGCACGGGAAAACAGATTGGGAGGGAATCTGGAAGCATGGAACAGACCAATTGGCATCAACTGAGGGTTGAGGAGCTCCAGCAAATGCTTGGCGTCAGTCCGGAGGTTGGTTTAACGGATGAAGCTGCGGCGGAGAAAAGGAAAACAGCAGGTTCTAACGAGCTGAGCGAAGGAAAACGCATATCCCCGATCACGCTGCTGCTGAACCAGTTCAAGGATTTCATGGTACTGGTGCTGATGGGGGCAACGCTGGTATCCGGGTTGCTGGGAGAGTATTTGGATGCGATCACGATCGTGGCCATCATTGTGCTTAACGCCATTCTGGGCTTCGTGCAGGAATTTCGGGCCGAACGTTCGCTGCGGGCCTTGAAACAGCTGTCCGCTCCTGCGGCCAAGGTATGGCGATCGGGAAAAGAGGTTCATCTGGCAGCCAAGCTGTTGGTGCCGGGCGATATCGTGTTTGTGGAAAGCGGGGACCGCGTCCCGGCCGACGTGCGTTGGTTCGAAACGAACAGCCTGGACGTCGAGGAATCCGCCCTTACGGGTGAATCGGTGCCGGTCAGCAAACACTGCAACCCGATCCCGGATGCGGCAGTGCCGCTCGGGGACCAGAAAAACATCGGCTTTATGGGTACCATGGTAACCCGGGGTACGGGAAAAGGGATTGTCATTCGTACCGGCATGGATACCGAAATGGGCAAAATTGCCGACCTGATCCAAAATACCGAAGAACAGGAAACGCCGCTGCAGCACCGTCTGGAGCAATTGGGCAAAATTTTGATCATGGTTGCCCTGGCGTTAACCGTGATGGTTGTCGTAGCAGGCATCCTGCATGGACAGCCTGCGGTGGGCATGTTCCTGGCCGGGGTCAGCCTCGCCGTGGCCGCAATTCCCGAAGGGCTGCCAGCCATCGTCACAATTGCCCTTGCGCTCGGCGTACAGCGCATGATCAAACGGAAAGCGATCGTCCGCAAGCTGCCTTCCGTTGAAACGCTGGGCTGTGCTTCGGTCATTTGCTCGGACAAGACCGGCACGCTGACCCAGAACAAAATGACGGTAACGGACGTGTGGGTGGAAGGCCGCAGCATCAAGGTAACCGGGGACGGATACGCTCCAGAGGGGCAGATGCTGGAGAATGGACGGACGTTGGAATTGAAGAGCGATCAGACGCTGCGCCGATTGCTGCAAATCAGCGCGCTGTGCAACAATGCCAGCATTTCACCGGTCAGCGATGCAGATCAGCGAAACAAAAAGAAAGGCAAAGACGCCAAGAAGGATGCCAAAAAGGGAAGCAGCGACGTCGAGCACGGCGAGAATAACATCATTTGGGAATTGAAAGGTGATCCAACCGAGGGCGCGCTAGTGACGCTGGCCACGAAAATGGGACTTTCTCCCGCCAGCCTGAAAGATCTGTACGCTCGTCAAGTGGAATTCCCGTTCGATTCCGAGCGAAAACGCATGTCCGTTCTCGTTCATCATCAGGGCGGCCGGATGGTATATACCAAAGGAGCCCCCGATTTGCTCATTGGACAGTGCAACTACATTTTATGGGAAGGTCAAGTGGTGCCTTTCACGGGCACATTGCGCCAAAAGGTAATGGCAGCCAACGAAAATATGGCCGCTTCCGCCTTGCGCGTACTGGGCATGGCCTTCAGGGAGGTCCGACCTGACGAGAGAGTCGAAGATGAGCAAGCCGCCGAGAACCAGCTTGTCTTCGTTGGCCTGGCAGGCATGATCGACCCTCCGCGCCGGGAAGTGCGGGATGCGATCGCCACGTGCCGCCGTGCCGGCATCCGTACCGTCATGATTACAGGGGATCATGGCACGACAGCCGAGGCGATTGCACATCAGCTCGGCATCCTCCCGCGCGGAGGCAGTTCCTTGAGCGGGCAGCAGCTGGACGGCATGACGGACGAACAGCTGGATAAACAAGTGGAGAACGCTTATGTCTTCTCGCGGGTATCCCCGGAACATAAGCTGCGCATCGTCAAGGCGTTCCAACGCAAGGGACACGTCGTTGCTATGACGGGGGACGGAGTCAACGATGCTCCGGCCATCAAAGCGGCGGATATCGGCATTTCGATGGGCATCACGGGTACCGACGTTACCAAAGAAGCCTCCGCGCTGATTTTGAGCGATGACAATTTCTCGACGATCGTCGCTGCCATCGAAGAAGGACGCAATATTTACGAGAACATTCGCAAGTTCATCCGATATTTACTCGCTTCAAACGTGGGAGAAATCCTGACGATGTTCTTCGCCATGATGATGGGATTGCCGCTGCCGCTCGTGCCTATTCAAATTTTGTGGGTGAATCTGGTTACGGACGGATTGCCGGCAATGGCGCTTGGAGTCGACCAACCGGAAAAGGATTTGATGGAACACAAGCCGCGCGGGGCCAAAGAAAATATTTTTGCCCGCAGGCTCGGGTGGAAAATCATCAGCCGAGGGGTATTGATCGGCATATGTACGTTGGGCGCGTTCTGGCTGACGCTGAAGGCAGCGCCGAATGATCCCGGCCAGCTGATCAAAGCCCAATCCGTGGCGTTTGCCACATTGGTTCTGGCTCAGCTCATTCACGTATTCGATTGCCGCAGCTCCCGTTCTATTTTCCACCGGAACCCGCTGCAGAACAAATACCTCGTGCTGGCGGTTATTTCATCGGTCGTTCTGATGCTGGTCGTCATGTACGCTCCACCATTGCAGCCGATCTTCAAGACGGTTCCGCTCGGCCTGCGCGAATGGGCGATCTCGATCGTAGCCGCAGGGATCCCCACGTTTGTCATGGGTGCGGGAAGCGTATGGGGCGGTCGCCGCAACCGCCGCCGTATGGGCCCTCCGGGCCGCATCGTACCGAAAAGTACAAAAATTTCGGCATAAAATCAATACCGTATAAAGCCCGTTTTCGGGTATGCTATCCTCAAAATGATGCGGGGCGAGAGCTTCGGCATTTTGGCGGATAGCTTTTTTTACGCCGATAAACGCTTTGGCAGCAGATGCCAAAAGGAGTGTACAGCCAATGGAATTTACGAAAATGCACGGGCTTGGCAACGATTTTATCGTGATTTATGGAGAACAGCAGCTTCCCGCCGATGCGCCTGAACGGGCTATTCAATGGTGCAACCGGTTTTTCGGCATCGGTGCGGACGGGCTCGTCTATATATTGCCTTCCGAAAAGGCGGACTTTCAGATGCGGATCATCAATTCGGACGGCTCGGAAGCGGAGCAGTGCGGAAATGCCATCCGCTGCGTAGCCAAATACGTATACGACCACGGCCATATGAGCAAGGAGCAGATCACGATCGAAACGATTGGCGCCGGCGTGCAGCCGGTCTCCCTCAACGTTAACGACGGGGAAGTCGCATCCGTGCGCGTCGACATGGGCGAGCCGATTTTGGACGGGCTTCAGGTGCCGACGACGGTGGATGCCAATCCGGTACTGGATCACTCGATTGAAGCGAATGGACGCGAGTTCAAATTTACCGCCGTTTCCATGGGCAACCCTCATGCGGTTATTTATGTGGACGACGCGGTCCATTTCGATCTGGCGACATGGGGCCCGCTGCTTGAGGTTCACCCGAT
Source organism: Paenibacillus sp. FSL W8-0426 (assembly GCF_037969725.1). Taxonomy (NCBI): domain Bacteria; kingdom Bacillati; phylum Bacillota; class Bacilli; order Caryophanales; family Paenibacillaceae; genus Paenibacillus; species Paenibacillus sp. FSL W8-0426. The sequence continues at coordinate 4,594,215 of NZ_CP150203.1, read as the reverse complement.
GTTTCCGAAAAAGATCAACGTTGAATTCGCGACCGTGCGCGACCGCGGACATGTGGATATGAGAGTATGGGAGCGGGGAGCCGGCCCAACGCTGGCTTGCGGAACAGGCGCATGTGCAACGCTCGTGTCCTCTGTGCTGAACGGGCACACGGATCGCACTGCGGTCATCAGCCTCAAAGGCGGCGATTTGCATATCGAATGGAACGAGTCGGACAACCATGTATACATGACAGGTCCGGCGGAAGTTGTTTTCAAAGGAGTCATCGCATAAGCGATGCGCTATTCAAGCAAGAGAGGCCTGCGGGCCTCTTTTTTCGGTTGCAATCCTGCATTTCTGCTCTTGGTCATGGCGAGACAAACGATGGTTGGTCCCGGTCCGCTCCTTGGGAGTTGCGCCGTCCATTTGTTTATATCGAACAAGATGATGCGTGGATTTTGCAGCCTATTCAGCCATTCGCGCTCATGCGGGAAGTACACATTAAAACGCAAATAGATGAAGTGACGGGTTTAATCCCGAAAATTCTTTGTTTTTCTTCGTTTTTGGGCTTTTTTTGTGTTACATTAGTATGAAAATGATTGCAGTTAGGCGGGAGGAAGAGGATGAAGGCGGATTTGCGCAGCGCATTGCAGGAACGGGTTCTCATTGGGGATGGGGCGATGGGGACGTTTCTGTACCAGATGGGGTTTCCTGTGGGGATATCTTATGAGGAATTGAATTTGATTTCACCCGAGGTGGTGGCGGAAGTGCATCGCCGTTATCGCGACGCGGGGACTGAAATTTTCGAGACGAACACCTACTCGGCCAACTATGACAAACTGTCCAAGTTCGGGCTTGAATCGAAGGTGGGGGAAGTCAACCGAGAGGGAGTGCGGATTGCAAAGGAGGTAGCCGGGGCCAACGGTTACGTACTTGGCGCGGTCGGCTCCATCCGCGGAGGCAAGCGGACCAACGTGTCCACGAGCGAACTGAAGCGATTCTATGAACAACAGATTTTCGCCTTGCTTGACGAAGGCGTTGACGGCATTTTGCTTGAAACGTTCTATGACATCGAGGAGATGGATATCGCATTGCGGCAAGCGCGGAAGCTGAGCGATCTGCCGGTCATCGGACAGTTTGCCGTTGAAAACATCGGACACACGCTTGACGGTTACACCATGCCTGAAGCGTTTCGAATCATGCGCGAACAGGGAGCCGACGTGATCGGTTTTAATTGCCGCACGGGTCCGAACGGAATCATGCGTGCCATGGAAACCGTGTCCGGCAAAATCGGACTGCCGATGTCGGTTTACCCGAACGCGGGTGCCGCGGATTACGTGGACGGTCAGTTCCGCTACGGCGCGTCTCCGGAATACTTTGGCCAGACCGCGCTTCAATTCGCCGAACTGGGCGCGCGCATTATCGGCGGCTGCTGCGGCACGACGCCGGACCACATTTCGGCCATGGCCCGCGCATTGGCCGAGTATACGCCGCTGCCGATTGCCGAGCCGGATCCGGCCGAGCCGAAACCGCGCATTGTATTGCACGAACATCTCGATGAGCGTTCCGGCCGAGGCGGACAGCCGACCATCGTTGACCTGGTCAAACAGCGCCATACGATCATTGTGGAACTTGATCCACCGCGCGACCTCGATATCGCAAAATTCATGAAAGGCGCGGAAGAACTCAAGGCGGCGGGTGCCGACGCGCTGACGCTTGCCGACAATTCCCTTGCGGTGACCCGTATGAGCAATATGGCCCTCGGCCACCTCGTTCAGGATCGGACAGGTTTGCGGCCGCTCGTGCATATCGCCTGCCGCGACCGAAACCTGATCGGAACGCAGTCGCATATGATGGGCTTCGACGCGCTCGGCATCAACCATGTGCTTGCCGTTACGGGTGACCCGGCCCGCTTTGGTGACCTTCCGGGCTCCAGCTCCGTATACGACTTGACTTCGTTCGAAATCATTCGCATGATCAAGCAGCTGAACGACGGCATCGCTTTCTCGGGGAAACCGCTCAAACAAAAAGCGGGCTTCGTGATCGGGGCCGCCTTCAACCCGAACGTCAAGCATTTGGATAAAGCCGTGCAGCGGCTGGAGAAAAAAATCGCTTCGGGAGCGGACTATATCATGACCCAGCCGGTGTATGATCCTGAATTGATCGTAAGGATGCGCGAAGCGACGAAACATCTGGAAGTGCCTATTTTTGTCGGGATCATGCCGCTCGCAAGCGGACGAAACGCGGAGTATCTTCATAATGAAGTGCCGGGCATCCAGCTGTCGGACGAAGTTCGTTCCCGCATGGCGGGCCTTGAGGGCGAACAAGGCCGAGCCATGGGCGTGACGATTGCCAAAGAGCTGCTCGACGTGGCAACCGAGCAATTTAACGGAATCTATTTGATGACACCTTTCATGTTCTATGGCATGACGGCGGAATTGACGAGATATGTGTGGGAGAAATCCGCCCACCAATGTCCTACTTGTTTCAACCCAAATAATCAATTACAATAGTGTAACGGATGTGATGCCGATGTCATTCAGTATGACCGGATACGGTCAATCCGCCTTTCATTTCGGCGGCTACAAGGTACAGCTCGAGATCAAGTCTGTCAATCATCGCTACTGCGAGGTTATGATGCGCCTGCCGAAGGAGTGGACGTATTATGAGGACGGCTTGAGGAAGAAAGTGCAGAGCCGTTTGAAGCGCGGGCGGATTGATGTTTATGTAATGAAGGAAAAGGATGAGGACGAGGCTCTGCCTGCCGTGCTGAATGAGCAGGCGGTCAGGGCCTATCTACAGGCCGCGGAGCAACTGGAATCACGCTTCGGAATGCAGGGCAAACCCACCATCAAGGACATGCTTGCGTTGCCTGACGTCATGGTTCATTCGGACGGAGTGGGCCTGCTTACGGAAGAAGAAAAGCAGGAGTGGGAGCGCGTACTGCATGCCGGATTGGAAGAAGCGCTGACCGGGCTTGAACAGATGCGTGCCCGAGAGGGTCTTCATCTGGCCAGTGATCTGGATCGGCGAATCGCCCATCTCGAATCGCTGCATACCGAGATGCTTGCTCTTGCGCCCACTGTCGTCAGTGACTACCGCAACAAGCTTAGACAAAGGCTAACGGAAATGCAGGAAGAAGGCTCTTTCCCTTTTGATGAGCATAAATTGGGTATGGAAATTGCTGTATTTGCCGATCGTTCCAACATTGAGGAGGAGCTTACGCGTCTGCTGAGCCACTTTGGACAATGCAGGGAACTGCTGAGAAGTGATGAACCGGTAGGCCGGAAGCTGGACTTTCTTATTCAGGAGATGAATCGGGAGGTCAATACGATTGGCTCAAAAGCCAACCATTTGGCTCTGGTGAACCGTGTTGTCGAAATGAAGGCGGAACTGGAGAAGATTCGCGAGCAGGCGGCGAATATCGAATGAACGGCCATATTTCGGCATAAGAGTCGCAAGTATAGGGGGAAGAACCTGATTATGGCAATCAAACTCATTAACATTGGATTCGGTAACATCGTGTCGGCGAACCGGATTATTTCTATCGTAAGCCCGGAATCCGCGCCGATCAAGAGAATTATACAAGAGGCCAGAGACCGCCATATGCTGATTGATGCTACGTACGGAAGACGCACGCGTGCCGTGATCATTACGGATAGCGACCACGTCATTCTGTCTGCTGTTCAGCCGGAGACGGTTGCCCATCGTCTTTCCTCGAAAGACGATGATAACGACGAATAAAATGGAGTGTAATATGTCTAAGGGATTACTGATTGTGTTGTCCGGACCATCTGGGGTCGGGAAGGGTACTGTATGCAGCGCTTTGCGCAAACGGGTGCCGGAACTGATTTATTCGGTATCGGCGACGACCCGTCAGCCGCGTCTTGGCGAAGAGCATGGCGTGAACTATTTTTTTAGAACCCGTGAAGAATTTATGGCCATGATCGAACAGGATCAATTGTTGGAGCATGCCGAGTATGTCGGGAATTATTACGGCACGCCTCGTGATTTCGTGGAAAATACGATCAATGAAGGCCGCGACATCATTCTGGAGATTGAGGTCCAGGGCGCGCTGAAGGTGAAGGAGAAGTTCCCGGAAGGGATCTTTGTCTTTTTGCTTCCTCCTTCGTTGGACGAGCTTAAAGATCGGATTCAGGGGCGCGGTACGGAGAGTCAGGCGACGATTGATCACCGGATGTCCGTAGCGGTCGACGAAATTAATTTGTTGGAGCAGTACGATTATGCGGTTGTCAATGATGAGATCGATCTGGCGTGCAAACGAATAGAAAGCATCATTATCGCCGAACATTGTAAGATCAGGAAATAATCTAGGCGCTGCCGCATGCATATATTCTGGAAAGAGAGAAAAGTGCCGCGGCGGCGACCGGGGTTATACTAATGCAAAGAGGTGTTTTGTTAACATGCTGTATCCTTCTATTGATGAAATGATGAACAAAGTCGACAGCAAATATTCGTTGGTTGTTGCCGCATCCCGTCGTGCAAGACAGCTGCGTGAAGGGGAAAAATCGGAGCTGAGAAATCCGAAATCCCATAAGCAGGTTGGCGTGGCGCTCGAAGAAATTTATGGTGATCTGCTCGTCGTTGTCAAAGGGCAAGACGAAGAAGAGGAAGAGTAAGCCGCTTGCGGCTTTTCTTCCAATTGCATAACCCGGCATGGCCGGATTCATTCGACAACCGCAAGGTTGTTATTTTTTTCTCTACGTCTTATATATCGGGGGAAGTAACCAATGTTGAACGGTAAAAAAATCGTGCTCGGCGTAACAGGAGGCATTGCCGCTTACAAGGCGGCTACATTATGCAGCAGACTGGTGCAAAAGGGGGCGGATGTTCACGTCATCATGACGGATTCCGCAAAACAGTTTATTACCGAATTGACGCTGCAAACCCTGACCCGAAACGTTGTATACAGCGATACATTCGATGAACGGGAACCTGCGGTCGTGTCGCATATTCATTTGGCGGACCTGGCGGATCTGGTGCTCGTAGCCCCGGCTACGGCCAACACCATTGCCAAGATGGCAAATGGACTGGCGGATGACATGTTGTCGACGACCTTGCTTGCCACAACCGCTCCGGTTATGGTTGCTCCGGCCATGAATGTGCATATGTATGACCATCCGGCCGTGCGTCACAACATGCAGCTGCTCGTGGAGCGGGGTACGATGATGATCGAACCTGGCGAAGGTCTGCTTGCCTGCGGTTATGTTGGCAAAGGAAGGCTGGAGGAGCCGGAAACGATCGTGGAAGTGATCGAGCAGTACTTCGAGCAACAACAGTCGGGTATGCTGGAATCACGGGGACTGACAGATGGTCAAGCAGAACCGGCTTCGCTGCACACCGCCTTGCTTTCGGGGAAAAAAGTGGTGGTTACAGCTGGCGGTACCATTGAACGCATTGACCCTGTACGTTATATCACGAATGATTCTTCCGGCAAAATGGGGTTTGCGATCGCTGCGGCTGCGCGTGATTTGGGAGCCGAGGTAAAGCTGGTTATGGGCAATACCCAGGCAACGCCTCCCGAAGGGGTGCGGATTGTTGCCGTACAGTCGGCCCAGGATATGTATGAAGCGGTGCTGGCCGAATGGGCGGATGCCGACATCGTCGTCAAGGCCGCGGCCGTTGCAGATTACCGCCCTCAAACGGTCGCATCCCAGAAAATCAAAAAAAAGGGCGATACACTGTCCTTGGAGCTTGTGAAAAACATAGACATTCTGGAGACGCTCGGGAAACGGAAGGACCATCAATTTTTGATCGGTTTTGCGGCAGAGACCCATGATGTCGAAAGATACGCCCGCGAGAAGCTGGAGCGAAAACATTGCGATCTGATCGTCGCCAACGACGTGAGCCGGACGGATGCCGGCTTCGGCACAGATACGAACAAGGTGAATATCTATGACCGGGAAGGCCTGGTGGAAGAGCTTGAGTTGATGAGCAAGCAAGCGGTGGCACACCGGCTGTTGGCCATTGCGGCGGAGCGCATGACCGGGAGGGATTAAGATGGAGATTGCCAAGGTCATCGTCGACGTGCCCGTGAAACAGACGGACCGGCCGTTCGATTATTTGGTGCCGGAGTCCATGCGTGAATGGATCGAGATCGGCAGCAGGGTCGGGGTGCCTTTCGGGCACCGGACTGTGCAGGGCTTTGTGGTCGATTTGGTGCCGCGAACGGGGGAGGAGAACTTTAAGCTCAAACCCATTGCGGAGCTGCTCGACTTGGTTCCGCCTTTGTCCCCGGACCTGGTGGAGCTTGCGGAATGGATGAGCGAGCGATATGCCAGCAACCGGATTCTGTCGCTGCAGGTTATGGTGCCCACAGCACTGAAAGGAAAGGCCGAGCGGTACATCTCCATTGGGGAAGGGATCGACGGTCAAGCGAATGAACCAACCTCCGGGGAAGAGGTATTGTGGGCATGGGGCGAAGAATCCTCTTCCGAAAAGGTTCGGACGGACATCATCCGCTTCGTGCAGAACCGGGGCCAAGTGCCTTTACAGCAGCTGAGCCGAAAGTATCCCCATCACGCAGAGCTGATCAAAAATCTGCTGCGCACCGGCGTGCTGCTCGAAAGCCAGCTCATCAAGGATAAAATGGGTAAAAAAACATTGAAATCCGTTGCTCTCGCTGTGGATGCCGCAGCTGCGAAGGAAGCGATGGATTCGTTTCCGGCCAAGGCGCAGCGCCAGAAAGAAGTGCTGGGCTTTTTGCTGGAGATGCACGAGCTGCTGCCCATGCCGATGAAGGAATTGCTGTCCACGCTGCAGGTATCCGCTGCTACCGTCAAAGGGCTTGAGGAAAAAGGGCTGGTCGTGACCGAGGACGTCGAAGTATTCCGGGACCCTTACCAAGGGCGCAGATTCCGCGCTACCGAACCTCTTGCGCTGACTTCGGAGCAGCAAACGGTATACGAGAGCATCAGCGGCCGTTTGCGGGAACGACGCCATGGCGTTTTTTTGCTGCATGGCGTAACCGGCAGCGGCAAAACCGAAGTATATCTCCAGACGATTCAGCGCTGCATCGAACAGGATCGCCAGGCCATCGTGCTTGTTCCCGAAATCGCGCTTACCCCTCAAATGGTGGAACGTTTCAAAGGGCGCTTCGGCGACCAGGTTGCGGTGATGCATAGCCGCCTGTCCGGCGGCGAACGTTATGACGAGTGGCGGAAGATCCGTGAAGGCCGCGTCAAAGTGGCGATCGGCGCACGATCTGCCGTATTTGCCCCTTTTCGCAACCTGGGTCTCATCATTATGGACGAGGAACACGAAACCTCCTACAAGCAGGAGGAAACGCCGAAATACCACGCTCGCGACGTGGCTGTCAAACGAGGACAGCAGCATCAGGCCGTGGTCGTTCTCGGCTCGGCAACGCCATCGCTGGAAAGTTATTATGCGGCCCGTTCGCAAAGCAATGACGATTTCGCCCCTCTGTTGCTTGAAATGCACACCCGTGCGCTGGGCAACAATTTGCCTGACGTGCGGATCGTGGACATGCGTGAAGAATTAAAAGAAGGCAATCGCTCAATGTTCAGCCGTTCATTGCATAAGGCCATTGAGGAGCGATTGGAACGAGGCGAGCAGTCGGTGCTCCTGCTGAACCGCAGGGGGTACTCGACCTTTGTCATGTGCCGGAGCTGCGGTTATGTGGCCGGATGCCCCGAGTGCGATATTTCCTTGACCTACCACCAGCGTTCCAACAACCTGCGCTGCCATTACTGCGGTTATGCGGAAGCGGCGCCGGAAGTGTGTCCCGAATGCGGGAGCGAGCATATTCGCTATTTCGGAACCGGAACCCAACGGGTCGAAGAAGAACTGGCGAAGCTTTTCCCCGGCATTCGGGTCATTCGGATGGACGTGGATACAACGACGGAAAAAGGCGCTCACGAAAAGCTGCTGAAGCAGTTCCGGGAAAAAAAGGCGGACGTGCTGCTGGGCACGCAGATGGTTGCCAAAGGGCTCGATTTCCCCGACGTTACCCTGGTCGGCGTCATTACTGCCGATTCGGCGCTCAACCTGCCTGACTTCCGGGCAGCGGAGAAAACGTTCCAGCTGCTTACGCAGGTGGCCGGACGCGCAGGCCGGCATCAGCTGCCTGGCGAGGTGTTCGTGCAATCGTACACCCCTGAGCATTATTCCATCGGACATGCAAGCAGACATGACTATCTGTCCTTTGTACGCGAAGAGCTGCTGCACCGACGCAATTTGCAGTACCCGCCTTACTGCCGTTTGATTCTGGTCACATTCTCGCACGAGCAGCTGCCCGTGCTCATTCGTTTGGCGGAGAATTATGTGCGGATGCTCAAGGAACGTGCCCACGGCGCCGGTTGGTTGGGCAGCCTGGACCGATTCAGCAGCGAAGCGCTTGACGTGCTTGGACCGGTCGCCTCCCCGATCCCGCGCATCAAGAATAGATACAGATTCCAATGTATGATAAAATGGCGGGGGGATGTCGACGCCATCGGACTTGCACTGGCGACAGCGCGTCGCATGGACGATGATGTCCAGTCACAGAAGCTGCAGATCAGTCTGGATGTAGACCCGCAAATGTTGATGTAAGCTTTGCGCCATAAGGGCGGGAAGAAATTCGCTTGCGGGAATGGCCCGCAATGACAAAAAAAGCGGACGGAGACAAGCGGTCCAAACATAAATTAGATAACAACAGTTTGATATCCTGAAATTATGATAACCATTGGGAAGGTGCTTACAACATGTCAATTCGTATTATCGTGAAAGAACCGGATGAGGTGCTCCGCAAAAGAGCCAAAGAAGTCACAAAAATTACGCCAAATGTGCAAAAATTGCTGGACGATATGGCCGATACGATGTATGACGCCGAAGGCGTCGGACTTGCGGCGCCGCAGGTAGGAATTTTGAAACGCCTCATCGTCATCGATGCCGGGGACGAGCACGGATTGATCAAGATGATCAACCCGGAAATCGTCGCAAAAGAAGGCGAGCAGTTCGGACCGGAAGGATGTTTGAGCATTCCTGGCATTAATGGTGACGTTCGCCGCAGCGAAACGGTGACAGTTAAAGGCCTGGACCGCGAAGGCAACGAGTTGATCATTACGGGCAGCGGCTTGCTGGCCCGCGCATTCCAGCACGAGATTGATCACTTGGATGGCGTGCTCTTCACCGATATTGCCGAAAAGGTGTACGAAATTTCGGCGGATCAGAACGGACCTCGACGCAACTAAGGAGTGATCGATTTGAACATTGTATTTATGGGTACGCCCGAGTTCGCCGTTCCTTCGTTGGAAATGCTGCTGAACGAGGGATATAACGTCGTGGGTGTGGTGACGCAGCCCGACAAACCGCAGGGGCGGAAAAAGGTATTGACGCCCACTCCGGTGAAGGTGGCAGCCGAGCGTCACGGGCTGCCCGTATTCCAGCCGGTAAAATTGCGCGATCCGGAGTCCGTGGCCCGCTTGGCCGAATGGAAGCCGGATTTGATCGTGACGGCAGCGTTTGGGCAGATTTTGCCCAAAGCGGTATTGGACATGCCTGTTCGCGGCTGCGTGAACGTACACGGCTCCCTTTTGCCGAAATACCGCGGCGGTGCGCCGATCCAACGCTCCATTATCAATGGCGAGTCCGTAACCGGAGTTACGTTGATGTACATGGCCGAAGGTTTGGATACCGGTGACATGATTTCCCGCGTGGAAGTGCCGATTACGGATGAAGACACGTCCGGAACGATGTTTGCCAAGCTGAGCAAGGCCGGATCGGAACTGCTGCGCGAAGAAATGCCGCGTCTGATCGCAGGCGAAACGAAGGCTGTGCCGCAGGACGATGCACAGTCGACATACGCGCGCAATCTGACGCGCGAGGACGAAAAAATCGACTGGTCGCGCACGTCGCGCGAACTGTTCAATCAGGTGCGCGGTTTGGTGCCTTTTTCGGGCGCATTTTCCCTCTGGGACGAGCAGGTGTTCAAAGTGTGGGCGGTGGCCAAACCGGGCGAGCCGGGCGAAGTTTCGGTTTCCGGCAGCGAACAAGCCGAGCCGGGAACGGTGCTGCAAGCGAATGCAAACGGCATCGAGGTCCGCACCGGCGACGGTTCGATCTGGCTGACCGAAGTCCAGCCGGCAGGCAAAAAGGCGATGAAGGCGGCTGACTTTGCCCGCGGAGGCACGCTGAAGCCGGGAACGGTGCTGCGATGAGCGGCAATACATCGGGGCGGCAGCCGGGCGGTTCGCGCGACACGCGGCGTCCTGCTCCGGCTGGCCGGGGAGCCCAGGCCGATCGGCGGTCGGGGAAAGCCAAGGTTACCGCGCGTTCTCTTGCCGTCAGCGTGCTTAGCGCAGTGGAGCAGGAGGGAGCGTACAGCAACCTTGAGCTTAACCGCCGGCTGAACGAAGCCGGGCTTGGCGCGGCCGATGCGGGACTTGCGACCGAGTTGGTCTACGGAACGATTGCGCGGCGGAATACGCTTGATTATTTCTTGGAAAAATTCGTTGCCAAAGGACTGGCCAAGCTGCAGCCCTGGGTGCGCAGCCTGCTTCGGATCAGCGTATATCAGATCATGTATCTGGATCGCATTCCGGAGCATGCCGTTGTGAGCGAAGCGGTCAATTTGGCGAAAAAAATGGGGCACCAAGGCATCTCGGGCATGGTAAACGGCGTGCTGCGCAGCATGCTGCGCCAGCGCGACGAACTGCGCATTCCCGACCATTTGCCGGCCGCCGAACGGATCGCGCTGCAGCATTCCCACCCGCAATGGATGGTCGAACGCTGGATCAGCCAGTATGGCGAGGAAACGGCAGAAGCGATCTGCAAGGCCAACAACGAACCTCCGGCCGTCAGCGTGCGCGTGAACACAACGATGACGACGCGGGACAAGCTGATGCAGGAAATGGAAAGCGCGGGAGTCGAAGTGGAAGCTTCCAAGCTTAGCCCGGATGGCATCCTGGTTCGCAGCGGCGGAAATATGGCGCTAACGTCCTGGTATCGGGACGGCCTGTTGTCCGTACAGGACGAAAGTTCCATGCTGGTGGCCGAAGCCGTCTCGCCGGAAGAAGGCCATGTCGTGCTGGACTGCTGCGCGGCACCGGGCGGCAAAACCGCTCATATGGCCGAAAAGATGAAAGATCGCGGCCGGATCGTAGCCAATGATCTGCATGCGCATAAACGCCGTTTGATCATGGAGCAGGCGGAACGTTTGGGACTGGGATGCATCGATGCGATCACCGGCAATGCACTTGACTTGGACGAAAGGTATCCGGCCGGGTCCTTTGACCGAATTTTGCTGGATGCACCTTGCTCTGGCCTGGGCGTGATCCGTCGCAAGCCGGATGTCAAATGGACCAAATCTCCCGCCGATATCGCCGATATCGCGGCATTGCAGAGCGAGCTGCTTGACCGGATTGCCCCGCTGCTTAAACCGGGCGGCATTCTGGTTTACAGCACGTGCACCATTGAGCCGGACGAGAACGAGCGCATGGTAGCAAACTTCCTGAACCGGCATCCCGAGTACCGTGCCGAGAACGCCGATTGGTCCGGAGCCGAGGCGACGAAGTGGAATACCCTTCGCGGCGGTGTTCAGATATTGCCGCAAGATGCGCACAGCGACGGCTTTTTCATCGCCAGGTTGAGACGTATCGCGGACTGAACCTCCGATCGTGCCAGCAATGATGTCCGCCTTAGGAGACTATGGCGGATTTTTTGCGTCAACACCGTCCATATGGCGCTGTTCAACGGCTTTTGCTCTATTTTTCTAACCAACGGACTTGCCCTGAACCTCCCTTAATGATAGGATGCGATAGTACAAGTCGGATGTGATCATGCATGAATCGCGGGTTGCCAGGGTATACATGGATGTATGGCGGTCTTTGTGATAGAATAGAAAGAATGAAAAGATAAAGAAGGAATAGGTGTTGACAACAAAATGAAACCTTTTATATACGATTACACCCTTGAAGAACTGCAGCAATGGGCTGTGGACAACGGGGAGCCAGCCTTCCGCGGCGGTCAGATTTTCGACTGGATCTACGTGAAGCGGGTGAACGACTTCAGCGAAATGACGAATCTGTCCAAGGCGCTGCGCGCCAAACTGGCCGATCAATTCGAGTTCGTTACGCTGAACGAAATTACCAAATTCGAGTCCAAGGACGGCACGGTAAAATTCCTCTTCGGCCTTCATGACAACCATGCCATCGAGACGGTGATCATGAAACATAACTACGGCAACAGCATCTGCGTCACAACGCAGGTGGGCTGCCGAATCGGTTGCACGTTCTGCGCATCCACGCTGGGGGGATTGAAACGGAACCTGACTGCAGGCGAAATCGTCGCTCAGGTGGTGCAGGCCCAGAAAATTTTGGACGAACGCGGTGAACGGGTCAGCAGCATCGTCATCATGGGTTCGGGCGAGCCGTTCGAAAACTATGATGCAACGATGACGTTCCTGCGCATCATGATCCACGAAAAAGGGCTGAATATCGGTCAGCGGCATATCACCGTATCCACGAGCGGTATCGTGCCGAATATTTATCGTTTTGCGGACGAGGATACCCAGATCAACCTGGCGATCTCCATCCATGCGCCGAACGATGCGCTCCGTTCCAAACTGATGCCGGTAAACCGTCGTTTTCCATTTGATGACGTGATGGAATCGCTTCGTTATTACCTGGCCAAAACCGGCCGCAGAATCACGTTTGAATATGCGCTGATCGGCGGCATGAACGATCAACCGGAGCATGCAATGGAACTGGCGAGCGTGCTGAAAACGATGCTGTGCCACGTCAATTTGATTCCGGTCAACCATGTGCCTGAGCGTAAATACGTGAGAACGTCCCGCAAGGACATTTTCAATTTTCAACGCATTCTTTCGGAGCAGGGCATTAACGTAACCATTCGCCGCGAACAGGGACATGATATTGCTGCCGCTTGCGGTCAGCTTCGTGCAAAGCATATGGAGTTGGGGTGAGAGCGTTTTGATCAAAACAGTTCATGCAAGCCATATCGGACGCGTGCGTTCCGTCAATGAAGACTCTGCCTGGATTCGCGACCTGGAAACGGGCTATATATTGGGCATTGTTGCCGATGGCATGGGCGGGCATCTTGCAGGCGACACGGCAAGCCGCCTTGCGGTGGAAACGCTGGTGGGCGACCTGAGATCGCTGGAACCGGGGCTGTCCCATGCGTCCTTGTCCGCTGCGCTTAGCGATGCGATCCTCCATGCCAATGAGGTTATTTACAGTACGGCCTCCGCTAATGACAAATACCATAATATGGGCACAACGGTCGTTGCTGCCTTGTTGAACGATGCCGAAGGCGTCATTGGACATATCGGCGACAGCCGGGCTTACAAAATTTCCGGCCAACAAATGATCCAGCTGACCGAGGACCATACCCTCGTCAACGAGCTGTTCAAAAACGGTCAGATCAGCAAAGAGGACGTTACGCATCATCCCAGACGCAACGTGTTGACCCGGGCCCTCGGCACGGATGCCGAAGTGAAGGTCGACATGGATAACGTCAAGCTGGAAGAAGGGGAGGTCTTGCTGCTGTGCAGCGACGGACTCAGCAACTTGGTCAGCAATGAGCAGATCATTCGGGTTGCGGGCAATCTGGAGCTGCCGCTGGAAGAGCGTGCCGATCGTTTGCTGCAGCTGGCCCTTCTTGCCGGGGGAGACGACAATATCACCGTGGCCTTGTTTGAAATGCAGAAGGATTCCGCAGCAACGGAAACGGGGTGCGAATCATGATCGGGCACCAGCTAGGCGGACGCTATGAAATCATCGAACGTGTCGGCGGCGGCGGCATGGCTCTCGTATATAAAGCTCAGGATCTTCTGCTGAATCGGTTCGTGGCGATCAAGGTGCTTCGCCAGCAGTTTGTTCATGACGAAGAATTCATCCGCCGTTTCCGCAGGGAGGCGCAATCGGCGGCATCGCTGTCGCACCCGAACGTGGTCAGCATTTACGATGTCGGCCAAGAGGATGACGTCCACTACATCGTCATGGAGTATGTGGAAGGCAAAAACCTGAACGAAATCATCAAAGAACGGGCGCCCCTGCAGGTTGACGAGGCGGTGCGCATCGCTTCCCAGATTGCGGACGCTTTGGACCATGCGCATCATAACCAAATCATTCATCGAGACATTAAGCCGCACAACATTTTGATCGGCAGAAACGGCCGGGTAAAGGTCACCGATTTCGGCATCGCACGGGCTGTGACGTCGACAACGATCACGCAGACCGGTTCGGTGGTCGGTTCGGTCCATTATTTTTCGCCGGAGCATGCCAAAGGCATCGTTACCGGAGAGAAGTCGGACTTGTATTCGCTTGGCATCGTGCTGTATCAAATGCTGACTGGCCAGCTTCCGTTCCTGGGCGAAAGTCCGATCAGCGTTGCCCTGAAGCATCTTCAGGAAGAGTTTGATGAACCGCGCAAATTCAATCCGTTGATCCCGCAAAGCGTGGAAAACATCATTCTGAAATCGATGCGCAAAAATCCGCATGAGCGTTATCAGTCCGCCAGGGAAATGCAAGAGGACCTGGAAACCTGTCTTCTTCCCGAGCGGCGGAACGAAACCAAAATCGATTTTGCCGATGAGGACGATGCGGACCAGACCCGCGTTATGCCGGCCATTAAGCCTGAACCGAGAGGCGTGACCACGACGGGCGCAATGCCTACGATGGAACCAAAGGAAGAGGCCGGACAACATAAAAGCAAGTCCAAAGGCTGGAAAAAGCCGACATTGCTCATTTCGCTTACTGTTCTTATTCTGGCCGCAATGGTCGGTGTTGTCATTTATGTCAAAGGCATGCTGGTGGTTCCGGAAGTGACCGTTCCGAATGTCGTTAACCAGACGGAGGAAGCTGCGCGCCAAACGCTGCAGGATAAAGGGTTAGTCGTAAGCGATGAAGTGATCCGGATGTATCAAGAAGGCGTTGACCCGGGGATGGTTTATGCCCAGAGCCGTAATGAGGGGGAAATCGTCAAGGAAGGCACCGAGATTCAGCTGAGCGTCGGGGCGGAGAAGGAATCCGTCAAAATGATCGACGTGAAGAACATTCCGTACGACGAGGCCGTCAAAAGATTGACCAGCGAGCTGGGCATCAAGGAAAGCCAGATCAAGCGGGATAACGCATATTCAACCGAGGTGTCGTCAGGCAATGTCATTTCGCAGACGCCTGGCGTAAACGAGGATTTCGACCTCGAGGCCGGTGAAATTGTTCTAACCGTAAGCCAAGGTGTAGAAACGGTCAAAATGCCGGATCTGAAAAACAAAACCCGCAGCGAAGCGGAGGAGATGTTGAAAAACGCCGGACTAACGCTCGCCCAGGTGAAGGAAGAGCCGAGTTATACGGTTGACTCCGGCAAGGTAACCCAGCAGTGGCCTGTGGAAGCTGGCGGGGAAGTAAGTCCCGGCGACAAAATTACGATCTATGTCAGCACGGGATACCCGCCTGAAGCCTTAAGATACAATTTCAACATAATGGTCGCACCAAAAGAAGAAGGCAAAACCAGCAAAATCCGGATTACGTTTGAGGATGCCCGCGGCAAGAGCCAAGAGTGGGGAACGCAATCCATTAACTCCACCCAGACGCTCAGCGTACCGCTAGTGCTGGCTCCGAATGAAAATGGGGCTGTCTCCGTTTACCGCGACGGCAAGTTCCTGGATACGTATCTCGTATCTTACGGGGAAGCCAAAAACGGAACGGTAAACGTGCCTTCGATCGAACCGGAGACCGTTACACCGCCGCCTGAAAAGCAGGAACCTGAAACGGGTGGCGAAAGTGGAGGCGGAGGCGGTGCCGAAGACGGAAGCGGAGGCATAGACGACGGCAGCGGAGCGGCGAATGAAGGAACCGAAGAGCCGTCCACGCCGGTAGATGGTGAAGAAGAAGGAGACGTAGAAGGAGAAGCCTCCGACACGTCGGCGATCAATAGCCATGGTAACAAGGAGAAAGGCAAGAAAAAGGAAGTTATTAACGCATCAGGCCGTCCGTAAGGACGGCTTATGCTGGCGTTTGGGGTCTATGCCATATCGCGCAGAACGAAAAGGAGGGCGACGGAGCTAATGCCGGAGGGTATCATTGTCAAAGCGCTAAGCGGTTATTACTATGTCATGCCACTGGAAGACGGAGGGGTGCCTTCGGTTGAAGGCTCCGCCGTTCAATGCAGAGCCAGGGGCGTGTTCAAGAAAAAGGGAATCTCCCCGCTCGTGGGCGATCGCGTGGATTACGTGCTGACCGAAAACGGCGAAGGAACCGTGGATCGGATCCATGCCCGTGAGACGGAGCTGATTCGTCCGCCTGTAGCCAACGTCAATTTGGCGGTACTGCTGTTTTCCGTTAAGGAGCCGGATATGAATCTGAACTTGCTGGACAAGTTTCTCGTTCATATCGAACAAGCGGGGCTGGATGCCCTGATCGTGCTGACCAAGCAGGATTTGGCCGATCCCGAGGCCGATGGCCGGGACACGGTTGCCGATGTGAAGGCCATGTATAGACAGATCGGTTATGAGGTCATTTCGACCAGTTCCCGAACGGGAGAGGGCAGCGAACTGCTCAAAGAGCGGCTGGCAGGTCGAATCAGCGTATTTTCGGGTCAGTCGGGCGTGGGCAAATCATCCATGCTGAATGCGCTGGTCCCGGGCCTTTCGTTGGAAACGAGTGAAATCAGCATGCGGCTTGGCCGGGGAAGGCATACGACGAGGCATGTGGAATTGATTCCGCTCCATAATGGCGGTTTTGTCGCCGATACGCCGGGGTTCAGCCAGCTGGATTTTCTCGAAATCGGGGTGGAGGAATTGTCCACCTGCTTCCGGGAATTCGCCCAGTATGCGGACGAATGTAAATTCCGCGGCTGTACCCATACCCATGAACCGGGCTGCCGAGTCATTGCAGCCAAAGAGGACGGGTTGATTGCAGAGAGCCGATACCGGCACTATGAACAGTTTTTAAACGAAATGAAAGAAAAGAAGCGGAGGTACTAACATGATTAAAATTGCTCCATCCATATTGTCAGCCGATTTTGCCAGTCTTGGCGCAGAAGTTGCCGCAGCCGAAGCAGCGGGAGGGGATTGGATTCACGTCGACGTCATGGACGGTCACTTCGTTCCCAACATTACGCTGGGACCAGCGATTGTCAAGGCGATTGCTCCGCATACCAGCCTGCCGCTGGACGTGCATCTGATGATTGAAAATCCCGAGCGTTACGTCGAGGAGTTTGCGAAAGCGGGAGCTGCAGTCATTACCGTGCATGCCGAAGCTTGCGTGCACCTGCACCGGGTCATTCACTTGATCAAGGAATACGGCATCAAGGCCGGCGTGGCCCTTAATCCGGGGACACCAGCCACGGCTATCCAGGAAGTGCTTGACGATGTGGATTTGGTTCTCGTAATGACCGTAAATCCCGGTTTTGGCGGACAAGCCTTTATTTCGGGCACCCTGAACAAAATCAAACAGATTCGTACCTGGCTGAATGAACGAGGCCGTCAAGACGTACATATCGAAGTGGACGGCGGCATTGCGGCCGATACGGCACCGCTTGTTGTGAAGGCAGGAGCGGACGTGCTGGTTGCCGGCAGCGCGGTATTCGGCCGTGAGGATCGCGCGGCTGCGATTGCGGATATCCGCCGTAGTTACGAGGGGTAAGGCATGAACCTCAGGGAAACGCTATGGACGATGGGGGCAAGCCTTGCAACCGGTTTGGTACTCGCGCTTTTTGCGGTCGTACAATCCCCGTTTAATGCCATCATGTCCTTGGTCGGGGTCGGCGTGGTCATCATGTATTTTCGCAAATTCGACCGGACCGGGCTGCGGGTTACCTTCGTCATTTTCAGCATTCTGTATTATTTGTTAAGTGTATTCATGATCGCCGTTTATCAATATGTTCCTCCCCAAGCATGACCGGTCCGTTATTCGGGCTTGTCACGGTGGAATAGGGACAACGCTTTTCGCATAAGTATGGTTACGTGAGCAGGTTTCTCATGTAGCCTTTTTTGTCGTAGAGGTTAATGGGCGGCAAGCAAGGCATGAAGCATAGGATAGGGCGGATGCATGAGCATGATAGGGAGGGTGAAGCATGAAATTTTACACATTCAAACTGCCGAAGTTTCTGGGAGGGTTTGTCAAGGCGATTCTTAATACGTTTCAGAAAAATTGAAGCATGTTTCAGACGAATACCGCCGCGGGCAGCAGTGAAAGGGTTCGGGCTTGGACAGAGTCCCGGCAGCGCTGTGCGGCGGCTGTTTTCATGTTTTGGAACGATTTCGGCATACGAAAAAAGCACCTGCATGAGAACAAGGTGCTTTTTGCTATCCGATGTAAGGGTGCTATGCGTGAAATTATACGCGAGTCACTTTACCGGCTTTCAGTGCGCGGGTGCTTACGTATACACGTTTCGGTTTACCGTTCACGAGAATGCGTACTTTTTGAACGTTTACGCCCCAAGAACGACGGTTACGGTTGTTAGCGTGGGATACGTGGTTACCGGTGCCCGGTTTCTTACCTGTCACATAACATTTGCGAGACATAGATTACACCTCCTATCCATAATAACCAGTTGTCCAAGGGGAAGACTCGTGTCATTCCGAATGGACCAATTGTTCTTCCTGATCGAAAAGACCAGGCTCCAGTAGCTAATGGCGTTGTTCAAGCCGGCATGGCCGGATCATTTCCATTACTAAACCTGCATAAAACAATACTCGAATATAATATCATATTGAAAAAAGCTTCGTCAACTGATCCAAAAACTTTATTTATTTCTCATGTCTAATATAGTACAATGTTGAATAGTCCATAATATAGCGGTGAGGAGTCATTGCCGCGTAAAGCAGAGCAATATCGGCCTGGGGCCGACGTTCTTCCTGTTTGGCAATGCTGTGCACCGTGAACCCATCACTGGCACCAGTCTCCATGCGGCATTCATGCCGGCTCTCGATACCGGTGCATATCCGTATGCCCCGAGATGGGGGATGCGAGTTCACGGGCTTTCGGTGGCCTGGCCGCCCAGACCGTGATTCGGGACGACATCATGAAATTGTATGCCTGTGCCGGACAAGGTATGGACGAAGAATGGCGTGACGAGCGTCACGCATGAACAGACCAGAACACTTCTTGGTGCAAGATGTTCGTGTATCAAGCTAGGAAGGGGAATTCTCACTTGAGTATACGTTCTTTAAATGGAACAGATTTTACCGCAATGGTCCTTGCCGGAGCGGAACAACTTGGACAGCATGCAGAGCACGTCAATTCCCTGAATGTGTTCCCTGTGCCTGATGGCGACACGGGAACGAACATGAATTTGACAATGACCGCCGGCGTTGCCGAAATCAAACGCAAAAGTTCGGCTTCCATCGGCGAAGCAGCCGGGATTCTTTCGAAAGGGCTGCTGATGGGTGCAAGGGGCAATTCGGGCGTTATTCTGTCGCAGCTGTTTCGCGGCTTCAGCCGTGCAGCGGCTTCCCAGGATGAACTGAACACGCTTCAGTTTGCCGCAGCTCTCCAAAGCGGCGTGGATACGGCATACAAAGCCGTGGTCAAACCCGTCGAAGGAACCATTCTTACCGTAGCCAAAGAGGCAGCCAAGCATGCCACGTACTACGCTAGACGGACGAATGACGTAACGGAATTGATGAACGAAGTCTTATTAAAAGCAAAAGAGGCGTTGGCCAAAACTCCCGAATTGCTGCCTGTGCTTAAACAGGTCGGCGTCGTGGATTCTGGTGGCCAGGGGCTTGTATATATTTATGAGGGATTTATGGAAGCGCTGCGGCAAACCGATGGCAGCGGCTTTGTTTCCAAACCCGAGGCACCACAGACTGCCCCGGCGGCTCCGGTCAAATCCGTGCCAGCCGTTGAACCGGTTCACATGCCGGCGGCACAGCAGGTCATCGCTCCGGAAATGCCGTTATCGGCTCAGGCTCGCCTGGATACGGAAGATATCGAATTCCTGTACGATATGGAATTTTTCATTAATCGCCAGCTGGGAGATCACGCCGGAACCACTTTCGATGACGAGGCATTCCGGAAAGCGTTGTCAGTCAATGGGGATTCCATTATCGTAATTGCCGATGACGAAGTCATTAAGGTCCATGTGCATTCCAAAACGCCAGGGGATGTGCTTAACCTAGCGCTTCGCTATGGCGAAATTACGCAAATTCACATCCTCAATATGCGGGAACAGCATCGTGAGCTGCTGACGGCAGGCATGGATATCGCTCCTTCGCCCGAGTTGTTTGCGGAGATCCCGCCGGAAGAGGTACGCAGCCCGGAAACGGCTGAACCTCCGGCAGTCGAAATGGCCCCATACGGATTTATTGCTGTCTCCTCCGGAGAGGGCATTGCCGATATCTTTCAAAGTCTTGGCGTGGACATCGTGCTGTCTGGCGGACAGACGATGAATCCGAGCACGGAGGACTTCGTCAATGCAGTGCGTTCCATCGCGGCTGAACAGGTATTCATTTTGCCAAACAACTCGAACATCGTGCTTGCGGCTGAGCAGGCCCGTGAATTGTTGGAAGGCGAACGCCGCATTACGGTCATTCCGAGCAAAACGATTCCGCAGGGAATGGCAGCAGCCTTTGCGTTCCAGGAGGACGAATCTCCGGAGACGAACCGCGAGCAGATGCTTGAAGCGATCGGCCGTGTTCAATCAGGACAGGTAACTCATGCTGTCCGGGATACCCAGTATGATGAGCTGGACATCAAGGCAGGGCACTATATCGCGATCCACAATTCCAAAATCGTGGCTGCGGACGAAAGCCTGCTTCAGGCTTGCGAAGGTCTGATGCAGCAGATGATGGATCACGGGGATGAAGTGGTTACCATCCTGGAAGGGGAGGAAGCCAATCCGGAAACTACCGCCGATCTGGTCGCGTGGATGGAAGAACGATACCCTGATGCAGAGATTGAGGTTCATCCCGGCGGACAGCCCGTGTACTATTATCTGTTCTCGGTAGAGGCATAACACTCGGCCCCTACTGCGACGAGGAGGGAATCACATGAGCCACAAGGTAGCCATCGTCACCGACAGCACCGCCGACATCCCGGAGGAACTGGTTCGCAAATACGGAATTCATGTCGTTTCATTGCGCGTGCTTTTTGGGGAAGAGACTTATGCGGACGGGGTGGATCTGACCCCGAAGCAGTTTTACACCAAGCTGGGGCAAGCCGCAGCCCTGCCTACGACGTCCCAGCCTTCTCCGACGGAATTCATGAATGTCTACCAGTCATTGCTGGATGAAGATCCGGAAAGGCCCATCGTCTCCATCCATTTGTCATCCGGTATGAGCGGTACGTATCAGTCGGCTTTGCTCGGCAAATCGCTGCTCGAACATGAGTCGGACATGATTACGGTGCTGGATTCCAAGTCCGCGTCGTACGGATACGGTTTGCTTGTCGTGCAGGCGGCTGAGCTGGCAGAGCAGGGCAAGTCTGCCGCGGATATCAAGACCGCCGTTCAAGCGCTGCAGCGGGGCCGCAAGCTGTTTTTCCTGGTGGACTCGCTGGAGTATTTGCAAAAAGGTGGGCGGATCGGCAAGGCTGCGGCCATATTCGGCGCATTGCTGAATATTAAACCGATCCTTTCCATTGATGACGAAGGCATCATTTATGCCGTCGAGAAAGTCAGAGGCCATAAAAAAGCGATGGCACGCATCATTGAGCTGTTTCAGCAGGATTTTGCGGGAGCGCGCGTGAACGTGGCAGTCGGTCATACGGCCGATCCTGACGCTGCGCTAGCCTGCGCCGAGCAATTGCGGGAACATTTTACGCTGAATGAAGTGGTCTATACCAATATCGGGGCCGTCATTGGCAGCCATGTTGGTCCGGGTGTCATTGCCATCTTTATGTGGCCTGTTCCGGAATGAGGGATGAATGATGAATTTGGATCAAATATCGGTAAAACAAATTAACGGCGTGAGTGCTCTCAAAGAGGGAGAGCTTCACGCCTTTGGCATCTCTACTGTCAAAGACCTGCTTGAATATTATCCGTTTCGATACGAGGATTACCGCCTTCGCTCGCTCAGTGAAGTGAAAGACGGGGATAAAATAACGGTACAAGGCAAAGTGATGGGCGTGCCGGTACTGCAGCGGTATGGCAAAAAGTCTCGTCTTACCTGTAAAGTGATGACGGAGGAATGGATGATAACGGCAACATGGTTTAATCGTCATTTCCTGAAAGACCAGCTGACGCCGAACCGCGAAATCGTTTTGACGGGAAAATGGGAACAGAAACGAATGCAGCTGACCGTGGCGGACTCGGAATTTCCGGACAAGGGAACGGGCCGTTCCGGCACGCTGCAGCCGGTGTATTCGGTGACCGGCAAAATTACGCAATCTTGGATGCGCAAAACGATTCATCAAGGACTCGTTCAATTCGGCGACATGATTCCCGAAATTTTGCCGCCTTCGTTGATGAGCAAATACGGATTCATGCCGCGCAAACAAGCGATAGCCGGCATCCATCATCCACAGGATAACAGGGATGGACTACAAGCCAGGCAGCGCATGGTTTATGAGGAGCTGTTCCTGTTCCAGCTCAAGATGCAGGCCTATCGCGCTTTGAACCGCGATCGTATGGATGGGGTTGTACACACGACCGACAATGCAACGATCCGGGAGTTCGTGCGCAGTCTGCCGTTTGAATTGACGGATGCGCAAAAAAAAGTCGAGCTGGAGATTTTGCACGACATGCGTTCCCCGTATTCCATGAATCGGCTGCTTCAAGGGGATGTAGGATCAGGCAAAACCATTATTGCGGCCATCGCGCTTTATACGACGGTTCGCTCCGGCTTTCAGGGGGCGCTGATGGTGCCGACGGAAATTTTGGCGGAGCAGCATATGAAGTCTTTGCAGAAACTGTTCGAACCATTCGGCGTGACGGTCGGGCTGCTGACAGGCAGCGTAAATGGACGCAAACGCAAGGACCTGATCGCGTCCCTGCAAATGGGCTTGATCGATATCGTTGTGGGGACGCACGCATTGATCCAGGAGGACGTTTTTTTCCGCGCGCTTGGATTGGTTGTGACGGATGAGCAGCATCGTTTCGGGGTAAATCAGCGCAGCGTTCTGCGGCGTAAAGGGTATAATCCGGACGTGCTGACGATGACTGCGACGCCGATCCCGCGCACGCTGGCGATTACGGCGTTCGGAGATATCGACGTATCGACCATTTCCGAGCGCCCGAAAGGCCGTATCCCAATCTCCACGTATTGGGTCAAGCATGACAAGATGGATCGGGTGCTCGGATTTATTTCCCGCGAGGTGGATCAGGGTCGGCAGGCGTATCTCATTTGCCCGCTCATCGAGGAGTCGGACAAGCTGGACGTGCAAAACGCGATCGATTTGCATGTGCAGATGCAGCAGCATTTTCCGAACTACAAGGTGGGTTTGCTCCATGGACGAATGACGGCTTCGGAAAAAGAAGAAGTCATGCGTTCATTCTATGACAATGAAACGCACTTGCTGGTTTCCACTACGGTCATCGAGGTTGGCGTCGACGTGCCGAACGCCACGCTGATGGTCATCATGGATGCCGACCGCTTTGGCTTGTCCCAGCTGCATCAGCTGCGGGGTCGGGTAGGACGTGGCGCCCATGCTTCCTTTTGCGTGTTGATTGCCGATCCCAAATCCGAGGTAGGGCAGGAACGCATGAAGGTGATGACCGAAACCGATGACGGTTTCGAGGTGTCGCGGCGGGATCTCGATTTGCGCGGTCCTGGTGATTTTTTCGGAACCAAGCAAAGCGGCATGCCGGAGTTTCGGCTGGCGGACATGGTTGCCGATTTCGCCGTATTGGAGCAAACCCGGGATGATGTTTCCAATCTGATTGCCGATCCCGGCTTTTGGACCTCTGCCCAGTATGCCCCGCTCCGCGACTATTTACAGCAACAGCAAGTATTTCAAGGGGATCTGATCGACTAAGCATGACCGTCTCAAACGTTTTGCACATCTTCTTCTGAAAAGGGTCAACTGTACAAGCCCTCCCGTCATAAGTATAGACAGTGATTCAAACTTCGGGAGGTGCTATAGACGTTGGGTTATCAACAATATGGAATCAGTCCGCAGCTGGTGGAGCGGGTCAAATTGAAAATGAAAAATCCTGCCATCAAAGAGCGGGTCAAAAAGCTGATTGAAGGTGTGACCAAGACGGATCTCCAGGACCGGGCGAAGGTGCGCAGGCTGATCAAGTCGTCGGCGCTCATCATGAACGAGCATTTTTCGCCTGCGCAAGAGGAGCAGTTCGTCAATTTCGTCATTGCTCAGAAGATCGATCCGAACAATACGTTTCATTTGATTAAGCTGTGGGGCATGTTTAGGTGAGGGGATCGATGTAAGGCAAATGGTTAAAAGAAATTCATTATGTTACACGAGAGCACTGCGATGCCAGAACAACCTTCCGATCGCTGTTATCTCCAAATTTTTTTGATTAGTTTTATAAGGTTAAAATTTGGTGCTAAAGGCGAGCGCTTCGCTTCTCCAGGTTTTTTCTGTCCTCTCCGTTTGGTGTAACAAAAACTTCTTTTAAAAGTGCATTTCATCGATGAGATAGGATGTAATAGGTGGGCGGCCATTTTTGAGATGGCCGTCTTTGTTTTTTGTAGGTCCTGCTTCGATGAAACATACGTGATTGGCGTTAGGTTGACGTGTGGCCACTCCGACTGCAGTACCATCTTCCGATCGCTGTTATCCCCGGATTTCTTCTGATTTAAAATTTGATTATGGTAGAAATTCGTTGCTAAAGGCGAACGCTGCGCTTCTCCAGATTGGTTCTGCATTCTCCGTTACGCGTAAACGTGGACTATTTTTAAAATGGCTTATATCGAACTGGAGGTATGATTAAAGGTTAGGATTTGTTGCTAAGCCTATGCTTCCGATGCAGCTTTCTTTTAGAAAGCTTTTAGGCGAGCGCTTCGCTTCTCCAGGTTTTTTCTGTCTTCTCCGTTTGGTGTAACAAAAGAAACTTCTTTTAAAAATGCATTTCATCGATGAGATAGGATGATGTAATAGGTGGGCGGCCATTTTTGAGATGGTCGTCTTTGTTTTTTGTAGGTCCTGCTTCCATGAAACGTACGTCGATTGACGTTTGGGTTATAATATCAATGTTATGATTTTTGTTTCGGACTTGAAGGAGGTGCGCCGTTGGGCGAAATATTTACGATGCTGCTTGGGTTGTTCGAGCGGGCGGCGCTGCTGATCATTTTTTTGTTCTTTCTGTCGCGGGTGCCGCGGTTCAGGCAAATTTTGCAGAAGGACAAGCTGCGGTGGCAGGAAGTGACGGTGGTTACTCTTCTGTTTTGCGCATTTGCCATCTTTGGTACGTATACGGGCATCAATGTGGAAGGTTCGCTTGTGAATGTTCGCATTATCGCGATCATGTCTGGAGGGATATTGTTCGGCGCGCCAGTAGGGATTATTACAGGACTTGTATCTGGCGTGCATCGTTATCTGATCGACATGAATGGCGTGACAGCCATTCCATGCTTGATTACGAGCATCCTCGCTGGATTGGTGTCGGGCTCTATTCATAAATACACACCCAAGTCCAAACGCTGGCTGGTCGGCATTGCGGCCGGCATGATTTGTGAAGCGCTGACGATGCTGCTTATTTTGTTATATTCCTATCCGGATCCTGTGGGGGCTGATATCGTATCGAAGATTGCGCTGCCGATGATTCTGGGTGAAATCAACATCGGATTGATCGTGCTGCTGGTGCAGAGCGTGGAAGGGGAAAAAGAAATGATCGCAGCCCGCCAGGCCAAGCTGGCACTGGAGATCGCCAACAAAACGCTGCCCTATTTCCGTTCCATCGACGAAGATTCGCTGCGCACGATCTGCCGCATCATTCGGGACGACATTCAGGCAGATGCCGTAGCCATTACGGATACGAGGAATGTGCTTGCTTATGTCGGATTTGGCGAGGAACGGTACCATATCGGCAACGAAATCATCAGCGAGATGACGAAACGCACGATTGCGAGCGGCGAGATTACGATCAGCAATGATGTCACCGACGAGAAAACGCCGGACATCCATTCGCTGCTCATCATACCGCTGAAGGAGCGCGGGGAAGTGACGGGGGCGCTCAAGCTCTATTACCGCAAAGCGTACAAAATCACATACCCGCTGCAAACGATGGCGGTAGGTTTGTCCCAGATCATCTCCACCCAGATGGAGGTATCCCGGGTCGAAGAGATGAAGGCTGCCGCGAACAAAGCGGAGCTGCGCGCGCTCCAGACGACGATCCATCCGCATTTCCTGTTCAATGCGCTCAATGCGATCGGTTCCTCGATTCGAACGAACCCGGATCGGGCCCGCGAGTTGATCGTTAATCTTTCCGGTTACATGCGATACAATTTGGAGTTATCGGATGAACTGATCGACATTCACAAGGAGCTGGAACAGGTCCGGAACTATGTGGAGATCGAAAAGGCACGTTTTGGCAGCAGGCTGCGGGTGATCTACGATATTGACGAGGTGGCCGTGCACATTCCAAGCTTGGTCATCCAGCCATTGGTCGAAAACGCGATCATTCACGGCATACTCAAAACGAAAGGTCCTGGGACGGTATGCATTCAGGTGCGGGAACAGCCGGACGCGGTGCGGATCAGCGTTAGCGATACGGGCGCAGGCATCAGCGAGGATATTATCGACAAGGTGTACCATGACCGTATGCCTGGCAATCAGATCGGGTTATACAACGTGCACCGGCGCGTGAAACTGATGTATGGACAAGGGCTGACGATCCGGCGGCTTGAGCAAGGGACGGAAATTCGTTTTGACGTACCGAAAAGATAATGGCTGAAGAGGTGAAGCGGAACATGAGAGCACTCATTGTTGAAGATGAAATCCCCGCTAGCGAGGAACTGAATTACCTGATACGCGCGCATAGCGCTATTGAAGTGGTGGACTGCCTGGAGGATGGGCTGGATGTGCTGAAATTTTTGCAGGAGCAGGAAGTGGATGTCATTTTCCTTGATATCAACATTCCGTCCCTGGATGGCATGATGTTGGCCCACCACATCGGCATGTTTGCCCGAAAGCCCTACATCGTATTTACCACGGCATATAAGGAGCATGCGGCAGAAGCCTTTGAGCTGGAGGCCTTTGATTATATTCTGAAACCGTATGATGAGAAGCGGATTGCTGCCATGTTGAAGAAATTAGAGGCTGCTTTTCGACGGGACCATGCAGAACCAGGCGAGGGTACAAAAACCTCGGAAACCATGGAATCCGGATATGCACAAATCGCGAGTCAAACGGCCTCGAATGTACATGCTGTCCCAATGAAGGCTGTTGAAGGACAGCCAAACATGGAGCACCCTGGCATCGGCGGACATGTGGGGGAAGGGGGAACGAGTTCCGGAGAAAAGCATGCTGGAACTGGAACGCATTCCGCTGCTGTACAAGGCACGAGCGTAACAAGCGGCAAAATCAATTTGCTGCGCAATGACAACATCATCGTCACGGATCCGGCGGACATTTATTATGCGGAAGCGCAAGAGAAGGTCACGAAGGTGTATGCCAAAAGCGGGGAGTACACGATGCCTGTCAGCATTTCGGATTTTCACGCACGTTTGCCTCAGGAAATGTTCTTCCGGTGCCATCGCTCGTATTTGGTCAATCTGTCCCAGATTCGCGAAATCGTGCCCTGGTTCAACAATACGTACCTGCTTCGCTTGCGGGATCTGGAGGCCGAAGTTCCGGTCAGCCGCGGAAAGGTCAAAGAATTCAGGCAGCTCATGCGTATTTGACGGCAATTCATTCCGCATTTGATGCAACTCATGCCGAAATGGACGTTATGAATCCCCTTTCATGTATGATGGGTTTGTAAAGGAAAGGTATTCAGAGAAGCAGACGTCCATAAAGGGGAGATCATCATGAATGCGGCAATTTCATCCGGAGCTAAATCCGACACTACAACAATCAACGTGAACCGGTGGCTCATCGTGCTTGGCACCATCATTGTACAGATGGGACTGGGAACCATATACACTTGGAGTTTATTCAACCAACCGCTGGCCGATCGCTTCGGCTGGGATGTCAGCTCGGTTGCGATTACGTTTTCGATCACCAGTTTTGCGTTGGCATTCGCAACCTTGTTTGCCGGCAGACTGCAGGAACGAATGGGATTGAGACGACTTATCCGCATCGCCGGGGTAGTGCTTGGGCTGGGACTTATGCTTAGCTCGCAAGCCAGCTCGTTGACGCTGCTTTATATTTTGGCCGGTTTCGTGGTCGGTTTCGCCGACGGTACGGCCTACATTACGTCGCTGTCCAATCTGATCAAATGGTTTCCCGAGCGCAAAGGACTCATTTCGGGAATCTCGGTGGGTGCTTTCGGCACGGGAAGTTTGCTCTTCAAATACGTGAACTCGGCGCTGATCGGTTCGGTTGGTCCCGCGCAGGCATTCATGTATTGGGGAATCATCGTTTTGGTGCTGATCGTGGCAGGTTCGTTCCTGATTCGGGAAGCCGTTATGCGTGAGCAGGGTTCTGCCGATACGGCCCAAGGAACGGCACAGGTGAATGCGCGCCATCAATATACGGTGAAAGAAATGCTGCGTACGAAAGAAGCGTACATGTTGTTCGTCATCTTTTTCACGGCTTGCATGAGCGGCCTGTACCTGATCGGCATCGTCAAAGACATTGGCGTACAATTGGCCGGGCTGGACGTGGCTACTGCGGCGAATGCGGTCGCGATGGTCGCGATTTTTAATACCGCTGGACGCATTATTTTGGGGGCGCTTTCGGACAAAGTGGGGCGCATGAAAGTCATTGCCGGTGCTTTGCTCGTGACGGCCATCGCCGTTATGACGTTAAGCCTGGTTCCATTGAACTTTGGCATCTTCTTTGCCTGCGTGGCAGCCGTGGCCTTCTGTTTCGGCGGAAACATCACCGTCTTCCCAGCCATTGTGGCCGATTACTTCGGGCTGAAGAATCAAAGCAAAAACTACGGCGTCATCTACCAGGGGTTTGGTTTTGGCGCACTGGCCGGGTCGTTCATTAGCGCCATGCTGGGCGGATTTCATCTGACGTTTATCGTCATTGCCGTACTTTGCGCCATCTCGCTGCTGCTTGCGCTGATCGTTATGCCCCCGGGTCAAAGCCGCCGTATGAGACAGCGCGAACGGAAAATGAGCTTTAATCCTTCTTCCCGGGCGAGTTGAAGATACTATCCAAATCATCGATTCGGCAAAATAGAGTCAAACAGATATAGATCGTATGAAAGAAAACAGGCGGCTTCGCATGAGGTCGCCTGTTTTGCATGTCGTATCCAATTTCTTTTCTCCGGGCGTGCACGGATGATATGGCATCTGATATACTCTATCTACATCATCGCAGTACGGGTTGGTGTCTGTACAAAAGGAGGACATAAATGAAGTTCGTCAAATATGCCGCATCCCATTTCGATGACTATTACGCGCTTGTCTCCAATATGGAAGTCATGAAACAGATCACGGAGTGCACGACGCCCGAACCCGAAGCCCGAACGCAGTTCGCGCAGATGCTTGATTATAATGCCGGGCATATTGGCGGATATTATCGGGTAATGGATACTGCCGGAGTCGCTGTTGGTTATGCGAAACTGATTCCGGATGCAACCGATCCGGCACGGGCCGAGTTGGGTTACATGATTTTGCCGGAGCACTGGGGAAAAGGGTATGGCACCAAAATTGCTGCACGCCTGATTGAACAGGCTACCTTAGAATATAGGCAAATTGGCGTATTATACGCCATTATTGATCCTTCGAATGCAGCTTCGCGCCGTATTTTGACGAAACAGCAGTTTGCTTCAGTGTGGGTGGGCGATTACGACGGTCTCCCGGGTGAAATATTGGAATTGGATTTGACACGTCAAAGATAGAGATTACACCAAATCTAGGGCGTGATACATAGACATCAGAAGGAGTTGGAGGAGATGGAAGTGAGCAACACAACGATGGAACGCTTGAATCTGCTCTTGCCGGAATGGTTGGAGACCAGCCGCTTGCATACAGGACAAGGGAAAGTCGCCTCGTATATCCCCGAGTTGGCCAAGGCTTCGCCTGACGGTCTGGGCATTCATATCATGGACGCCGAGGGCCGGAGCGTGTCGGCAGGAGATTGCGGCGTGACGTTTACGATGCAGAGCATTTCCAAAGTGTTTACCTTGATTCTGGCCTTGATGGACCATGGAGAAGAGGCCGTCTTTTTCAATGTGGGCATGGAACCTACCGGAGATGACTACAATTCGATGATCAAGCTGGAGCTGGTCGAACCCGGCATTCCGTTTAATCCGCTGATTAACGCCGGTGCCATTACCGTGTCTTCTCTCGTCGCCGGGGATTGCAAAACGGAAAAATCGCAGCGCATTTTGGATTTTTTTCGGAAATTGGCGCATAACGACCGGTTGGGCTACGACGAAGCCGTATTTCAATCCGAGTCGGAAACCGGACATCTGAACCGGTCGCTCGCCTACTTCCTGAAGCATAACGGCGTGCTTAAGGACGATGTGGAAGATGTGCTGGCCGTGTATTTCCGCCACTGCTCGATTGAGGTAACCTGTACGGATTTGGCCCGCATGGCGCTGGTGCTTGCTTATGACGGAACCGATCCCATTAGCGGGGAAGAACTGATTCCGCGCCGTTATGTGCAAATTGCCAAAACGTTCATGACCACCTGCGGCATGTACAACGCGTCCGGCGAATTTGCGATTCAGGTCGGATTGCCGGCCAAAAGCGGGGTGTCCGGAGGCATTCTGACCCTGGTTCCGGGGCAATTCGGCATCGGCCTGGTAGGTCCTGCACTGAACCGGAAGGGCAACAGCATCGCGGGCGTACATTTGTTGGAACGTTTGTCGAAGGAATTTCAGTGGAGCATGTTCTGATTGAAGCCGAGCTGAAGCCGTAACTTTATCATTACCCTTGGTGGCAGCCTGAAAAACCGTCACGGACCAAATTGCTTCTTTCGAACGAGCGATGGATGCCGGTGCAGGGAGCAGGCTGCGACACATCAAAGGTTTGGCATGCTAGGCACACGGTCCTGCAAGCCGGGCATCAGGCTTCTTATATATTGCAGTTACTGCCATCATTCCATCGCGACCCGTAACCCGGCCTGTTTCATTCCTCGTTTGACCGCACCTTCTCGATGACCGCATCCGGTTTCCGGATCAAGGTCGAGCCAAGTCCAAGTACCTACGGGCCCATCTTCTTCAAAGCAAGAACCTGTTTCCTGATTACGGAAGAGATGGATGCGTCTAGTCCGCCAGAGCAACATCCGTAATGAGATTCATCTGCACATCACGCATCCCGTCTTCCGTCTGCATGCGGAGCGTACGTGCAGGACGGTCCAAACGAACGACCTGACCGGTCACGCGCACATCGTCGTATTCGTGGAACAAGGTGATCGTGATTCGGTCTCCCAGCACCATGGAACTGCTAAGCAAACGCGACATTTCCTCGGCCGCCTGCATATCGAGGGAAGGACGGCTGCGGGGAGCGAGGCGCTCCTGATGCAAAATATAGGCCTCCCGATGTTCGGGAAGCATCATGCGCGAAGATTCGAATAACCCGTTATGCTGTAATTTTTTGCTCATTTGTAATGACCTCCGATTTTGTGGGCACGATCCTGAGCCTGCCCGGATGCATTCAGCGAGGAAGCACGCATGATGGCGGTGTCCCCGAATTTGCGTTTGATGCCGTCCGTGGCCCGTTCCAGTTCCCGCTTGCGATCCCGTCCATCGAACCAGGAGAGCTGTACTTCGGCATCCGACATAAGACCTGTCAAGGATACGCCGATGCGGCGGATGGGCAGACCGTCCCAGTGGCGCAAGAAGAGTGCGGCCGCAGCATCATAGACTTCGTCCGTGATGTTGGTGGGCTCCCCCACCTTCATTTGGCGGGAGAAACCGGTGGGCCGATCGAAATCATGCCCCCGGCAGCCGACCGACACAACCTGCCCCATGAGCGCTTTGTCCCGGGCACGCCTGCATACCAGTTCGGCTAATTCCAGCAGCACGACCTTAATATCCGCCCAAGTATCGTAGTCCCGGGGCAGCGTCATTTGGTGGCCGATCCCTTGCTGCTGATGGGCATAGGTTCCTGGCCTTACGGGCGAATCGTCGATGCCGCGGGCAATGCGCCAGAGCACCTCGCCGTTCACTCCCCAGCGTTCCCTCAGCCGGGGCAAAGGGGTCTGCGCGAGGTCGCCAATCGTATGAATGCCCATGTTGTACAGATGCTTTGCCATTCGGGAGCCAACCATGAACATGTCCCGGACGGGTTTAGGCCATAACAGTGCCGGCATATCCTTCCGGGGCAGGGTGCAGATGCCGCCAGGCATTTTTTTGGCGAAAAGGTCGCAGGCCATCTTGCTCACGACCTTGGTATCGCTGATGCCGATGCGAATCCGTACGCCCGTCTCATCCATGACCCGTGCCTGAATGCTGCGGGCAATCGTTTCCGGGTCGCCGAACAAGTCCAGACTTCCGGTGACATCCAGAAACTGTTCATCAATGCTGTAGGGCTCGACCAGGTCGGTATAGGACTGCAGAATGTTCGTAATGTGCAGCGACACCCGAATGTATTCGGCCATCCGCGGGCGGATGACGACGACGTCCGGACACTTGGCCAAGGCTTCGCCCAGCCGTTCGGCCGTCGTAATGCCGTACGACTTGGCGAGAGGGCAAGCTGCCAGAATGATGCCCGAACGGCGGGCGGGGTCACCCGCTACCACCAGGGGACGGTCCTTATATTCGGGATGTGCCGATTTCTCCACGCTGGCATAAAATGACTGGCAGTCGGCCAGCATAATGACAGGCCCCTTTTGGCGTTCCATGCGATTCTCTCCTTTGTCCATTGGTGGGCAGGATATTCCGAATGAACATCGGGCCTGCAGGATCGCGGCGTCTTTAGACGTGCGAACAGTGTAGTATATGATCATTTATCCATAGTATAGAACAAGTGTTCTCTTTTTATAAGCATATCCGAGAATGCTTCTTGCGACAACCGGAATTATTTGCAAATGGGAAAGGGGATGGGCAGAAGAGCGAAAACGGAGAAATATAGGGAATAAGAAGTGTGTTTTTACATTATATGTTATCTATCTGTGACCTCTGGGCGATGTCTGGGCGGTCGTTTTGATGTTTGTAAAGAAATATGATCAAGGACACGGTCCCATAGGGGGACTGATGTCCTTTTTTTCATTTTCTGCTCTTTTCAGAAAACCTTGATGCCATGCGGTTTTCCGCTGCTGCGTTATCGGACTATAGTATCAATTTTGTAATCTTTATGGTTAATACTGTAAAAATAAAGCGCAACTTTACAACATGACAGGCGTTTAATGGGGTAAGCGTCCAAGATTGACGTCAGCTTCAACCCGCCATACACATAACATCCTCGGGCGGGGACACGGCTGAAAGAAAAGATGTGGACGGGTGCTCAATCGCGGCGATGCATGCTTTGTTTTCATGGATGGTGCAGGCTTCTCAAAACGCTCAATTACTTGATTTTTTGAGAATAATAGGCAAAATGTTTCATTTTCAGGTTTGCTTCCATCAGCCTAGTTACAAAAGCAGAGTCTTGGCGCTATAGTGAGACTACACCGCAGACATCCCGAACGATGTCAACGAGCATGAATGCGAGAAATTCCGCGTTCCTCCTGGTTTCTGCAAAAAAAGAGGCGTGAGGATAAATTGCATAATAGTGAGGTGGGCAATCGAAGGCCATGAGCAGACGAAGACGAAAGCGCTGGATGCTGACGTTGCTGGCTGGGACGGCAGTGCTGGCCGGCGGAGTGCTGGCAGGCTGGCAGTTTATGCAGCCCCGGCTCGCGACGTACACGGCGGAGAATGGTGCGGAAATGAAGTTCAAGACCGAGGGAGCCAAGTTCATGGAGTATGGCCAGGATGGCATATGGCGGGAAATGTTCGTCAAAGGCGTGAATTTGGGCGCAACGTCGCCGGGCCATTATCCGGGAGAGTTTCCGCTGACCAAGGAGGATTATCAGAGGTGGTTCGGGCAGATTCAGGAGCTGGGCGCCAATGTGATCCGGATTTATACGGTCCATGAACCGATTTTTTACTCGGCTTTGGTCGATTACAATCGCGGCCGCGAGCAACCGTTATATTTTATACAGGGCATATGGTCGCCGGAGGAGCAGTTGATCGAGGGCAAGGACGCCTATGCCGACCACATCGTGCAGACGTTCAAACAGGAAATCGAAAAGGCGGTTTCCGCCGTTTACGGGGATGCGGACGTTCCCGAGAAGCAAGGGGCTTCGAGCGGGGAATATACGGCCGATGCGGGGAAATATTTGATGGCCTGGCATGTGGGCACGGAATGGGACCCGACCATGGTGGAGAATACCAATGCCAAGCATGCGGATGTTCCGCAGTACAAGGGAGCCCAGTTTGCGGGCACGGCGGATGCTTCGCCGTTCGAGAACTGGTTGGCTGAACTGCTGGATTACACCGCCGGATTGGAGAAAACATACGGCTGGGAACATCCGGTCACCTTCACCAACTGGGTGACGACCGATGTGCTCGAACATCCGGGAGAACCGTTGTACGAGGAGGATCTTGTCAGCGTGGATGCCCGCCACATTAAGCCGGTGGATTGGCAAGGGGGATATTTCGCGGCGTATCACGTGTATCCGTATTATCCCGATTTGTTCCATACGGATCAGACGCTGCAGACCATCAAGGATGAAAACGGGGAGTACAATACGTACAAAAGTTATTTGCGCAAACTCAAAGCCGAGTTTTCGGATATGCCTGTAATGATTACAGAATACGGCGTTCCTTCCTCGCTTGGCATTTCCCATCTGGGCATGGGCGGAAGGGACCAAGGGGGACACAATGAGACCGAGCAAGGCGAGATCGACGCTTCGCTGACCCAGGATATTTACGACGAAGGGTACGCGGGAGCCATCTTGTTCATGTGGCAGGACGAATGGTTCAAAAA
The DNA here is from genome assembly GCF_037969725.1 of Paenibacillus sp. FSL W8-0426. Taxonomy (NCBI): domain Bacteria; kingdom Bacillati; phylum Bacillota; class Bacilli; order Caryophanales; family Paenibacillaceae; genus Paenibacillus; species Paenibacillus sp. FSL W8-0426. Next base: position 4,559,320 of record NZ_CP150203.1, on the reverse strand, counting down.
AACGTGGAACACGATGCCGTTTGAAATTCCGGCGGATCGGCGCGCGTATTGGCTTAATGTACTGACCAACGAGAAGATGTTCGGCTTGCTCGCCATGGATCCCGGCAAACAGGATCGATTGACCATCGACGGCAAGCTGGATGATTGGGACGCGCTGCAAGAAGGCGAGGTCAACGTTTGGCAGGGCAAGGTGGAAGGCATTCAGCAAATCCGAATGACCCATGACGAAGCCTACCTGTACATTGGCGTGACGCTGGACAAGCCATTCGATCCGAAGCAAACGCTGCTCCGTCTTGGCACGAACACGCTGACCGGCGGCAATCAGCCAGGCAAGCGCCTTCCGGGCCGGACGATGAGCGACGGTCTGGAAACGGTGATCACGCTGGGCAAGGATGACGAATCCGAAGTGGAAATCGCGCGGGACTATGATTTCAACAGGCGCTTGTACGGGAAAGACGGCTACAATATGCTTCCCAAGGAAGAGGAGTTATCCGATGATCCGTTTCAGCCTTGGAAACTGGCGGTCAGCCTGACCATGACTCCGCCCGATACACGATCTGCACATCCGTTCCTCGATGCCGAGGTGGGCATATTGAAACGTGGCACCAACGCTCCAGGCCAAGCGGACGAAGATTCGCTAACCGCTTGGCAGTATAGCGGGAACCAGGTGGAAATGCGAATTCCGTGGATGCTGCTCGGTTTCGGCGATCCAAGCTCCCTGCAAGTCATCCAATACGGACCGCTGCCGGGAGGAAGAACATTTGAGACGGAAACGACCCAAGGCATCACCATCGTTCCATGGTTGACGGATCGTGCCACCGGAAAAGTTGCATGGCCAGGCGGTGAGAAAAATACGCTGGATTTACGGACGCTGCCGGTCTACAGCTGGAAACCGTGGGAACAAGTAAACTACAGCGAACGCCTGAAGCTGAGCTATGATGCCATGCGGGAACGCTTCGAACAAATACCTAGTTTTCAAGGCGAATAACTAAGAAAAAAGAATGAGGAGGGCTTTGTCACATGTTTTCGAATTTGGCTTTGGCCTACCTGTTTCTATACATTTGTGCGGCGCTTGTCGTGATCGGGGTCATTCTGCTGTTTGCGATGAAAATATCCCATAACGGCAAAGAGCGCAAGGCGCAGTACTATGAGCAAAAGCAGCGCGACTACTTCGCGTATTTGCAGGCAGCGCTGGCGGAACAACGTCCGCTGCGTTTGCCGCCAGGCAAACTGGCTCCGCTCGAAAGGCGGGTGATTCAAAACAGGCTCATCGAATGGATCGACCAGTTTAAAGGCGAGTACCGCGACAAGCTGATTGCATTGTGCCGGGAAGCCGGCATGGTGGAACAGGATTTGAAGGAGCTCGGCAGGCTGCGTTACGGACGCCAGATCGATGCGGCATACCGCCTGGGAGGCATGCGCTGTCCCGAGGCGGTGCCGGGTCTGATGGAACTGCTCCGGGACGAGAAGCCGGGACCGATGGCGATTATGATCGCCCGCTCGATCGCAAGATGTTCCGCACGCCAGGGTGAACTGAAGGAGATGCTGGAGCTGCTGCTGACCAAGGGCAAATCGATTCACCACCTGGCGGCGGATATCTTGCTGGAAACCCGTCTGGACCCCAGCAAACTGTTGATCGAGCTGCTTGAATCGGACAAGCCGGATTTTGTGAAGGTAGGCCTTGTCGCCATGTGGGGACAGGCAGTACCGGAAGTGATGCCTGCGCTAGGCAAGCTGGTCGGTGCGGAGCATCAGGACGTGCGTGCCGAAGCGGTGAAGCTGTATCTCAGCGCAAGTCCGACGTTAAGCGATGAAACCATTCTCCGGCTGATGCAGGACGAGAGCCCGGAAGTGCGCGCCGAAGTGGCGCAGGCGCTTGGTTCCAAGCATGCCGCGGGCAGCATTCCATTGCTGCGCAAGGCGCTGCGCGACGAAGACTGGGGTGTGCGTCATAACAGCGCGGAGAGCCTCGGCAAGTTGGGCGAACCGGGATTCGAGGCGCTGTGCCAGGCGGCCATGCATGGAACGGGAGCCGAACGCGAGATTGCCAAACAGCACGTCGAGAGCATCATGCAGCATCCCGGACCCGGCGATCGCGGCGTGGAGCAGATGATTGCACATAACCAAAAACGACTGTTGTACGAGCGGTATTTTGGTCCCATGAAAGCCGGCAGGACAAACAAGAAACGCGCAGGCGTAGCCGCGTTAGGAGGGGATTACACTGCTTAGGGATCTGCTGTTCATTTACGGCATGGTGGCGATTTATTACGTCGTCTTTGTCAATACGCTTTATTTTTCGATTATGGCCCTGTCATTCCGCAACATCTGGACCATCTTCAGACGATCGAATTATTCGAAGTACAACACATTGTCCGGTTCGCAGCTGGTGCCTTCCGTTTCTCTCCTGGTACCGGCATACAATGAGGAACTCACGATTATCGAAAATGTAAACTGCCTGATGACGCTCAATTATCCGACGTATGAGGTCATCGTGGTCAATGACGGTTCCAGCGACAATACGCTGAAGCTGCTGCTGAAAGAATACAAGCTAAAACCGATATCCAATGCCCAGGTTCGGGGCAAGATTCCTTGCCAGACGATTCGCGGCATTTATCACAACCCCGAGTTCCCGGGACTGTACGTCATCGACAAAGAAAACGGAGGCAAGGCCGATTCGCTGAATGCGGGCATCAACTTGTCGCATTATCCGCTCATTTCTTCTATCGATGCCGACTCCTTGCTCGAAAAGGACGCCCTGATTCGCATGGCGCGCATGTACATGGAGAATCCGGAAGAAACGGTGGCCATCGGAGGCGATGTACGCATCGCCAACGGCTGCAAAATCGAGAACGGGGCCGTGCAGGACGTTTCGCTGCCGCGCAAAATGTGGCCGATGTTCCAGTCCATCGAGTATCTCAAAGCATTTTTGGGAGGCCGGATCGGCTGGAGCCATATCAATGGCCTGATCATTGTCTCGGGAGCCTTCGGCCTGTTCCGCAAGGATTACGTCATTGCCGTCGGCGGATATCGCGACGGGTATCCGGGCGAGGACATGAACATCATTATCAAGCTGCATCGCTACATGCTGGAAAATAAATTGAAATACCGCGTGGCGTTCTGTCCCGAGGCCGTTTGCTGGACCCAAGCGCCGGATTCTTACCGTATCCTGTCCAGCCAGCGCAAGCGCTGGGGACGCGGAAACCTTAAAAACATGCTGGAAAACCGCGGCATGCTGTTCAATCCGAAGTACAAGGTGATGGGACTCATCACGATGCCGTATAACGTCATTTTTGAAGCGCTGAACCCCTACTTCCGGATTACCGGTTTGCTGGCACTGGTTGGATATGTGCTGCTGGACATGACACAGTGGCCGATCCTCGTATTGTTCGGCACGCTCAACCTGGTGAGCGGTTATCTGCTGAGCATCGGGGCGCTCATTCTGGAGGAGATCGCATTCAGACGTTACAACAAGCTGTCCGATCTGGGCAAGATGCTTGTATTCTCGGCCTTGAAATTCGTCGGTTACCATCAGCTCGGCGTGTTGTGGAGATTGCAGGGGCACATCCAGTTTTTGCAAAACAACAACTCCTGGGGCACGATGACGCGTCAGAGCTGGTCCGAAGAAAGCAAGGACACAACCGAAGCGGCTTGAGTTCCCGCCGTGATCCAATCATGATCCGGGTTCAGGCAAGCCGGTGTTAACGGAAGCAATACGGCAAGACCATGATAGATAACCAAAGGAGAAGGGTGGAGAAAACATGTCGAATGCGGCGACATTGCAGCGCGAAGCTGCCGCGAACGTGTACCGAAGCATGGAGCAGGAAGTAAAGGGAATCGGGGCCGGAGCATGCGGCCTCATGTTCATCCATTGTGCAGGGCAATCCCCGCCGGAGCAGCAGGTCCGAACGTATCTGGAGCGAACGAACGAGTATGGCTTCCAGTTATGGCAGGATGGCACAACCCAAACGGTTGGCGTGCTGCTGCCAGGTCTGCTGTTGGATGAGGTCCACTATGAGGGTCTTTGCATCAAACAACATTTGCTGGAAACCGTTCCGGGAGCACGGCCGCAGATCGCGGTAGCCAGCTTCAAGGACAAGGATCGGCCGTCCCAGGCGGTCATCCAGCAAATGGCGGAATCCGCCCGACGGGTCGATTCCGCCGACATCCAGATCTATACGCCGGATCAGATGGCAGAACGGGCGGAGCGTATCCTGATTGTCGATAATGATCCGACGATCCGCGAATTTTTGCAATTGCGGCTGAAGATGCAGGGGTACGAAACCTACGAAGCGGTGGATGGACTCGCAGCGCTCGAACTGATCGGAAAGGTGGAGCCTGACCTGGTGTTAACCGAACTGAACTTGTACGGCATCGATGGTCTCCCGTTTATTCACCACATTCAGAAACTGGAGGTGGAACACCCGCCCAAAATCGTGGTGTTAACCGAGCAAAGAGTGGAGGAAACGATCAGCCAATGCTTCAGCAGCGGCGTGAATGACTATATGACCAAACCGTTCTCCCCGGTGGAACTGGATGCGAGAATCCGGCGGTGCCTGCACTGAGTTGGTTCGGATGATCGACAATCAACCACGAACAGTGCATAACAGCAGGAAACCAGCGTCTGCCGAGACATACTACGAACACATATTTATATAAACCGCAAAAAACATACACACGTTAACGGAGAGGCAGAACCAATCTGGAGAAGCGAAGCGGTCGCCTAAAAGCTTTCTGAAAGAAAGCTGCATCGGAAGCATAAACTTATCCCCGGATTTTCCCCTTAGCAAAAGGGGATTCAACAAAATAAGGAGATAACGGCGATCAGAAGATGGTACTGTACTCGAAGTGTCTTGGTGCGAAGCATTCTTTCGGCTTATATAAATACAAAAAAACCAAAAATACAGCCTGGAGGGAATACCATGGAGAATCAGCATGTTCACACTTTACTGAATGCAATTGAGAATAAAGAAGCGGTGCTCGGCGTTGTCGGGCTCGGTTACGTAGGTCTGCCGCTGGCCGTGGAAATGGTCAATCAGGGCTTCACGGTCATCGGCATCGACCTGGATGCATCGAAGGTGGATCGTATCTATCATGGCGATTCCTACATTCATGACATTTCGTCCGACGAGTTGAAAAAGGTGATGCAAACCGGCCGTTTCCAGCCGACGACGGATTACAGCCTGCTGCGCGTGATCGATGCGCTCAGCATCTGCGTGCCTACGCCGCTGAGCGAGAATCAGGACCCGGATACCTCCTACATCGAAACGGTTGTGGACCAGATCAAACGGCACATGAAGCCAGGCATGCTGATCACGCTCGAAAGCACGACCTACCCGGGAACGACCGAAGAGCTCATCCAGCAGGAGTTGGACAAGATCGGGCATGAAGCAGGCAAAGACTATTTCCTGTGCTTCTCGCCGGAACGGGTGGACCCGTCCAACGGACGTTTCACGACGTTCAATACGCCGAAGGTCATCGGAGGCACGACAGAATCGTGCCTGAAGCTCGGAACGGCACTGTACAGCAAATACGTGCAAACCGTCGTTCCGGTATCCTCCCCGAAAGTGGCCGAAATGTCCAAACTGCTCGAAAACACGTTCCGCAGCGTTAACATCGCGTTTGTGAACGAAATGGCGATGATGTGCGACCGCATGGGCATCGATATTTGGGAAGTCATCGACGCGGCGGCGACGAAGCCGTTCGGATTCATGCCGTTCTACCCGGGCCCGGGCATTGGAGGCCACTGCATCCCGCTCGACCCGATGTACCTGTCCTGGAAAGCGAAGGGCTTCCGTTTCTACAGCAAATTCATTGAACTGGCGCAGTCCACCAATGACAACATGCCGTATTACGTGCTGAACAAAGCCTCCGTCATTCTGAACGAATACGCGAAGTCGGTGCGCAATTCGAACGTGCTGCTGCTCGGCATGGCGTACAAGCCTAACATTGCGGACTTGCGTGAATCCCCGGGACTTGAGGTATACGAGCTGTTCAAAGAGAGCGGAGCCAACGTCAGCTACTATGATCCATATGCCGCTTCCTTCCGCGACAAGCATGGAGAGACCGTGCCAAGCGTGCCGTTCAGCCTGGAGCAGTTCAAGAAATATGACTGCATCGTGCTGATCACGAACCATAAAGACCTGCCGTATGGCGACATTGCCGACCTCGGCGTGCCGATTCTGGACACGCGCAATGCGTTCCGCAGCTACACGCAGCCGCATATTTACAAAATTGGCCATTCCATTCAACATCCTGTGCTCGAACATAGCGAAGCGCTGCTCGTCTAAAGCCGATGACATTCAAGGGCAAGATGCCGGCCAAGGCAAAATGGGCTGTGCTGGCACTGACGTTCTGCCTGCTGCTCCTGCCCTGGCTCTTCCGGTGGTTCGCAACCGAGGAGCATAAGTCGACCTGGCTGTGGGATGCGTCGATCATTGCCGAGCAAACGCCGGAGATCATTGCGTTCACGAAAGAGCAGGGGATTGAAGTCATTTTCTTGCAGCTGCAGGATGAGGTCACGGAGGATGCATACCGCCATTTCGTTGCTGCCGCGCACAAGGCCGGAATGGAAGTGCATGCGTTGAACGGCCATGCGGATTGGGCTTATACGGAGAAGCGCGAAGAGGGTCTTGCGTTCGTGGACAAAGTAAAGGCCTATAATGAGGCATCAGCACCGGAAGAACGGTTCACGGGCATTCAATTCGACGTGGAGCCGTATCAGCTTCAGCGCTGGGAGCAAGAGCAGAGTGAAGTCATTGCGGAATGGCAGGACAATATGAGCGCTTGGACCGCTGAGGGCAAGGAAGCGGGATTGTACATGAGCGCGGCGATCCCGTTCTGGCTGGATGGGCGCGAAGCGGCAAATGGCGGCGGCACGCTCAGCCGCTGGATCATTAACCGCTTCGACGCCGTGGCCATCATGGCTTACCGGGACAGCGGACAGCAGATGTATGACCTTTCCCGCGAGGAGCTCGACGAAGCGGATGAACTCGGCAAAAAGGTGTGGATCGGCGCTGAACTCGGGGACACGCATGAAGGGGAGCATCTGACCTTCTACAACAAAACGCTGAGCAATATGGATGAAGAGATTGCGAACGTGTTCCGCCTTGGAAAGGAACATTCGTCTTTTGCAGGGGTGGCAATCCATCATTACCAAGCCTGGTATGCCAAGAAAAACGGCATTCCTCTGGCAAAAGGCACCAAGGAAGAACATCGCTGATATACGCAAGCGGAAGTGGCATTCGAAGACAAGCTTTCCTTAGGATAAGGAAGCTTGTCTTTTTGTCATGGTGTATGCAAGAAACACGGTGGGTCAGCGTTGGCTGCGCTCCATCATGCGGTAGCGGTTGGGCGGCTGCCCGACCTGCTTTTTGAACGCTTTGGAGAACGAAAACAAGTCCGGATAACCGACCGAGTGCGCGACTTCGGTTAACGTCAGCGGTGTCTGAACAAGCAAACGCTTGGCCTGGTTCATTTTGAGCTGTTGGATATACTGCACGGGAGAAAGACCGTAAGCTTTGCGGAACTGTTTCGCGAAATGGGTGCGATCCACCCCGGCATGCGCCGATACGCCTTCCACCGTAATGCCTCCCGCAAAATGAATGTCCATGTACTCCTTGCCTTTTTGAAGCCAGGGGATGGAGACGTCGGGCTGAAGCTCACGGGCTGCCGGTGAACGGCTGATCCGGTCGAATAGCCCCAGAAAACGGGTAAGCCGGCCCAGGTCGCTTGAACCTCCTTTGGGCTCGCGCACTTCCTCCATGAAAGCACGCATGCCATTTGCTGTTTCCGGCGTGAGTACGCCTGAGCGGTGCGGGGAGTCGGGCGTAAGGCCGATGCGCGAGAGCAACTCGGTCGCGAGTTTTCCGTCGAAAGCGATGAATATTTTTTGCAAAGGTTCTTCCGGATGGGTCCAGTATTCGTGCGTGACGTGGGGAAAAAGACAGAAGGCATCTCTCGGACGCAGTGCATGACGCTGCCCGTTCTGAATGAATGTACCCTCGCCCTCCAGCACGAACAACAAATAATGGAACGGCGTGGTCCGTGGTCCAATGTGATAGTTGGTTTTGGCCATGTTGCGGCCGATACGGATCGGCCAGGCTCCGCCGGATTTTTCGAATTCGGATGGAGTGAAAAAAATGATATCCAAAAATTCGTGGTGATCCTCCTTCATGCGCTCGATCATGGGAACACCTCTTTTATCCCTAGAAGTATATAACCTATTATACAGGTGGGTTTTGTATATATTCAAGATGGAATCCGTCTCGTTTTTTATATTGACCACAAAATGACAAATTTAAGTTGTCGTAAAATGACATTGATCACAGACAAATCAATTGTTATGATGTGCATACCTTATTAAACCAAGTTAACTAATAGGCATTTGAGAATATGATGATCAGAAGCGATGAGTAGCTATATAAGTTGAACGAAACAATGACACAAATACGAAGGGGATCAAAAAAATCTGAGATAATGGCGACCGGATAATGCCAATCGGAAGATGGTTCGGACCGCGTGGTGACTTCGTGTAAGAATCATTGGTTCAACTTATATCATTTCAGATGGATTATCGGATGAAAGGAATGACCATGTTGAGTAAACACGAAGAGAGCAAACGCGAGGAATTGTCGTTCGGCTGGTTTTTGCCGACGGCGGGAGACGGAAAATATGTAGGCGTTGCGCCGGAAAGAGAGCCAAGCCTGGATTACCTGGTGCAGGTCGCTCAGACGGCGGAAACGGCCGGTTTTGAATTTGTGTTGATTCCGACGGGCGGAGCGTGTCTGGACGCATGGGTCGTCGGCTCGGCCGTCATGAGCCATACGCAGACATTGCGCCCGCTCGTCGCCGTGCGGCCCGGGTTGGTGGCTCCTGTACTCGCTGCCCGGATGGGGGCGGCTCTGGATCAGCTGTCCGGCGGACGGGCCATGATCAACGTGGTCACCGGAAGTTCGGTCAAAGATTTGGAAGAGCTCGGCGATCCGCTCGCTCATGCCCATGATGAACGTTATGAACGGGCGAGCGAATACATGGAAGTGATGAAACGTTCCTGGACCCAGGCATCCGGCCTGAACCTGACGGAATTTGCAGGCAGCGGAGCAGGCGAAGAAGAGCAGGGATCACAGACGGAGTTTAACGGGAAATATTACCACTTCAAAACGCCGGTAGGCATGCCGGAAACGGTGCAAAACCCGCACCCGCCCTTTTATTTGGGAGGCAGCTCGCCCATTGCCAAACGCATTGCGGTGGAACATGCGGACACGTTCCTGATGTGGGGAGAACCGCACGACTGGATTCAGGAACAGATCGAAGAAATTGAAACGATCCGCGAGCAGATCCGTCAGGAGACGGGGCAGAAGCGCGACATGCGTTACGGCATGCGGGCACAAGTGCTCGTGCGTGAAACCGAAGAAGAAGCATGGGCCGCCGCGTGGGAGATTATCAGCAAGGTGCCGCCTGAAGCGATCGAAAAAGCGAAGGCGGCATTTGCCGAGACAGATGCTACCAATCAGCGCAGACAGAACGAGCTGCGGGAGTTGTCCGAGAAACAGCAGTTTGTTGTTGGACCCAATCTCTGGACCGGATTGTCCGTCGTTCGTTCCGGGGGTGCCATTCTGATCGTAGGTACGGCGGACCAGGTTGCGGAACGGTTGCTGGAATATGCCGACCTTGGCGTGAAAACGTTCATCCTGTCGGGATACCCGCACCTGGAAGAGGCTGAGAATTTCGGCCGCACAACGCTTCCGCTCATCCACAGCAAATGGAACGAACGGCGTAAGCAACATCAGCCGCAGTCATAAGGTTTGGCGAATTCATTTCACTATTCATCTGGAGGTCAATGTTTATGAAAAAACATAAAAAAATGCTGCTTCCCTTGGTCAGCCTGCTCATCTTGTCCATCGTGCTGTCCGCTTGCGGCAGCGGGGCGGCTGAAGGAGGAAACGGCTCCTCGGATTCTTCGGGCAAGGTGACGATCAGCTTCATTCACTGGCGCGGGGAAGACTCCGAGGCGCTGAACAAAACGATTGCCGCCTTCGAGCAGGAGAACCCGAACATCAAGGTGGAAATGCAGACCCTTCCTTCCGATCAGTATCAGTCCACGGTGCAGTCCAAGCTGGGTGATGGGTCGGTAGGCGACGTGTTTACTTCGTTTCCGGGCGCGCAGTTCGAGGCCTTTGCCAAAGCGGGACTGTTCACCGATCTGACGGGATCTTCCTTCCTGTCGTCTTATAATCCGAAACTGATCGAAGCCGGGCAGAAGGATGGCAAGCAGTATGCCATTCCATACCAGCTCGTGTACAACATGCCGATCTATAATGTCAAACTGTTCGAAAAATACGGCCTCACGCCGCCGAAAGACTGGGATGGTTTCCTAAAGGCAGCCCAAACGCTGAAGGATAATGGCATTATTCCGATTGCTTTTGCCGGAGCAGATATCGGACCAGGGCAATTCATGAACACGATGGTTATGAACAATGCGCCGAGTGACGACATTTTTACAAAAGTAGAAGCCGGCGAAGCCAAGCTGACCGACGAATTCTGGGTCAAAACGCTGACCCAAATCAAAGAATTGAACGACAAGGGATATTTCCAGCCGAACGCGCTCGGAACGAAAGACGCTGCGGCCGGAGCGCTCTTCATTCAAGAGAAAGCGGCCATGCTGGCCAGCGGTTCGTACCAGCTCGCACAGAACAAGCAGCAGAATCCGAATCTGGAACAAGGGCTGCTTGCTCCGATTACGGTCAGCGCCGACCAGGCCAAATATGAGGGCGTGCATACCACCACATTTATGTTGGCAGTGAACAGCAAATCCAAACATCCGGAGGAAGCGAAGAAGTTCATCGAGTTCCTGAGCAAGCCCGACGTGGCCGCCGAGTATGCCAATGCGACCGGACAGAACGTAACGGTGGACAACGTAAAATACGATTCGCCGGAGCTGCAGGTGGCAGGCGGCTGGTCCGGCAAAAAAACGGTATTCCAGCCGCGCTTTACGATTCTGAACGGGGACAACCAAAAGGCGGTCACCAACTCGATCCAGGCCGTGCTGAGCGGCACGTCTCCCGAAGAGGCGGCGCAGCAAGCCCAGGCGATCATTGATCAGAATATCGGGAAATAAGCCATGAAAAATCGGTTTCAGCTATCCCTGTTCCTGCTGCCCGGGTTGCTGCTGTACGCTGCGCTGTTCGTATTTCCAACGTTGACGGGGCTGTTCTACTCCTTTACGGATTGGGACGGGGTTTCCCCGTCCTATGCATTTGTGGGGTTGGACAACTACAAGGACAGTCTCGGCAGCATCGTTTTCCACAAAGCCTTTGGCAACAACGTCAAGTTCATGCTGACGGTGGTCATCGCACAAACGTTCATTTCGCTGGTATTGGCATTGCTGCTCGTGCGCAATAGCAAAAGAAGCGTTGTATTACGGGCTTTGTATTTCCTGCCGGCCATTCTGTCCTCGGTATCGGTCGGCCTGATCTGGGCTTTCTTATATGATCCGTCCATCGGTTTGATCAACTACGGCTTGAATGAGATTGGCCTGACAAGCATGGCGCGCAACTGGATCGGCGATCCGTCCATCGCGATTTATTCCATTGCATTTGTACAGGTGTGGGCCCATGCCGGACAAATGATGATCGTTTTCATTGCTGGCCTGCAAAGCATCCCGGCCGAGTTGTACGAAGCGGCACGTATGGACGGAGGCGGCAGATGGCAGGTGTTCCGCAACGTGACCTGGCCGCTGCTCGCTCCATCGGCAACGATTGTGGTGGCGTATACGACGATTCAATCGTTCAAGGCGTTCGACCTGATCTTCACGATGACCGATGGTGGACCCAACTATGCGACCGAAATATTGACGACCTACATTTACCATACCGCCTTTGGCAGTTACTCGTTTGGTCTGGCCTCTGCGGGGTCCATGATCTTCCTGGTATTGCTTGCGCTGCTGACGCTCTTGCAATTCAAGGCACTGCGCGCCGATCGCGTCAGCTACTGATATCGGAACATCCGTCACTGAGCCGAGGCAGAAGGGAGTTTTCAAGTTGTTCAAATGGTTTAGCCGCCTGATTCTGCTCATTTATGCACTGCTCGTTCTGGTGCCGCTGTACTTTGTATTCATCTCGTCGTTCAAAACAAGCAGCCATTTCTTCACGAGCCCCTTCGGCTGGCCGGACCCGTTCACATGGGATAACATCACGGGCATGTTTCGCAACCAGCCGATGTGGCAGTACTTTGGCAACAGCCTGATCGTCACGCTCTCGACCGTTGCGATCGAACTGCTGCTCAGCAGCATGATCGCCTACGCCATCGTCCGTTGGGGAGGCAGTGTGGGCAAGGTGGTGTTTGCCATGTTCGTGGCAGGGCTCATCGTACCTTCACAGGTCAGCATGCTGCCGATCTATTCCTTGACGCGCACGCTGGGGTGGTCGGATAGCCTGACCGGGCTGATCGTGGTATCCGCCGCGATGCTGATGCCGGTTTCCGTCTTTATGCTGACCGGGTTCATGCGCATGCTGAATGCCGAAATTTTGGAGGCAGGCAGCATGGACGGCGCGAGTGAGTGGAAGCTGTATACCCGCATCGCGCTGCCGCTGGCCGCGCCGTCCCTGGCGGCCACGACCACCTTTTTGCTCGTGATGGTCTGGAACGACCTGCTGATTCCGATGCTGATGCTGAGCAGCAAGTCCAAGCTGACGCTGCCGCTTGCGCTGATGCAGTTCCGGGGCGAGTATGTCACCAACTATCCGATGCTGCTCGCCGGCGTGTTGATCACGGCCGTTCCGATGATCGCGCTGTTCGTCATGCTGCAGCGGTATTTTGTGGCAGGCATGACGGCGGGATCGCTGAAAGGATAGAAAGATGCATGAAACCGGATCGAACTTAACGTTCGATCCGTTTTTTTGTGAGCATTGCATTCTGGCTGAATTGCCAATGAAGTGCTTGCAAGGTATATGGGTAAAAAACTAAAAGGATGTTTATGGTTTGTAATATGGGAAATGGAGGGACGAGGACCTATTTTCGTTTATATCGGTAACCTTTTTAACCCAGAGCGCGTTTGGGTATGTAAGTGTAACAAAGGTAAGTGAGCTTACCGAATCGAAAGGGAGATCTGCCATGATTTCGTTATCTAACGTATGGAAGAGCGTACCGATGTTGGCCTTGGTGTTTATGCTTGCGGCTTGTTCCGGAACGAACGCACCGTCTTCTTCGCCTGAATCATCTGCTCCATCGCAAAATACGGAGGCGCCCGAGTCTTCCCCTTCTGCTGGGGAAGGAGAACCGAATCCGGGCAACGAACCGGGTGAGGATCATGAGGGAACGTCACCGTCGGCTACAGAAACAGAACGTCCGCAGAGCGAAAGCTTTGGCCTGTTGACGCCGGAAGGTAATCAGACGTTGACCGCCCAGCTTCATCAGGGCGAAGGATTTTCCCTGTACGTGTTTGACGGATTTGCTTTTGATGCGGAGAAAGGCCGTCTGTCGCTGGAAAAAAACGCTGATTATTATGCAGATATCGAACCGCTGCCTGAAGGATACAATCTGGAAGAGCTTCGGGCCGCGGGCGAGAAAGAGCTGGGTGCCCACGGCGAGGTGGCCGATTACAGCGGCGAACTGGTGGAACATCCGCTGGGCTTTGCGGCGCTGTATCTTCAAACCTCGGGCGAGGACGGAGTGTGGGACTACATGGTGTGGGAATCGGAAACGGGAGATGCGTTCCTGTTCCGCCTTCATAATCCGAAAGGCGAGGAAGCATCCGATTTTGCCAGCCCGGTTCTCGTTTCTTTATCCACGGTTCGCAGCGATTAGATCAGTTGAACCAATGATTTTTACACGGAGCCACTACGTAGTTAGAAACATCTTCCGATCGCTGGGATCCCCAGATTTATTCAAATTCCATCTTTCAAAGGGAAAATCCGGAGAACAGTCTATGCTTCCGACGCAGCTTTCTTTCAGAAGGCTTTCAAGCGACGGCTCTGCTTCTCCAGATTGGTTCTGCCTCTCCATTAACATGCGGATATTTTTTTTGCGGTTTATATCAGAATATAAATTTTAAAGGGCAAATTTGAAGGTAAGGGCGCAGGGTGCAAGGAGTTGTTGCATCCTGTTTTTTTATTTTCTCCCATTAACAGGATGAATGCCGCAACCAGGCTGTAAACGGTTGGTCATTCCTACGTATTTTTCATTGCTTTCTGGATCATTCTGCATAATAATGGGTTAGTGTCATTATGACGATTACGAGATCGAGGGAGCAATGATCGAATGAGCAATCTGGAAGTATTGCGTAATCCCAAGCAGCGCAAGCTGCTATTCAGTGCCGGCATGAGCTGGTTGTTCGATGCGATGGAGGTAGGCATGATCTCCTTCATCGTGGCTGCGCTGGCCAAGGAATGGAACCTGAGCGCAGGTCAGGTGGGCGTGCTCACCAGCATTAATTCCATCGGCATGGCGCTTGGCGCGCTTCTTGCGGGAGCGCTTGCCGATCGCTACGGCCGCAGGGCGATCCTGATCTGGACGCTGTTAATTTTTACGATCGCGAGCGGGTTGTCCGCGCTCGCCACCGGATTTGCCGTGCTGTGCGTGCTGCGCCTCGTGGCCGGCATCGGTCTGGGCGGAGAGCTGCCGGTAGCTTCGACGCTGGTATCCGAGTCGATTCCGACCAAGGAACGCGGCCGGGCCGTCGTGCTGCTGGAGAGCTTCTGGGCGGGCGGCTGGATCGTATCCGCGCTGGTGGCGAACTTTGTCATTCCGGAATACGGCTGGCGCATCGCCTTTGCGATCGGTGCGGTGCCCGCAATCTATGCGCTTTATTTGCGCAGAGTCATCCAGGATCCGCCACGGTTCAAGGAGAACACGACGATCCGCAAAACGACGTTCCGCGAAAAAGTGGCTACTGTCTGGTCCGTTCCGCATCGCCGTACCACGCTGATGCTGTGGATTCTGTGGTTTACCGTCATTTTTTCGTATTACGGCATGTTCTTGTGGCTGCCTTCGGTCGTGATGGCCAAAGGGTTCACGCTGGTGAAGAGCTTCCAGTACGTGTTGATCATGACGCTGGCGCAGCTGCCGGGATATTTCACCGCTGCGTATTTCATTGAACGGTTCGGCCGCAAGTTTGTGTTGGTCGTTTACCTGACCCTGACCGCAGTGAGCGCGATCGCCTTTGGATTGGCAACGACGGAAGCGGCGATTTTGACGGCAGGGATTTTCCTTTCCTTCTTCAACCTCGGTGCATGGGGCGGGCTTTACGCCTACAGTCCGGAGCTCTATCCGACATCGGTGCGTTCCACGGGCGTGGGCTTGGCGACATCGGTCGGCCGGATCGGCGGTGTCATCGCCCCGTTCATGGTCGGCATGCTAGTGCAGCGAGAGGTGCAGATCAGCACGATTTTCACCATTTTCTTCGTCACCATCCTGGTCGGAGCCGCGGCGGTATTGTTCCTGGGCCGGGAAACCAAGGGACAGGAGCTGGAAGATTAGACGGCATAAGAAAACCAATCATTCCCTGTGCAGGTCTGTCAGCCTAAGTTGTACGTGATTGGGCAAGTTTTAATGCAATGTTAGAAGAAAGGCGTGAGCTTGGCGTGACCAAGGACTCATGCCTTTTTGCGTTGTGTTTTCAGAGCGTGTGCCTCTGCTCCATCGGTCCGATAGACTTCGTTTCCGGCATTGCCTAAGATTATAGAACGTGGAACGATCACCGGCATGAACGATCCATGAAGCCAATCCGGATGCATTGAAGTGGAGGTAATCCGAAATGATGAACAAGCTGAAATCGATGAAAGATCTGAAAAAACTCATTCAACTCAAAAACTTGAAAAACGCGCGAAATACGATAGACACAAACGACATGCATAACATCACTGCGAATGTGCTGGAGCATCCATCGGTGACGCTTCAGGCAGCAAGCTTGGAAGAGTCCATGCGGCCGGAGCGCGGCCAAGCACGCAACAAACGCCCGGGGAGGGGGGCTGTACTGCTTGGCACATGCTTGTTGGCAGCAGGCCTGGCCTTCTCGGTGGGCGCACCTTCGGCGGGAGCCCAGAAACTGGCGCAGGGCGTGCAGAGTGATCAGGTGCTGCGGCTGCAGGAACAACTCAGCGACCTGGGTTATTTTAATGCAGGCTTGACCGGATATTACGGCACGGTGACTAAGAGCGCAGTACGTAATTTCCAGCGCCATGTCGGTCTGAGCGCGGACGGCATCGCTGGCCCGAAGACGTTAACCAAGCTGAACGCCAAAATAAAGGCTGAGGGTCGTACGTTGCGCCAGCTTGCCAAGTTGATTCACGGTGAGGCTCGGGGAGAATCGTTTGAAGGACAGGTGGCTGTCGGCGCGGTTGTGCTCAACCGTGTGCAGTCGGACAAGTTCCCGTCGTCCATTTCGAAGGTCATTTTCCAGAAAGGGCAGTTTACCGCGATTGATGACGGCCAGTTCAACCAGAAGCCGAGCCAAACGTCGTATCGTGCCGCCCGCGCCGCACTGAACGGTTCGGACCCGACGAACGGTGCGCTGTATTATTACAACCCGAAGATCGCAACGTCCGTGTGGAGCAAGAGCAGACCAACGCTGCTGACGATCGGGCAGCATGATTTTACGCGGTGAGATAGGTTGAGAGAGTAGGCAGTGCTTGAATATAATAATAAACCCCGGTTGCGAGTGCTGCTCAATGCAGACACGTACCGGGGTATTCTTTTTGAATAACGAAAATAATAGGTGCAACTAATGCCTAATCCATAATGAATAAAAGGGTTCACGATGCGAATGAATGTACTTTGACATTGGTTTCACTTAACCAGTCATGTAAAATGAATGACGATAATAACAACGGTAGATTAAGGATGGATCAGCATGATACGAATTATTATTTCACCTGCAAAAAAGATGAAGATAGACAATGACAGTATGGCTTGCAAACAGATGCCGCACTTTATGACCGAGTCAGAACGGCTGCTTCGTTTGCTTCAAAAGCTAACCTATGACGAACTCAAAGCGTTGTGGAAGTGTAACGATGCCATCGCCGAACTGAATGTGGAGCGAATTCGGAATATGAACTTAAAGGACAATCTTACGCCAGCCATTTATGCCTATGAGGGCATTCAGTATCAATATATGGCGCCTGGTGTTTTTCAACATGAGGAGCTGGAGTATCTTGAGCAGCATTTACGCATATTATCCGGTTTTTATGGCATGTTACGGCCTTTTGATGGCGTAACTCCTTATCGGTTGGAGATGCAGGCAAGGCTGCAAGGTCCGGGTTTCAGCTCCCTCTATCAATTTTGGGGCAGGAAATTGGCGGATCAGCTTCTATCTGAAAGCAACGTTATCTTGAATCTGGCTTCCAAAGAGTATAGTAAAAACATCACTCCTTTTCTGAGCGAAGAAGCACGGTTCATCACCTGCGTGTTCGGACAGCTGGTAGAGGGGAAGGTTGTGGAAAAGGCAACCCGAGCCAAGATGGCTAGAGGGGAGATGGTACGTTATATGGCAGAGCATAAAATTACAGATGTGAAGGACGCCAAAAGCTTCGATCGGCTGAACTTTGGTTTTTCAGAAGAGCGATCGGATGAGAACACGTATGTTTTCATACAAGCAGAGGGGAACTAGCTTGCCGCAAAACGATATGAATTTCATGTGAATGAATGGAGCGCCTTATATTACAACTGAAGATTACCGCTTTCGATATTAAGAGCGGGTAAACGTTTCTGGTGATTGAGCAGTACGATTTTTATTAAATGAAGTAGGTAGAAATTTTGCAGGAAAATAAATGAAATTATAAATAAAGCTCCTGGCGATGCACTCATTGCCTAGGGGTTGGTTTGGCATCTGTTATTTTGAGAGACTCACTTCACAAGACAAAATTAATAAACGTAGCGTTGCTTATTTTGGTGGTAATGAGACATCTAGTACGTGAGCATTGTTCCCGTAACATTAGTTTAGCATCATCACATCAATAAAGATACGATGGTTACTGCTGGCTGGGTATTGAACCTGATAAAAGAATTGCTTCCTCAGTATCCGGAAATTGTCCACACAAGAATCAGAATAGACGATACTGGCGTAGGTGGCGGTGTTACGGATCGGCTTAATGAAGTCATTGCTGAAGAAGGACTGCCCTATGAAGTCATCCCTATAAACAATGGATCATCCTCTTTGGACGAGCATTACGAAAATTTAGGAGCAGAAATGTGGGCATACATTAAAGGACAATTGGAGCAAAACATGAGCAATTATATGAATGGCATTCCTGCTGTTTTACAATTGCCAAGCGATGATGTGTTGATTTCTCAATTGACCACAAGAAAATGGTCTATGACGAGCAAGGGGAAAATACTGCTTGAGAGCAAAAAAGACATGAAAAAACGTGGTCTCAAGTCACCGGATAGAGCTGACGCATATGTTCTCACCTTCGGTGAATATTTAATAGGATCCCCTCAGCCAATCATGTTTCCTACAAATAGGAAGTGTATCAGTCAAAAGGTAAGATGAAACTAGCTTCTATTCTCTTAGTTTATAAGTTGGGGGGTCATAGTAGGAAAAAGACTAGAAAGATACCCGATGCGCTGGCCGTACCGGCAGATTGGTTTCATTCGCAGTGGGGCCGTGATCATACAGGCGTATATTTATAGAAAACACCAATCAACAAATGTAATCGGCAAACAAACGGAGAAAATCGCTATATATAATGTGGATAAGGAAGCTGAGCTGAAGGAAAAGGACCGTTTGCTAAGTTTAGCCATGGAAAAGCTGTCTTCTACACAACGTGAGGTTATTGAACGTAGCTATTTGGACAATGAAGGCGAGTTCGATTACATCAGTTGCGGAGAAATGGGAATAAGCGACAGTACTTATCGTCGAGAGAAAAATGAGGCAATCAGTATCTTGGGTACTGCGTTAAGGCTGGAAAAGTTTGATGGGATCGAGGTAGGCTGAAGCCTGCCTCGTTTTTGTCGAAAACGAAAAAAAAGGAGAAATTTGAAGGAGAAAATCTTGCTTGCGTTGAAATATTACATGTAACCCAAAAAACTACAAAGGGAGGCGAAGTTTTGAAGAAGATAGTATTTGTTGGGGGGATTCATGGGGTTGGAAAAACTTGTTTGTGTAAGGAAATTTCCAAGGAGTTCGATACTCCTCACTTTTCAGCAAGTGATCTGATTCGAAAACAGAAAGAAGAAGAAGCAAGATCGGTGAAGAACGTAACAGATGTTAAAGGGAATCAAGATGCCTTGATTATGGCTATTAACAAATTTGTAACTGATATTTTAGTGTTTCTTCTTGATGGACACTTTTGCATTATTAACAAAGAAGGAAAAGTAGAAAGGATACCACAAGATACATTTGAACGAATGGAGATTTCGTGCTTGCTGGTGTTGATCGATGACCCTGAAGAAATTCAAAAGCGACTCAAAAAACGTGATTCTAGAGACTATTCTATCGATTTACTTGATAAGTTTCAGACGGAAGAACTTGAATATGCCAGACAGCTCTCGGAGACTTTGATGCTCCCATTACTTATACATAAGAATAGGGAAGATAAAGACAAGTTGTATGATTTTTTAAATAAATATATCTAAATCTTAGGAGGGTTTTTATGAATGATTACTTGGTGAAAGAACACTTTAGGGACATTAACTTAGACGATCCTTTTTTTGATTCACTCAAGGCAGACTATCAAGAGTTTGAAGACTGGTTTAACCGAAAGAGTGATTCTGAGGCTTACCTATTCTATGAGGACGGATTAATTGAGGGATTTTTGTATTTTAAAATAGAGAATGGTCCTGTTGAGGATATTGAGCCGGCAATAGACTGTTCTTCTGCTTTAAAAATTGGCACTTTTAAAATCAATCCACATGGAACAAGGTTAGGAGAGCGTTTTATAAAAAAGGCACTCGATTACGCTCTAGTTAACCAGGCTGAATATTGTTATGTAACAATATTTGATAAAGAAGCTACGAGCGGACTGATAAGGTTGATGAGAAAATATGGGTTTTGCGATCATGGTAAAAAGGACACGCAAAATGGGACAGAGTTAGTTATGGTAAAAAGTATGATAAATACACAGGACGATATTCTCAAAGATTATCCACTTATTAAAACAAGTTCAAATGACAAGTTTTTATTGGCAATCTACCCTCAATATCATTCTGTTATGTTCCCTGATTCGATTTTGAATAATGAAAGTGTTGATATCTTGGAAGATGTTTCATTTACCAACAGTATTCATAAAATATATGTTACAACTATGCCTGTAAATAGGACATCTCGTGGTGATATTGTGGTAATGTATAGAACAGCGACTCCTGGTTATGCAGCGGAATATACAGCGGTAGCGACTTCAATATGTGTTGTGGAAGAAGTTAGACATCAAAACGAATTTGATAATTTTGAAAGTTTCTATTCTTATGCGAGCACGTATAGTGTCTTTGATAAAAATGACTTAAGAGACTGGTATACTAAAGGTCGCTGTTATACTATTAAGATGACCTACAATGCTGCTCTTAGCAAAAGATTGATACGGCAAAAGCTAATCAATGAAATTGGCTTAGAGCGAGAACAACGCTGGTCCTTTTTTGAACTGACAGATGATCAGTTCAAACAAATTCTTAAAGAAGGTGGAGTAAGTGAAGGTATTATTATCGATTAAACCTGAGTTTGTTGAGAAGATATTCAGCGAAGAAAAACGATATGAATATCGAAAAATTATCTTTAAGCAAAAAGTAGATTCTGTTGTTATCTACTCGACAATGCCTGAAGGAAGAATCGTAGGGGAATTCAGCATAGATAAGATTTTAAGCGATGATCCGGACAGCATTTGGGATATGACTAATCGATACTCAGGAATTACGCATAATTTCTTTAAGAAGTACTTCAATAATAAAGAAAATGCATATGCTATAAAAATTGGAGAAATCGAGCGGTATGATGAGCCCATAAATCCCAAGGATTTTGATTTTCCCTTTACGGCTCCTCAATCATTTTTTTACGTGGATGACGACTTTCGTCCGATTTCACAGAAAACAGAGTTGACTGAGCCTGTACTCTTTTGACTGATTTCTGACTGTTAATTGAGAGGTTTGCTAGACTTTTTACGTGATATATTTGTATTGTGGAAAACGGGCGAGAATGAAACGCACAGCCGCAAAAAGCGGCATATGACTGGGGCGCTCCTCTTCTTGCTCTTTCACTTGAATAATCGAGAAATTAGCAGCTGATCTATGCTAATATACAGTTTTTGAGCTTAGAACAACATCTGATGATATCAGTAGTAAGGAAAGCAAGCTGAGCGAGTTCGTTTGTAGCCTTGAAGTTAGGTACAATTAGTACATAACTTTTAACGGAGGCGAACATTTTGAACAATATCAAGTGTACTAATTGTAAAAGTTGTACAAAAGTGATTGAAAAAGAACTATAGTAGTTTCAGGGGTAACGCAAGTTTATGAGTCTAGACGGTGCATTAATTGTGCCCGTTTGATAAGAGTATGTTATTGAGTTGAAACTCTAACTGGAGAGTATCCTTGAGATACTCTTTTTTTATTGCTCTTCTTCTAATCTTCGTTATGATTATAAAAAAGGAGATGATTAAATGGCATTATGGAGCTGGTGGATAAATATGATTGGAATTCTTATTTCACTTGCGGGTTCTATTTACGCTTATAAAGGGGCAGCAAGGGACACAATTGGATTGGATGATAGAAGTAGCTTTCCCTTGACCAATCAACAAAAGGAGGAATTGTTCAAAGGGTTTAGTAACCGGAGGAAATTTTCAAAACACGGATTTTTCTTACTGATTGTGGGGTTTGTATTACTTGGAATAGCACAATTGTTTGTCTACCCCTCTTAAATTGAATTAGTGAGTAATCCGACGGAATACGCAGGATAGTCGAGTAATAGAATCGTGAGGATACAACTCATTAATTGACTGGGATTTTGCGTCGTCGGTAAAATGGTCTTGTTCTTCCTCTCTTGTAACTAAGAGCGTATGCTTTTAAAGCAAAGAGCGCAGCGCATTTGGTGCGGACGGTACGGACGCCAATCTTTAAATAGCGTTACAATAGCAGCAGAAGCCGTTATTTTTTATACGGAAAACGTAATTTCAGTAGCAATAATCGTACATATATCAGCAAAAGTCGTTCATTATGGAGCGGCTTTTTTGCATTGGAGGAATATCAGTGAATCGAAGACGGAAGAAGAAGCGTGCCAGCCCTAGAAAGCAGCCAGAGAAGTGCAAAGGTTGTGTCTGGGGCAGATGGGATGGAGTGAAACAGTTCTGTAGTAGACCAGTTTGTCCGAAAGAGGTAAAATTTCCTAAAGTCAAAAATTTATTATAGGGGGAATAATTTATCATGGACATAACTGAGGATATACCTACAAGTCAAATTAACTGGGAGGCTTATTTCAGCAGTATCTTCAATTATAGTAAATGTATTATTGTTGTTGGTCGCAGTGGCTAGTTGTATAGCAGCATTTAGAAGTGCAAGATCGGCTAAGGAATCAACGGAATTTGTTAGGCTGCAACAAAAAAAACAAGAAAAAGAATATGCAGTAATGAGCGCAATCTTCAAAGGTAGGCTGGTAAGGGAAGCGAATTACATACAAGCTGCAGTATTTGGGCAGAGTGTAAAGCTAAGTGTTACTGCTCTTCAAAATGCAAGAGCAATTTCCGAACCGTCCTTTTATGAACTATCACAATTTTTGAATCAAGAACAGGCAAATATCGTGACAGAAATATGGGATTTATTTGATCAATATTACAGTAAGCACTTTTTTGACAATGAATCAGGAGCATTCACAACAGAATACCACAGGATTATAAACCCGACCGGGGTCAGGGATGCTTCTAAAGAGGTTGGTCAAAAAATCAAAGAGCTAATCGAAAAATTATAGCACCCATCGAGCGGTACTTTTTCTTTTGCTCTCATACGACAGAATGTGAGCCAATCTGAGCCCATTACAGTGAGAACGTCTCGCTTTAAGGAACGGAGACAGAAACGAGCCGAGAACAGGCGCTGAGTGAGCGTACGCACGAATTTGAGCCAAGCCCACAGGTGAAACCAACTCAACTCAAATAGCTCGGATAATATATGGTGGATATCTTGTTATTATAATTAAAAAAATACATTAATTACAAAAAAATAAAATTGATCAAATTGTGTCGATCAGTTTAATGCGAAAAGCCTTCAATTAACTTGACGGATTGGAGGCTGGTCATATAAAGATGCAGACTGTTCAGGATCTGGAACGGCTCATCGAATTGGATATCAAGCTTCAACAGGACGATCTCTTGTGGGTCGTCTTTTTTAATTACATTGAAAGGGTGATAGACATATCCGTTAAAAGCTATACAAAAACAATTCCGGTTCAAGCGATCCAGTTCGAAGGAATCGATCAGCCACACCTCAATGAGCATGGTTTAACTTTGGATCAATCTCACCAAAAGCGAAAAAACAATACTAGCGGATTTCCCGCTAAATTCCCATATCAGCTCATCTTCTGATGTACAATCTTCCTGAGGTGACCTTACCATGATGGATAACATGTCAAACCTGATCGAAGATTTGTTTCACGGGAACCTGCGGTTGGACGAGTCAATACATCCCGTGCAAGCCGAATATCAGGAAATCAACCGCCGGATATCCGACATTATGCAAAATTACAAAACACAACTTAACGAGAGCGAATACGATACCTTGGAGCAACTGGTAGACTTAATCGGACAGTCTACGTCCATGTACGTGGAAGCGGCGTTCGAGCAAGGTTTGCGCACAGGCGGCAGACTCATCATTGAGGTTTTAGGCAAATCGTGAGTATTTTTTATCATCCTAGAAATCAGCAGGGTCCAAACGGCAATTCAAAAATCCCCTTCTTCATGACCATCGCTTAGGCTGGCATGGGGAAGGGGACTTTGCTTTTAATTTATGCCTTTACTTCGCTTACCTCGCACCGATATTGGTACCCGAAGGCGTACCCGAACCGATCAGGTCGCTGCCGGTGGCTAATTTAAGGAAATTACCCAGCACAGGCGTGCCATCGCTGCCGCGGGTGACGGACGGTGTCAGGGAGACAAAATCGTCCGCGCTTGCGAGCAGTCCTTTGGCGTTGACGCTTTTTTTGTTTTTCCACCATACGTTGGTGCTGTCCACATCCATGCCGCTTGTTTTGTCGCTGGCGCCGCCTTGGAAGGACAGGTTGTTGGTGAAGATATGAGTGCCGACGTCAAAGGCAAAGTTGCTCTGCCCATTGTTCCAGGACGTATTGTTTTTCATCGTAATGGAACCGGGATTGCTGTTATAGGTGAAGCCGTGTTTTTTGTTGTTAAACGCAATGCTGTTCTCGACAATATGGTTTACAGCGATTTTTTCGCCGCCCAGCTTGAAGCCGTTGCCGTCGCTGTTGGAGGTGGATGTACCGTCGGAAGTTGCGCCGTTGCTGTAGGCGATGCTGTTGCGGATCGTCACAGCGCCAATGGGGCCTGTGTCTGTTTTGCTGTACAGATCCCAACCGTCATCCACATTGTAGGCCGCGATGCAGCCATCGAACACGTTGCCCGGGCCTACGGTCAGCTTGGCCGCAAAACCGTCGGCATCCTCGCCATCATCCGGATCGTAGTTGTCGTGGGAGTAAGAACGTATGATTTCGTTGTATGCCGGCCACTCGCTCGTTGCTGCGGTGGAAGCGTAACGTCCGAGCTGGATGCCTGTGTCGCGATTATGATGCGCTTCGATCTGCTCCAACCGGTTGTAGCTGCCGCCGATGAAGATGCCGTTGTCTCCGGCTCCCTTCACTTCAAGTCCTTTGACGAACCAATAATCGCCGAACATTTGCAAGCCGCGATTCGCGGAGCCGAACGATTGTGCCGAGAAATCGAGGACAGGCTTCTCCGAGCCGTAGGCAACCAGCCCTTTGCGCTGCCCGGACGTGCCGCTATTGCCGCGCTGGATCGTGATCGTTTCGGAAAAGCTGTACGTGCCGCCGCGCAAATAGATCGTTTTGCCAGGTGCGATCTGGGTTAAGGCATTCGCCAAGGACGTGGGGCTGTCCAACGTGCCGGGATTGCTGGCAAGGCCGTTCGGCGCGACATATAAATCCCCGGCGGCCAGCACCTGAGCGATGGCGGAGGGCTCAGCCAACGTTGGCGGATTCAGGTCAGCTGCACCTGCCGTTCCACCGCTAATTAATAATAGAGGCAGGGCGGCACCCAGGCAGAAACGCGTCATTTTCTTTTTCAACGAGCGATGGGCAGATGAGCGGTCACGGGATGTGGGCGAAACGGAAACGATATTCATGGCAAAAACCTCCTTGGATGGAATATGTGCGGCAAGCACCTGCGGCACATATTTATCGTAAATGTTGTAAACGTTACCATAAATAATCATTTGATTAGGTATACAGAAACCATCCCTATACTCAGGTTATCGTTTGTTTTTAACGCTTCATCAGCTGGATTGAACGTATTTTTTCCGGGTTTTGCATGTGATTTGTGCTGGCATTAGCTTGGCTGTTCCGGTTTGAACTTGAGAATGATGCACGGCGAGGTGAGTCAAGGTACAAAACGACGGCTACCCATAGGGAGGTATGATCTGATAAACGGCGAATCGATGATAGTAAAGGAGGTGGGCGTATTGAAAAAGATTCGATGGACCATGTGGATGATCATTTCCTTCCTGATTGTGTCAGGTTGTTCAACCGTTCCAGATGTGCCACCCCGTCTTTCAGACGAAAGAATGCAACAACTGCGCAAGGAGTATCCTTTCTCCACAGGATATCCCAGTAATATACAGATGAGGGATGTACCTTTCGACGAAATACTGGATTATTCCGATGCGGTCATTATTGCCGAAGTTCTGCAGCGGGACGCGGATTTTCAGGTTGATTTAACGGCAGAACCCGGAACTCCCGAAGCTGACTTGAAAGAAAAAAAGCGGCAGCAAGGGGGCGAACCATACCAGCCTACATTTGTGTCTTATAACGTAAACGTTCGGGAAACGATTGTGGGAGAGAAGGTGGAAGGGCACGTTCAATTATTTTATAATGCGGACTTCAAGGGCGTTGAACCTGATTTGAAGCCAGGCATGAACATTGTCGTTTCGGTGAAAAAAGGAACAGCTCCGGCCCAACAAGACAAATACTCCATCACCAGATATGCCACCTACTATATCGTGGATGAAAACTATGTTCTCGCTGCGTTCCAAGGCCAAACGGATGAAATGAAAGTCTTCACGGATCAAACGGATGGTACAACGCTCGCTCATCTTGTAGAGATCATCAAAGAATGTTGGTAAACCAGCGAAGAAATAGAAGACCTGATTTCCATCGGCACGATAGGATTGATTAAAGCGATTGAGAGTGATTTGACTCGCCAATGGGAGAAAGATTTCCACTTTTTTCCGACCGTTGCATTGAAAATGAAATTTTGATGCACCTTCGGTCTTTGAAAAAACGTAAAGATGTATCGCTTCATGACCCTCCCGATGGATAAAGAAGGCAATGAGATCACTCTAATTGATATTCTCGGCTCGGAAACGGACAAGTGGATCTGGGGATAGAAAAGAAGTAACATTTACCACATTCTCGATATCTCGATGAGCTAGACAAAGAGGGTGTTGTCGGCCGCATCGGCCAGGACACCGACTGAATTATTCGTAAAGCTTTAGGCAGATATAGAATGTAGTACTGTGGTATACTCCAAATAAAAGTGAAAATGAGGTGTTTCTATATGACGGACCTTACGCAGGACCTTGCCAAATTAATCAGACTGACAGGTGACCGTGCAAAATTGGATGCTAAAGCAAATGGGACATATGTAGTATATAAGACAACTGAGGGACAAATTGTTAGAGAATATAGTACGGGTAAGATTGAGAAAATGAATGAACAGGACTTTACTCATGAATGAGACAACTGCAACGATGTTTGTGTTTGCCGGTAATAATGGAAGCGGTAAGAGCACCATTCGTAACTTGATTGTTGACCGGCTTGGGGTAAGTATAAACATTGATCCGGATGCACTCGCCCGTAGAATGAATCATGGACATCCTGAAAAGAGCAAAGTATCTGCTGGGAAAGAAGCCATCCGAATAGCCAGGGAATGTATCCGAAATAAGTGGGACTTCACTGTGGAAACCACTTTAGCGGGTGGCAACGTCATAAGGCAGATGAGAGCCGCAAAGGAACAAGGCTTTGAAATCATGATGTTTTATGTGGGACTAGGGGATGTTCGACTTAATATTGAACGTGTGGCTTTGCGCGTGAAGAATGGTGGTCATCATATTGAAACCGAGGATATTGTTAGACGCCATGTAACAAGTATGAATAATCTGTTATCTCACTTAGATCTTATTGATCAGTTAATTGTTGTTGATAATAGTAAACACGATGGCGAGATGATTCTTGGGTCAGATCAAAGTGGGATAAAATATTATACAAACGAATTGCCTGAATGGGCCCGAATCATCGATAGACAATTATAAATTACATATACAGCACAAAAATAAACCAATTCGAATCGGGCTCGATGTTCATTGGTTTTTTTTGACATCGTACTTTGTACTTGCGAAAAAAATCCCCCTGGAGCCAGGCAGCCAATGGCTGCGTGCATCCAGGGGGAAGAAGAAGCCAGCGACAACGCCCCGTGCCTGCCGAAGCAGGCATGTCCGGGAACCCGCTTGGCTTCTTTCAGGTCAATACCGGTCGGCCTCGCGACCGCGCTGCTCCGCCTGTTCGGCGGCTGCGGAGCGCTTCGGCTGAACGGCGGCGCTGTCGTCGGTCGGCACCGACGCCAAGCCTTCGGCCACGCGGCGGCCGTAATCCGCGTCCGCCTGCGTGAAGTAGCCGATCATGCGCTCGCGGATGTCCGGCTTGCACTTCGCCAGCGCGCCGACGAGATTGCTGATGAGCTCATCGCGCTCCCAATCCTCGAACGCACGATACGTATCCCCGGCTTGGCCGAAATCGTTCGTGCGGTCGATCTTTTCGCGGACAAGCCGCCCTTCGACCAGCGGTTCATGCTCCTTGCCGGGCTGGGTCGCCTCCTTCAGCCCGCCGAGGGAGGACGGCTCGTAGTTCACGTGAGGGTTTTGTCCCGGGGCACGGTCGACGCGGTACTGCATCTGTCCGCCGCTTTGATTCGTCGCTACGGGTGTCTTCGGCGCATTGATCGGCAGCTGCAAATAATTGGTGCCGACCCGGTGCCGCTGGGTATCCGAATAGGAGAAGGTGCGGCCCTGCAGCAGCTTGTCGTCCGAGAAATCAAGCCCGTCGACCAGCACGCCCGTGCCGAACGCCGCCTGTTCGACCTCGGTGAAATAATCCTCGGGATTGCGGTTCAGCGTCATTTTGCCGACGCGCAGGAACGGGAACCGATCGGTCGGCCACAGCTTGGTTGGATCAAGCGGATCGAAGTCGAGCTCCGGATGATAGTCGTCCTCCATGATTTGCACGCACAACTCCCACTCGGGATAGTCTCCACGCTCGATGGCGTGATAGAGATCCAATGTGGCATGGTTGAAATCCATGCCCTGAATTTCGCTTGCTTCCTTCTGCAGCAGGTTGCGAATCCCCTGCTGCAGGGGCTCCCAATGGTATTTGACGAGCACGCCTACGCCCTCCTGGTTGACCCATTTGTATGTATTCACGCCGGAGCCCTGCATCTGGCGGTAGTTTGCCGGAATGCCCCACGGGGAGAAAACAAACGTGATCATGTGCGTAGCTTCGGGGCTAAGGGATATAAAATCGAAGAATCGTTCCATATCCTGCGCGTTCGTCAGCGGATCGGGCCGGAAGGCATGAACCATGTCCGGAAATTTGAGCGGATCGCGGATGAAAAAGATTTTCAAATTGTTCCCGACCAGGTCCCAGTTGCCGTCCTCGGTATAGAACTTGACCGCGAATCCGCGCGGGTCACGCAGCGTTTCGGGCGAATGCCCGCCGTGAATGACGGTGGAGAAACGTACAAACACCGGCGTTTGTTTCCCTTTCTCCTGAAAGAGGCGTGCCCTTGTGTACTTGGAGATCGGCTCGTCCCCGGCGGTGCCGTAAGCCTCGAAAATGCCGTGCGCTCCGGCGCCTCTCGCATGAACGACGCGTTCCGGAATGCGCTCGCGGTCGAAATGGGTGATTTTCTCCAGAAAATCGTAATTTTCCAGCGTTGTCGGTCCGCGGCGGCCTACGGTGCGTACGTTCTGATTGTCCGTGACGGGATGGCCCTGCCGGTTCGTTAATGTGTCGCTGTCGTTTGCGGATGGGGTAAACTGGACTGAAGGGGGATGATGTTCTTTCATGATGGAAAAACCCACCTTTCCTGACATTGGATTCCCGTATAGATTTTCCCTGATCGGTGGTTCTATGCATAATGGAGACAAAAACACCTTGTCAGCCTGCGCCTGACATGAGATAATTAACTTTTGCCTAGCGGTCTTTTTTTGAAACGGAATCCGTTCCGCCAGACCGCTTGTATAAGAATGGAGGCTGACACGGGATTGGCTATGGAACAACGTTATCCTTTTGCATATGATCCGGCAGAGTCGTTCGTTCCCCGGCTCGGGGAATGGGTTGCCGATGTGTTTTACGATATTTTGCCGGAGGCCGGCTTCGAGGTTCGGGATGAGCAGATTTTTATGGCATACCAGCTGGAGCGGGCGTACGGAGACAAAAAAACGATTATGGCCGAAGCCGGCGTGGGCACGGGCAAAACGCTCGTTTACCTGCTCTACGCCGTATGTTATGCACGGTATACGGGCAAACCTGCGGTCATCGCCTGCGCGGACGAATCGCTGATCGAACAGCTCGTCAAACCGGGTGGCGATATCGAAAAGCTGGCGCGCCATCTGGATTTGCAGGTGGATGCAAGGCTGGGCAAATCGCCCGACCAATATATCTGTTTGAACAAACTGAGCGCAGTGCGGTTCGCGGATGAGGACGCGCCGGTGATTGAAGACGTGCACGACAGCTTGCCGGATTTCGTCAACTCGCCGGGCACGCTGCAGGCGTTTCATCCTTACGGGGATCGCAAGCAATATCCGCACCTGAATGACCGCCAGTGGAGCAAAATCAACTGGGACCCGTTCCAGGACTGTTTTGTCTGTCCCAAACGGCAGCGCTGCGGCTTGACGTTATCTCGTGACCATTACCGCCGATCGCGCGATATCATTATCTGTTCCCATGATTATTACATGGAGCATGTGTGGACATATGAAGCGCGCAAACGCGAGGGTCAACTGCCGCTGCTTCCGGATCATAGTTCGGTGGTGTTCGATGAAGGGCATTTGCTGGAGGAAGCTGCGCTGAACGCGCTGAGCTATAAATTGAAACATCGCATCTTCGAGGAACTGGTGACCCGCCTGCTGGAAGGCGAAATCCGCGAATCGCTCGCGGAGCGCATCGACGAAGCGATCGAGAGCAGCGAGCAGCTGTTTGCTTTGCTGGATCGCAGCACGGTAGCCATTCCGGGGTCGGACCGTAAAGAAGTGCGCGTGGACGCGCCTTTGCTGGCAGCCATTGAACGCCTGACGAGCGTGCTGGATGCCATCGGGGAAGAGCTTGTGTTCGAGAGCGGCCTCTTCTCGCTGGACGGTTATCAAATGCGCGTCGTCGAGGAGCATCTGGATATGATCCAAACGGCGCTGTCGCTGTTCCGCAAGCAGGACGGCTACATTTGCTGGGCAGAGGAAAACGACGAGGAAACGACGCTGTCGATCATGCCGCGCACGGTGAAGGAGATTTTGAACGAACGCGTGTTCAACAAAAACATGCCGATCGTGTTCTCCTCCGCAACGCTGTCCGTGGACGGATCGTTCCGGTACGTCGCGGACAGCCTTGGCATCTCCGATTTCGTGTCTTTCTCGGTCGCTTCGCCGTATGCATATGCGGACAAAATGCAAATGCGCATTGCCGCTGAGACTGCCCCGGGACAAAATGCAAATGCGCGCCGCATGCAAGATGCCGTTTCGTTATTGCAGCAAAGCGGAGGTCGCGCGCTGATTCTGTTCCGGACGATGGAGGAATTGCGGACGTTCAAGCAGGACATCGCGGGCATGCCGGAAGTTTCCGGGCTGCGATTCATGTTTGAAGGGGATCGCGAAATAAGTGATCTCATCGCCGCTTTCCAGGAAGACGAAGAGAGCGTGCTGTGTTCGGTAAACCTGTGGGAAGGGCTGGATGTTCCGGGACCGTCCCTGTCGAACGTCATCATCTGGTCTCTCCCTTATCCGCCGCAGGATCCTGTGTTTAACGCCAAACGCACAGCGTCGGCCGCACCGTACGAAGAGATCGATCTGCCGTATATGCTGCTGCGGGTGAAGCAGGGATTGGGACGTTTGATCCGGACGAGCTCCGACTCCGGCATGGCGGCCATTCTCGACGAAACGCTGCACAGCAAAAAGGAAGCCAAGGACCGCATCGCGGCCCTGCTTCCCGAAGGGGTGGAATGGACAGTACTGCCCCGTTCCGTTTAAAAGAAACCTGTGCTCAAATACCGTTCCCCGGTATCGGGCGCAATGCAAAGCACGCGGCGGCCCGGGCCAAGCTCCTGCGCGATGCGCAGGGATGCCCACACCGAGGCGCCCGATGAAGGGCCGAGCAGCAGCCCTTCGCGGGCGGCAAGCTGCCGCATCGTCTCCAGTGCGTCCTCGTCGGACACCTGGATGATGGCATCCCAGACGTCGGTATTCAGGATGTCCGGCACGAAGCCCGGACTGGTACCGACGAGCTTGTGCGGCCCCGGCTCGCCGCCGGACAACACGGGTGAGCCCATCGGCTCGACCGCGTAGATGCGGATGGCGGGCAGCTGCTTTCGCAGCTCCTCGCCGGTGCCGGTAATCGTGCCGCCCGTGCCTGCGGTCGCAACGAACGCGTCCAGCCGGCCTTCCATCTGCGCCATGATCTCCGGCGCGGTCGTAACCCGGTGAATGTCCGGGTTGGCCGGATTCTCGAACTGCTGCGGAATGAAGCTGCCCGGAATGTCCGCGTGCAGCTCTTTCGCTTTGCGTATGGCGCCAGGCATGCGCTCGGCCGCAGGCGTCAGCACGACCTGTGCGCCGTAGGCTTTCAAAATGTTGATGCGCTCCATGGACATGTTGTCCGGCATGACCAGAATGGCTTTGTAGCCTTTCGCCGCCGCGTTCATGGCGAGGCCGATGCCCGTATTGCCGCTGGTCGGCTCGATGATGGTTGCGCCTGGACGCAGCAGCCCGGCCTTTTCGGCCTGGGCGATCAGGTTGTAGGCGGCACGGTCCTTGACGCTGCCGCTCGGATTGAAATATTCCAGCTTGACGTATACGTCGGCCGATTCCGGCCCGGCAAGCCGATTCAATTTCACGGCCGGGGTGTTGCCGATCAATTCGGTGACATTGGCAGCCACGCCTTTAGGGTTGACAGGTAAATTCACGTTGGTCCAGCTCCTTGAAGGTTCACGCCCAAACATCGTTTCTTGCAAACAGGTCTGTTCGCCAATGGCGGACGGGCCTGTTTGTGCTTTAGCTGCATTTGGGGTCGAAATCAGATGAATGGATGGAAGGTTTCGTTTACATCTATATAAACCGGACTAATCAATCACACAAGGCCACTACGAGTGCAGCACCATCTTCCGATCGCTCTTATCCCCAGATTTTTTCGAATCCCCTTTTTCAAGGGAAAATCCGGTGATAAGCCTATGCTTCCGAAGCAGCTTTCTTTCAGAAAGCTTTTAGAACGCTTCGCTTCTTCAAATTGGTTCTGCCTCTCCGCTAATGTGTGTATGTTTTTTACGGTCTATCTATCATCTTAATGAACCCTTCCTGACAAGGTCAACCTGTTTTGCACCGAAGTCCACTTCAATCATCGTGATCAAGAGAGAGAATGAACTATTCTGTCTGCGTCAAATCGACGTTAAGATGCAGGCTTAACTCTTTTTTGACCTCGCTGCGCGCAAATGACCATAACATATAGAATCTCTGTTGGTATCCCCGGCATAAATATAATGCTTCAATGCCTTGGACCTGACGGTTTTCCGCGAAAATTTTGACGCCGCGCTTCCGCATCCGCTTGCGCAAGGCTTGCATTTCTCGCAGCACGTCATTTTGCACCTTCTTCAGGGACAGGACGTAGACCTCGGGCATTTTCAGCGGCAGCGTGCCCAGCGTGCGCATATCGCGCTCGAGCACATCCAGCAGCAGCGTGCGCACGACGATGCTTTTGACCAGATGGTGGTCTTCGTCCGCAGGGGAGGGAACGGAGGAGGGGAGGGGCATTCGCCTTCACTTCCTTAACCTGAAATCGGAATTAATATTATATTCGGAACGTACGTTCTTATATTATATTCAATATATGCAGGGGGCATACCCAAAAACAAGCGGAAAAATATGGCGCCGAATTGGCGGGAGCCCAAAAGGGGCCTGCGAAAAAGGGACGAGCCTCTCCAAAATGTGGGTATAATTTGCGGGGGTTGCAGGCAATCTAAGCATAGAAGACCTGGAACGAACGAAAAGTGCGGACCACATCGCGCAGATGCAAAGGCATGATTTCGACCGCGAAGGTAAAAACAAAAAAGCCCTGTCCGGAGACGGGGCGGGTCCAAGCTGCCGAACAGACGGCAGCGTTGCTCTAGCAGCGTTAAGCCAAATATTGCGGCTTTTCGTATAAAGCTTCTTTTTCCAGAATGACCTTGTAAGGCCGTTCTTTGCCCTTGAGGGAAGGGCCGATGGTCGTAAGCGGTACGGCTGGCTTGTGGAAGCGATCCTTATCCTTTTCCTTGGGTTCCGGAACCGGCCGTGATGAATCGTGCGCAGAACTGAGGCGTACTTTTTTTTCGCTGCCCCAGCGTTTGCTTATTTTTTTCATTTCCGGTTTCATTCCGGTTCGCCTCCTAATAAATCGTTGATGGCGTTGAACAGCTGACGGTTCTGTATGTCCATTTGCTGAAAAACGGCCTCGTCTGCTTCCGTATGCCCAATGATATGCACCGTAATTACATACCTCTTGGCTACAGGATAGCATAGCAAATATTCTTTCTCAAGGTAATCGTCAAACAGATTGATCTTGATTTTATTTTCTTTATAACAATCAATAACCAAAATTCGCTTCGGATCATCAGGCGGTTTGTCGTCGTTGGCCGTCAAATCGTATCTTCTGCCCGGTTCTCCAACATTTCCGCACAATTGTTCGATATACCCCTGATCATCCTTGCGGTAGATCGCCGTGCCGCGTACGGCAAAAGGGGGATGGGAGACAAAAGCGGTGCGGAGTGCATCGCTCATGCGTTCCAGCATGGCCGGATCGGGCCTGCGGGAACGCAGCAATTCCCTGAAGAAGCGCAGCAGCTTAAGCAGCTGGATCCGGGCTTCGCTCTCGGTTTGTTTCAATTCGGCCAAACGCTTCTCCAGTTCGGGATCGCTCCAGCGTCCTTGCTCCTCGATGCTGTCGGCGATTTTCGAGCAGGCGACGGACACGGCCGGAGCCCATTTGCCGTCGGAGCGGATTTCGTACGTTAACGGATTCAATCCCAGGAGGTCGGTAGGCATCCGCAGACCCTCGACCTTCGTATCGTCCTTGCTGTCCGTAATATGTTCGGGAAGAATGAAAAAAATACGTTTGCGGCCTAACCGGCCCATGAACAAGCCCATTTCCAGCATCGTATTGTCACGGACGGAAGCATAATATTTGCCGCGTATTTTGGATATGTCATCCGGATGAAAAATAAAAATGGCAAAATCCGTTGTGCGGACCTCGGCTTCCAAATCGTCCATGGTATAGCTGCTGGGCTGGAATACCCCGGAAAACCAGGGAGTGACTTCGGCAGAGAAACGCAAATTTTCGTGCACGGCGGCTGCAACCGGCTTCGCTTCCAGCGAGCAGCCAATAAATACTCTTGGCTTGAACGTTTTCATGGATACGCCTCGCTTAAACGGTATTGGAGTGAATTGTTACATTATACCATAAATAGTTAGGAAAGGCTGGTAATATTTGGCGAGGCGCCGGTTTTCGTTTGTTACAGTGTATGTGGAGACGCGAAAGGATTCCAGTGAATTTTGCCTAAAATAAAAAAATGCCCCAATTTGCAGCGGTTAGGTGACTGGACAGTTCTAGAAGCCGGTTCATGTCATAGAATGAAGGAGCAAGATGAACCATTAGCAAGATTGTCTTGCTTTGGCTCAAGGATTCGGCTTCTTAGGCAGAACAGAGTGGAATAAGG
Organism: Paenibacillus sp. FSL W8-0426; assembly: GCF_037969725.1. Lineage (NCBI taxonomy): Bacteria > Bacillati > Bacillota > Bacilli > Caryophanales > Paenibacillaceae > Paenibacillus > Paenibacillus sp. FSL W8-0426. The sequence goes on along the minus strand of NZ_CP150203.1, from coordinate 4,524,164 downwards.
CTGTTTTTTGCGAGGAAGTCTGTTTAGACCAAGCTTCGCTGGTGTTATATAATTAAATAACAAGCTAGTTAGCGGTGGGAAAATGAACAGAACGTCTAGACGGTTCACTTCACGAACTCAGCCCGTTAACAACAAACTGGCAGAAAGGATCAGGATACCATGAGCTCCCGAAGGATAAGCTCCCCAAGGATGATCTGGAAACGTTACGATCTATCTTACACTTAGCTCCTCTGCAGGGTAAATCACCGTCGTCAAACGGCTGACTCTGCGAAAGAGGGGATTGGAATGAATAGTCGAAGGATGAACACGATGTTTCCTTCCAGACTTGCCTTTTGCAGGGTACGGTCGGTTTACACCAACCTATACCAACTGCGAGGGATTCTGAATGAAGAGAACATCGTTGCAACACATCAGGGCAGAAGCGGGGAAATTGCTCCTCATGCTGCTCGGAACCTTTATTTTGGCGTTTGCTTATTATCACATTAATTTTCAAAACGAATTATCGGAAGGCGGCTTTGTCGGTCTGGCATTGCTTGCTAAATACGCAACCGGATTATCGCCTGCGGTGGGCATACTGCTGCTCGATATACCCGTCATGATTCTGGCCTGGTTCATCAAAGGCTGGAAATTCATGATTCAAGCGCTGATAGGCGCTGCTGCGTTTTCCCTGTTCTACGACGGATTCGAACGTTATTCCACATTGGTTATTTCATTTAACGGCAATCTGTGGATTCCCGCAATTCTATCCGGATTGCTGACGGGAATCGGTGCAGGAATCGTGCTTCGCTTTGGCGGAGCCACGGGTGGAGACGACATTCTGGCCGTGCTGGTCAGCCGCTGGAAAGGCTGGAAGCTCGGTACGGTATTTTTTGTCAGCGACGCCGTCGTGCTGTTGCTCTCGCTTTTCTTCCTGCCGGTCAAAGAAACGCTTTTCACGATTCTGGCCGTATGGATTGCCAGCAAAGTCATCACTTTCGTAGTTACTGTTCGTACGCCTCAAACGGTCACGACTTCGGCGGTCAAACGACCTGTGCCATCCGCACCCAAAGCGGTTGCCGGCGCGTCGGCCCCGCGTCCTACCATAGCAAGAGGTGTCACGCATTAATTTATATTGGATGATTCGCAAACCATGCGAAAATCACAAAGTCCTTTTGCTCGCCGGTCTGGCAGCGAAAGGACTTTTTTGGTTCAAAGACGAGCGAACCGAACCATCGGTCATGCACGGAAGGATGCAGCAATCTGGCCGTCCCGGTTATGGATAATCGCCCGAATGTTTTGTTTGCCGCTCATTTCGCGTGCGGCCTTCAGCGCTTCGTTTTTGGTGCGGTACGTGGAAAGGGGCTGCGCCTTTCCTTCCTTTTTGATGGACCAGCCGTCATCGTCGTTCGGAACGACATGAATGTTGGCATGGTTCTTGGAAGAAGAGACGGGCTCGGAATGGCCTTGTCCGGAAGAGGCGCGGGAGTTTCCTGAAGGATGGCCGTGCCTGTCCGAATCGGAGGCAGAATGTTCATCCGCTGGATGATTCGCGTCCCATTCCTCCGCTTTTGCCGTAGCGATGGCGATGGAGCGGCCTTCGTCATATCCTTCATCCAGCAGGGCGTTGGCAATCTCGATGGCTTTATGCCTCACGCGCGGTTTCAGATTTTTCATCGATACAGGGTAATCCCGTTTGTTCCAAGGCATATCGTTTCCTCCTCTGCAATAGCGGTTAGTGATATATTACCCTGCATGGGGAGCGATAAACGATGACTTCCTGCCACTACGCCGGGGAGCATGACGTTGGGGAGCCCGAGGTTTCGAGAAAGCTGCAGCCCGGGGCTTCAATCAGGTGGTCCAACTTCAAGGGATATGTCGATAATGGGTAAATTGGGGATGATATACAATGGGAGTCATGAGGCGTATAATGCAGAGATGAGTTTATGTACATAAAAAGCAAGACAAAGGAGAAGGACAGCATTGATAATAACGATGAGTCTTTTGATTCCAATGATGTTTACGATGGTCATTCATGCAGCTGACAGCCTGTCTTATGCTTTGCGTCTCGGAGGGCTGAGAACGCGGCGCATTGCGCTCGCGCTGTCGTTGTCAGGCATATTGCTGCTCGTCTCCCGCACGTCCAATATGGCGCAAGGCCCTATGGTCGGCAGGTTGGTCGACAATGCGACCAGCGGGGGCCATCTCCCCTTTTCGAGCCAATTGCACTGGCTGATGGCAGCGGCCAGCGTCGGCACGCTCATCGCGATCCTCTGTTTTCCGACGATGGTGAAGCTGGCGTCCCGCTTGGTCGTGCATTTCGAAGCGGCCGGCTCCATTCCGGCGATGGGGCGTCGCTTGCTCAGTCGGGATAAGATCAGAAACGCCATGCATTACGTTACTCCCCCCTCTTGGACGATGGCCAAGCGGCTGGTGCAGCATGGCATGCCGAGAAGGCTGATGGCGTTGAATGCAGCCGTAACCGCCATTTATACGACCGGGGTGCTTTCGAGCCTGTATGCGGCCTATTTGTATCCCGACCGGGCTGTTGCGGCATCGCAGTCCACGGGGCTGATCAACGGCATGGCCACCATATTGCTGACGATTCTGATCGATCCGCGCATTTCATTGCTCAGCGACAAATCGCTGCGCGGGGAGATCCGTCTGGACCGCATGAATCAAATTTACGGCTGCATGCTCGTATCGAGATTGTTCGGAACCCTGTTGGCGCAGCTGCTGCTGATTCCCTTTGCTTACTGGATCGGATGGGTTGTCAGCCTGATGGGATAAGGCAAAGGGGCGGAAAGTATGGATTGGAGTGAATCCTTTCGTTCCGGCCGCATACACGACGAGCCGCAATAAATATGGCACCGGCTGGAGCCGGGGCGTGTCGATTCCCGATAAAAAGAGAATGGACCCTTGGGGCCCATGCTCTTGATCTATGGACGGTGATGCGGAAACCAATCCGAACCGTCCCATACGGCTCTTATTTGAACAGGATGGCGTACTCGCCGTATCCTTCCTTGACCAGGTCTTCTTTCGGCACGAAACGCAGCGCAGCGGAATTAATGCAGTAACGCAGTCCGTTTTCGCCAGGACCGTCATTAAATACGTGACCCAAATGGGAATCTCCCTCGCGGCTTCGCACTTCGGTACGAATCATGAAATGGCTGAGATCCGTTTTTTCCTTGATGCTGTAATCGCGTAGAGGACGCGTGAAGCTAGGCCAGCCGCAACCGGCATCGTACTTGTCTTTCGAGCTGAACAGCGGTTCCCCGGAGACGATATCCACATAAATGCCCTCGCCGTGATGGTCCCAAAATTCGTTTTCGAACGGGCGCTCGGTGGCGTTGTTTTGGGTGACCTCGTATTGCAGCGGCGTGAGCCGTTCCTTCAGGTCGCTTTTGTCGAGTTTGCCCGACCAGTTGCGTTCGATGAAGTCCTCGCGTCCGGAACCCTTGCTGTACCGTTTGTAGTGGCCCGGATTTTTGCGGTGATACCCTTGATGGTACTCCTCTGCAGGATAGAACGTTTGGGCAGGCAGAATCGGCGTGAAAATCGGTTTGTCGAAGCGTCCGCTCTGCTCTAGCGCGGCCTTGGAGGCTTCCGCGATCTCGCGCTGCTCCTCGGTGTGGTAAAAAATGGCCGTTTGATACGAAGAACCGCGATCATGGAACTGTCCGCCCGCATCGGTAGGATCAATCTGCTGCCAGAACAGCTCGACCAGTTTGCTATATGGGAAGATGGCCGGGTCAAACGTAATTTGAACGGCCTCCACATGTCCTGTCGTCTCGGAGCAGACCTCTTCATACGTCGGATTCTCGGTGTGCCCCCCGGTATAACCGGATACAACTCCCTGGATACCTGGCAGCTCCTCGAACGGGGATACCATGCACCAGAAGCACCCGCCTGCAAACGTTGCTTTTTCGCTTGTATGTTGTTCCATGTATGATTCACTCCATTTCTTGAAGAACGATATGTTTGCTGCATCATTATTATAATATCAGAAGCTGTCAACTACCAAATGCCGAGAACCAAATATTACAAAGAAAACTTCTGCCTAAAGCACGGAGCCCAGAGCCGGTTCAACGTTTGCTTCGCGAACGGAGCCTGAACCCGAATAACACCAGGGCCATGAGCGTCAGATAAGCGGCCAAGATGAGCAGGCTGAGCCAGATGGAACTTCCCGCTTGCGCTCCTGCAAAAGCAAAGACAACGATGGCCGGGATTTTGCCGATCGCCGTTGCCAGCATAAACGTCCAGACCGGGGTGTACGTCATGCCTGCATAAATATTGACGGCCACCTGGGGCACGATCGGCAGCAGACGCAGCGTCATCACGCCCATGAACGGGTGTTGTTCCATCCATGCGGTGAACCGGCTCAACCCGCGAATGCGCTCCAGATAGGCTCGCGCCTGGCTCCGGAACACGGTTCTCGCTCCCGCATAGATGAGCAGCGCAGCCAGCGAAGTACCGATCCAGCTGACCCAGGCGGCCGTTGTGGCGCCATATCCGTAACCCAGGGCAACGATGACGAATTTGTACGGAATGACGGGAACCAGCGCAAACAGCATGGCAATGAGGATGAGCAGCGGGATGGACTGGTGGGCCTCCGTCCAGGCGAGCACTTCATATCTGTAAATAAACGTGGCTCCTGCGAGCAAAACATAAAGCAGAATCCATAACCATTTTCGCAAAATCCAAAAAGCTCCTTTCAACAACCCGCCAAATAAGGGAATTGCCTGAACGTTGATTTCTCGTTCAAGTGTACCACGTTCGATCACGATCGAGATAGAGCAGGAGACCGCGCAAGCGGAGGCTTTCCGAATCGAATTCTCGATATGGATACGCCTGCTCGCCAACCGTCCATAAAGCTTGCGCGAAAGCTGGCATGTTGCTGCAGGAAGCGTTACACTATAGGGCGTGGATACGAAGAACTCATCTGAAGGTGGAATGATCATGACGGAAACAACGAAACGCACCCGTGCCGCCATCGTCGGTCTGGGGGGCATTGCGCGCAAGGTCTACCTGCCGCTGCTGTCCGCCCATCCGAACGTGGAGCTTGTGGGCGCGATGAACCGCTCCCCGGGGCCGGTCGACGCTGCAAAGCAGCTGTACAGGCTGGAGCAGGGGACGACCGATATAAAGGAACTGTTATCTTGGGATTTGGATGCGGTGTTCATACATACGGCAACCGAAGCGCATTTTGAGCTCGTCATGCAATGTTTGGAACGCGGCTTGTCCGTATACGTGGACAAACCGTTGTCTTATGTGCTGCGGGAATCGGAGGAGATGACGGCTTTTGCCGAAGCACAGGGACTGCTGCTCGCGGTGGGATTCAACCGCAGGTTTGCGCCGATGTACCAAAAGGCGAAGGAATGGATGCAGGCGGGAAAGGGCTTTGAGTCTTTGACGGTGACGAAGCACCGGACAAGCATTCAAGATCGTCCGGCTGCGGAAACGGTCTATGACGACCTGATCCATATTCTCGATCTGATGATGTGGTACTCGGGTCATGATACGGAATTGGTTCAGCATTGGTTGCGCACGAACGACGCCGGCAGATTGCTGCATGCCGCCGGATCAGCCCGATTGGGACGTCATGCGATTGGCCGGTTCGATATGGTGCGTGAAGCAGGGGCTGATTTGGAGAAACTGGAGCTGCATGGCGGCGGCAGGTCCGTCGAAGTCGTCAATATGGAGACGGCCGTGTATACGGAGCGCGGTGCTCTGGAGCAGCGTGAAACGTTTGGCAGCTGGGATGATATTTTGAAACGCAGAGGATTTGCCGGGGCCGTGAACGATTTCCTGCAGTGTTTGGAAACGCCGGACGAATGCATCATTAGTGCGACCCATGTGATGGATAGTCATGAGTTGGCCGAGCAATTGCTCCGCAAATAAGCAAGAACGAAGAACCAAGGGAAAGTGGAGGTTGTCTGCACGATGGAATCGAAGGAACGCAGCAAACAAATCGAAGAAGCGGTGATCGAAAGTTACAAGCAGGAAGAGGAAATGATGATCCTTGTGTTCGCGCAATGGTGCGTTAACCAGGGAGTTGATCCGGAGGAGCTGTATCGGCAGGCCTACCCGAACCAACAGGGCAACGAGCGGCTGCAGCAAGTGCTGAAGCTGGTCGTGCCTAAGGAGGAAGCCGGCGACATTCCGGACGAGACGGTGCTCGGCGTGCTTTCCATGTTTGGCAACGATGATCTGGCCATGGTTGTGGCCGAAACGATCTCTGCGCGAAAGTGAGAAAACAGGTCGTTGTGCTAGTATGACAGGCTAACGAAGCGGAGTGTCTTATGAAGGAGATCCATTTTCCCCATAAAGAGCCCGCGGCTCGTTAGCCGTTTTTTTAAAAGTTGCGTTTCCGCAGTGCCCGATCAGGGGCTTCCCGCCTGGTGGTTACATTTGTTCCCGGTGGATGGCCCGAAATTCTCTGGGCGACATGCCGAAGCGGGAGCGAAACACGCGATGGAAATACGTATAATTGTTGAAACCCGAGGATTCGGCGACATGCTCGAGCGTCATCGGGCTGAAAATGATGCGTTCCCGCGCCATGTTCAGCCGTACATCGAGCGCGTACTGCATGATGCTTTTGCCGAACACTTCCTTAAACAAATGAACTCCGCGCGAAACGCTGATCCCGACATGGGAAGCGATATCTTCAAGTTTGAACAGGGAGGAAGCGTTCTCCTCGATGTAGCTCTTGATCTCGTAAGCCACATAATTGGTTTTGGCCATGGTGGGGTGCTCTGAGAGCAGCCTGTCCACTTCGAGGCACAGAATGCGCATATAATAGCTGGAAATTTCGGGATAAGGGTTGGAGATTCGGCGCTGTTCCAGAACCAACTGGCGAAACAGCGTCAGCAGGCTCTCGGTCAATTCGACCTTGATGCGGTTGGGCCGCTTGTGGTGATGCCACCAATCGTCCACCCATGGTCCGTTGAAAAAAATGTGATAGTCGCCGCTCTCCACCAGACGTTCCCCGAGCGGATTCAGCTCTGCATCGATTTTGAGTTCGTACGGCTCGTCCGGACTGAATAAAAGCAGATCACCCACATCCACCAGGGACAACGATCCGTCCACACGGGCACGGCAGCGGCCATCGGTTTGAAGGCGAAGCAAATAGTTTTTAACTCCTTCAGGCATGATGGAGTTGTAAGGTTTACGGTGAAACGAAAAGCCCGCTGTAAGAACCTGACAAGCGTGATCGGATTGCATTGGCACTCTCCTTGCAACTTGAAAATTATGACCAGATAGTTCATGTTTCGATCATATTATTCATTTTAATCGAAGGTGAAACGGAATACCATAGAGGAAGTTGTTAGCAAGATTTTCAGCACAGCTACTCAACGTGCAAGGAGATGACCTCATAGTGGAGAAAATGAAAGCAGGCATCATCGGGTGCGGCAACATTAGCGCCATTTATCTCGAAAACCTGAAGAACAGCCCAGTCATTGAAGTGGTCGCCGTAGCGGATCTGATCCGCGAACGCGCGCAGGAACGGGCAGATGAATTTAATATCGCAAACGTTTACAATGTAGATGAACTGCTGCAAAACGAAGACATCGAGCTTGTGCTGAACCTGACCATTCCGGGCAGCCATGCCATGACCGATCTGGCTGCGCTGGAGGCCGGCAAACATGTGTATGCCGAAAAGCCGCTCGCCATTTCGCTCGAGGACGGACGCAAGGTCATTGAACTGGCGGAACAAAAAGGACTGTATGTCGGCTCTGCGCCGGATACGTTCCTTGGTTCGGGCATCCAGACGGCCCGCCGGGCCATCGAGGACGGCTTGATCGGCAAACCCGTTGCCGCAACGGCATTTTTCATGGGCGGCGGACCGGAAGCATGGCATCCGAATCCGGAATTTTTCTACACCGTCGGCGGCGGACCGATGTTTGATATGGGGCCATACTATTTGACCGCCCTGATTAAACTTCTGGGACCGATTCGCCGGATCAGCGCTTCTGCGGGCATCCAGATCGCGGATCGCAAAATTGGTTCGGGGCCGAAGGAAGGCACTTCGCTGCAAGTCGAAACGCCGACTCATCTTTCAGGCACGATCGATTTTGAGCAGGGCGCCATCGCCACGATGATTGCCAGCTTCGATATTCGGGGCGGATCGGATCTGCCGCGGATCGAAATCTACGGTACCGAAGGCGTGCTGAGCGTGCCGGACCCGAACTTTTTCAACGGGGACGTGAAGCTGCGCAGACCGGGACAGGATGAATGGGAGGTGCTGCCTCCGGCATTCGAAAGCGGGCACAACGAACGCGGCATCGGCGTCACGGAGATGGTGGAATCGATACGGGCCGGAAGAGAGCATCAGGCAAGCGGCAAGCTCGCTTATCATGTATTGGAGGCCATGCATGCGTTCCAGCGCTCTTCGTTGGAAGGCAAACACATTGCGCTTGAGAGCACCTATGCGTAAGCAGATTTTATTTGAACTACATCCGGACTCCGTTGCCGCCATTCATGCAGCCGTGCTTTGAATTTTTGGCTTTCAGGATAGAATGAGGCCTGATTTTCCACAATAAGTACAATGCAAAGGGCATAACGGCGGAACCGGGATTCGGAGCAGCAAGCATTCATACCATTTATTTAACTTATAATCCAGGGAGGAATCTCAAATGAAACTTGGCGTATTTTTGGTACTGTTCGGTGGACGCAAACTGGAGGACGCACTTGATTACGTAGCTGCAAAAGGGCTGAAAGCCGTGGAAATCGGCACCGGAGGATATCCGGGCAATGCGCACTGCAACCCGGCTGAGCTTCTCGAAAACGAGACAGCGCTCAAAAACTTCAAAAACGCGGTGGAATCCCGCGGTTTGATCATCAGCGCGCTCAGCGTACACGGCAATCCGCTTCATCCGCAAAAGGATATCGCCAAATCGTTCCATGACGATTTTGTCAAAACGGTGGAACTGGCACAAAAGCTCGAAGTGCCTGTCGTTAACACATTTTCCGGTTGCCCTGGGGACCATGAGGACGCCAAATACCCGAACTGGCCTGTAGCGCCATGGCCGAACGACTATCAGGAAATTTTGAAATGGCAGTGGGAAAACAAAGTCATTCCTTACTGGACGGAGTGGGGCAAATTCGCCGCGGACCGCAGCGTAAAAATCGGTCTGGAGCTGCATGGTGGCTTCTCGGTGCATACACCGGCAACTTTGCTGAGACTCCGCGAAGCAGCGGGCGAAGTCATCGGCGCCAACCTGGATCCGAGCCACATGTGGTGGCAAGGCATCGATCCGGTGCAAGCGATTCATATTCTTGGACGCGAAGGAGCTATCCACCATTTCCACGCGAAAGATACAACGATCGATCCGGTGAATGTGAACAAATACGGATTGACCGATATGCAGGATTACACGAACATGCTTGATCGGGCATGGCAGTTCCGTTCTGTAGGTTACGGCCACGACAACAAAACTTGGGCCGACATCATCAGTGCCCTGCGTCTGGTCGGATATGATTATGTCGTTAGCATCGAACATGAAGACGGACTGATGTCTGTCGAAGAAGGCTTCTCCAAAGCCGTGCAAAATCTCCAGCAAGTGCTGATCGAAGAGCCGCTGGGGGAAATGTGGTGGGTGTAGGGCCATTTTAGGGGGAAATTAAAGCATGATCAACGTCACCATTTGGAATGAGTATGTCCATGAGAAGATTCATGATGAAGTGAGGGAGGTGTATCCCGACGGACTGCATCGGGCACTGGCTGACGGTCTGGGCGGCGAAGGTTTTGCCATCCGGACAGCGACGCTGGATCAGCCGGACCATGGTCTGGGCAGCGAGGTGCTGGATACGACAGACGTGCTGGTATGGTGGGGACATATGGCACATGATCGCGTTAGTGACGAGATTACGCACAAGGTGGTTCAGCGGGTTTTGAACGGGATGGGGCTGATCGTGCTGCATTCCGGCCATTTCTCCAAACCGTTCAAGGCGCTTATGGGCACCAGCTGTGATCTGAAGTGGCGCGTGGCGAACGAACAGGAAATCATTTGGTGCGTCAATCCTTCGCACCCGATTGCGGAGGGCGTTCAAGGAAAAATCGTATTGGAGCATGAAGAAATGTATGGCGAATATTTCGATATTCCGGTACCGGATGAACTTGTATTCGTCAGCAATTTCCAAGGCGGAGAAGTGTTCCGCAGCGGGTGTACGTTCAAACGCGGCGAGGGCAAAATCTTTTATTTCCGCCCAGGCCACGAAACGTATCCGACGTATTACCAGCCTGACGTGCTGAAAGTCATCGGCAATGCGATCAAATGGGCGTATCCATCTCGCAACGTGAAGCCTGAATACGGGAACAGCGCACCTGTCAGACCGTTTGGCGGCGTAGTTGTCTGACTTTAACAGACAACAATATAACTATATAAACCGCAAAAACATCTACACGTTAACAGAGAGGCAGAACCAATCTGGAGAAGCGAAGTGTTCGCGTTTATCACCGGATTTTCCCTTTGGAAAAGGGAATCAAAAAAATCTGGGGATAATAGCGATCGGAAGATGGTACTGACTCGAAGTGCCCTAGTGTGATTGATTAATTCGGTTTATATAAACAGCATAGTCACACTAAGAACCCTTCTCCGAGTCAGAACGACTATGGCGGCAGGGTTCTTTTTGGAATTGTTTGTGGTAAAAAGTGTTAGCAGAAAATTCCCCATGGCCCCCGGGAACGCGGTGAGGTATACTGGTATAGCTGCATTTGGACGTTCTTTGCTTAACTTTTTGCACGCAGACGTTTTAAATGTGACGCAAATGTGTTATTATTATATATACTAACGAAATGTAAGTTGTAATGATTCATTAAGGGGTGATTAATGTGGAAGGCCAAGATCTGCGGATGTGTCCGCGTTTTGAAACGGCGTTTTCGTTTTTGGGCAAACGCTGGAACGGTTTGATCATTCAAACGTTGATGAGTGGCTCCAAGCGATTCAAGGACATTTCCACTCTGATTCCATCCATGAGTGACAAGATGTTGTCGGAACGCATGAAGGATCTGGAGAGTGAAGGTATTTTGATCCGTCACGTTTATCCTGAAACGCCGGTTCGGATTGAATACGAGCTGACGGAGAAAGGGAAAGCGCTGCAGCCGGTCATGAATCAAATTCAGGAATGGGCTGAGCAGTGGGTCGATTAATCGAATATTCGGTGTTGGACTCCATGAAGCGGTCCCATGGCACAAAAAATCCCGATTTCCACAAGAAATTGGGATTTTTTGTTTCGCGCCTTTTGCACATCTGCCTGAGAGTTGTAGTATAATGGGATGATCAACGTTCACAGTCGTATCTCCGAAAGTCGTTTCGTTTCCAAAAATGGCCGCACGCGGCCGGAGCGAGGAGGCCACTTGTCATGAGAGAAGAACGCTTATCCCGTGAAGTACGCTACGGCGAGCAGGACATTGCTGAACTTGAGAACGCATCCATTCAGGTACATCTCATTTACAAAAAAGCAGCATCGTTGTTTCAAACGGACGGACGGACGCATGCTGCATCCGATCGGAAGACGGTTGACGGCAAGATACAGGGCCCTCGTCCGGCCGTGCTGCAAAAGTGGATCCGGACGTCATCCGGCTGGAAGTGCATTGGCTGCGAGGTGAGAATAGGGCAGCTTCCGCTGCAGGGCGCGTGGTTCCCGAATACGATGGCCAAGATGCCTGACGGTCGAACGATTCGGAAAGAACTGCTCATTCAGGCCATTGTCTGGTCGCAATACGAAGAGATCAGAATGCTTGAGCCTTGGCTTGGCCAAGACACCTTTTATACGCCACAGGAAATGGACATTATCGCAAAATACGTCGTTCCGACGTATTTTTCCGAACGGCCGTTACATGAGCAAGGCAAGCTGTACAAGGTCCATCGCAGCCCCGGATCCTCCATTCCGTTATATCAGGAATATGTGAAAGCTCCCTTGTTGTGCGTGCACGTCGACGGGGAACTGCTTGAAGGGCAGCTGTTGACGGAAGTCACCGTTGCGGAGGAACAAGTTTTCGGGCTTAATCCTTACGTGAAAAACGGGGATGGAGGCCGAACGTACATGCAGGCCAACATTCAATAGTCAAACATGCAACGGTTCTTTTAAGAACCGTCATATGATCCAAATTGAGCCTGCTTGCAGGCTCTTTGTGTTTCCCGGAAATGAAAAGTAACGGCTTTGACACTTTTTTCGGTTAAAATCTGTGCCATAATAATGGTTATGGACAACAGACAAATGATTTTACGCAGGGTGGTGTTACCTACATGAACTACAAATTCCCGGGACTAATTGGGTTTTGCCTGCTGTTACTGGCCATATTGGCAGGATGTACGGAACCCCAGCCTTCCGAGCAGCCTGTCGTCAAAGACGCCGATTCGGCGAATACGATTACGGTTGCAGTGGATGGCAGCACGTTCCTGCCGGATGCAACCAAATCGATCAAAAGGGATTTCAGCGAAGGAATGACGCTTAAAAAAGCGCTTTTGAACAGCGGACTTGTCGATTTCACGGCGGACGGCAAACGAATCCAATCGGTTGGAGAAGTATCGCTGGATGCCTCGCTGAGCTGGGCCGTAAAACTGAATGGAGAGGACGTCGACCCCGAGCATTGGGATATGGAGCTGCATGCCAAGGACGAAGTGGTCATCTATGTCAAAGCCGCCGACAGCTCTAATGAGGGGGTTGCTTATCAGACAACCCTGCTCAAGGTGAGCGGCGGTAACATTCTGCCATCGCTCAATCGGCAGTATGCAGGCGTATACGTGCCGGAATGCACGGTGCGCGATGTGTTGAAATCCAGCGGCGTGGTCCGATTGTCGGAAAACAACAAATACGTCTTGTCCGTGGAAAACGTTAGCCCGCGCATGAATCAACGCTGGGTGATTATGGTCAATGACAAAGAATTGATGGACAACGGCCTGGACATGAAATTGAATCCGCGTGATGCGGTTAAACTGGAATTGACGGCATCCTGATGGACAAGCCGTGCAGATAGAAGCCCAATCCTCCTAGCGGGAGGATTGGGCTTTTTGGGGGTTAGATCCGGCAAATTTCCCGTGGGCACAATTCGCAATGGCAGATGCCTTGCAGCATTTGCAGATCCTTGATGACGATCATGCCGTTCTCATATTCGATGGCGTCTTTTTTGCGCAGGTCGCTAAGCATGCGGTTCACGCTCTCGCGAGTGGCACCGATCATGTTGGACAGGTCGGTGTGGGTAATTTTTTTATGAATGATGACATGTTCGCCGTGAGGCTCCCCGTACGAATTGGACAAACGGATTAACGTGGAGCATAGGGCACCCGGTTTACCATACAACATGAGGTCACGGAATTTGGTTTGGGTCAACCGGTGATGGATACCCATCCATTTCATGAAATCAATCGCAAAATCGCAATGCTGGCAGATCAGCATTTCCAGGTCTTTGTGCTCCAGGACGCCGATCTCGCTGTCCTCCAGCACTTCGGCCGAGAAGGAATGACGGGAACCAAAGAACGGGTCGGCCTGGCCGATCATGTCCCCGGCTTGGTACATATACATGATAAGCTCTTTGCCTTCATCCGTAGATTTGGTGATCTGGGCGCGTCCCCGTTTCAGATAATACAATTTGTCGGAGACATCGCCTTCCCAGTACAGGTGGGTACCTTCGGGATAGGTGCGTTCTTTCATCGTTACGAGCAGATGGTTGAAGTTCACTTCCGAGAAACAGCTTGTATTTCCGCGCTCTTCCAGTACACTCAATGGTTCTCTCATAAGTCTATCTCCCCTTTGTATCCGCCGGCGTTCTTTCATGTAGGTGAATGAGCTGCCGTGGTTCGCCGCAAGCCGCCGTCCTGATCAGGTGAATCCGGCCGGTGAGGGACGGTACAAATTGCGGTGGTTCAATTTTTAAGTTCAGTATATACCTAATGCAGGGGCTGGGAAGGAGGCAAAAATGGCAATATTTCAAACATTGTGATTAAATTCACTTTTCTAAGGAAAGGATGATGATGACAGAATATCATTTTAAATATGAAGAGCTGTAAGGGGAGTGGAACAAAGCTCCAAAACATAAATTAAATTTGTTATACTTTGTGAAAAAAATCACATACCGACCGAATTCGCCATGGTACGATGTGATCGTAAGCAGAGAGACAAACAATACGAACCTTTAGGAGGATGAGGGAGATGGCTGTAAAGAACGAAGTCGCCCCAGTAAAAGAACCGACAGCAGGCCAGTATATCCAAACGTTGATTGACAAAGCAAACAAGGCACACGCAGCGTTCATGTCCATGGATCAGGAGCAGATCGACCGAATCGTGCAGGCGATGGCACTCGCAGGACTCGACAAACACATGATGCTTGCCAAAATGGCCGTCGAAGAAACAGGTCGAGGCGTGTATGAGGATAAAATCACTAAAAACATTTTTGCCACGGAATATATTTATCACAGCATTAAATACGACAAAACGGTAGGCGTGATCGAAGACAACGAATTCGACAGCTTCCAGAAAATTGCCGAACCGGTGGGCATCATTATGGGGATCACACCGGTTACGAATCCAACGTCCACCACGATGTTCAAAGCGCTGATCTCCATCAAAACGCGCAACCCGATCATCTTTGGATTCCATCCGTCCGCACAAAACTGCAGCCGTGAAGCTGCCAAAATCCTGCTTGAAGCAGCCGTGAAGCATGGTGCTCCGGCCGATTGCATCCAATGGATCGACGATCCTTCCATGGATCGGACCAATGCCCTGATGAATCACCCTGACGTAGCGCTTATTCTGGCCACAGGCGGATCAGGCATGGTACGGGCCGCATACAGCTGTGGTAAACCGGCACTGGGTGTCGGACCAGGTAACGTTCCTTGCTTCATTGAGAAAAGCGCGGACATCAACCAGGCGGTGACCGACCTGATTCTGTCCAAATCGTTCGACAACGGCATGATCTGCGCATCCGAGCAAGCCGTCATCATCGAAGAAGCGATTTTCGACCAGGTGAAAAAGAAAATGATCGCCAGCGGCTGTTACTTTGTGAACAAAGAAGAGCTGGCAAAGTTGACGCCAGGCGTGATCAATGTCGATAAATGTGCGGTCAATCCGGCGATCGTAGGCCAATCCGCCGTCAAAATCGCCGAACTGTGCGGCATTGACGTTCCGGTAGGCACCAAAATCCTCGTTGCCGAAATCGAAGGCGTAGGCACGAAATACCCGCTGTCGGCCGAAAAACTGAGCCCGGTGCTGGCTTGCTACAAAGTGAAAAACGCAGCCGAAGGCATTGAGCGCGCAGCGGAAGTGGTTGCTTTTGGCGGCATGGGCCACTCCTCGGTGATCCATTCGAACAATGAAGATGTCATCACCAAATTTGCGGATCGTTTGCAAACAGGCCGGATTCTGGTCAACTCGCCATCCACGCATGGGGCGATCGGCGATATTTACAATACGAACATTCCGTCCCTGACGCTGGGCTGCGGCTCGTATGGACGCAACTCGACGTCGTCGAACGTATCTGCCGTCAACTTAATCAACGTGAAAAGGGTGGCTCGCCGTACCGTGAATATGCAATGGTTCAAAGTGCCGAACAAAGTCTATTTCGAAAAAGGCGCAACGCAATATCTCGCCAAAATGCCGGACATCACCCGCGTTGCCATCATTACGGACCCTGTGATGGTGAAGCTTGGATATGTGGAAAAAGTAGAGCATTACCTGCGTCAGCGCCAGACTCCGGTTGCGATCGAAGTGTTCTCCGAAGTCGAACCCGATCCATCGACAACGACGGTTAATCGCGGAACCGAGATGATGAATCGCTTCCAGCCGGACTGCATCATCGCCCTCGGCGGCGGTTCGCCGATGGATGCCGCGAAAGCGATGTGGCTGTTCTACGAATACCCGGATACCGACTTCAACAACCTGAAGCAAAAATTTATGGACATCCGCAAACGGATCTATAAATATCCGCGGTTGGGCATCAAAGCGAAATTCGTAGCCATTCCGACGACATCCGGTACAGGATCGGAGGTTACCTCGTTCGCGGTCATTACGGACAAAGAGAAAGGCAATACGAAATATCCGCTGGCTGATTACGAATTGACGCCTGACGTGGCTATCGTGGATCCGGAGTTTGTGTACAGCTTGCCGAGAACCGCAGTGGCGGATACGGGCATGGACGTTCTGACCCACGCGATCGAAGCTTATGTGTCGGTCATGGCGAACGATTATACGGACGGTTTGGCGATCAAAGCGATCCAACTGGTGTTCCAATACCTGGAGCAATCGGCTTTGCAAGGCGACAAACTCGCCCGCGAAAAAATGCATAATGCATCGACGATCGCAGGTATGGCTTTCGCGAATGCGTTCTTGGGCATCAACCACAGCCTTGCGCATAAATGGGGCGGTCAGTACCACACCGCGCATGGACGCACCAATGCAATCCTGATGCCGCACGTCATTCGCTACAATGCGAAAAAACCGAGCAAATTCGCTTCGTTCCCGAAATATTCGCACTTCGTTGCCGATGAGCGTTATGCCGAGATTGCCCGCATCCTCGGGCTGCCGGCACGCACGACTGAAGAAGGCGTCAACAGCCTGATCAACGCCATCCGCAAGCTGAACAAAACGCTGGGCATCGAGGAATCGTTCCAGGAGCTCGGATTCGATCCGAAAGATTTCGAATCACGCGTAGACTATCTGGCCGACCGTGCATTCGAGGACCAATGTACAACGGCCAATCCGAAGATGCCGCTGGTTACCGAACTAGCCGATGTATACCGCAACGCCTTCTATGGACGGTTTGAATAAACAATAGTGCAGCATAGCAAACCATTCGTTTGAGGTTAAGGCAATAGGATCAGGGTTCCCCGAAATGGGGAGCCCCGATTGCCGTCTTTCTGTTCAACGGAACCCTTGCGGTATCTGTTGAATTCAACAATTCACACGACAACGGAGGGACAGAAATAACCTGAAGAAGCGAAGCGTTCGCCTTTATCCCGGGAGTGTATCCTTTGAAAAATGGATCAAAAAAACTCGGGGGATAACAGTGATCGGAAGGTAGTTCTGTCATCGGAGTGGGCAAGTGTAAATGTAAATGTTCTTTGTTCAGTTGATAAAATTCAATCGGGAGATATGGAGTGGATTGCGATCGGAAGTTGTTCTACTCTCGCAGTGGCTAATGTGAATTAATGTAATTCACTATGATTCAGCAATGGTGGAGTGAAGAAGCTCACTGACTTTGTGATAAAAATCACAGAGTGTGAAACAACGTAAACGTATAATGAAAACAGAAAGAAAACAATTAATTCCGCGGTTCCGGGTTCCTATAAGAGAGAGTATCGATCCGGCATATGTGAAAATCTTCACATTATATCGCGGTTCTGGACACGGATGCGACGTGCGAGACAACCTGTCCCGTGTCCGGAAATCCAAATTACGGAGGGATTAACGATGTCGGTGATTGAAAAAGATGTCAAAGTGCAAGCAGGCTGGAGAAACTTTGTCAAAGGTACTTGGAACAGATCCGTAGACGTAAACGATTTTCTGGTGCGCAACCTGACGCCGTATTACGGGGACGAAGAGTTCCTTGCAGGCGCAACCCAAAATACGAAGGACCTGTGGGAAATCGTTTCCGATTTGACGAAAAAGGAACGCGAGAACGGCGGTGTCCTGGACGTGGACGTGAATACGCCTTCCACGATCGTGTCCCATCAGCCGGGTTATCTGGATAAAGAGAAAGAACAGATCGTCGGCGTTCAGACCGATGCTCCGTTCAAACGTTCCATTCAGCCGTTCGGCGGCATTCGCATGATGATTGATGCATGTCAGGCTTACGGTTTCGAGATGCCTCAAGAAGTCATTGACATATTCACGAACATTCGCAAAACGCATAACCAAGGCGTGTTCGATGCCTATACATCCGAAATGCGCGCAGCGCGCAAAGCGGGGATCATTACCGGCCTTCCGGATGCATACGGCCGCGGCCGCATCATCGGCGACTATCGTCGAGTGGCCTTGTACGGTGTAGACTTCCTGATCCGGGACAAAAAATCACAGCTGAATTCGCTGGAAGTGGACGCCATGGACGAAGATGTCATTCGTCTGCGCGAAGAGATCTCCGAACAGATTCGTGCGCTGCAAGAACTGAAGCAGTTGGGCGAAATGCACGGCTTCGATATCTCCTTGCCGGCCACCAACGCCAAAGAAGCTTTCCAATGGCTGTACTTCGGCTACCTGGCTGCCATCAAGGAACAAAACGGTGCGGCAATGTCTCTCGGACGGGTATCCTCTTTCCTGGACATTTACATCGAGCGCGACCTGCAGGAAGGCGTGCTGACCGAAGAACAGGCGCAAGAGCTGGTCGATCATTTCGTCATGAAACTGCGCATCGTGAAATTTCTGCGCACGCCGGATTACAACGAGTTGTTCAGCGGCGACCCGACCTGGGTTACCGAATCCATCGGCGGAATGTCCGTTAACGGCGAAACCCGCGTAACCAAAAACAGCTTCCGTTTCCTGCACACGCTCTATAATTTGGGCCCTGCACCAGAACCGAATTTGACGGTTCTCTGGTCCGTGAAGCTGCCGGAAGCGTTCAAGGAATATTGCACTAAAGTTTCGATCGAAACGAGCTCGATCCAATATGAAAACGACGATTTGATGCGCCCGATCTATGGCGACGATTACGGCATTGCCTGCTGCGTATCCGCGATGAAGATCGGCAAACAAATGCAGTTCTTCGGCGCCCGCGCCAACTTGGCCAAAGCGCTGCTGTATGCGATCAACGGTGGACGCGACGAAAAATCGGGCGCGCAGGTCGGACCGGAATATCCGGCGATCACCACCGAGGTGCTCGATTACAACGAAGTGCTGAAACGCTTCAAACCGATGATGGAATGGCTGGCCAAACTGTACATGAACACGCTGAACGTCATTCACTACATGCACGACAAATACAGCTATGAACGCATCGAAATGGCATTGCACGACCGTGACATCCTGCGTACGATGGCTTGCGGCATCGCCGGATTGTCGGTAGCCGCCGATTCCCTGAGCGCGATCAAATACGCCAAAGTCAAACCGATCCGCAACGAGCAAGGCATCGCGGTCGACTTCGAAATCGAAGGCGAATTCCCTTGCTACGGCAACAACGATGATCGTGTAGACAGCATTGCGGTTGAACTGGTCGAATCTTTCATGGGCATGATCCGGAAACACAAAGCTTATCGCAACGCACTGCCTACCCAATCCGTGCTGACCATTACATCGAACGTGGTATATGGCAAGAAAACAGGCACAACGCCGGATGGACGCAAAGCGGGCGAACCGTTTGCTCCGGGAGCCAACCCTATGCACGGACGCGACAAAAAAGGGGCCCTTGCTTCCCTTGGCTCTGTAGCCAAATTGCCTTACGAGCACAGCCTTGATGGTATCTCCAACACGTTCTCCATCGTGCCTAAAGCACTGGGTAAAGAGGGCGATATCCGTAAATCCAACCTTGTCGCCATGATGGACGGATATTTTGGCCAAGGCGCTCATCATCTGAACGTCAACGTGTTTGACCGTCAACAGCTGATCGATGCGATGGAGCATCCGGAAAACTATCCGCAGCTGACCGTTCGGGTATCGGGTTATGCCGTCAACTTCATCAAGCTGACTCGCGAACAACAGCTCGACGTCATTAACCGTACGTTCCACGGTTCGATGTAATAGAGAAGAAACAACATAAACGCACAGCGGATGCGGAAAAGAAAGGAAGAGGCAGCATGGTTAACGGACATATTCACTCACTCGAAACTTTCGGGACGGTTGACGGCCCAGGCATCCGCTTCGTGCTATTTATGCAAGGATGTCATCTGAAATGCCAGTATTGCCACAACCCGGATACATGGGCGCTTGATGGGGGCCGGGATATGAGCGTGGAAGAAGTTCTTGCGGAAATCGAGCCCTACTTGACCTATTATCGCAGTTCCGGTGGCGGACTTACGGTGTCGGGAGGTGAACCGACGCTGCAGGCTCATTTTGTGGCCCAAGTTTTCAAAGAAGTGAAGCGGCGTTGGGGACTGCATACTACCTTAGACAGCAACGGCTACAATGAACCGGATCGCATTCTTGACTTGTTGGACCATACCGATCTGGTCATGCTGGACCTGAAGCATATCGATGATGAAAAGCATATCCAGCTTACCGGGAAATCCAATGAGAGAACGCTTCGTATGGCCCGCTGGTTATCCGATCATGATCGGAAAATGTGGATTCGCCACGTATACGTGCCCGGCATTCATAATGATGAGCAGGATTTGCTTAATCTGGGCCGATATATCGGCACGTTGAACGGGGTAGAGAAGTTTGAGATTTTGCCCTATCACCAGATGGGCATCTACAAATGGCAGGCGCTGGGTAAGGTGTACCCGCTCGATGGCGTGCCTTCTCCAACCGAAGAAGAGGTGGAACGGGCGTATCGCCTGATTGAACAGGGCCGGAAGGAAACGGCTGGCACACTTGCTGGGACGAAATGATCCAGATCCATGGGTCTGCTAGAAATCAACAAACGTATATATGGATCCGCTATTCAGGCAGTCTTTGCGACCGATGTCGCCGAGACTGTTTTTTTGTTGCATTTTACAGGAGGAACACGAAGAGGCTTGTTCAGTGAAGGATTTTATCCCCTCATTGATGAATTGTCATCCTTACGATGGAAGCTCCGGCTTTTTATAATCAGAGTGTAAAACCAAAAGCGCAAAATGCCGAGGAGGGTCAACGACGATGAAAAAAAGAATGATCATGCTGCTCTCACTGCTGCTTGTCACTTCCTGGACGCTGGCTGCATGTGCGGGCTCAGGGAACGAAAATCCGCAGGGAGCCTCAGGTTCGGCCCCGGAAACGAGCAAGGAACCGGTGGAAATGCTGCTGCGTCACACCCAAGTAGGGGCGGATAAACAGAAACGGCTGGCCATTCTGCAGGACGTCGTCGCCAAAGTGGAGAGCGAGGTGCCTAATCTGACCTTTACGCTGGACGGGGTCGAATCCGATGTGAACCGGAAGGAAAAGCTTCGCGGAGAGATGGCTGCCGGCAATCCGCCGGATATATTCGAACTGTTCGGCAGTCCGGATTCGAAGGTGTATGCCAAGGAAGGCATGCTGCTGGATCTCACGCCGATTTTGCAAGAGCTGGGCATCCAGGATCAGTTTACATCCCTTGAACCGTTCACGTATGAAGGCAAAGTATACGGACTGCCGATCGGGGGTTCGGGAGAAGGCTTTTTCTACAACAAAGAATATTTTGCACAAAAGGGCTGGCAAGCACCGACCACCATGGCTGAACTGGAAAACATGCTGGCCGAGATCAAAGCGGATGGCAAAGTACCGCTTGCATCTGCTTCCAAGGCGGGCTGGGTCCCGCTGATGTTAACGAACCATCTGTGGTCCCGTTACGCCGGGCCCGAGATTACCGCGAAGTTTGCAACAGGTGAAGCCAAGTGGACCGACCCGGGCGTGGTTCAAGGCTTTGCGAAGCATAAGGAATGGGTCGATAAGGGTTATTTCAAAAAAGGCGAGCTCGGCTTCGAATACGCAGAGTACACGACTCAATTCACAAGTGGCGAAGCGATACTGATGTATGACGGAACATGGAAATCATCCGTATTCAAGGAAGGACAGAGCGGGGAATCGCTCATCGGCAAGGTAGGATTTTTCAATATGCCGCCAGTAGAGAACGGAGTGGGCGATCAGACCTCACTCATGCGTGACGTCAATAATGGCTATGGTTTCTCGGCAGCCGTAGCGGAAGATCCTCAGAAGCTGGAGGCGGTAAAAGCGTTTATCAAAAACTTCTACAATGAAGACATGCAGGTGCGCGGACTTGTGGAAGATGGGGTGCTGCCTGCCATGAAGCTGGATGAGAAGGTATTGACGGACAGTATTACCGATGAACTGATGAAAGAAATCGTTGCTGTCCTGAATGCATCCAAAACGTCATTTCCGGCATTCGACGCGCTGGTTCAGGCGGATGTAACCACCGAGATCAGCAACCTGCAGATTCAAAAACTGATCGGCGGGCAGACCACGCCGGAGAAGATGGCGGAGGAGCTGCAGCAAGTTCAGGAGGAAGCGAACGCATCCGTGGAATAACGGATACACCTGGACCATCGCTGCAACTGAAGTTACTGAAGGAGGCTGAACATGAATACTTCACTCCGCAGCCCGCTGATCTATGCGCTGTTTGTATTGCCGGCATTGATTCTGTTTGTAATGTTTTTTCTGTATCCGATCGGCAGCTCCCTGTATTATAGCTTGACCAGCTGGAACGGCGTTTCGACAGACCCACGCTTTGTGGGTTTGTCGAATTACGCCAAGGCGTTGTCTGATGAGCGGTTTTGGATTTCCACGCGGAACAACGGCTTTTTTATCGGGTTTTCCGTATTGATCCAGGTTCCGTTGATTGTATTATTCTCATTGCTTATTGCCAACGTCAAACGATTCAAGGGGTTATACAAAACGGCTGTTTTTTTACCTTCCATTATGTCAACGGCGGTCATCGGCATTTTGTGGGGATTTATCTATGAGCCCAACATCGGGTTGTTGAACCAACTGCTGAATACGTTTGGCATTCCGCCGGTGTATTGGCTCTCCGATAATCGCTTTGCGATGCTGTCCATTCTGGTAACCAATGCCTGGCAGTGGACCGGATTTTACATCGTTATGGTGCTGGCGGCTATTCTGGCCATTCCCCGTGACCTGGAGGAAGCTGCAGCCATCGATGGTGCAACGGCCGTACAGCGGGCCACCCGAATCACGCTGCCCTTGATCAGGCCCATTATTTCGGTCGTCATCATGCTGTCCATTGCCGGAGCGATGAAGGCGGCAGATATTGTGCTTGTCATGACCAAAGGCGGTCCCGCCGGGTCCACCGAGGTGCTCGCCACGTATATGATCAAATACGCGATCACCAATTTTAAATACGGCTACGGCAATACCGTCGCGGTCCTGATCTTTGCGCTGACACTTGTGCTTACGGCTGTATATCAGCTGTTGGTAGCGAGGCACAACGAAAGGGTGGAGTATTGATGGTGAAGAGTATACGGAGCACCATTCCTCATGTGCTGTTGATGCTGTATTTAATCGCCATTCTGTTTCCCTTTTTATTTGTCATCTTCTCTTCATTCAAACAGGATAACAATGAGATCGCACTCCATCCGTTCAGTCTGCCGACCCACTGGGTGTTCAGCAATTACGTGGAAGCCTGGGTCAACGCCAAGATCGGTACGTATTTCTGGAACAGCATGTACATTTCGGTTCTGTCCTCGGCAGGTACCATTATACTGGGGGCCATGTTTGCTTTTGCCGTAACCCGCATGAGACACCGCAAGTGGAGCCTGTTCCTGTACAGTCTCGTTCTGGCTGGCATGCTCATTCCGAATAATGCGCTGATGCTGCCCATTTATTTGCTCGTCCGCAAGCTTGGCATATTGGATACGCATCTGGCTCTGATCGTTCCTTATGTAGCGAATGCGATTCCATTCACGATCATCATACTGGCTGCATTCATAAGATCCCTCCCTGGAGAGATTGAAGAAGCAGCGGTGATGGATGGCTTGAGGGCCCCGGGAATCTTTGCTAAAATAGTGATACCTCTTACGGTTCCAGCCATCGTTACGGTATTTATCGTGAATTTCCTCGGCAACTGGAACGAATTTTTGCTCGCCAACTATTTCCTATCTACAGATAAGCTGCGCACCCTGCCTGTAGGCATGGTCCAGTTTCGTGATCAGTATCAGATGAACTATGCCCAGATGTCCGCAGGAATCGTATACAGCGTTGTGCCTGTTATTGTCATCTACGCCATACTGCAGGAGAAAATTATTGAAGGTGTGACCGCCGGCAGTGTCAAAGGTTGATGGACGAGGCGGTGAATGGGGAGAACGGATATGAACTTGCGCATGAAGCTGGCCATGGCCTTTCTGCTGCTGATCATTGTACCGATGTGCGGATTAGGGATCGGGATGTTTCTGGTCACCTCACATACGATCGAGAAAAAATACAACCAGCAGGCCGAATACGCCCTTCAGGCCATCAGCTACAATATCGAGAACGTTTTTCAGCAGATTAACAATGTCACCGATAACGGAATCGCCACGTCGGTATTTCAAATGGCACTTAACGCCAAGGACCCGACCAAACAGGATCTCGGAACCGGTAACCAGTTGTCGCTTAATGCCAGCCAGCGCAATTTTCGTTCCCTTCTATATAACTATCCGTTTATCAGCTATGCTTTCTTGTATGATTTGCGTTCATCCCAGAACAATCAGATCGTCTCCATATTCACCAAGGAAAATTTTGAAGCGCTTCCATTTCGACAGTTCAAGGTTCATCCCTTATTCCAGGAAATCCAGCAGCTTAACGGTGTGCCCAAATGGCTTGCACCACTGGAGTATCCCGAACTTACCGGCGTCGATCCTGTCTTTACGCAGATCAGGCTGGTGAAGGAGCTCAGTTATTTTCAAAATATCGGGATTCTTGTTGTTCAGATCAAAAAGGGAGAGATCGATCGGATCTTCCGACATCTGCAGATTAGCGATTCCGCACAAAATACATCCTTTCTATTAATGAATGAAGAAGGTTTGATCGTCTATGACCCTACCGGCCGGTACAGCGGGGAGAAGATAGAGAACCTCGGTGTCAACACAGTCAGTTACGGGCCCGGCTTCAGCAGCATTCGGACGGTATTTGACGGCACGGAGAGCATCCTGTCCCAGTATCATCTGAAAAACTACGGCTGGAGTTTAATCAGCGTAACTTCATGGGAAGCGCTGTCGGCTGAAACGAATGTGTTTGCAGGCTGGTCGGTCATTATCATTCTGGTTTGCCTTCTTGCGGCAATGGTCTTCAATTTGTTTTTCATGAACCGTATTACCGGCAATATTGCGGTATTAGTCCGCTTCATGCGGCGAGTGGAGGATGGTGACTTTAGCGCACGGGTGAAGGGAACAGGGTTCGATGAGATGCAGCTTCTAGCCCATGGATTTAATGAACTGCTGGACCGGATCGGAAGCTTGTTTCGTCGTGTGCGGGCAGAGCAGCAGCAGAAGGCCAAGGCTGAACTGCGTGTGCTGCAGGCTCAGATCAAACCACACTTCCTGTTCAATACATTGGAGTCGATCAACGGGCTGGCCATGCGTGGAGAAGGACGGAAAGTCAGCGAAATGGTGAACCGTCTCGGCAATATTCTTCGGATCAGCATTCAAGATCAGGAGGAAATAGCACTGGGCGAGGAAGTAAGGCATCTCCAGAGTTATCTTGAAATACAACAATACAGATTCAGTGATTTGTTTACGTACGAAATAGATATTCCTGCTCATTTGTACACATCCTTCGTACTTAAACTGACGTTGCAGCCATTAGTAGAAAATAGCATCCAGCATGGCTTCGAGGGCATTGAGTACAAGGGAGTGCTTCGGATCCGTGCATTCGAGGATCGCCATAATCTGGTACTGCGGGTGGAGGATAACGGACTTGGCATTCCCCAGGAAATATTGGGGAGATTCGAGTACATGGCAGAGGACCCTCCGGTACATCCGCATGCAAATGAAGGGGAGCAGTCCCCGTCTTCAATGGCCGAGCGCCGCGGGCTGGGTTTACGAAGTGTGGCGGATCGGATACGAATCCGATATGGGGCAGGATACGGCATATTCATCTGTTCAGCTCCAGGCCACGGGACAGTGATTCAATGCATAATTCCACGATATGAGCAGGGGGATGCCTAGATGAATCTGACCGCAATGCTAGTTGATGACGAACTGCCGATTTTGGAAAATTTGAGCTTGATCCTGCCCTGGGAGGACATGGGGATTGAACTTGCGGGCACGGCCAGAAGCGGGGCTGAAGCGCTGGATAAAGCGGCTGATTGTCATCCGGACATCATGCTGTGCGATATTCGCATGCCTGCCATGGATGGTTTGGAGCTTATTCGAATACTGCGCGAACGGGGCGAGTCATGTGAAATTATTTTGCTGACCGGATACCAGCAGTTTGAATATGCCCGAACGGCCATCCGCTACAACGTACATGAATACATATGCAAACCGATTGATTACTTGGATTTGGAGAACAAACTGCGCGAGTTAACCGAACAGATTCATAAGAAGCGCAGGGCAAGCGAGTCTGAGCACCATCGTCATGTAGAGATGGAAAACTGGATCAGACATAAACATGTGACCGACTTACTGCGGGGTGAAAAGGGAATTTCTCCGTGCTGCTCTGTGCCGTCAACAGAAGGGCTGTGCTCTTCTGATCGCTATATTCTCATCCTTGTGAATGCGGAAGGTTACTTCCGCCATTCCATCGGCTGGTCTGCTGACCAGCATCAGCAATGGCATGATGTGATCAATGCCAGTCTTGCAGATTTAACGGAAGCCCTGGAAGAAAGCATGATTATTGCCGTACGCAAAGGGGAATGGGGGATTCTGCTGAAGGCTGCGACCGGATGGGAGCAGCAGGCAGATGAATTGGAACAGCGTATCCGATGGAGGCTTAATGCCATGTTTGCCAAAGACCCGGCAATGAAGGCAAGAACGATTCGGGACGATCAGCCCGTGCGTTTGGATCAACAGATTACCGAGCGATACCTGCACTGTCAGCGCAGGTTGATGATTTCATTCGAAACCAGCGATGAGACGAGGTCGCTACCCACTTCCGCTCACCCCATCTTACGGCCAAACGACGAAGCATTCCAAAAGGCGGCGTGGGTGACCAAAGAGGACCTCGATCTGCTGACTCGCTGTATTCGGCAGGGGAACAAGCAGGGGGTGTTCAATCTGCTGCATTCCCTTAAGCAGCAGCTGAACCAAACTAAATTTTCATCGGACAGCATAGGTGAAAGCAATATTCGATTTTTGCTCGTACACATGCTGGGAGAGTTGAGGGAGGTTCATGCGCTTGCCGAACAGGAAGAAAAGCAGTTCTGGGACGCGCTGCAAATGGCAGCCTCCATGAAGGAATTGATCGAACTGGCGGAAGCGATCGCCCATGCCTGGCATAACAAACAAGGCACGTCACGTCCTTCGACTTCAGATTTGATAAAGTCTGCATGTGATTATATGGACACACATCTGGACCGTGATCTTGGCATCGATGAGGTTGCAGATTGGCTGGGAATCAGTTCAAGCTACTTTTGTCAGCTGTTCAAAAGCCATGCAGGAGTCACATTTGTTGAATATTTGACCCATAAACGGATGGAGAGCGCAGCGCACTTATTGAGTACAACGGAGTGGAGCATTACAGCGATCGGGGAAGCCACGGGGTATAAAGAACGGCGTTATTTCTCCAAAGTATTTCACAAACATTTTCATATGAAGCCATCGGAATACAGGCAGAGCAAGAGAGCAGCTACTTCATTGGAGGAGGGAATGCTTTCATGAGACCATGGGAAAATTTCAC
Organism: Paenibacillus sp. FSL W8-0426; assembly: GCF_037969725.1. NCBI lineage: Bacteria > Bacillati > Bacillota > Bacilli > Caryophanales > Paenibacillaceae > Paenibacillus > Paenibacillus sp. FSL W8-0426. Next base: position 4,496,795 of record NZ_CP150203.1, on the reverse strand, counting down.
GCTGGAGCAGAAGGTCGGCCAGCTGTTTATGTGCGGCTTTCATGGACAGCGAGCGGATGCACAGATCACCCGTTTAATCCAGGACTACCATGTTGGGGGCGTCATTTATTTCAGGCGCAATGTGGAGAGCGTGGAACAATTGACCCGCTTGTCTGCCGAATTGCAAAGGATGGCCGCTAAAAGCAGTGAACTGCCGCTTATGATCTCGGTGGATCAGGAGGGCGGCATGGTTGCCAGAATCGATAAAGACGGCGTGACCAGAGTACCGGGTAATATGGCGCTCGGGGCGACAGGCAACCCGGATTACACGTATCAATGTGCACGGATTCTTGGGGATGAGCTGAAACGGATTGGAATCGATATGAACCTTGCACCAGTCCTCGACGTGAACAATAACGCGCTAAATCCGGTGATTGGAGTGAGATCCTATGGGGAAAACGCGGAGAAGGTGGCCGCTCATGGTGCGACAGCCATTACAGGATATCAGTCGCGGGGCATAGCCGCAACAGCGAAGCATTTTCCAGGGCATGGAGATACGGCCGTGGATTCTCATCTCGGCATGGTAACCGTTCCCCATGGGCGGGAGAGACTGGAGGAGGTAGAACTGCTGCCTTTTCGCCAGGCCATTGAGGCGGGCGTGGATGCCATCATGACAGCACATGTCATTTTTCCGGCGATCGAACCAGAGCCGATTCCCGCAACGTTGTCCCGCAGCGTATTACATGGTTTATTGCGCAAAGAAATGGGGTTCGAAGGAATAATCATCACAGATTGCCTGGAGATGCATGCCATCTCCAAACCGTATGGAGTCGCGAAGGCGGCTGTCCGTGCTGTGAAGGCAGGAGCGGATTTGATCCTGGTCAGTCATACCCTTGACGAACAGATCGCAGCCATAGAGGCAGTGGCAGAAGCGGTTCGCCACGGAGAAATCGACGAGCAGATCATTGACCAGGCGCTGGAGCGTGTCGTGAATTGGAAGCTAAAACGCTGTAGCGATCAACCAAGCGAACCATCGAGTATGACAGATTCGTTTTCATCCGTCCCGCACGATGTACTGTTACACGAAATTGCGTGCCAGAGCATCACCGTGGTACATAATGACGGTTTACTGCCCTTAAAACCCGAACAAAACGTGTTCGTTATATGGCCCGAGGTTGTACAGCGAACAGAGGTGGATGAGCCTTGGTCCCATTCGGATTCGCTTGGTAGGGTGCTTGGGCAATTCAGGAATCATGTCCGCGAGTATAAAATAACGACCCAGCCGTCCTATGATGAAGCAGAACGAATTTTGCAAAGCGTGATAAAGGGAGACCAAGTCATCGTATGCACCTATACCTCGGCAGGAGTTCTTCCCAAAGGTCAGCGCAACATAATCCAACGGCTGAGTGAGAAACATTCATTGATTGTCGTAGCTTTGCGTAATCCCTATGATCTGTTCGAAATTCCCCGGCCGGGAGCTTACGTGTGCACATATGAAAATACGCCTGCCGTGGTACGTGGACTCTCCCTTTTGATTACGGGCGAATTGAATCCGAGTGGAAGCTTGCCCGTCCGATTAAGTTAACATGGAAGGCAAGGACAAACCTTTCCGTTATGTGGTGAAGTTCATCCATATAGCGGCAAGGTTTTTTTGATGGATGAAGCTATGAATGCAATGAAATGATAACTAACTATTTTCATAGTGTTATCGCTCTATTAAAACTTTACATTTCTAATCAAATAATTTTAGCAACTTTTCCCGGTCACCCGCGTCTAATAGTATGACTTTTTGAGGGGGATAATATTACGTGGGAGCAGAAGGAGCCAAAGAAAAAGAATGAATTTGAAGAAAAAATTGTCCATATTTACCGCTTTAGCTGTTTTTCAAGCATTTGCAGTTGGTTCGGTGAATGCGCAACCAGCAGCTCAAGGCGATGCAGAACCAGTTCATACTGCCAAAGTAAAATCCGTAGAGGTCATCAAGAAAGAACAGCCGCTTGCCGAGAGTGAAGTCAAGACAGGGAGCAGCGACGCTTCCAACAGTGCTCAGTCCACTGAAGGCAAAGAAACTTCTACAACAACCGAAACAGCACCGACAACTGAAACAACGCCAACAACCGGAACAACACCAACCAAAGAAGTAACGCCAACAACACCAGCAACAGGTGTGGATACACCAACCACAGATGGGGAAACATCAGCGACTGAACCTGATCCGGATGCTGCGGACCAAGAAGACGGCAGCGCGGAGGATGTCGAGACTCCAACGACCCCTGTTCAGGCAGAGCAACCTTCTGCAGGAGGAACGTCTTCCGGAACATCAGGCGGTGATCTGACGCTGTACATGAACAGCAACAAAATGGAGCAAGACGGAAAGACGTATTTGGCTGGGCAGCCCATGACGGTCAAAAACGGCGTGTCGTATGTTGCCATTCGGGCATTGGTAGACCGTGTAGGATATGAAGTCAAATATGACAACACCACCAAGGAAACGATCATTATTAGCGGCGAAAGCGAGCTTCGTTTCAAAACGAACAGCACGGTCTACACCGTAAATGGCGAGTCCAGAACGATGAAAGGCCCTGCCTATCAGCAAAAAAATACGTTCATGGTCCCGTTAACTTCCATTACGCAGGCCTTGAACATTACTTATAAAGTAAATCAGTCGGCCAAAACGGTTGTGCTGAATCTGAATACCAAACCGGTTGCAAGCTTCAAGATTTCCCAAAAGGAAATTTTTGCAGGTGACAAGGTAGATTACGTGACTTCATCCAGTTCTCCGAAAGGGTTGAACATTGTTGACGAACGCTGGACCGGCCGTCAGGAATCGTTCGATCAGCCCGGCACGTATACGATTACTTATGAAGTTCAGGATTCGAGCGGTCAATGGAGCGACCCGTATTCCGTAACCATTCAAGTACAGAAACCAAACCTGCCTCCTGTCGCCATGTTCGAGACCGACAAGGAAGAGTACAAGATGGGCGAAAAAATCACGTATATCGACCAAAGTACGGATGATGAAAACGCCATCGAAAAAGTGGAATGGGATAACAATGCACTGGCCTTCTTCGTTCCAGGGCCCAAAACGGTGACCATCACCGTTACGGACAAACACGGTGAAACCGACACATACAGCAAAGTCATTACAATTACCAATGAGACGTTGTATACTCTTTCTGATTTCAATCAGCTTTTCACCCCGGTAGGACAGAAATTCGTCTTTAACGGCGGCGATGTGCCTGCTATGGAAAAAGTGCCTTATACGTATACAGACGAACCAAGCCTGCTGATCCGCAGCAACAGTCCGGAAACGGTGAATTCCGAAGGTATTGTATATAAAGAGTCTTCTTTCGGTCAGACCCGCTTCATGATTCACCATGTAAACAACACGGGGAAAGCCGTTAAAATGTATGTTGTCGCAACGAACAACAACGCGTATACGGCGCAACTCGAACAGCAAAACATGGGCTTTGCGGGACCTTCCCCAATCGCTACAGCCGCAGGGAAATTGTCCATTGACCGATGGTTCCAGTCGATGCAGGAAGGTAAGGATCAAAAGAAAATCTATATTGAGCCTGGCGACAGCAAGCTGATTTTGACGGAGCTTAGTGCGCTGCCGATGAAACAAGGACAAGTTATTTCGCTCTATTCGGACGTATTCAGTGATTATCAACTCGATTATAACGTCATCATGATCGATGCAAACAAAGATCCGATGGAAGCTTTGGCTACATTGCCTGTGCTTGACCGCGACGGCGTTCATAACCGTGGTACGTATCCGAATGCTACACGGGTTATTACCTACGATGAGCCAATCGGTGCCAAACCGTCCCGCATGCCGCTTGGCGATAATGCAAGCGATCCGAATCTGGTCGGAACGGATCCGATGGCTTACACGGATGCGTCCAATGCAGGCAACTTTGGCGTGTTATACAAAATTACGCTGAACAACGTTGCTCCACGGACGTTGATTTCCCTGAACCCTCGCGGAGGCAAATACTCCGGCGTTGCCCTGGTCAATGGTCAGGTTGTACAGATTGCGCAAAGCAGCTCCGTTAGCGCGCCGAATGAACAAAGCGTGCTTTATCGCACCGGATCTTATGGAGAGAGCGTAACGATTCTGTTCTCTGCCGCACCGGGTAGCAATCTGCCGGTTAACTTGTTGTTCACACCGCTTCCAGAAGAGAAAAAATAACAATTTTTATATAAACCGCAAAAAACATACACACGTTAACGGAGAGTCAGGAGCAATCTGGAGAAGCGAAGCAGTCGCCTTTATCACCGGATTTTCCCTTCTAGAGAAGGGGAATCAAAAAAATCTGGGGATAACAGCGATCGGAAGATGGTGCTGCACTCGTAGTGGCCTTGTGTGATTGATTAGTGCGGTTTATATAGATGGACCGGAAAACGGACGGTTTGGAGTGAGAGCTTATATTATCGTATACCCTGTCACCCCAAAAGTCGCCCGAACAGAAACTTGTTCTAAACCGTCATGGAAGGACTCCGCAAGGAGTCCTTTTTCGTAGGTTTGCAGTCAGCTGAATGCACATATTCCGTCCGTGCATAGATACGCTCATGCGAGGTTTCCTCAGGGAAGTTCATGCTGGATGATCGATCGGGCGGCTGACTGCTTTCGTTGACTCGAAGCGAAATTTGAGGCATTATTAGTAGTAAGAAAATACAAGCGGCCATTTGCATCGGTTACAGCACCGCTCTGTCGGCTTTGCTTGACCCATTGCATGAGCATATGTATGGCAGGAGGTGTTGCAGGTCATGCTGACAACAGAGCAGATTATTAGCACGATGTCCTCGCAGGGGCTTCGCATCACGGATCAGCGGAAAACGCTGGCCAGGTTGTTTGCCGAATCTCCCGGTTTTTTGACACCGAAGGACGTTTATGAATATATGAGCAAAAACTATAGCGGACTCAGCTTCGACACGGTGTACCGCAATTTGCGGGTGATGCAGGAATTGGGTGTACTGGAGCAGATTATTTTTGAGGACGGGGTGAAGTTCCGCGCCCATTGCAGCGAGGATCATCACCATCACCATATGATTTGCCTGAAATGCCAAAAAACATATCCGATCGTATTTTGCCCCATGCAGCTTGCGGATGCGCCGGAACAATTTCAGGTTGTGGATCATAAATTCGAAGTGTTCGGGTATTGTAAAGATTGTGCGGAGCATGCTCCGGCCAAAGCGGTTTCGGGACATTCTCACGGGAAGCATTAAGCGATGAAGCTGACGCGAAAAATGGCACAGGCGCCCATTCGGGTATATCGCAGCTGCATTTCTCCGCTCAAGCCGCCGACCTGCCGTTTTTATCCGACATGTTCGGCGTACGCGATGGAGGCCATTGAGGTGCATGGCGCCTTGAAAGGATCATGGCTGGCCGCAAAGCGCATCGCCAAATGTCATCCGTTCCATCCGGGCGGCGTGGATTTGGTCCCGCCGAAAGCGGACAAATCCGTCATAGCTTCTTCCAAATAGTCTGCAGCCGACTTGACAAAAGGGGCAGCGTTTCAGTATATTTCATGTATAATAATTTCCAGTGAAGGGATAAGTACAGACACACCCCCAGCGCAGAGAGCCGGAGAAGCTGAGAACCGGTCTGGGAGGAGGCTGGAAAATGGTCCTGGAGGGACCTCTTTCGAGCATGCAGTGCGGGATTAACCGCTTGCTGTAAGATTGGGGCGTGATCCAGCGTTAATGGACGGTCTGAGGACCGACAGAGCCCGTGGTTTGCGAAAAGCGCGGGGAATTTGGGTGGTAACACGTGAGAACAACTCGCGTCCCATTGGGGCGGGAGTTTTTTTGTGTTCTTTAAACCGAAAAGGAGGCAAATCAGCCATGGCTGAACAAAAAACGTTTTATCTGACGACACCAATCTATTATCCAAGCGACAAGCTGCACATCGGGCATGCTTATACGACGGTGGCTGGCGATGCGATGGCCCGGTACAAACGTCTGCGCGGATACGATGTCCGTTATTTGACGGGCACGGATGAGCATGGACAAAAAATCGAACAAAAAGCGCAAGAGAAAGGCCAAACGCCGCAAGCTTTCGTCGATGGCATCGTAGCAGGCATCAAGGATCTGTGGAAAAAGCTGGACATCTCTCACGACGACTTTATCCGTACCACGGAAGAGCGTCACAAAACGGTGGTGCAGGACATTTTCGACCGTTTGCTGAAACAGGGCGACATTTATAAAGGAGAGTACGAAGGCTGGTACAGCATTCCGGACGAAACCTATTATACGGAAACCCAGCTGGTGGACGTGGAGCGGAACGAGCAGGGCGACATTGTTGCCGCGAAAAGCCCGGACAGCGGTCATCCGGTGGAATTGGTGAAAGAAGAATCCTACTTCTTCCGGATGAGCAAATATGCCGATCGTTTGCTGCAATTTTATGAGGAGAACCCTGGCTTCATTCAGCCGGAGTCCCGCAAAAACGAAATGATCAACAACTTCATCAAGCCTGGCTTGGAGGATTTGGCCGTCTCCCGGACGACGTTTGAATGGGGCGTCAAAGTAAAAGGCGACCCGAAACACGTCGTATACGTATGGACCGATGCGCTGTCCAACTATATCACGGCACTGGGCTACGGCTCCGCCGATTCGTCGCTCTACGACAAGTTCTGGCCGGCGGACGTACATTTGGTCGGTAAAGAGATCGTACGTTTCCATACGATCTATTGGCCGATCATGCTGATGGCGCTTGACCTGCCATTGCCGAAAAAGGTATTTGCGCACGGTTGGCTGCTGATGAAGGACGGTAAAATGTCCAAATCCAAAGGCAATGTGGTTGACCCGGTTACGCTGATTGACCGTTACGGTCTGGATGCGCTGCGATACTACCTGCTGCGCGAAGTTCCATTCGGTTCGGACGGCACCTTTACGCCAGAAAGCTTCGTGGAACGCGTCAATTCCGATTTGGCGAACGACCTCGGCAACCTGCTGAACCGTACCGTAGCGATGGTTGATAAATATTTCGAAGGCAAAGCACCGGCATTTGCTTCCGGCGTAACCGAATTCGATGCTTCTCTTGAAGAAGCGGGCCATGCGGCCGTGGAAAAAGTGGAGCAGGCGATGGAAAATCTGCAGTTCTCCGTTGCGTTAACGGCAATCAGCCAATTTGTAAGCCGCAGCAACAAGTACATCGACGAGACTCAGCCGTGGGCGTTGGCTCGTGACGAAGAGAAACGCAGCGAACTGGCTTCGGTCATGTCCCATCTGATCGAAAGCCTGCGCATCGCTTCCATCTTGCTGCAACCGTTCCTCACGCGTGCACCGCTTAAAATTTGGGAACAGCTCGGCATCCAGGAAGGCGAGCTTACTGCTTGGGATACAACGAAGCAATGGGGACTGATCCCGGCAGGAAATGCGCTGCAAAAGGGAGATCCGATTTTCCCGCGCCTGGATGCAGAACAGGAAGTGGCTTACATCTCCGAAGCCATGACCGGCGGCAAAAAGGCGGATGCACAGCCTGAGGCGCCGCAAGCAAACACAGCGGCTGAAGCCGTGGAGGCACCGGAGAGCAAAGAAGAGATCGGCATCGATGACTTCGCGAAAGTCGAGCTGCGCGTAGCGCAGGTTATCGCCTGCGAGCCCGTCAAAAAAGCGGATAAATTGCTGAAGCTGCAGCTGGACCTCGGTTATGAGCAGCGTCAGGTCGTATCCGGTATCGCGAAGTTTTATTCGCCGGAAGACATGGTCGGCCGCAAAGTCATTTGCGTAACGAACCTGAAACCGGTGAAGCTGCGCGGCGAGCTGTCCCAAGGCATGATTTTGGCGGCATCGCATGGCGATCAGCTTACGCTTGCTACCGTTCCTGACAGCATGCCCAATGGCGCACAAGTAAAATAACGGAACAGCATGCTTGTATGCATAAATAAACTATGGCACCCGTATGTGCTGCATGAAAGTGACCCGATTCGTCGGGTCACTTTTTTCACCATTTTTTTAGCCAGAAAGGGGCCATGAAGGGGGACAACCAGGCATAGACTGATAAAAGCTCCGCAGATCTGGATAGAATGAAAAGGAGAGCACGCTTGACAACGGTGGGTAGGTTACCTATAATTCTATCAGTAATATTTACGATTAAGTGATGCGGAGTGATAGAAAAAATGAAATTTTTGAGAGAAAAACCGTCATTGATTCAGGCGACTGCCCGGCGCAAAGGCAAGCGGTCTCGTCTGCTTTGGAGCAGTTTGCTGGTTATGAGTTTGCTAATCTTGTCCGCTTGTGGGCAAAACAGCTCCAATAGTGCCAAAATCGAAGAAGGCAAAGTCAACGTCGTAACGACGTTTTATCCGGTGTACGCTTTTACGGCTGCGATCGGCGGAGATGATGCGAACGTAATCAACTTGCTGCCAACCGGGGTAGAGCCGCATGACTGGACGCCAAAGAGCCAAGATATCGTCAACACGTCCAAAGCCCAGCTTTTCTTATATAACGGTGCCGGGCTTGAAGGGTGGGTGCCGAATTTCCTCAAGTCGCTGGATAGCGACTCCAAGGTTAAAGCAGTGGCGGTCAGCGACGGCGTGGATCTCTTGATGGCGGAAGGCGACGATGGCCACGATCATGGTGCGGAACAATCGGAAGAACACGCTCATGAGGATGAACATGCCGACGAACATGCAAACGACGCGGGGTCAGAAGAGGTAGACAGTCATCATATCGACCCTCACACATGGGTGAGTCCGAAATCAGCCTTGATCATGGCCGAAAATATCAAAAACAGCCTTGTGGAAGCAGATCCTGCTCACAAAGAAGGCTACGAGCAGCGTTACAAAGCGCTTCAAACCAAATTGGCAGCACTGGATCAACGATTTGCCGACGAGCTTTCCAAAGTGCCGAACAAGGAAATCGTCGTATCCCATCAGGCGTTTGGTTATCTGGCACGCGATTACGGCCTGACACAGCATGCGATCATGGGACTGTCCCCGGACGCTGAGCCGACGGGTCAGGATATCGTGAATCTGTCTAAGCTTGTAAAGGAAGAAGGCATCAAGTACATTTTCTTCGAGGAACTGGTATCCGACAAACTGGCCAAAACGTTGGCTGGCGAAGCCGGCGTGGAAACGATGGTCTTGAACCCGGTAGAGGGGCTGACGAAAGAGCAGGCAGCAAGCGGAGACGATTATTTCACTTTAATGGAGAAAAATTTGCAAAATCTCCTGATCGCATTAAAATAAGATAGACTGGGATTCGTCCGAATCCTGAAATAGAAAGAAAGGGTGGCTTTGCCATGCAGCAAATCATGCCACTATGTCATGATCCCATCATCGAAATCGAGCAATTGTCGTTTTCCTATGGTGAACAGAAAGTCATTGAACATTTGAATTTCATGGTGCAAGAGCGGGACTTCGTGGGCATCATCGGATCGAACGGCGCCGGCAAAACAACGCTGCTGCGTATGTTGGTCGGGCTTCTGCCGCCTGCGAAAGGCGACATTAAGTTGTTCGGCCAGTCCATTCGCAAATTCAAGGATTGGCAGCGCATCGGATATGTTCCGCAAAAAAATGCTTTCAATCCATTATTTCCGGCAACGGTGCGAGAGGTTGTCATGTCCGGCCTGTACAACAACAAAAACATGTTTCGCCGCATGACACGCCAGGCCAACCAGCAATGTGCGGATGCCATGCAGGTCATGCGAATCGAGGACATTGCGCACAAACGGATTGGACAGCTCTCTGGCGGGCAGCAGCAGCGCGTGTTTCTGGCGCGGGCGCTCATCAACCGTCCGGATCTGCTTGTTCTTGACGAACCAACCGTGGGGATTGACGCGGAGTCCCAGGATACTTTTTTTGAACTGATTACCCATATGCATGAGCATCACCGGATGACTTTCCTTATGGTCTCCCATGACATGAACCGAATGGAAAATTATCTAGGTTCGCAGCCGGCGGTAACGAACGGTAAAATTCATTTTCATGTTCGTCACTCGCATGAGGTGGAGGATTGCGCGGAAACCAATCTGCAGCATACGACGGCGCAGGTGCGGTAAACGGCAGTTGTCCGCCAGAATAGAGCAAGGCCGAAGGAGTCGTGTACGTTTTGGAAATTTTAATGAGTGATTTTTTTCAGCGGGCATTGGCAGGCGGGTTGCTGATTGGCATCACCGCCCCGCTGATTGGATTGTTTCTGGTATTGCGCCGTCTATCCATGATCGGAGATACGCTCTCTCACGTTACGATTGCCGGGGTTGCCCTCGGTTTTTTGATTGAGGTATATCCGATTGCGGTAGGGCTTGTGTTTGCGGTGCTTGCCTCATTTGCGATTGAGAAATTGCGCAAGGCTTACAAAAGCTATGCGGAATTGTCCATCGCGATTATTATGTCCGGCGGCGTGGCGCTGGCCTCGCTGTTCTTTACGCTTGGCAAGGGATACAATACCGATGTGATGAGTTATCTTTTCGGAAGCATCTATACGCTGGATGCAACCGACCTGAAGCTGGTCGGCATCGTTACGTTGATTGTCGTTGTCATCGTTGCCTTGCTTCATAAGGAGTTTTTTCTGCTTAGCTTTGAAGAGGATGCAGCGGCAGTGACGGGATTGCCGGTTCGTGTGCTGAACATGTTGATTACGGTCATGACGGCATTGGTCATTAGCACAGCCATCAAAATCGTGGGTGCTTTGCTCGTATCTGCGTTGCTGACCATACCGGTTGCCGTCAGTTTGTTGATGGCAAGAAGTTTCAAGTCGGCAATAGTATTGTCCGTGGTCATCGGTGAGATTGCCGTGGTCATTGGATTGGTTGTAGCAGGGATCTGGAACCTGGCACCGGGTGCTACGATTGTACTGCTGTTGATTATGATGCTGATCATGACGATGGTCGCCAAAAAGGGATTCCGTGCCTGACGCTTGAACGTGATCAAATGTGCAATTGGCAAGTGAGCTTCCACAGAAGGGAGACATTCGCTTCATGCCTGATGTTAACGTATGGCTGGCTTTTATAGCCGGATTTGCATCATTTATATCCCCTTGTTGTTTACCTCTGTATCCGTCATATCTTTCCTATATCACCGGCATGACGGTGCAGCGCCTGAAAGATGAGCGCAACCAGCGCGAAGTTCGCATGAAAACGATGACGCACACGCTGGCGTTCATTTTAGGTTTTTCGGCGGTATTTTATTCGCTTGGATTGGGTGCAGGGCTGTTCGGACGTTTTTTCAATGATAATCGCGAGCTCATCCGGCAGCTATCCGCCATTCTGATCATGTTGATGGGGTTATTCCTGCTTGGGGTGTTCAAACCGCAGTTTCTGATGAAAGAGCGCAAGCTGGAGTTGAAATGGAAACCTGCGGGATATGTAGGGTCTTTTGTATTCGGCATTGGCTTCTCTGCAGGATGGTCCCCGTGTATCGGCCCCATTTTAACGGCAATCATTGCGATGGCTGCAAGTGAACCGACGACATGGTTTGCGTTGATTACCGGTTATACGGTCGGATTTGCCGTTCCGTTTTTTGTTCTTGCTTTTTTTATCGGCTCGACCCGCTGGATTTTGCGTTATTCCAATGCGATGATGAAAGTGGGCGGGGCGTTAATGCTGTTCCTTGGCATATTGCTGTTCACTGACCAGATGACCAAGATTACGATTTGGCTGCAGCAGATTACGCCGGATTGGATGATTATTTAAGGGGAAAATCTGGTGATAAATGCGAAGCGTATGCTTTCGATGGAGCTTTCTTACAGAAAGCTTTTAGCTTCGCTTCTTCAGATTGGTTCTGCCTCTCCGTGATCGTGTGTTATTTGTGGCTTATATAGCCATAGTTTGATAGTAGCAGTCCCATGAACGCTGGATGCGAATCCGGTTCATGGGGCTTTTTTGGTTGGATGCGAAACAGTCAAGTGAAATAGTCGATGTTGGCTAATGGAAAATGTTCAAAAATTTGCTCCGTAATGAATTCGCGCAGCGCGTCCTGCTGGTCGTCTTTGTAGACGTATTTATACTGCCCCCAACGGCCCCATTTCATTTTGCGTTTTTCGATATCCATTTCAAGTTTGGTTTTGGGGTAACGTTTCTCGATCGTGGCTTTGGCCGTTTTGGTGAAACGGTGCTGGATCATTTCAAAGGTAAGATTGCTGGTCGCCTCCTCAGGGAGGGTATCCGCGAGCTTTTGCAGCAATTCGGCGTAGCCTTTCTCCCAGCCGTCGTACCAAATAATTGGAGCGATAATAAAACCGAGCGGATAACCGGCATGGGCAATTTTCCCTGCAGCTTCGATTCGTTCTTCGAATCTGGAAGTTGCGGGTTCGAAATTTTTAATAACGTAATCGGCATTAACGCTGAAACGAATGCGGGTATGGCCGTTATGCTTAATATCCAGCAGCGGTTCAACATGATGGTACTTGGTCACAAAACGCAAGCGTCCGTATGGTTCGTCAGCCATGAAACGAATCAGGTCCCCCAAATTTCCCGTAATATGCTCCAGGCCCACCGGATCGGATGTACAGGCTGCCTCGAAGCGGGTAATTTCAGGTGCTCGTTCGTCGATATAACCCTTCGCTGCCTGGATGATTTCCTCGGTATTTACATAGACCCTTACATATGGCTTGGCCCCCAAGGTAGTTTGCAGGTAACAATAATGGCAATGGCCCATACATCCTGTCGAAATCGGAATGGCATACTCCGCTGAAGGTTTGGATTGGTCAAATTTCAGCGTTTTTCGTACGCCCACAACGAGTGTGCGTTTGGCCATGCGATATTTTTCCTGCTCCGTCTCTCCCGGTAAATTCGTAATTCTGTTATGGGAAGTGGTCATTTGGTAAGGAATGTCTTGGGACTTGACCCACTCCATGATGCGTTTTCCTTTGTCGTATTCCAGCGCGCCGGGTTCAAAATAGACCAAATCGGGAATAAAGGGTTTAGTCCCCTTTGCCTTCCGGACGGGAGGAGACGCTGTGCTCGTACTCATAAGGTTGGTTTGCTCCTTTCATGGCTGGCTGCCAAGATTAGTTTGGGTTATTTGGAGCAGATGCACGCATGCCAAATACTTGAGCGGTTTTTGCGTTCATGGTGGGCAGAAGGATGGATTGCATGGTTCAGGGGCGCGCAGGACTTGCCAATGCGCATTGATAACATGTATCATTAAAGGATAGGGACCAGGCGCGAATCGTGTCGTGTGTCGGTCAGAGAGAAGAGAGGGAAGCAGATGCCAACGCCCAGTATGGAAGATTATTTGGAGCGTATATACAAACTCATTGATGAAAAGGGCTATGCTCGCGTATCCGATATCGCTGAAGGATTGGAAGTGCATCCTTCTTCGGTGACGAAGATGATCCAGAAGCTGGACAAGGACGAGTACCTGATTTATGAAAAGTACCGTGGATTGGTACTGACTCCAAAAGGGAAAAAGATGGGCAAGCGATTAATGGAACGTCATCATTTGCTGGAGGAATTTTTGACGACCATCGGCGTGCAGGAAGAGAACATTTACAAAGACGTTGAAGGCATCGAGCATCATTTGAGCTGGGACTCGATTACATGCATCGAAACCTTGGTCGAATATTTCAGGCAGAACGAAAACCGCTTGAACGATCTCCGGAAATTGCAGGAAGTCATGAGCAACACCGAGTCCTAGTTCTGATCCGGAATAAGGAGCCGCTTCATCCATCATGCTGCAAGAACATAGGATGTCCCCGTGCCATTGGAGGCCGCGAGGGCATCCTTCGTTTTTTTGCCAGCATTTTATCCATTTATCGCAACTAAACGGTCACTTGACGCGTCTATTAAACTAGCAGAATTTTCCGCGAAAAAGGATATGATGGAGGATTGAATGGATGAAGTTTCGTAAGAGCCTGGTTATGCTGCTGATTTTTGTGTTGGGTTTGCAAACGGCAGGGCTGTCTGCTCAAGCAGCCGGTCAGAACATTGTGATTCATCTGGACGGGCAGCGTCTGGAGTCGGATGTGGCGCCTTATATTTTGCCCAAAGTGAATGTGACTATGGTGCCGCTCCGAGTTATTAGCGAAGGATTGGGAGCATCCGTATTCTGGTCCCAAGCCACCAAAACGGTAACGATCAACAAGTCGGGCACGATCATTCAAATGACGAAGGGAAAACAGCAAGCAGCGGTGGATAACGCGACGGTGAACCTGGATGCATCGGTTGAGGTGAAACAGGGGCGCGTAATGGTGCCGCTCCGGTTCGTCAGCGAAAACCTGGGCATTCGCGTGAACTGGACCCAGGCGACGCAGACGATTGATCTGTTCACGCTGACAAACGACTCCGGTTCGGAGACGACGCCTGATCCTACGCCGGTTACACCGGTCGATCCGGGCAATTCAGATCAATCGGGCAATGTGCCTGCAACCGACGAGATGCGCGGAGCATGGATTTCCACGGTGAATGGCGATTGGCCGTCATCCGGCGCAAAAGGCAATATCGAGAAACAGAAGCTGGATTATACGCAGCAGCTGGACCAATTAAAAGGTATGGGTATCAATGCGGTGTTCGTGCAAGTTCGAGCCAACGGGGATGCCATTTACCCTTCGGGTCTGGTGCCTTGGAACAGTGTGCTTACGGGAACGCAAGGCAAAGATCCGGGTTATGACCCGCTGGAATTCATGATTGAGGAGGCGCACAAACGCGGGCTTGAGTTCCATGCCTGGTTCAATCCGTTCCGCGCCACGAATTCGGCGAGCACAACGGGATTGGCGGCGAATCATGTATCCAAGCTTCATCCGGAGTGGATCGTCAATGCGGGAGGCAAGCTGTACATCAACCCCGGCATTCCGGAGGCAAGGCAGCATATCATCGATACGATTATGGAAGTGGTAAACCGGTACAATATTGACGGGGTGCACTTGGATGATTATTTCTATCCGTCCAACGTGGCCTTCAATGATGATGCGGCATTCAGGACTTATAACACATTAAACACCAATGATCGTGCCGAATGGCGCCGCGACAATATCAATCAGTTCGTGAAGCAGCTTGGCGAAAGCATTCATCAGGTGAATCCGAACCTGGAATACGGAATCAGTCCATTTGGCGTATGGCGCAATAAAGCGGTGGATGCGACGGGTTCAGACACCAAAGCAGGTGTAACCGCGTATGACAGCATGAATGCGGATGTGCGTACTTGGATCAAACAGGAATGGATCGATTACGTGGCTCCGCAAGTATATTGGAGCATGACGTTGAGCGCCGCACGTTATGACAAAGTCGTAGATTGGTGGGTTAACGAAGTCGCGAATACAAATGTCAAATTGTATATCGGACACTCCCCGTACAAAATAGGAACCACCGAATCGGGGTGGCAGACTTCGCAGGAAATCATCGATCAATTGGCATACAATGAACGATACAACGCCATTGGCGGAGATATTTATTTCAGCTCCCAATACTTGACGAAGGACCCGCTCGGTTTAATCGCAAGGTTGAAATCATATTACGGCTTGTAATGCATATTGACGACATATGACGGGCCCCTGTTCTCATACAGTGACAGTAGAACTATTGTTGCATGGGAACGGGGGTTTGTTTATGTTGATCAATGCGGTCTTTGAAGGCGGAGGAGTGAAAGGAATTTCACTCGCCGGGGCGGTGAAAAGCGCAGAAGATCATGGGGTGCAATTCAATCGCGTTGCAGGCACGTCATCGGGCTCGATCGTTGCGGCGTTGATTGCCGCGGGGTATAAAGCGGACGAAATGCGGGGGATTATTGAGAATACGCCATTTGCATCATTGCTGCGTCGTGCCCCGATTTTTGATGTGCGCTGGCTTGGTCCGGCGGCAAGGCTTTTTTTGAAAAAGGGACTGTACTCTGGCGAAGCATTGGAAACATGGATTCGCAGCATGCTGCAGCAAAAGGGCATTCGTTCCTTTGCCGACCTGCCCCCTGGCAAACTGAACGTCATTGCCTCCGACATTTCCGGCGGCAACATTTTGGTTTTGCCTGACGACATCAGCCGATTTGGCATCGAACCCGGCAAACTGGATGTTGCCAAAGCTGTGCGCATGAGCTGCAGCATCCCTTACTTTTTCGACCCGGTTGTCATTCGCAAATCGCCGGCATTCTCGAAAGGGCTGCCGTTCAGCCAACAATTTGTTTACGTCGTGGACGGGGGATTGCTCAGCAATTTCCCGTTATGGTTGTTTGAAGGGGAACGCTCGAAGCGGAGCGGGGAGATCATTCCGGTGGTCGGATTCAAAATGGTCGGCAAAACGGAGGGACAGCCGGCGACGATCAAGGGCCCGCTAAGCATGCTTCAAGCTTTGGTAGAAACGATGCTGACGGCTCATGATGAGCGTTACATTGAGCAGATCAACCGCTTCCGAACCGTTAAAATACCGACGCTTGGAATCAAGCCAACCCAATTCCGCTTAACCCCGGACGAAAGCTTGGCGTTGTACGAATCAGGGGTTGCTTCGGGCACCGACTTTTTCAACGGCTGGAACGTCAAGACATACGGGGAGCAATTAAACAAGGAACGGCGGAATTCGAGCAGCAAAGCAGTGCAGGGGACATTGCCCAAAGCCGCTCCCTCCAATAAATAAAAAGCAATGCTTCGCCTATGGGGCAAAAGCATTGCTTTTTCATGTTTCACACGAATGTGTTAATGGAATTTCGGTACATCCTCATCGTTTTTTCCCTTTTGTCCCTGAATGACATGGAACGGGTAATCTTTGCGTTTACGCGTGGAGTGGCTCTTTCTGGCACTGTTCTGAGCATTGACCTTGGCCATCGTTTTCGCTGAAGGCTTGATCTTCGGCGTCTGTTTGCGTTGCCAGCGGCGGGGCGGAAATTTGTAGAGCAGGAATGCACCCCCCAAGACCACCACTGGAATCAAAATCTGGACGATGCTAGCGTTGGACAACCAGCTGAGTACTCCGAAAGCGGCGAGAACGATAAAAGCCCAAAATACGATCGCCTGCTTGTTCATATCAATCACCCTTTCACAGGATCAAGAGTTGCAAGAGGAATCTCCGACGTGCTGGAAGCATTGGCGAGCTTGGCATCAAGCTCAAGCATGCGGTTAAACGATGCGATGGATACTTCGACCTGCTCGTCGGTCGGTTCCTTGGTTGTCAGCAGCTGCAGCCACAGTCCTGGGTACCCAAGATAGCGAAGTACAGGAATATCGCGCATCGCATTGGTGATTTTCAACAGTTCAAACGAAATGCCCAGTACGACCGGCAGCAAGAGCAGGCGCTGTCCCATGCGTTCCCACAGATTGTCGTATGTGAAGAGCGAATAGAGGAATACCCCGATGATCACCGTCAGCATGATAAAGCTGCTTCCGCAGCGATAATGGAGACGGCTGTATTTTTGAACGTTTTTCGGTGTGAGCTCTTCGCCCGCTTCATAGGCACTGATTACTTTATGCTCCGCGCCGTGATATTGGAACAATCTTTTGATCATCGGCGTTTGCGAGATCAGCCACAAGTAAGCGAGCAGCAGGATCAGCTTGATCACGCCTTCCAGTAAATTATGCAGGAACTGGTTGTCAAATGCGTTCTTGAAGAGGAAATTCTCAACGACTACCGGGAGCAGCGTCAAAACAATTTTGCCGAAAAGAAAAGAAAGGATGGCTACAGCGGTTACGCCGATAATCATGCTCAGGCTCCAGCCCGAGCCTTGTTTGTCCTTTTGCTTCTCGCGTTCTTCCGGCTCCAGCTCATCGTCCGCGTAGGCGTCGGCCGAGTAATTAAGGTGTTTGCTGCCTTTGACGCTGGAATCTATGATGCTGACAATCCCGCGCAGAAGCGGTATGCGTCGCAGTTTGATGACCCAGGACTTGTCTTGCTTGGGAACTTCCAGATACGTTATTTCGCCGTCTTTTCTCCGCACAGCGGTAACGTTCACGTGTTTGCCGCCGAACATGACGCCTTCGATGACGGCTTGCCCCCCGTAGCTGACAGGTTTGGATTGTTGAGGCAAATTATTCACCATCCTATTCTCTTATATCCCTTCAGGCTCGAAGGTCGATTAATATCCTTATTGTATCGAATTTTGAAAGCAATTTCTAGTTGAGGGGATATCCGCGGTGATGGTTGTTAAATTCGCCTGAACTGGAGCATACTACCTGGGACGGAAAACAAGGCAGCAAGGATTCTGCAGGCAGGAGAACGATTAAATCTTGAGGAGAATGCAAATGGCAGAGTATGTGGAAGAACGGACAATACATGCGGAAGATCCCAAGACGGGCTCGAAAGAATCGAAGAGAAAGGCGAGGCCGAGGCAAAGCCAGCAACAAGGCCATACGAAGCCGCTGCCTTTTGCGATTGAGCTCGGTTTTTTTGCCGGCTTTATTTGGGGCGGGGTTCATTGGTTTTTTTATTTCCTTCACTTTACGGTCGTGCCTATAGGCTTTCTGGCGGAACCCTTTTTCAAGCACCGGTTCATATATACGGCAGCAGGCCATTTGACGGGATGGTTGTTTTTTATCGCATTTTCCATCCTCGTGTCGGTGATTTACACGTTTAGCCTGAGAAAACAAAAAGGGCCGATTCCCGGCATGGTTTACGGCATCGTATGGTGGGTCATCCTGTTCGTGATTCTCGGTCCCAAGCTGGGAATGATGAAGCCTATAAACCGCCTGACCTGGGACTCCATCTTCACCGAATTGTGCTTCTTTTTGCTGTGGGGCCTCTTTATCGGTTACACCGTGGCGATGGAGTATACGGACGAGCGGAAGCGCGAGCCCGAAGAAGCGGGCTAGCAGCCGCAAAAAAGCTTCTCAATCCGGCAATGGCTGTGTTAAAATAGCAGATGGTTATTTGCAGAAAGGATGGAGCAGCTATGAAACGAATCGTCGTGATCAATGGCCCGAACCTGAACATGCTTGGCGTACGCGAGCCGGGCATCTACGGAACGCTTAGTCTGAAGGAGATTGAGGACAACATTCGCAGACAAGCCGAGGAGCTGGGTGTCTCCATTGCTTTTTACCAATCCAACCACGAGGGGGACATTATTGATCGCATCCATGCGGCCTTGGGCGAGGCGGACGGAATCATTCTGAATGCCGGCGCGCTGACCCATTACAGTTATGCCGTGCGCGATGCCATCAGTACGGTAAAGGTTCCTACCGTGGAGGTTCATTTATCTAACATTCATGCGCGTGAAGCTTTCAGACATCAATCAGTCATCGCTGCAGTGACGATCGGGCAGATTGCCGGATTTGGCGAAGTAAGCTATGAACTGGGATTGCTGGCTCTCGTGCGTCATCTGGACAAACAAACCTGAGCCGGGAACCCGGGAATGTGAGAGAAGGAAGGGTTACCGATGGAAAACAAAAGAGTGAACAAGCTGCGCGAGGCGATGCAGGAGCGCGGATTGGCAGCGATGCTGATCGCAAGTCCGGTGAACCGTCAATATATGACGGGTTTTACGGGTTCATCCGGCTATGTGCTCATTACGGAGCAAGAAGCTTATTTGGTGACCGACTTCCGTTATATGGCGCAAGCGTCGCAGCAAGCCGAAGGCTTCAACGTGGTCGAGCATGGTCCTAAACCGATTGAAACGGTACGCGAATTGCTGGCCCAAAGCGGCATCACGGCAGTCGGCTTTGAACAGGACCATGTTTCTTACGGAACGTATGGCGCTTATGCCGAGGCGCTTCAATCCATTGAATTAAAAGCCGTATCGGGTATCGTGGAGCATTTGCGAATGTTCAAGGACGAGAACGAAATCGCTGTTATGCAGCGAGCGGCTGATCTGGCGGATGCAACGTTCAGCCATGTTTTGCAGTTTGCAAAACCGGGCATGACTGAAGCGGAAGTCGATCTTGAAATGGAATTTTTCATGCGGAAAAACGGGGCGACATCCTCTTCGTTTGATACCATCGTGGCTTCGGGCGTGCGTTCTGCCTTGCCTCATGGACGAGCAAGCAGCAAGGCCATTGGGCAAAATGAACTGATCACGTTCGATTTCGGCGCACTGCTGGACGGATATTGTTCCGATCTGACACGTACCATTGCAACAGGAACGCCGGTGCCCGAGCTGCGAAAAATCTACGACATCGTGCTGGAGGCGCAGTTACATACGCTGGAAAACCTGAAGCCGGGCATGACCGGACGCGAAGCGGACGCCCTTGCGCGCGATATCATTGCAGGGCATGGCTACGGGGAACAATTCGGGCATAGCACAGGTCATGGTCTGGGCATGGAAGTGCACGAGGCTCCGCGTCTGTCCAAGCTTAGTGACGATGTGCTGAAACCGGGCATGGTCGTTACGGTGGAACCGGGCATTTACATCGACGGTCTGGGCGGCGTACGTATCGAAGATGATGTCGTGATTACGGAGACAGGCATTCGTATTTTGACGAAGTCGGATAAGAAGTTTACCGTAATCGGATAAACCATGTAATTTTTTAACTCAACCAGGAGGGATTTATTCGTGATTTCAGTTAACGATTTCAAAACAGGCTTGACCGTCGAGGTAGACGGAGATATCTTTACCGTGCTGGATTTCCAACACGTTAAACCGGGCAAAGGTGCAGCATTCGTGCGCTCCAAACTGAAAAACCTGCGCAACGGCAACACGGTTGAGCGTACGTTCCGTGCGGGTGAAACGATCGGCCGTGCCATGATCGAAAACCGTGGCGTTTCCTACCTGTATGCCAGCGGCAGCGAGCACACATTCATGGATAACGAAACATACGACCAGTTCACGCTGACAAGCGATCAACTGGAATGGGAACTGAACTTCCTGAAAGAAAACATGAACGTGCACATCGTCAGCTATCAAGGTGAAATTCTGGGGATCAACCTGCCTACAAGCGTTGAGCTGAAGGTCGTTGAAACCGAGCCGGGCGTAAAAGGAAACACTGCCCAAGGTGCAACCAAAAACGCGAAGCTGGAAACCGGCTTGAACGTGCAAGTTCCTTTGTTCATTAACGAAGGCGACGTGCTGATCATCGACACTCGCGAAGGCAAATACTCTTCCCGCGCGTAATCGTGCCGGAACAAGCGTATGCCCGTGTATACACCAACCCTTTGTCATTTCGATGACAAAGGGTTTTTTCACATTTTAGAATCGTTATGCTTGAGGCGAGGTTGGACCTTTCCGTTATACCGGAAAAGCATTTTTGTTAAAAAAGATTAGCCGATCTGACACTTTCGTATTATACTGGGTTAAAGTCATGTTCCAGAGAGAATAATGGCGATGGGCATCAAGTATGCATATTGCACAAGGTAGGGAGTGGATTTGCGTTGTCATTGTACGTCATGAAGTTTGGGGGCAGCTCGGTCGGAGATACGGAGCGCATGAAACGTGTAGCCGGGCGTGTTGTGGAAAAAGCAGATGAAGGGCATCAATGTGTCGTCGTGGTTTCGGCCATGGGAGATACGACGGATGACCTGATCGATCAAGCGAAACTGCTGAACAGCGATCTGCCTGCAAGGGAAATGGATATGCTGCTCACGACAGGAGAGCAAATCTCCATATCGCTGCTAGCGATGGCGATCCAGGCACTTGGACGCAAGGCGGTGTCTTTTACAGGTTGGCAGGCTGGTTTTGTGACAGAGCCTGTTCATGGAAAGGCACGCATTAACGATATCCGTCCGGAGCGGGTAACCGCTGCGCTGAACGAAGGCAACATCGTTATCGTGGCCGGGTTCCAGGGCATGACCGAAGACGGGGAAATTACCACGCTCGGGCGCGGGGGATCGGACACAACAGCGGTAGCGCTTGCGGCGGCGATCCAGGCTGACGCCTGCGAAATCTACACGGATGTGGACGGAATCTACTCCACCGATCCGCGAATCGTGAAAGTAGCCCGCAAACTGAAGGAAATCTCGTACGACGAAATGCTGGAGTTGGCGAATCTGGGAGCGGCCGTGCTGCATCCGCGTGCGGTAGAGTACGCGAAGCATTCCGGTGTGCCTTTGATCGTCAGATCCAGCTTTAACCATAATGAAGGAACGGTTGTGAAGGAGGAAGCAGCAATGGAACAAGGGGTAGTGGTTAGTGGAATCGCCTATGACAAAAACGTAGCGCGCATCAGCATCATGGGTGTACAGGATGTTCCGGGAGTACTGGCCGAAGTGTTCGGCGAACTCGCATCCGCACAGATTGATGTTGATATTATCGTTCAGAGCGGTGTAATGGACGGGAAAGCGGATTTCTCGTTCTCGGTGGCTTTGACGGATCGCGAGAAAGCACTGACTGTCATTGAAGGGCTCCGCAACCGTTTGCCTTACCGCGAAGTGACCTCTGAAGAAAAGCTGGTTAAAATTTCGATCGTCGGAGCAGGCATGGTCAGCCATCCTGGTGTAGCTGCCAAAATGTTCAAAGTGATTTCCGGCGAAGGCGTCAGCATCAAAATGGTCAGCACGTCCGAAATCAAGGTTTCCTGCGTCATTGACGGAGACAAACTTCATGATGTAATTAAAGCGCTGCATACCGCATTCGACCTGGATACGGAAGAACAAGCTTTTGTTGGCGGCCCGGAAGTCCGTCGATAAAATAAATAAAGAGGCGTTCTGCATCCCTTTAGGGTCAGGACGCCTCTTTTTGTTTACGACAAATTAGAGGCCTGTTCCCGCCCCATTTTGCGAAATAGCTGCAACGGGTGGCTGGCGTCCATTTCGGGTACACAGTCCAGAAGGTTCGTCTGCACGCAATAGGAAATATCGGGCAGCCTCCCTTGCCGTTCAAGACTTTTGGCCCCGGCGGAAGCTCTTATGAGCTCGAACAGCTTGCTTTCGCATTGAAGCGAGGCTTGATACAGGACCATGCCCAAATCATTCAGCCTTAATTCGCAAGGCGTTTGATCCTTCATGGCACCGATGATCATGCCTGCGCACAGGCCGTCTTCCAGCGCGAATTCTCCCTGATGACCTGCGCATAAAAGCAGAACGTCTCTTCGAAGCCTGCTCAGGGCCGATGCTACGGCATTGACATTCAAAAATGCACCTGCGAGGACATGCTTGGCTCCGGCAGCTTTGATCAATGCCCGTGTTCCATCCGTCGTTGTGAGTACAACCGTTTTGCCCGCAATGTCTTCTGTCATATATTCATAGGGTGAATTGCCTGTTTCGAATCCGGCGAGCTTTTTGCCGAAACGTTCACCGCCGCGAATGCAATCCTTCAAGTCCAGTTGTTTGGCCATCGGAACGGTCTCTACCGCAACCACTGCCGCAGCGTTAAAGGCGAGTGCGGTCACGATGGTGCTCGTCGTTCGCAGCACGTCGATCACCACGACACTCCGCCCGGCGATGTCCATTTTTCGAACCTCGTCCACGTTCCCTATCACATCCACTTGCACACCCCACAACTCCTTTCTTCTCTTGGGGGAAATGTCTCCATCGTCCGCATAGCGGAATCGGGATAACGGAATCTGTTTGTGCACTATATGCACCCTTCCATAGACAGGTGCCTATCGTTTGCAGCCTCCCCACCCTTTCAGAAATAAATAAAATTGGAAGTTCTATGTCTCTCCACTTGCGCTACTCTCTCCCTTTCGAACAATTGCTAGAGTTCGTCGTCATAATTCGAATGTACAGGCATAGAATTGAGATAGGAACAGCATCAGAAAAGAGATCATCACAATTGTGGGGTTGGAGGGCCGATCATGAAAGTGAACTGGAGGGAGCTCTTCCCGGAACCGATCCAAACCATTCTGGGAAGAATGCCGCCCGCTGTATCGGAACAAGTGGAAGAAGTTCGCATACGCACGGGAAGGCCGCTTGAGGCCAATGCCGGGGGCAGCTATCATTTTCTGTGCCCGGACGGCAGTCTGACGGACAAGCCGGACGATGCTTATGTTCCTTCCAAAGAAGACGCACACAAGCTGCTTGACATGATTAGCAACCATTCGCTGTATACATTGGAAGAGGAGCTCCGCAGGGGTTTCATCACGATTCCCGGGGGCCACCGGATTGGACTTGCTGGACGGACCGTGGTTAGCGGAGGACGCGTCGAATACTTGCGGGACATCACGGGGTTCAATATGAGAATCGCGCGCGAAATACACGGCATCGCTGACCGCATCCTGCCTCATCTGTGGGATGCCAAGAGCGGACAGGTATTCCATACATTGATTCTGTCGCCTCCCCAGCAAGGGAAAACGACGCTGCTGCGGGATCTGGCGAGACAGATCAGCAGCGGTACCGGGTTGCCGGGGGCAGGTGAGCGCGTCCAGGGATTATCTTCCCGCCTCAAGGTCGGCATCGTGGACGAGCGCTCCGAAATTGCAGGCAGCCACCGCGGCGTGCCCGGATTCGATGTCGGTCCGCGGACGGATGTTCTGGATGGTTGCCCGAAAGCCGAAGGCATGATGATGATGCTCCGTTCCATGTCACCGGACGTGTTGATTGTGGACGAGATCGGTCGTCCGGAAGATGCCGAAGCAGTCATGGAGGCGCTGCATTCCGGAGTATCCGTCATCGCAACCGCTCACGGCCGCGACTTCATGGAGCTTGCTTCCAGACCTGCCTTGCGCGCCCTGATTGAAGGGCAGACGTTCCAGCGTTACGTGCAGCTGCGGCGGACGAGCCGGGGCACCAGCTTCAGGCTCGCGGACGGCAAGATGCGTGGTTTGCAGGTTACCCCGGCGGGAGCAGGAGGAGAAGCTTATGCTTAACATGCTCGGTGCGGTGCTGATCCTTCTGGCAAGTACGATGATCGGTTTTTATCGCGCCCGGCAATACGCGCTCAGACCCAAACAGCTCCGGGAACTGATTGCTGCCTTGCAGCGGTTGATGACGGAAATCAATTACGGCTTGACTCCCCTGCCGGAAGCAATGGACAAAATGGCCGCTCAGACCAAAGAGCCGGTACGCACGCTTTTTCTGCACGCGGGGAACCGAATGGAGGGACCTCACGGGCAAACGGCGCGTGACAGTCTGCAATCAGGCATCGAGCAGGCTTGGGCCAAGTCGGCCATGAAAGAGGATGAGCGGGAAGTCATGCTGCAATTGAGTTATAGTCTTGGCACCAGCGACCGTCAGGATCAGACCAAACATATCTCGCTAGCCATTCAGCAACTGATGCACGAAGAGTCCCGTGCACAAGCCGATCAAATGAAGTATGAACGGATGAGCCGTAACCTCGGGATGCTTGTAGGAGCGTTAATCGTAATTCTGATCTTCTGAAATTGCCGGGATAGTGAGGTGCCAAGGTCATGAATTTGGAAGTAAACGCAATTTTTCAGATTGCGGGAATCGGTATCATCATTGCGATGATTCATACCGTTCTGAAACAGATGGGAAAGGAAGATATGGCGCACTGGGTGACCGTGATTGGATTCGTCGTTGTGCTGTTCATGGTTGTTCGCATGCTGGACGGCCTGCTGCAGGAAATCAAATCGATATTCCTGTTCCAATGATGCGGTCATGAAGCCGGAATGGTGGTGACCTGTGGAGATTATTCAAGTCGTGGGTCTGGCGCTGATCGCAACGGTTCTCATTCTTGTCATCAAGGAACAGAAGCCCATGTTTGCGTTTCTGATCGCCGCGGCTACCGGCATTGTCATTTTCATGCTGCTGATCGGAAAGATCGGGTCCGTGATCGATGTGCTGAAACGGCTGGCCGAAAACTCGGGCATGGAGAGCGTTTACCTGAAAACGGTGCTTAAAATTATCGGCATTGCCTACATCGCCGAGTTCGGCGCACAGATCGTGCGGGATGCCGGCCAGGAAAGCATCGCTTCCAAAATCGAACTTGCCGGCAAGGTGCTGATCCTCGTGCTGGCAATTCCGATCATCGGTATCATTATTGAAACCGTCATGAAGCTGATGCCGGTGTAAAAGGAGGCATGCGGATTATTCATGAACCGAATCAGAGAGAAGCCGCGCTGGAGCCTTGCTTTTATCCTTGTGACGTGTTTTCTGTTTGCCTTTATCGGACAGGCTGCGGCAACCGCGCCTGCGGACGAATGGCTGCAGCAACAGGCGAATGAGCTGCCCAAAGACCAGGTGGAAAAATACTGGGACCAGCTTATGAAGCAGTATGGCGGTTTTTTTCCCGAAGGAAAGACGCCTTCTTTCATGGATATGCTCGTTCCCGGCAATGAAGGATTCAGCCTGAAATCGGTTTTCGTTGCCATCGGAACCTTTATGCTGCACGAGATCATGTACAACGGCAAATTGTTGGTCACCATTGTCATGTTAAGCGTGCTGAGCATGATCCTGGAAACGCTGCAGACCGCGTTTGAGAAAAACAATATCAGCAAAATCGCGTATGCGATCTGTTACATGGTCATCATCATTATTGCCATCAACAGTTTCAGCGTGGCGATCGGATACGCCAAAGATGCCATTGAAGGCATGGTCAGTTTCATGATGGCGATGGTGCCGCTGCTGTTCACCCTCCTCGCATCGATGGGGAACATCGTAACGGTATCCGTGACGCATCCCATGATTATTTTCATGATTCATTTGGTAAGCACGCTCATTCACATGCTCGTTTTTCCGTTGTTGTTCTTCTCGGCGGTGCTGCATCTGGTCAGCTCGATCTCCGACAAATACAAGCTCACACAGCTTGCCGACTTGCTCCGCAACATTAGCGTGGCACTGCTGGGCGTACTGCTCACCATGTTTCTCGGCGTCATTTCCGTGCAGGGAGCGACGAGTTCCGTCACGGACGGGGTTAGCCTGAAGGCAGCAAAATACATTGCAGGGAACTTTATTCCCATTGTGGGACGGACGTTCGCGGATGCCACCGATACCGTATTCACGGCCTCATTGCTCGTCAAAAATGCGATCGGGCTGACGGGAGTCATTATCATATTGTTTCTTTGCGCCTTTCCGGCACTCAAAATCCTTGCCCTTGCCTTGATCTACAACATAACGGGTGCGATCATGCAGCCGCTGGGCGACACTCCGATCGTCGGGTGTCTGCAGGCAATCGGGAAAGCGATGATCTACGTATTTGCCGCCCTGGCTGCGGTCGGACTGATGTTTTTTCTGGCAATTACCATACTGCTCACAGCAGGTAATCTGACGGTGATGATGCGATAAAGGAAAGGGACGGGAGGCGGAAAGGATGGGGTGGCTGAGCAACTGGCTTCAGGAATTGATCATGATTGTCCTGCTCGCAACCTTTGTGGAGATGCTGCTGCCCAATCGTTCCATGGAGCGGTACGTCAAGCTTGTGCTGAGCCTCCTTATTCTGCTTACGCTGTTGTCCCCCCTGACCAAGCTGCTGCGAAGCGATCCGGTGGCCGAGCTCAAGCGGGCCATGTCGACTATGGGAGATATGGATGAAGGGAATGTAACGTTGGAGCAAATCCTGGCTGAGGGCAAAAAATTGCGAGCCGGCGAACAGGAACAGTCCTTACAGTGGACCGCAAGGGAGCTCTCCAGCGCGATGAAAGATCAGATTGAGGAGGAAACCGGCAAACGGGTTCAATCCGTAGAGGTTCAACTGGGCATGGAGCTGCACTCATCGCCGGACTCGGCATTTGCGCAGGCTGAATTACCCGTCATCCGCAAGGTGCTGGTGACGATGGCTGCACAACATCAAGAGCAGGGAAAAGAAGAGGCTCTGCAGGGCACCGGGGCGGGGACGAAGTCCATGAACGAAACCGATCCGGCAGCTTTGGAAGAAGAATCTTTGGCAACAAGGGAGCCGATCGAAATCGGAGAAGTTCACATTCCGGCCGTGCAGATTGGCGCAGATGCCAATGCTGCGGAGGATAAGCCGAAAGATCCGGAGAGCGGGGCTTTGCCTGCGATGGGTGAACAAGAACAACAGGGAATCGTTCAGGAGGGGAAGGAAGGCGGCCCCGACTCCAAACTCACCGTCCAGATCATGACCCTGCTCAGCGAGAATTGGGACGTGGATGCGAGCAAAGTGCACGTTCAGGAACAGCGGGGGGCAAAACCACTATGAAGAAGGAGGGGTCCGAATGAAGCAGTGGTTTAAAAAGATCGAATCGTTGTTCAGCGGCGGTGAAGGCCAGAAGCGCAGCAACACGTTTCGATGGCTCATCATTCTTGGCTTGATCGGCGTGGGCATCATGGTGTTCAGTTCATTCATCAACGTCAAAAAAGTAGATTCCGAAAACATCGGGCGAGAACCGCCCAATCCTGCTGCATCCATGGCAGCAAACGTTCAGGAGGGCCTTGACGAGTCCAATCCGTTTCAGGTGATTGAAACCGCGTTTGAAGACAAAATCAAAGGTGTGTTGGAAAACATCGTCGGCGTGGGGACGGTCGACGTCATGGTCACCGTCGATTCCACCGAGGAGCTGGTTGTTCAGCGGAACGTAAAGGATTCCCAACAGCTCACGGAAGAAACGGATGCCAATGGCGGAAAAAGGCACATGACCCAGTATACCCGGGACGGGGAGATCATCACGTATGAAGTATCGGGTGATCAGACGCCGATCGTCACCAAGAGGCTCAAACCGCAGATCAGAGGTGTGCTCGTCGTAGCGAAGGGAGCCGAGAACAAAGTCGTGAAGGACCTGATTACGGATGCCGTGGAAAAAGGGTTGAACGTCGCCGCTTACCGGATTTCGGTTGTGCCGCGCAAGCAGGATTAGCCGTTTGATGGAACGGCAGCTTGATGGAAACAAAGCCAAGTTAATCTGAGGAGGAATTGGAATGAATAACAAACGCCAAACAATCTGGCTCGTCTCGATGTTAAGCTTAATGGTCATTTTGTCAGCCTACTACCTGTTCACGGAGGACAGCGGCCCTGTAAATACGCCTGTAGCAGACAGCCAGCAAGTCGACAGCATGAAGCAAGGTGATGTCACGGAAACAACGTCCATTATTGATCCGACAGAAGGGCTGGTTGTGAATGAAGTCGTAAGCGAAGGCGCTGTTACAGAAGGACAGCAGCCTGCAGCAGGCACGGCTGAAGAACCGTCTTCTAATGAAGGGAAAACTGGCGATACGGGCAAAACACCTGCGGCCGAATCGGGAGAGAAAGGCGAAACCGGTAAAGAGGCCGACAAAGGAACCGCAACGACCCCTGACGTCAGCGGAACAGGTACCGAAGGAACGGATGCAGGCACAGCCAAAACCGACGAAGAGGTGCTGAAGGAAATGGAGGAACAAAATACAGCCGTTTCCGCAAGCAGCCAGTTCCAAAATTATCAATGGCAGCGGGAAGAAAGCAACAATCGCAAATATGAGGAATTGATGACCATCGCGGGCGACCTTAGCAAAACGCCGGAAGAAAATGCGAAGGCAACCGAAGAGCTTCGCGCCCTGGAAGAGAAGGAAGCGAAAATTACAGGCATCGAAGAAACATTGTCGCAACAATACGCCAATGCCATCGTAGAGGAAGAAGCAGACAAGTATAAAGTACTTGTGCTTAGTGACAAACTGGATGTAAAGCAAGCGGTATCGATCGTGGATCTGGTGATGAAAGAGCTGGCCGTATCGCAAAACCAAATCAGCGTGCAATACGTGACGGAGCAATAAGCAGCGTAAGTTGGACATTGGCCCGGAGAGTGGGATTCTGCCGGGCCCTTTCCATTTTGAACGATTGTGATATAATACATAAAGCCATATGACCGTCCTAGTGAGACTGGCATGATGCCAAAGGAGTGAATGATGGAAATGTTTAAATTGAGTGAGATCAAAGAACTGATCAAACTGGTGGATGAAAGTTCCGTTCAGGAATTGGAAATTGAAAATGAAGGATCGCGCCTGTCGATTCGCAAGCCTGGCAAAACCGAGGTGATTCAGGCCGCAGCCGTGCAAGCTCCGCAAATCGTTGCAGCTGCGCCGCAAGTACAGCAGGCTCCGGTCGTTTCCGAAGCTGCTCCGCAAGCTGACCCTGCAAGCCATTTACATAAAATCGTATCACCGATGGTGGGTACCTTCTACAGAGCTTCCTCGCCGGAAGCGGGTCCTTTTGTAAGCAAGGGCGACAAGGTTGTTGAAAAAACAACGGTCTGCATCATCGAAGCGATGAAATTGATGAACGAGCTTGACGCCGACGTCAAGGGCGAAATCGTTGAAGTGCTGGTTGAGAACGGCCAACTGGTCGAATACGGACAACCTCTGTTCCTGGTCAAACCGGAATAATGGCCATCGCCGTAGGAACGGCAACCGGATGAGCTTCGAAGGAGGACAATATCGAAATGAAATTTCATAAAATACTGATTGCGAACCGCGGCGAGATCGCGGTACGTATTATTCGTGCCTGCCGTGAGCTCGGCATTTCGACGGTAGCGGTTTACTCGGAAGCGGACAAGGATTCCCTGCATGTGCGCCTGGCGGACGAAGCATATTGCGTCGGTCCGACCTTGTCGAAGGACAGTTACCTTAATTTTACCAACCTGATGAGCGTGGCTACGCTGACTGAATGCGATGCGATCCACCCTGGCTACGGGTTCCTTGCAGAGAATGCCGATTTCGCCGAAATTTGTGCGTCTTGCAACATCACCTTTATCGGCCCTTCCCCAGAAGCGATTACCAAAATGGGTGACAAGGCCGTTGCCAAACAGACGATGAAGGATGCGGGCGTGCCCGTCATTCCGGGATCGGACGGATTGGTCGAAAATATGGACGAAGCGATCATGATCGCCAGAGATATCGGATACCCGGTAATCATCAAGGCAACCGCCGGCGGTGGGGGAAAAGGAATTCGTATCGCTGAAGACGAGGAATCGCTCGTCAAACAAATCACGACGGCCCAGCAGGAAGCCCAGAAGGCATTCGGCAATGCGGGCGTATACCTTGAGAAATTTCTGACGGGTATGAAACACGTGGAAATCCAGATCATGGCCGACAAACACGGCAATGCCGTTCATCTTGGCGAACGTGACTGCTCTGTGCAGCGCCGCCGCCAAAAGCTTGTCGAGGAAGCGCCTTGCCCTGTGTTGACGGAAGAAGTGCGCACCCTGATGGGGGAAGCCGCTGTCAGAGCAGCGTTGGCGGTCAATTACTCGGGAGCAGGTACGCTTGAGTTTCTGCTTAGTCCGACGGGCGAGTTTTATTTCATGGAAATGAATACACGCATTCAGGTCGAACATCCGGTGACGGAAATGATTACCGGCGTGGATCTGATTCGCGAAATGATTGCCGTTGCCGAAGGGCATCCGCTTTCTTTCCGTCAGGAGGACGTCGTGATTAACGGTTGGGCCATCGAATGCCGCATCAATGCCGAGGATCCGGATCGCAATTTTATGCCGGCTCCGGGTAAAATCGGGTTCTATCTGGCTCCGGGAGGCCCGGGCGTGCGCGTGGATAGCGCAGCATATCCAGGGTATACGATTTCCCCTTTTTACGACTCCATGATCGCGAAATTGATCGTATGGGGAGCAACGCGGGAAGAGGCCATTGCAAAGATGAAGCGCGCACTGAGCGAGTTTGCCATCGAAGGCATATCGACCACGATTCCTTTCCACTTGAAGCTGCTTGATCACCCGACGTTCGTTCGCGGGGACTTTGATATCAAGTTTCTTGAGGAAAACGAGATTTAACAGGTATATTGGACTTGTTTGTCATAATGTACCTCAAATGATATAGTATGAATAATAAGAGCGCATGTCTCCTGCAGTGGATGAGCCCGCACACGCGGATGAAGGTTGCAGGGGCTCCGGTTTCCCGGACCGCAGGGTGCCCGAATGAATCGGGACTGGCCCTGACGGATGGCCGCCAACTTATTTCGCGAAAGGTGTGTTGAACAGTAATGAGTACACTGCCGACAGAATTTGAACGGACGGATATCGGTGAAATCCAAATCGCACCTGAGGTTATCGAAGTTATTGCCGGACTGGCTACCGTTGAAGTTAAAGGCGTAGCTGGCATGAGCGGCGGTTTTGCTGGCGGTTTTGCCGAGCTGCTGGGCCGCAAGAACCTGTCCAAAGGCGTGAAGGTTGAGGTCGGACAGCGTGAAGCAGCCGTTGACGTATCGGTAATCATCGAATACGGGTATCGCCTTCCGCAAGTGGCTACAGAAATCCAGCAAAACGTGAAGCGCTCGATTGAAAACATGACCGGATTGAATGTGAACGAAGTCAACGTGCATATTCACGACGTTCAATTCAAGAGCGCCGAGAAGGTGGAGGAAGTTGAGCCTACCACTCAGCGCGTGAAATAAAAGAAGTTCAATTCCCCCGGCATGGGTGCCGGGGGTTATCCCTTCTTGGACAGATCTTTTCGGCCAATGGGACAGTGAGCCGAGACAGGTGCACAAGATTGGGTATCAAGAAACGTAGGTAAGCAAGGGAGGCTGTGCAGTTCGTGGCAAAAATACTGGATCGGCTTCTGTTGTTTCTATACAGCATAAGCGTTGGAGCAATATCGGCAGTGGTCATTCTCCTGATCAGCGGAGTGCTGCCTTACGAATTGAATTACCAGCAGGAACAGAACGTTATTGTTGCCGCCGTGATCGCGGCCGCGGTTTTGTTTATCCTGAGTTTGCGCTTCTTCTACATTTCCGTCCGGCGCGAGCGTGCTTCGCTGCCTTCCGTCGACCAGCGTACCGAATATGGCGATGTGCAGATTTCGATGGAAACGATCGAAAATTTGTGCATGAAAGCCACTTCGCGTTTCCGTGGCGTACGTGATGTCAAGGCAAGAATTCGCGTGGTTGAGTCCGGACTGGAGATCAAGATCAGGGCCGTGGTGGATGGCGAGACGCCGATTCCGGCACTGACGACCGAGCTGCAAAAGGCAATACATGATCATGTACAGGAGATTACGGGTATTCCGGTTTCCTTTGTTACTGTGTATATTGCGAACGTTACCCAGTCGCCTAACTACAAGAGTCGAGTGGAATGAGGTGAATTTCACTGATGCTGTGGAGAGAGATTTGGGATAATTACAAAGGCCGGATTCTCGGCATAGTCGGCGGCATCTTTTTTGGTTTTCTTTACGTATGGATTGGATTTTGGGATATGTTGTTCTTTGCACTTTTGGTGTTCGTCGGGTATACCTTGGGCAGACGAAGTGATTCAAAGCTGGAATTCCACATTCCTTGGCGGGAGTGGGGGCAATGGCTGGGTGATCGCTGGCGTCCGTTTAAGTAGCCGCTTGAACCCTGCAATAGGTTTCTTCCAAAATGGCTGTAGTTTAATATGCATTTTTTTGGAGGAAACGTATTGCAGGTTTTTTTGTGAAAAGGGAACACAATAATACCAAAGATGTAGATCAAACCAAGCTGCAGCTTGCTTGAAATGCATGGTGTTCAATCGGATGCAGAAGCAAGTCAGTGTGGAAATGGTTGTTTGAAAATAAGCATGAGGAGCATTCCGGACGGAATGCTGCAGGAGGCAGGATATGAAAAGACGTTTGGCTAGGGAAATTGCGGTACAAAGCCTGTACCAGATGGAAATGAATGAGGTTGGCGCTGCTGAAGCGGTCAACATGTTGATCAATGAAGCGGCGGAAGAAAACGAAACCGATGTGGTCATTCGCGACGCGGATGCGATGCGCGAGTATGTAACGGCATTGGTGCAAGGGACATGGGATCGTAAGGAAGCGATTGACGGTTTGCTTGGGGATTATCTCAAAGGTTGGCAAATCAGCCGCTTGTCCAGGGTTGACCGCCAGATTCTCAGGCTGGCCGCCTACGAAATGGTATTCCAGGATGATGTCCCTGCCAAAGTATCTGTCAACGAAGCGATTGAACTGTCCAAACACTTCGGGACCGACGAGTCCGGAAAATTCGTTAACGGCGTTCTTGGCCGCATGATTCAGGAAGTGGGTACCATCAAGGAGAAGTTGTCTTAATTTTTTGCAGGTTACTTATTCTATGTTCACATAAGGGAGAGAGAGAGTAAATGACAGCATCTATTATCAACGGTAAAGAAGTATCCCAGGAAATTCGTACAGGCATTACCGCCGAAGTGAAGCAGCTTGCAGAGAAGGGAGTTGTTCCCGGCCTCGCCGTGGTACTCGTTGGAGATGACCCTGCTTCCCATGTTTACGTACGCAACAAGGAAAAAGCTTGTCAGGATCTGGGCTTCTATTCGGAAGTTCATCGTTTGGATGCAGCTACTTCCCAGGAAGACCTGCTTGCGCTCGTGGACAAGCTGAACAAACAGGATAGCATTAACGGGATTCTGGTTCAGCTTCCATTGCCGAATCATATCGAAGAGAAAGCTGTCATTGATGCCATCGCGGTGGAAAAAGACGTGGACGGATTCCATCCGGTCAACGTGGGCAATCTTGTCATCGGTGACGACAGCCTGCTGCCTTGTACGCCAGCCGGTGTAATCGAGCTCATCAAACGCACGGGCATTGAAATGTCCGGCAAACATGCCGTAGTTATCGGACGCAGCAACATCGTCGGTAAACCCGTATCCTTGCTCTTGCAACGCGAGAACGCAACTGTCACCATGTGCCACTCCCGCACGGCGAACATGAAAGAGATTACTCGCCAAGCAGACATTCTGGTTGTAGCCATCGGCCGCGCCAACTTCGTTGACGCAGACTATGTCAAGCCGGGTGCGGTCGTGATCGACGTAGGCATGAATCGTTTGGATAACGGCAAGCTCGCAGGCGATGTTGATTTCGAGAGCGTGAAGGAAGTATCTGGACCGATTACACCGGTTCCCGGCGGCGTAGGTCCGATGACGATTACGATGCTGATGCAAAATACGTTGATTGCAGCCAAACGCGCTCACGGCTTGAGCTAGGTATACCCGTGGCTGAACAACGGATATTTTCCATCAAGGACCTGAATCGGTATATCCGGATGAAACTGGAATCCGATCAGGTGCTGTCGGACGTGTGGCTTAGAGGCGAAATTTCCAACTTCACCCACCATTCCAGCGGACATATGTATTTTACGCTCAAAGACAAGGACAGCCGGATTAAAGCGATCATGTTTGCTTCGCATAATCAGCGATTACCCTTCGTGCCCAAAGAGGGCACGAGGGTTATTGCGCGAGGCAATGTTTCCGTGTACGAACGCGATGGCCAGTATCAATTTTATGCCACGCATATGCAGCCTGATGGCATTGGCAGCCTGTATCTTGCTTATGAGCAGCTGAAAAAAAAGCTGGAGGATGAAGGTTTGTTTTCGCCATTGCGAAAACGGGATATTCCCCGATATCCGCAAACCATTGGCGTGATCACTTCTCCGACGGGAGCTGCGGTTCGGGATATTCTTACCACTCTGCAGCGAAGATTTCCTTCTGCCCGGGTCGTGTTGTATCCGGTGCTGGTGCAAGGGAAAGGTGCGGCACCTTCCATTGTCAAAGCCATTGAAGGTTTAAACCGAATGGGAGAAGCGGACGTGCTGATCGTTGGACGCGGCGGCGGTTCGCTGGAGGAGCTGTGGGCTTTTAATGAAGAGATGGTTGCAAGGGCGATTGCAGGCTCGGGGATTCCGGTGATTTCAGCCGTTGGTCATGAAACGGATTTTACGATTGCAGACTTTGCGGCCGACCTGCGCGCGGCAACGCCGACTGCTGCCGCGGAACTTGCGGTGCCAAGCCGGGCTGAACTGGCGCAGCAGATCGCGCAAAGACAAAGGCAGCTGCAGCATCGGCTTCGTCAGCGGGCGGCACAAAGCCGCGAGCGGCTGGAGCGGTTGCAGCGTTCGCCGGTGTTGGTACACCCGAGAAGGACGCTGCTCCAGCACGCCGAACGGCTCGATATGCTGCAGCAGCGACTGATGCGGAGCATCGATTCGCGGATGAAATGGACGGGAGAAAAGCGGGAGCGCCTTCACGCCGCGCTGCAGCGGTTCAATCCTCGTGAACAAGTGGGCGCGGCACGCCGGGAACATACTGCTGCGAGGCGCCAACTGGAGTTGGCGATGAATTCCATCATGAAGTCTAAACAGCAAAAATGGGCATCTGCCGTACGCCATCTGGATGCGCTCAGTCCGCTTAAAGTCATGTCTCGCGGATACAGCCTCGTCTATGATGAGCAGGAGAAACGGTTGATCAAGTCCCTGAAGGATGTGCAGCCCGGAGACTCAATCAAGATCAAACTCACCGACGGGCAGCTGGACTGTCAGGTTTGGGGAATGAAGGAGGACGACACTACCCATGGCGAATGAACCGGAATTGAACTTTGAAGAAGCAATGGCCGCTCTGGAAGAGATCGTGAGCGAACTGGAGCATGGGGATGTCCCCCTTGAGCAGGCCATTGATCTGTTTCAACGGGGGATGAAGCTTTCGCAATTGTGCGGCATCAAACTGGAGCAGGTGGAACGCAAAATTGAAATGATCGTGGAAGAAGACGGGGAGCTGCGCAAAAAACCGTTTGGAACTTCGCTTGACGAAAGCGGTGAACCGAATGAGTAATCGGCTATCATTCGAACAGTATCTGCAAAATACGGCTAATGAGGTTACGGCAGCGCTGCAGGAAGCGCTGCCTGTTCATTGGGACGTGCCGAAATCTTTGCGCGAAGCCATGCAGTATTCGCTGATGGCCGGGGGCAAGCGCCTGCGCCCATTGTTGGTCGTCGCCGCGGCGGAAGCCCTCGGTGCGCAGCGCAGTGCTGCAATGCCGGTGGCCTGCGCCGTGGAAATGGTTCATACGTATTCGCTGATCCACGATGACCTGCCTGCCATGGATAACGACGATTATCGCAGAGGTAAACCTACGAACCATAAAGTGTTTGGGGAGGCCGCGGCTATATTGGCCGGTGACGCACTGCTTACGCATG
The DNA here is from genome assembly GCF_037969725.1 of Paenibacillus sp. FSL W8-0426. NCBI lineage: Bacteria > Bacillati > Bacillota > Bacilli > Caryophanales > Paenibacillaceae > Paenibacillus > Paenibacillus sp. FSL W8-0426. Next base: position 4,460,328 of record NZ_CP150203.1, on the reverse strand, counting down.
CGTTTTACAGTATTGTGCAAGCGGGGCGTTCCCATGGCGTTCCGGCAGAAGCGCTGCTGTCCATCGTGGAAGACCTGGCGGAATTGGCGGGTGCCAGAGGCATGGTTGGCGGACAAGTGGCTGACATGGAAGGCGAGCAAGGCATGACCAGCCTTGAGCAGCTGCAGTACATTCATTTGCATAAGACCGGCGATCTGATCGTGTTCTCCTTGCTGGCAGGAGCCCGGATTGGCGGAGCTTCGGAAGGACAATTGGAAGCGCTGCGCGTGTTCGGCAGAGATCTGGGGCTGGCCTTCCAAATTCAGGACGACATTCTTGATTTAACCGGCGATGAACAGAAGATGGGGAAAAAAACGCAGAGTGATGTGAACCAGCAGAAGGTTACCTATCCGTTTTTTATCGGAATGGAAGCCTCGCTGGAGCAGGTCCGCGTGCTGACCCGGTCTGCGAAGGATGCGCTTGACAGAGCCGGGCTGCCGGATTCGTCCCGGTTGATGGAAATTGCCGATTATTTAATGAACAGGGATCACTAGCTTCCAGAAGCAGCAGGGTAAGTCGATGTTTCAATACATTCGGATCAGGGTACATGGATTTGATGCATTTTTTGCATCCATATCGGTGAACGGACGTAAAAGATACATAGGCTGTAACCCGTGTGCCATTTTGGCGAAACGGCTCGCGGACTGAAGGTTGCTGACGCAAATTAGGTTTCTTGGTCATTTATGATATAATGTTTTTTAATGTTAACAAATAAGCTGTATACATCACGGCTATTTAATCAATCTAGGAAAGCGGGGAGATTCTCGTGCTGCTTCCACAAATTAAACAACCGAGCGATCTCAAGTCGATGTCTGAGGATGACCTTGTATTATTATCGGCAGAGATTCGGCAGTTTCTGATCGAGAAGCTGTCTGTGACAGGGGGGCATCTTGCCCCGAATTTAGGAGTGGTTGAGCTCACGGTGGCCCTGCACTATTGCTACAACAGTCCGGTAGATAAAATGATATTCGATGTAGGGCATCAGGCATATGTTCACAAAATTCTTACGGGACGCATGGACCGTTTCGATACGTTACGGCAGCACAATGGATTGTGCGGATTCGTCAAGCGAAATGAAAGCGAACATGATGTCTGGGAAGCCGGCCACAGCAGCACTTCATTGTCGGCGGCTATGGGCATGGCCCTGGCACGCGACCTTAAGGGCGAGGACAATAAGGTGATTGCACTGATTGGTGACGGGGCATTAACAGGCGGCATGGCCTTTGAGGCGTTGAACCATATCGGTCACGAACAAAAGAAGCTGATGGTCATTCTGAATGATAACGAAATGTCTATTGCACCCAATGTAGGCGCAATGCATAAATATTTGAGCAAAATCCGCTCGGATCGTCATTACCTGAAGGCAAAGGACGACGTAGAAGGCATGCTGAAAAGGATCCCGGGTATCGGCGATCGTTTGGCCAAATCGGCAAGCTGGATCAAGGATAGCGTGAAATACATGATGGTTCCAGGCGTGCTGTTCGAGGAACTGGGCTTCAAGTATTTGGGGCCGATTGATGGACACGACATTCCCAAATTGATCGAGGCATTTAAGCAGGCTGACAACGTGGATGGTCCGGTGCTGGTCCATGTCCTTACAACCAAAGGAAAAGGATATCAGCCTGCAGAAGCGGATTCGCATAAGTGGCATGGCATCTCGCCATATAAAATTGAATCCGGCCAAGTGCTTAAGGCCGTTGGCAAACCGATGTATACCGAAATCTTTGGGGAAACGCTGGTGGAGCTTGCCAAAAAGGATAAGCGAATCGTCGCGGTAACCCCGGCAATGCCAACCGGATCCGGACTTATTCCGTTCAGCAAGGCGTTTCCGGATCGCATGATCGACGTGGGGATCGCCGAGCAGCATGCGGCGACGATGTGCGCTGCGTTAGCCATGGAAGGGCTTAAGCCTGTATATGCGGTATATTCCACGTTTATGCAGCGTGCTTATGATCAGATCGTGCATGATATTTGCAGACATAACGCAAACGTCATTTTTGCCATTGACCGTGCCGGATTCGTCGGTCCGGACGGGGAAACGCACCAAGGCGTATACGATGTGGCGTTTATGCGCCATATCCCGAACATCGTGCTGATGATGCCGAAAGATGAAAACGAGCTGCGTCACATGATGAAGACGGCGCTTGATTATAACGATGGACCGATTGCATATCGCTATCCTAGAAACAATGTGGTTGGCGTTCCGATGGACGAACAGCTGATACCGATTCCGATCGGGACTTGGGAGCAATTGCGGCCTGCCGAAGGTTATGCGATCATTGCCTCGGGGTCGATGGTGCAGATCGCCGAAGAGGCAGCAGATATGGCGAAACGCGAAGGCATATCGTCAGGTGTCATCAACGCGCGTTTCCTGAAGCCGCTCGATGAGTCGATGCTGCGCGAGCTGGCGCTGCGTGGAACCAAGCTGATTGTTCTTGAAGAAGTATCACAGGCAGGAAGCATGGGGAGCGCTGTGCTTGAATTTTATGCAGAACAGGGTCTGCATGACATTCATGTACAGCTCATGGGCGTTCCGGATCGGTTCATCGAACATGGCAGCATTGACGAGCAGCGCGCGGAAGTGGGCTTAACGGCCCAAAATGTTTGCGCCGAGCTGCGAAGCATGGCAGCCCAGTCCTCGTACGGGATGTCAAGAACCCGCTTTCCTTCCTAGATTAAGGGAAGTCGTAAAATGTTTTTATAGACCTATATAAACCGGAAAAAACATAGCACACATTAACGAAGAGGCAGAACCAATCTGGGGATAACAGCGATCGGAAGATGGTATTGCACTCGAAGTGGCCTAGTGTGATTGGTTTATTCGATTTCTATAGCATTGGATTAACTACAGGATAGGAGAAAGACATGTCACTCCCGAAAGAACGAATTGATGTTCTGCTGGTTGAGCAAGGCTTTTACGAGAGTCGCGAAAAGGCAAAAGCAGCCATCATGGCAGGACTGGTATATGCCAATAATGAACGGATCGAAAAAGCCGGCATGAAAATTCCGCGCGAAGCCGAACTCAAGGTGAAGGGTGCTGTGCATCCATACGTGGGACGTGGCGGACTGAAGCTTGAAAAAGCAATTCGCCATTTTGGACTCGACATGAATGATCGTGTTATGTTGGATATCGGTTCTTCCACCGGTGGATTTACGGATTGTGCCCTTCAACATGGCGCATCGCATGTTTATGCCATCGATGTCGGTTACAACCAATTAGATTGGTCGCTAAGAAATGATGAGCGGGTTACCGTTATGGAGCGAACCAACTTCCGGTACGTAACACCCGAGGATTTGACAGGTCCAGTGCCTGATTTCGCGAGCATTGACGTATCCTTTATTTCGCTGCAAATCATTTTGCCGCCGCTTATGGCCTTGTTGAAGCGTCCTGCCCATATCGTCGCTTTGATCAAGCCGCAATTCGAGGCCGGTCGGGAGAAGGTCGGTAAATCCGGCGTCGTTCGTGACTCGAAGGTCCATCAGGAAGTGTTGGAATCCATGCTTCGTTTCGCGAATGAGCTTGGACTTCGTCTTCAAGGCCTTACTTTTTCCCCGATTACCGGCGGAGAAGGGAATATCGAATTTCTTGCGCACTGGCGTCTGGAAGAACCGGATGCTCCACAACAAGAGAACGAACTGGCTCCATTTGATGCGTTGGCGCATCGGATCGCAATGGAAGCTGCGCATACTTTTAAGGGAAACTCATCATAGGATGGGTTTCTTTTCGCTGGAAAGGTGATGCTAAGAACAGGAAAATGTCTTCCGAACCTCGAATTAGTGGATGAGGTGAACGATGATGGAAGGGCAATATGACTCGATTGTGATCGGAGTGCTTGCCGTTTGCTTAATGCTGTGGCTGTTTTACGGCTGGCGAAGCTGGTTGAACCGTCCAATTCCTGTAAGTTTGTCAGGGCTTCCGTTAAATGAGGATATTCAGGATTCTCCTGCAATTGACTTGCTTGAAGCGGAAGGTTATGAAGTCATCGGGGGGAGAATGAAAATACCGCTTGCGTTTGAAGCCAACGAATCGGTCCTTTACAGCAGGCTGTTCATTGATTTCGTCGCCGAGCGGGAAGATGCGCGCTATTTGGTCAAAACGTCCCGTCGCAGACAGCCCGTTGAATTTTCGGGTCCTGCTTTGAGGGATCGTTTCCTGCATTACTTGCTTCTGTACCCAGGTTGTGATGGCCTGTTGTACGTAGATCTGGAAGAGGCAAGCGTGAAATTGATCCGTTTGCTTGATTATGACGAAGACGTGTATGATGGCGACGATCTTGACTAGGTCGTTGCTATAGGGATTATTCAAACTGGAGGCATGTATGAAGGGACAACGACATATTAAAATTCGTGAAATCATAAGCCAAAACGATATTGAAACACAGGATGATCTGGTGGAAGCGCTGCGTCAAGCAGGTTTTCAGGTCACTCAGGCAACCGTGTCCAGAGATATCAAGGAACTGCTGTTGATCAAAATTCCGATGGATGACGGGCGGTACAAGTATTCGCTTCCTACCGACCAGCGTTACAATCCGATTCAGAAGCTGAAGAGAGCGCTTGTGGACAATTTTCTTCACATTGACCACACGAACAACTTGGTGGTGATGAAGTGTTTGCCGGGAACCGCCAATTCGATTGCGGCCCTTCTGGATAACATAGAGTGGACAGAAGTAATGGGAACGATCTGCGGCGATGATACGATTCTCATCATTTGCCGGACAGAAGCCAATAGCGTCACCGTGATTGAACGCATCATGGGGTATATTTCCTGAGAAATAAATCCGAAATGATATTTGGCGAAATCACGAAATAAGCTTTCATTTATCGCTCGGGAAGGTCGTCCTGAGATGAGTCCGAAACAACAACTTGCAGAGTTTGGCATCCGGAGGTGCTTTGACAAATGTTGGTTACTTTATCGATTCGTAATCTGGCCGTGGTTGAAGAGGTGGATGTGGTATTTCACCCCGGATTTCACGTTCTTACAGGGGAAACTGGGGCCGGGAAATCGATTATCATCGATGCGCTCGGCATGATCGCCGGCGGGCGGAGTTCGGCTGACCTCATTCGTTATGGATGTGAAAAAGCCGAAATGGAGGCATTGTTCGAGCTGGAGTCGAACCACCCGGTGTGGGAAACGCTTGAGAAATTGGGCATTCAATGCGATCCGGAGGAACATCTCGTCATTCGACGAGAGTTGAACACACAAGGCAAGAGCACATCACGGATTAATGGACAACTTGTTAATCTGACCATGCTGCGCGAAGTGGGCGAGAAGCTGATCAATATTCATGGTCAGCATGAACATCAGAGCCTGCTTCGGGCAGAGAGTCATTTAGGTCTGCTGGATACATACGGAGCAGCAGTAATTGGGTCGGTCAAAGCCGAATACCAACGGCGGTACAGTGAATTCGTGACAGCTGAAAAGGAACTGCGGGCACTTCAGGAGTCCAGCCAGCGGGCATACCAGCTGCTCGATATGTACCGTTTTCAGTTGGAGGAAATTGCAGCGGCATCCTTGACCGGGGGCGAAGATGAATTGCTCGCCGAAGAACGGGTCAAACTATCCCACAGCGAGAAAATGATGGACACGGTTGCGGGTGCATATGAACTGCTGAGCGGTCAGCGCGGATTGGAAGCGGTCAGCATTGCGCTATCCCGTCTGGAAGATGTCTCAGGATATGATACCAAAGGCATCCAGCCGATCGTAGAGCAGTTGCAATCCGCCTATTATTTGCTTGAAGATGTTGCATTCCAACTTAGGGACTATCGTGACAAAATCGAATTCAATCCCGGCAGGCTGGAAGAAGTTGAACAAAGGCTAAACCTGATTACCGGCCTTAGAAGGAAATACGGAGATACCGTAGAACAAATTCTGAAATATTACGAGCAGATCAGTCACGAAACCGATCAGCTTGAAAATAAGGACGAACGTTTGGAGAAGCTTCGGGCAAAGCGGGATAAGCTGCTTCAACGGGTGCTCGAATCCGCCGAGGAGCTGAGCAAGGTTCGAAAGCAATGTGCGGAAGAACTGGCAACCCAAGTGGAAAGCGAGCTTAAGGATTTGCAAATGGAGCGGACGTCGTTACGGGTCCAAATTACGCCATTCGAAGATCCCAAAGGCATTGAGTGGAATGGGCGACGGATTCGCCTAACCCGCCAAGGCGCGGACAATGCAGAATTCCTCATTTCGCCGAATCCGGGAGAGCCGCTGCGGCCTCTTGGCAAAATTGCTTCAGGTGGAGAAATGTCGAGGATCATGCTCGCCATGAAGAGCATTTTTGCGCGCCACGATCGTATTCCCGTACTTATTTTTGATGAAGTGGATACGGGGGTCAGCGGAAGAGCGGCACAATCCATCGCCGAGAAATTATTCCGGCTCTCCTCGACATGCCAAGTGTTCTCGATTACGCATTTGCCTCAAGTAGCCTGCATGGCTGATCACCAGTATTTGATCGAAAAACACGTCATGGACGGACGCACAATGACTCAAGTGGAGTCACTATCCAATGAAGGGCGCGTCAAGGAAATGGCACGTATGCTCGGCGGCGTCGAAATTACCGAGAAAACGCTCCATCATGCACAGGAAATGCTCAATTTGGCGGAAGCCAAAAAAGGGGGAAACGAGCGGCTGGCGTAATGATTGACAGTAATAAAAGCCTGGGGGCAAGGTTATCTTATAGGTACGCAATTGGCGACCACCTTTCGTCAAGCGAAAGAAGCAAAGGGAGCGTGACAGCCATTGAAATCCCCCCTCAGGAAGAAATTTCTAGGTCTTTTATTTGCCTTCTTTCTATGTGTGATCAGCCAGGTGATTCAGCCTGTGCAAAATTTCGCTTCATTGCCTGACGAAGTGCAGGTTTTTGCGGGCAGGCGGGCGGATCTGCATTTTGCGGTACCTGCGACTTCCAGTGCAGTTGTAGATCGTCCGGACATTGTCGGTCTGGATGGTCAAGGGCAGAATCAAGCCGTGCACGTAACGAAGCAGCAACCATTGCATCTTCACCCTCAGCAGACGGGCCATGCCAGATTAACGCTGAAGCTGTGGGGCAAAATCCCGTTAAAAACGGTCGATGTAAACGTCATTCCCGATCTGCGCATCGTTCCCGGCGGCCAAACGATCGGCGTCAAAGTGAAGTCGGCGGGCATTCTTGTCGTAGGCCATCACCTTGTCCGATCCGGGCCAGACCAACGCTTTTCCCCGGGGGAAGAAGCAGGCATCAAGCTTGGTGACCTGATCACTCACATGGACGGGAAAAAGCTTGAAGGCGTTTCAGGAGTAGCCGAAGCTGTGGAACGTGCGGGCAAAAGCAAAAAAGGCATTGATGTAGTGCTGAAGCGTGGCGGGCAAACGGTCAAAACCAGACTTAATCCAGCTTATGACGCAGAAGATCAAGCCTGGAGACTGGGCCTGTATATTCGCGACTCAGCAGCAGGGGTAGGAACATTGACCTTTTATGCTCCCGATCAAGGCGTATACGGCGCTTTGGGACATGTCATTACCGACATGAATACGCAAACGTCTATCGTTGTTGGCAGTGGTCAAATTGTGCAATCGAACGTAACGTCAATCTCCAAAAGCGAATCGGGCGATCCGGGCGAGAAACGAGCTCATTTCCTAAAGGAAAGCAAAATTTTGGGCAATATCGAAAGAAACACGGCATTCGGCATTTTTGGTAAAATGTCGGCCAATCCTGAGCACAGCTTGTATTCCAAGGGCATTCCCGTGGCATTTTCCCATGAAGTCAAAGAAGGACCTGCCGAAATTTTAACGGTTGTTGATGGACAGCAGGTCGAACGTTTCTCCATAGATATCGTACATGTAGCCGATCAAAAAGTCCCTGCAACGAAAGGTCTTGTACTCAGAATTACCGATCCGAAGCTGATTCAGAAAACCGGGGGCATCGTTCAAGGGATGAGCGGTAGTCCGATCGTTCAAGATGGCAAACTTGTCGGAGCGGTTACCCATGTCTTTGTGAACGACCCCAAGTCCGGCTATGGCTGTTTCATCGAATGGATGCTTCAGGATGCCGGCGTCATGATGAATAAGGATGAAGCAAAAAATCTTAAGGCTGGATAACGGCCTTAAGATTTTTTTGTCGAACATTAACATAATATATCGCATGATGAAATAAAATATTTATTATAAATCAAGGGATAAAAAAAATAAAGAAAAATAATTTTCGACAGAAGGAATTTAATGTGCTGTGTCGAAAATTTATGTTGTAAGGAGATGTACGAACCAAAATGTTTACATTCAAAGGAGGATACCGTTTTGCAAAAAATCGAGGTGTTGCTTGCTGATGATAACCGTGAATTTACGAATTTGCTCGCTGAATATATATCGGAGCAGGAGGATATGGAAGTATCCGGCGTAGCATACAACGGCGAAGAGGTATTGCAAATGTTGGAGCAATCACGCAACGTCCCTGACGTATTGATCCTGGATATCATTATGCCGCATTTGGATGGACTTGGCGTTCTGGAGCGGTTGCGCAGCTTGAATCTTACGCCTCAGCCCAAAGTCATCATGCTGACGGCTTTCGGACAAGAGAACATCACGCAGCGCGCCGTGCAGCTCGGTGCTTCTTATTACATTTTGAAGCCGTTTGACATGGAAGTGCTTGCGAATCGGGTGCGTCAATTGGTGGGAACCCAAACTACAGTTTCTTCCAATTCCAGCAGCAGTTCATCTTCGTTCGTGAACAAGTCCAACGTGGTGCCCATGGGCAAACACAAAAATTTGGATGCAAGCATTACGTCCATCATACATGAAATCGGCGTTCCAGCGCATATTAAAGGATATCAGTATTTGCGCGAAGCGATTACGATGGTGTACAACAATATTGAAATTTTAGGTGCCATCACCAAAACACTCTATCCAGCCATTGCCGAAAAATTCAAAACGACGCCTTCCCGCGTGGAACGCGCCATCCGCCATGCGATTGAAGTCGCCTGGACACGCGGCAACATCGACTCGATCAGCCATTTGTTTGGTTACACCATCAACATCAGCAAGTCGAAGCCAACGAACAGCGAGTTCATCGCGATGGTGGCCGACAAGCTGAGAATTGAGCATAAGGTGTCGTGAAAGGATCAGGAATAGAGGTAAGCCAGTCGATTTCAAACGTATTTTGACGTGCGGGCAAAAGCTAAATGCTGAAATCATAATATGAATTTTGTTTGTCGATATCGCCGTTATTGGGATTTAAAAACCAATAAACGGCGATATTCTGTATAGATCAGATATGTCATGACATTAAGCTATGATGACCTTAACTGGGACCAGGTATAGCAGTACAGGTTTTATTCATCGCCAAATGCCATGCTTCGCGAACATAGCATGGCATTTGGCGGAATGTAATAGTGAATTCATCCTTTTGCTTATGGAAGAATGTCAGCGAAGAAGCGATGGTACAGGTTTAAGCTGGATTTGATTTTTTAGTGCCTTTTCTTTCGCTAGTTGACTATAACTTATCCCTAAAAATAACCAAGTCGTTAAATAAGAAAATTCCGGAACGGAAATCATTAACGAAGCATAGACCACCAACAATATGATTTTAAGTCCATCGTTGAAATAGCTGCGCTGCAATTTGAAAACAGGATACAAAAAAAATAAAGAAAAAAGAATAAATCCGATTATGCCACTATTGACCATCAGGGTGGAAAAGAAATCGGTAGACCTTACATATCCAAATCCAATTCCATATAACTTATTCAGAAATGGCATTTGAGCAAAATAATCTAAATGCAGCATCATCGAGGAGGATCTTTCGTTGCCGGAAATGGAATCTAATTTATCAAACAGCAAAAATCCGAATATCGTCGTAATTCTTTTATAATTCAGGACTGCAACGATCGCGAAAAAATAGATTAACAGTTGGCAATACCGATCTTTGAGATGATAGCGAACAATTCTGTAAATGAAATAAAGTACGATTCCTAAAAAAGCGGTTGAAGAATTAGATAAAATGAGAGCGATTAACATCGGTATGTGAAGTAAAGGTTTGTGTATATGGACCGCAAATATCCATAAAGGCAATACGGTTAGCGCAAAAGTACTGGGTTCACTGGATAAGCTTTTCATTCTCAGCGAGCGAAATCCGAAAACATCCGTAAATTGATTGACACTTCCTAATTTCGGATTTCCGTGAATATCTAATGCAAAGACCCTGTTGCTTAAAAAGTCTCCTGTCGTGCCGAACAATAAGTAGTAAAACCACTCATAAAATCCATAAATCAGAAACAGGGACGCTCCTACAAATATATATTTGTTCCAATCTGCTTTGTAAAAATACTTGGTGAAGAAGCAGATAATAGAAGCCGCGATCAGATAAATGGATTGAGTGAAAAGACTGGATCTTAAAAAGGTGCCTCCAAGCTCATTTACCAGAATAACATTATGTTTGAAATTATAATCGTAGCCCTCATTTATTTTGAATAAAATGGTCAACTGCGCCAAGCCGTTCATCATGGTTAATATGTAAACAAAAATAATAAAATCTCTATAAAAGTTATTGGTTAATGGTCCAATTCCAATGATATTTCTTCTTTTAAAACTGATTGCGATAAGGAGAGTAAATACAAGAGATGCTAATGAAAGCAACAACCCAGGGGTCGTCCCGGGATTGGAAGGGATTAGGACCCAAGAATTTATAGGCAATACAATAGCCCATATTTTGAACAAGGTATCGAATGGTTTAGAATCGGACAATGTCATTAGTTTTTCATCCTCACTCACTTTGTATGATACATTATGTATCGTTTGTATTAAAAATATTAGAACATGTTTATGAACTTCTAGCAAGAGGCTATTTTACTCAGCTGCATCGGTTAGCAACAATGAAGTAACTTGTCATGTAAGGTCATAATATAAATTTTGTTCATTTTGACGGCTCTTTTGTGAAGTTTTTTTACATACATTTACCTTTGGTTAACATATTAGCAGAACCTGAATGATACGATTGAACTACATACACATCTTATCTAGGCACAAAGAATGAATACACTTCATGAAGAGAGACGTCTTCCCATATTAAAGCCGGAGTTTGCCTGAATTTTAAGGATTTCATATCGCAGGGGAAGAGAAGGTGAACGGTATTTTTACGCAAATAGGTGAGATCGCTGAAGCCATTCCAACCGTAACGCCTGAGACCAGATGCGATACCGTCTATCAGCTTTTCAAGCAGAATGCCAAATTGGAAGGCGTTGCTGTCGTGGGGGCGAAGGGCAGCCCCGCATTAATGATGAGGACCCTTTTTTTTCAGCAAATCGGAACGCAATACGGCTATAATTTGTATATGGGCCGGGCGATTGGGCTTGTAATGAACAGTGAACCGTTGGTGGTGGATTATGCAGAACAGATTACGGACGTCAGCATTCAAGCGATGAACCGTAATGAAGAAGAGCTGTACGACCTAGTGCTGGTGACATCGGCCGGAGGTCTGATGGGAGCGGTCAGCATTCGGAGATTATTGCTGGCCGTTGCCGATATTCGTGCGGAAATGGCCATTTTCCTGAATCCACTCACAGGTTTGCCGGGCAACCGTATCATTGACGAGCGTCTTCAACAACTGCTTCGATTGGATGAGTTCAGCGTGCTGTATATCGACTTGGATCATTTTAAGTCGTACAACGACAGCTATGGCTTCAAAATGGGGGATCAGTTGATTCAGGCCACGGCCAATCTGTTACGGAAACATTTCATGTTTCCCGACACGTTTCTTGGGCATATCGGGGGTGACGACTTCATCACGATTTTACACCATCACAATTTTCGGGAAATTGGCGAGCAGGTGCTGGCAGGGTTCGAGCAGATGAAACGGGAATTTTACAATGCCGATGATCTAAGCAATGATTATGTGATGGGAGAAGGCCGTTCGGGAACGCTCGGATGCATTCCGCTTGTTTCGGTGTCCATTGCCGTTGTGTCCAACATGCTGCGAAAATATGAGAAAATCGAAGACATCATCAGTGAAGCGACACGGATCAAAAAAATATGCAAATCCGTCTCGGGCAGCATGATGTGCGTAAATGAGGAGCGGGTAGAGCAGTAAGTCAAAACAAAGCGTATTTTTGGTTCAGGCCATGGCTGTCAGATACAGTGTATACAACCGCCAGTGGCCTTTTTTGAAGTAGAGCAGATGTTTAATTACATACCGGAAGTCGATTGTTCCGAAGAATCTCTTGATTTATTCAGGTTCCCTGTCTGTCTCATAGAATTACAGGATATATGTTTTTGGTATAAGAAATGTGCGTGATTTGTCCATTGTTTTTTGATATGTTTCCCAGTAAACTAGAATTAGTGATAATGAGAATCGATATCATATAATCAGGCGTGCCTGAATGAAATAATGGAGGTAGCTTTCATGGAACAACAGTTGGAGTTATATGACGTTACGATTATCGGTGGAGGCCCTGCCGGGATGTATTCCGCTTTTTATAGCGGCATGCGCGATATGAAAACAAAACTGATTGAAGCCAGGGACCGTTTGGGCGGACGCATGCTGTTTTATCCGGAGAAGATGATCTGGGACGTTGGCGGAGTTACCCCTATTTTGTGTGAAAAACTGATCCAGCAGCTGGAGGAACAAGCGAGAACGTTTGAGCCTACCATTGTATTCGAACAGCAGATCGAAGGCTTCGAGCGCCAGCCCGACGGCACCATCATCTTGACAGCCGCAACGGGTGAAAAGCACTGGACGCGTACGGTCATCCTGGCGATCGGTTACGGTATATACAAAATGGCTAAACTCGAACTTGAAGGCGCCGATCGATACGAGGTTACGAATCTGCATTATACCGTGCAGGAATTGGAACCGTTCCGAGGCAAAAAAGTGTTGATTTCGGGCGGGGGGGACTCTGCCGTCGATTGGGCGAATGAGCTGGAGCCGCTGGCCGAGCAGGTAACGGTGGTGCATCGTCGTGACCGTTTTGGCGGATTGGAGCGGAATGTGCTGCGGATGCGAGAGTCTTCGGTCGACGTCAGAACACCTTTTGCCGTAGATAAGCTGCACAGCCAAAACGGTGAAACGATTGAACAAGTGACCATCTGCCATGTGGAGACTGGCGAGAGCGAGTTGCTTGATGTGGACGCAATCATTGTGAATCATGGCATGAAGAGCGATTTCGGACCGATCCGTGATTGGGGATTGGATCTTGGCGAGTGGCACGTAAGCGTTACCGAAAGACTGCAAACCAATATTCCAGGTGTATTTGCGGCAGGCGATTTCGTCGATTATGGCAGCAAGCTGCATCTCATCGCAGGTACATTTACGGATGCCGCATTGGCCGTAAACAGCGCCAAATTGTACATGGATCCTGATGCCGAAAAGGTAGCTTACGTGTCGTCCCACAATTCGCGCTTCAAAGAAAAAAACAAAGCGCTTGGCGTGGTTGAGGAATAATTCCCCCGCCTTTGCTTCAGCGATGATTCATGGCAGCTTCGGATCGATTCGAAGCTGCTTTTTGGTGTGCCCGGAAGGCGGACGGAACAGGTTCGGCATGTTTGATCGGATTCGGGAAAGCGGGCTATAATAACATATAATGCAGCATCATACGCTCGTAGCGAAAAAAGAGCATTCTTTCAGGAAGAAGGGCAAGCTTGATGAATCATTTCCGTGACATCACTTCATCCGTCCGTCAATGGTATGGCCATTTAATGAATAAACGCATTCCCTATGCGAAAATATATCTCAAGTCGGCCGGTATGCTTCACCGGCTTCTCGTCGAAGGACGCCGCAAGCGTGCTGCTGCCAGACGCGCAGATCGCGATCAGCCACTCGCGGCTTTGATTGATTTGGCACTCGAGCCAGGGGATATCATATATACGCCAAGTTCCGAATCCACGTATTATGCAGGCCATATGGGCATTATAGGGCTGGACGGCAAAGTCTATCATGTACACCCGTACGGACCTGTCTTCGCGGACAGCATCGACGGATATTTGACCCGTTTTTACGAGGGTGACCGATTTATCGTATTTCGTTCCCGTTTAAGCCAGGCAGGGCAGAAGGCCGCCGAATGGGTGCAAACACACTACAAGCAAGTCAAGCATTACCGGCTGCAAACCAATTTGCTGAGCATCGAGCGTAACTATTGCTCCAAATTCGTGTACCAGGCCTATCGTTTCACGTCAGGAATCGACCTGTGGAGCCGCAAATTCGCCGGCAGCTTGACGCAAGGATACATTTATCCTTTCCGGATTGAACGTTCTCCAGACCTTGACGTGCTGGGGACATTTTATAAGTGAACGTGCAAGACCGGCACGCCTTTGTCGTCAAAGGAGTGTCGGTTTTTTTTCATATGCATGAAGAGGAAAACAGGAAAAAGCATCGAAACGTCGAATAGGATATGAGATAGACTTGTACAGCATGGAAGATGTTACATAGAGAACGAAGGTTTATTTTGGATGAGATCGAGAGATTATGATGACTAGAAAGAGTGAGTGCCAGATGAGATGGTTGCGCTTTCTACGCGGTTTCAAGGATAGCCAAAACGTAGTGAAGCTATCGGACTACACCCCCAAACGTGAAAGGAGGAACCATTGTTCGATCTGCAGCAATAAGGTCAAAGCGGTCGTACATTATGCGGGTCCACAAGGAAATGTGATTGGCGTATGCGCATCCTGCAAAAATTTGGCGGATCGGCGAGGTTTTTTTCCCATTTAAATGAAAAAGGAGCGTTCAGGAAATAACATGGTTTTGATTTATGGGCGCTTTTGTAGTACATTAGCAAATGTATTCGAAGGAGGATTCTAATGTACTCAGGTAGACAAGACGATACTTTATACATCATGACCTACACCTTAAATAGCGGTATCAAGGGTACGGTTCCATTGTCCAACAAACAGATTATGGAGTGGCTTGATTGCTACAAAAACGAGAAGCGCTTCGTGACCGAAATCGGCAAGGAATTTTTTGGGTTGAACGCAGGACTTGTGGCAGACTTCAAGGTTCAGAATCATCTATCCGATTATCAGCAAACCATAATGCCCACACAGCAGCAGGATAACATGGAACGCTTGTCCAGCGCTTATAAATCCAGCGAGATTTTGATGAAGATCGATTGCAAATGCGGTACGGCTTACGTAACGGAATCTCCATATAAGCGAACCAAGTGGTATTGCACCAAATGCAAGGAAATCGTATTTCTGGATGCCAAAAAAGGAATGGTCGAAACGTCCCGAGGCGACGCCTATTATATGACCAATAAATATTTCGTGACACGCGACTAAAAAAAGAACACCTGTTGCATCGCTGCAAAGCGGTGCTTTTTTGTGTATGGATATCGCGGAAATAGCGAAAGTGGACGCCTCGCCATAATAAAAAAGCCCCGTAGGGCTTCATATTAGAAGAATGTATTGTAATAGTCCGAATCAAAATTAAAGCTGCAGGAGAGACCGGATTTATGGACAATCCACTTTATGAGGAGGAACAAAGCAGTGCCGGCAACGTGGCTCATAAGCCTCCGAATCGCCAATCATGACGACCGGTCCGAGCGTAACGGGTTCGCCATTGACAATGCGCTGCGTGAAGGCAGCATCCGGGCTGCCGCATACGGCGCAGAAGGCCGACAGTTTCTCGATATCATCCGCCATGGCCAACAAACCGCCGATATAACCGAACTCCTTGCCGCGGTAATCCATGTTAAGTCCGTCCACGATGACATGTTTGCCGCAGTAGGCAAGCTCGGAGACAAGCTCCATAATGGCGCTGCTAAAAAATTGAACCTCATCAAAGGCGACGACGTCGGCGTCCTTCGTTTGGGCAATAATTTGCTCAACGATCTCGGGCGTCAATTGACGGGGAATGGAATGGGCCGGCAATCGGTAACCGATCCGGCTTACGATTTCGTCTTGCGCAAAGCGATTGTCTTCAGCGGGTTTGTAAGCCACGACCGTTTTGCGGCCGAACTGGATCCATTTCTGACAACGGCGAATAAGCTCACCGGATTTTTCGCTGAACATGGGCCCTGTAATAACGGTAATACGTCCTGTTTGCACGTTGCTGCTGCTCCTCTCACCTATCTATTAGCTACCTGCTCAAAAAAAGCGACCATTACAGAGTACCACAAAAACTTGGGTCTAGGCCAGCACTATCATTACTTCTTTGTGTTACTATATGGAATGGTAAGCTGCTGGTCACGGCAGTTGATGATTCTGGAGTCCAAAGGAGATGAAGGGTACCGATGAACGATTCTTTACATGCCCTGGAGGAGAAATATGAACAACTGGTGCAGGAAGTTGATCTGGATGAACGGACGAGGGAGCTTGTCGCCGATCTGTTTGCCGAAGCCCGGCGGTTGCAGGCCAGCAACCAAACGCTGCGCCGCACGATGCTGAAAGCTTCCTCGAAAGAATCGCGCATGTCGTCCAAGCTGCGGGACGCATTATACGAATAACCCGGGGATCACTCCGGGTTACTTGCCGTTTCCGAATGCAGGCAATCATTATTTTCAGGTTCGTTCCACGCGCACATATCGATTCAATAAGGATTATAACTGAGCTTGGGCAAACGTTAAAGGCTTGCGATGCCCAGCCGGGTGATTCATGTGGAATGCCGCTGTTTTTCCGGGCCCGGATGAGCTGTTTTCGAACGAAAACGCGGACCTACATAGTTTCGTTTGCGATCCCTAAACAAAATCCAGCCCCCCAGAAAGCTCATGCCTGCTCCGAACAGGAGCAGCCCGCCGCCAAAGGAAAGCCAGTCAAACGCGGGGGAAACCTGATCGTTCCCATGATCGGCGTAATACAGAAACAAAGCGTCCTTCATCATCAGAAAGCCTTTCATCGCCATCAGGCCGGGGACGACCAGAACGAGAATGGCCAAGAAACGGGCAAAAACCAATTTTGTGTGGATCACCATAACCTCCCGACCGTTAGAAATGGAGCAAAATAGGTTGTGTTTACAAGATATGCCTGTTTTCATCATAGCTTGGTTTACTTAAGCTGTCTATGCATAGACGGCGCGAAATTTTGAGTTCGCTGCTTTGGGAGAGTACAATGGAACCAAGGATAGCGTAAAACGTTGACAAAGGGGAAAAGATGAGATGCCAATTCATTGCGATGTTGCCATTCTTGGGGGAGGAACCGGAGGCTACGTTGCCGCCATTCGTGCCGCCCAGCTGGGAAAAAAGGTTGTCATTATCGAGAAGGACAGGCTGGGAGGAACATGCCTTCACCGGGGATGCATCCCAAGCAAAGCGCTGCTGAGAAGCGCGGAAGTCTACGCGGAAATTCAGGAAAGCGAGACATACGGAATTGAGACGACGGGCGCAACGCTGGTGTTTCCGAAGGTGCAGGCCCGGAAGGATGCCATCGTGGAGCAGCTGCACCAGGGCGTTCAATATTTGATGAAAAAAAACAAGATTGAGGTCGTACATGCGAACGGGCGCGTCATTGGTCCGTCGATCTTCTCGCCTCAAAGCGGAGCGGTGGCCATCGAATTCGAAGATGGCGAGATGGACACGGTTGTGCCGACAAACCTGATCATCGCCACAGGCTCACGGCCGCGCGTTATTCCCGGATTGGAACCCGACGGACGATACATTATGAGCAGCGACGAGGCGCTCCGCATGGACGAGCTTCCAGCTTCGCTGATCATCGTCGGCGGTGGAGTCATCGGACTGGAGTGGGCTTCCATGCTGAACGATTTCGGCGTGCAGGTGACGGTCGTTGAAGCGGCTTCGCATGTGCTTCCGGCAGAAGACGAAGATATCGCGAAGGAAATGCAGCGTCTGCTCGGCAAACGCGGGGTTCGTTTCCTGACGAAAGCGAAGGTGCTGACGGAAACGTACAAGTCCGGTCAGGACGGCATTCAAATCGAAGTGGAGTTATCCGGCGATAAACGCGAGGCGCTGAGCGCGGACAAGATGCTTGTATCCGTTGGCCGTCAGCCCAACGTGGAGAACATCGGCCTCGAAAATACGGATGTCAAGCTTGAGCGCGGCTTCATTGCCGTGAACAAAAACCTGCAGACAGGGGAAGGGCATATCTACGCGATCGGCGACGTGATCGGTGGTTTGCAGCTGGCGCATGCAGCCAGCCATGAGGGCATCCTGGCCGCTAACCATCTCGCCGGCGAAACGGTACACGCCGTAGAATCCCATCGTATTCCGCGCTGCGTATACACTCGTCCGGAGGCGGCGAGCATCGGATTTACCGAACGCGAAGCGAAGGAACGCGGCCACAGCGTCAAAACTGGCAAGTTTCCGTTTCAAGCCATCGGCAAATCGCTGGTCCATGGCAGCCGCGATGGATTTGTAAAGGTGATCGCGGATGCGGAAACGAACGATATTTTGGGCGTACATATGATTGGCACCCATGTGACGGAACTTATTGCCGAGGCTTCGCTCGCCCAGATGCTGGATGCTACGCCATGGGAAGTCGGGCAGACGATCCATCCGCATCCAAGCTTGTCGGAAATCATGGGCGAAGCGATGCTGGCGGTGGACGGAAAAGCGATCGGCATGTAGGCTGAAGAGCCTCGATAGAAAGGACCTTTCCTTTTTTGGGTAAAAGGGATTATAATAGGCTTAAGCCAAGTCTTAGTACCAGGTTATAAGATCGGGTTGTAAGACTGGCAGGGGGACCGCGACGAAATAAAGTACATTAAGCATTTCTTCGCGGCTCCTCAGGCTCTGAATTTAAAGGAGGTACCTCATAATGAGTTCACAAGGTACTGCAGGAGCAGTCCATCGGCACATTGAGCTGGGGCTTAGCGACGGAGAAGTGTTGGATATGTACAGAACGATGCTGCTTGCACGCAAGTTTGACGAACGATGCTTGCTGCTGCAGCGAGCCGGCAAAATCAACTTTCACGTATCAGGGATCGGTCAGGAGGCGGCGCAAGTAGGCGCAGCATTTGGCCTGGACCGCGATCACGATTATTACTTACCATATTACCGGGATTACGGCTTCGTATTGGCCGTAGGCATGACTCCGCGCGAACTGATGCTGTCCGCGTTTGCCAAAGCGGAAGATCCGAACAGCGGCGGACGGCAGATGCCGGGCCATTTCGGCCACAAAAAGCTGCGCATCGTAACGGGCTCCAGCCCGGTAACGACGCAGGTTCCCCATGCGGTGGGCATCGCCCTTGCCGCCAAGATGCAAAAAAAAGAGTTCGTTTCATTCGTGACGTTCGGGGAAGGATCCAGCAATCAGGGAGATTTTCATGAAGGCGCGAATTTTGCGGGCGTGCACAAGCTGCCTGTCATTATCATGTGCGAGAACAACCAGTACGCCATCTCGGTGCCTGTGCACAAACAGCTGAGCGGCAAAGTATCCGATCGTGCACTTGGTTATGGATTCCCGGGGCTGCGTGTGGACGGAAACGATGCGCTTGAGGTATACGCGGCGGTGAAGGAAGCGCGCAAACGTGCCATTGCCGGCGAAGGTCCGACTCTGATCGAAGCGATGATGTACCGTCTGTCGCCGCACTCTACCTCGGATAATGACCTTGCATACCGCACCAAGGAAGAAGTGGAAGAGAACTGGAAAAAGGACGGAGTCCTTCGCATGAGAAATTATTTGTTCGAATGCGGCATTTGGGATGAAGCCCAGGATGCGGATTTGGCATCCCAGCTCGCGCTGGAATTGAAAGAGGCGACCGAATACGCGGACAACGCGCCATATCCGAAGCCTGAAGATACGCTGACGCATGTATATGCAGAAAGCAACGAAGGGGGACGGTAATCATGGCGATGATGGAATACATTGATGCGATCCGTCTGGCAATGAAGGAAGAGATGGAACGCGACGAGAACGTGTTTGTGCTTGGCGAGGACGTTGGCGTCAAAGGCGGGGTATTTACCACGACCAAAGGATTGCAGGACCAGTTCGGCGAAATGCGCGTCATGGACACGCCTCTCTCCGAATCGGCGATTGCAGGCGTAGCGATCGGGGCTGCCATGTACGGCATGAAGCCGATTGCGGAAATGCAATATTCGGACTTCATGCTTCCGGCAACCAACCAGATCATCAGCGAAGCGGCCAAAATCCGATACCGTTCCAACAACGATTGGAGCTGTCCGGTCGTGATCCGTGCGCCGATCGGCGGCGGTATCTTTGGCGGCCTTTACCACTCCCAATGTCCGGAATCGATCTTTTTTGGCACACCGGGCTTGAAAATCGTTGCGCCGTACTCGGCATATGACGCCAAGGGCCTGCTGAAGGCGGCTGTACGCGATCCGGATCCCGTCCTGTTTTTCGAGAACAAAAAATGTTACAAGCTGATCAAGGAAGATGTGCCTGACGACGATTACATCGTGCCGATCGGCAAAGCGAACGTGCTGCGCGAAGGCGCCGACATTACCGTCATCGGGTACAGCCAGCCGCTGCATTTCGTAATGCAGGCTGCTGAAGAGCTTGAGCGTGAAGAGGGCATTACCGCGCACGTTCTCGACCTGCGCACGCTGCAGCCCCTCGACCGCGATGCGATCATTGCTTCCGCTCGTTTGACGGGCAAAGTGCTCATCGTGCATGAAGACAACAAAACCGGTGGGGTGGGAGCAGAGGTTGCGGCCATCATCAGCGAGGAATGCTTGTTCGATCTGGACGCGCCAATTCAACGCCTTTGCGGTCCGGACGTGCCGGCGATGCCGATCAGCCCGACGCTGGAAAAGTTCTACATGCTGAGCAAAGACAAGGCTAAGGAAGCGATGCGTGCATTGGCACAGTATTGATTGCTTTGCCTATATGTTCGGGGACGGTTACAAGAGAGGAAGGATTGATATACATTCAATCCCGATGTTGCCCCGTTACGGCGTGCGTAACGTGATGGCAACGGCTTAGATACAAGCAAAGTTAGGAGTGATATCGAAATGGCTGAACGCATGAAATGGATCGAGGTCATTATGCCGCAGCTGGCGGAATCGCTGGTATCGGCGACGATTGCAAAATGGTTGAAAAAACCGGGCGATGCGGTCGAGCAGTACGAGCCGATCTGTGAAGTGATTACCGATAAAGTGAATGCCGAGATTCCGTCCACCGTGGATGGAATCATGGGCGATCACCTCGCTGAGGAAGGCGCTACGATTGCCGTTGGCGAAGCGATCTGCCATATGCAGGTCGCTGTTTCCGGGGAAGAGGCAGCGGAGCAAATTACCGAGAACCGCCAGCCGTCTTCTGCTGCGGCGGGATCGGCATCGCAAACGGGAACGGACGCCCGAACTGTCGTTAATGCCGGGGTGCCTGCTCATGATCCCGACCAGCCAATGCGCGGACGTTACTCGCCGGCAGTTCAAACATTGGCTGCAGAACATGGCGTGAATCTGCAGCATATTCACGGAACAGGCATGGGGGGGCGCATTACGCGCAAAGATGTTCTGTCCTACGTCGCGCAGGGCGGAGCTGCATCTTCGCCCCCCGTTCAGCAGGTCGCCGCTCCTGAAGCAGCGGCGCATGCGACGGAGTCAGCAGCATCTCCGTTCAGCGGCATCAACCGCGGGCCGGTGGAGCCTTCCGCTGCCTCAACGCGCGAAGGAATTCCGGTGGCTGACGCGGGTGTGCCCGTCAGACATTCAGGCATTCATTTGACGGAAAGCCCGAAAATCCCGCAAATCGAGGTGGAAGGCGGCGGACAAGGACGTTCCGAGTACTTTATCGACGTGACGCCTGTCCGCAACGCCATTGCCCGCAATATGCGTCAAAGCGTATCCGAAATTCCGCATGCATGGACGATGATCGAGGTCGACGTAACCAATCTGGTCTTGCTGCGCAACAAGCTGAAGGATGAATTCAAGCGCAAGGAAGGCATTAACCTGACGTATCTGTCCTTCATGATGAAAGGCGTCGTCAACGCGATCAAGGACTATCCGATCATGAACTCGGTGTGGGCCGTGGACAAAATCATCGTGAAACGGGACATTAACCTGTCCATGGCGGTAGGTACGGAGGATTCGGTGCTGACACCTGTCATTAAACATGCCGATCAGCGGAATATTGCGGGACTGGCCCGGGAAATCGATGATTTGGCGCGCAAAACCCGTGAAGGCAAGCTGAAGCTGGACGATATGCAGGGAGGAACGTTCACGGTCAACAACACCGGCTCGTTCGGTTCGATCCTTTCCCAGCCGATCATCAATTATCCGCAGGCAGCCATTCTGACATTTGAATCCATCGTCAAGAAACCTGTGGTGATCAACGATATGATCGCGGTTCGTTCGATGGCCAACCTGTGCCTCTCGTTGGATCATCGGATTTTGGACGGCGTCATCTGCGGAAGATTCCTGCAGCGCGTCAAGGAGAATCTGGAAGGTTATAACATGGAAACGACAGTGTATTAACAGAATAGCAGGGTTATGGGAAAGTGTATGTGCCGGAGGCCGTGCACTTTTCCCGTTGTTTGTCGTTTGGTTGATCCGTCAGCACATCAATAATGAAGCAGAAGGGTGAGGAGATATCATGCATAAGCCGCTGGATGTTGCATACATACCGATGCTTGAATATGAAGAAGCCTGGAACAGTCAAAAATCAATTGTACAGCAGTTGGATGAGGGAGAAGGGAACGAGCGGTTGCTGCTGCTTCAGCATCCACCGACGTATACGATCGGTTCGCAAAATCATCCCGAGCACCTGCTTCTCAGTCAAGAGCAGCTTCGGGAGCAGGGCATTTCATTGTTTCAGATTGATCGTGGCGGAGATATCACCTATCATGGGCCCGGACAGCTTGTGGGTTATCCGCTGATTGTTCTCGGCCGCGACGAGGACCTTGACCTGCACGGGTATTTGCGTAAGCTTGAACAGGTCATTATCGATTATCTGGCCGATCAGGGGATCGAGGCCGGACGCAAGGAAGGCTACACGGGTGTATGGATCGGGGATTTGAAAATTGCCGCCATCGGCGTCAAATTCAATCGCTGCAAGCGTCGGCGCGGCTTCGTGACGAGTCACGGGTTTGCTTTCAACATCGCATCGGGGATCCAGAATGAAGGTTTCCAGGGAATTGTTCCTTGCGGCATCCAGCAATACGGAGTGACGTCGTTGGAAGATATTACGGGCAGAGCCTTTTCCGTGGAGTTGGTTGCCAAGGAGATCGTCTCCTATTTCAGCCGGCATTTTT
The DNA here is from genome assembly GCF_037969725.1 of Paenibacillus sp. FSL W8-0426. NCBI lineage: Bacteria > Bacillati > Bacillota > Bacilli > Caryophanales > Paenibacillaceae > Paenibacillus > Paenibacillus sp. FSL W8-0426. The sequence continues at coordinate 4,437,235 of NZ_CP150203.1, read as the reverse complement.
CTTATGACATCCGTTGGGTAGACGAAAAAGAAGCCCTTCACCGCTAATGATTCAAAATGGTGCAAGGGCTAGGGGATTATCCGTAAAACAACGGTTCGAGCGCGATAAACAAAGTGGACCCCACCATCGCGATCAACATGATGTAAATGAAGATGCGAAACCATTTTTTATTTTGCATGATGCGAGGACTCCTTTCATCAAATAGTTATGCCGGACCCGTAAGAAAACGCCCACAATATATGTATTGTACCCTATCATTAAAGGAGAGAAAAGCCTTATGATCAAGCAACAGCGGATTGTCGAGCAGTTCATGGAACTGGTGCAAATCGATAGCGAAACGAAACACGAGCAAAATATCTCAACCGTCCTGAAAGAGCAGTTCGCCCGTTTGGGACTTCGCGTTTATGAAGACGATACGACGGCCAAAACCGGTCATGGAGCGGGAAATTTGGTCGTCACTTGGGAAGCTGAGGGAGCATCGGATGCTCCTGCAATTTTCTTTACATGCCATATGGACACGGTGACGCCGGGTACGGGCATTACGCCTATACTGGGAGAGGATGGCTGGATTCGCAGCGATGGAACGACGATCCTGGGCGCGGACGACAAAGCGGGCATTGCCGCCCTGTTCGAAGCGATCCGCGTCATTCAGGAGAACAACCTTCCACACGGCAAAATCCAGTTTGTCATCACGGTCGGAGAAGAATCCGGCCTGGTTGGGGCGCGCGCAATGAACCCGCAGGATATCGATGCCGAGTTCGGTTATGCACTCGATTCGAACGGCGCTGTAGGCACAATCTGCGTTGCTGCACCGGCCCGGGCCGAGATTCAGATGAATATTTACGGCAAATCCGCACACGCCGGGGTGAACCCCGAAGATGGCATCAGTGCCATTCAAGTGGCAGCCAAAGCGATTGCGGCGATGAAGCTTGGCCGGATCGACGATGAAACAACGGCGAACATCGGCAAATTCCAAGGCGGTTCGGCGCTGAACGTCGTCTGCGATTTCGTGCAAATCGAAGCGGAAGCACGCAGCATCGTTCAGGAGAAAGTAGAGCAGCAAGTTGCAAAGATGCGGGAAGCGCTCGAAACAACCTGCGACAAATTTGGTGCCAGAGCCGAATTCCACAGCGAAATATTGTATCCTGCATTTGGATTCCAGGATGATCATGAGGTGGTGCAGCTTGCACAGCGAGCCATTCGCGGCCTTGGGCTGGAGACGTCGACGTTTATGTCCGGCGGCGGCAGCGATGCCAACATCTTCAACGGCTTTAACATTCCGACGGTGAACTTGGCCGTAGGTTACGAAGAAATTCATACAACCAATGAGCGCATTCGGGCCGAGGATCTCGCCAAGCTGGCGGAAGTCGTCGTGGCCATCGTGCAGGAAACGGCTGCCGTCCGGAAATGATTGCAGCAGCCTCCGGTTAAGCAATAGCGTGGATTCGGCATTATGCATGGCATGCCACCGTCAACCGGAAGCGGCTTGGCTGAAACCAGGTGCGCTCCACAAGTTGAATAAAGTCCGAATCCGGCGCAAGCCGATTCGGACTTTTTGCAAAAACGCAAACAAGCGATTGAACATGCAACAGGGTTGGATTGAATCGGCCGCCATGCTGAAATACTGAAATAAAGGGGCGTTATTTCCGCCCTGCGATCAGGTCTGCAACACGGGCATCCGGTCCCCATTCGTTAAGCCACTGTTTAAGGATCAGTTTTACTTGCCGGGCCTGTCCTACCAAATGCACGGATTGTTTGGTGTAATAACTGTTCATCGGTTGTCCCCCTGATTGGTTATCTTTATGACCGGGTGTGGTATAAAATCACCATATGCCAAAACAGGAAGGTTTATACCGCACGAATACGTTGAAATTCAAACTCGTAGAACGGAGCTGAACTAAGTCATGAACAACGCAAACACGTCGCAAGCGAATATTTCCGCCAAATCGTCCAACCCGAAGCTGGATGAAAAAACGATCTCCACGGAGCAGATGTTCGAGGGGAGAGTGATCTCCCTCCAAATCGACACGGTGGAACTGCCTAACGGTCAGAGGGCGACCCGGGAAGTCGTTCGCCATCCCGGAGCCGTCGCCGTTCTCGCTTTGAGGGGCGATAAAATGCTGGTCGTCGACCAGTACCGGCAAGCACTGGGCCGGACGGAAGTGGAAATTCCCGCTGGAAAGCTGGATCCGGGCGAAGCGCCGGAAGTGGCAGCGGCACGCGAACTGCGCGAAGAAACCGGATATGCGGCCAAATCGCTGCGCCATCTGCGTTCCTTCTACACTTCCCCCGGTTTTGCGGACGAAATCATCCATCTTTATCTGGCCGAGGACCTGGAAGTAGGCGAGATGGAGCCGGACGAAGACGAATTTCTGGAAGTGTCCGAAATCACGTTGGATGAGGCTTATGCGTTAATGGACCAAAACCGGATCAGCGACGCCAAAACGATGCTGGCCGTGTATGCATGGGATCTGTACCGGGCCACGGGGCGGTTCTGACCATGGGGAATTCCATGGCATCTGCAAACGATTGGCAGCCTACCTACGCGGACCTTCACATCCATATCGGCCGGACTTCCCGAGGGGAAGCGGTCAAAATCAGCGGCAGCAGGGACCTGACGTTTGAAAATATTGCCCGCGAAGCTTCCGGACGCAAAGGGATCCGGCTGCTCGGGGTCATCGACTGCCACGCCCCCGTCGTGCAGCTGGACATCGAACAGCTGCTGGAGAAAGGCACCATGACCGAACTGGCGGGGGGAGGCATTGGGTACAGGGATACGACGATTTTGCTGGGGACGGAACTGGAGCTGCGGGAACCGGACAGGCGTGAGTTCCATATGTTGGCTTATTTCCGGGACCTGGCCACGATGAAGTCGTTCACGGCGTGGATTGCTCGTCACATGAAAAACGTCAACCTTAGCTCACAGCGGATCTATGTTCCCGCGCGGGAGATGCAGGCCGAGATCAGAGCCCGGGGCGGGTTGATCGTGCCGGCACACGTCTTCACGCCGCATAAAGGCATCTATGGCAGCACGGCCGCGCGAATGGCCGAGGTGCTCGATACCGATATGATCGACGCCGTCGAGCTCGGGCTCAGTTCCGATTCGTCCATGGCCAGCCATATTACGGAGCTGGACCCTATTCCTTTTTTGACCAACTCGGATGCACACTCCCTTGGCAAAATCGGCCGTGAGTACAATGAATTGCTCATTGCCTCGCCTTCGTTCGACGAATTTCGGTTGGCCCTGAAGGGTATGGAAGGCCGGAAAATCCGGGCGAATTATGGACTGAACCCGCGGCTTGGGAAATATCACCGCACCTATTGTGCGGCCTGCGGCAGCATCATGGACGAACAGGAGCTCTCTGCAGAACGCTGTCCTTATTGCGGCAGTCTCAAGCTGGTCCAAGGCGTGCTGGATCGGATACTGTCCATCGCGGATCGGAATGTTCCTGAAGTTCCGGCCTACAGGCCCCCTTACTGCTACCAAGTGCCGTTGGAGTTCATTCCCGGCTTGGGGAAGGCCAAGTTGAAGCAGTTACTGGAGCACTTTGGTACGGAGATGAATGTATTGCACCGCACAAGCGAGGAGGAACTGGCGCAGGTGGTAGGATCTCATTTGGCCGGCATGATCGTGGCAGCGCGGGAAGGTCGCCTGGAATTGGATTCAGGAGGCGGCGGCACGTACGGCAAAGTGAGCGTGCAAGGAAAAGAGCCTGGCATGTCCAAAGATCGTTAATCGGGAAAAGGACAAGAAGTCATACGAAGGGCGTCTCTATCATACGTATGGTTACATGGAAAATTGGAACGGAACATCCGCTCCCAAACATCGATGAACGTTGTTCATGTAACCGGAAAGGAGACCCTTGCTCGTATGCGTTCTTCTCACTTCAGTTTCAAAGGCCAAACTTCGCTCTATGTATTCGTGGCCGTCCTGTTTCTGGTTGGTGTCATTTTCGGTGCCCTGATGGTCAATGCACTGTCGCTGGAGCAGCGTCAGGATCTCGAAGGGTATTTGGGCAATTTTTTCGTTACGGTTCACCATGGCACATCCGGAGGGGAGACCGGAGCTTATTGGGACATTGCGATGCTGCATCTGAAGTGGATCGGATTGATCTGGATTTTGGGCCTGTCCGTCATCGGATTACCCGGCATATTGGTTCTCGATTTTATGAAGGGCGTGCTGATCGGATTCACGGTGGGATACCTGGTGGGGCAGTATTCATGGAAAGGCTTGCTGTTCGCGCTTGTATCCGTTGCTCCCCACAATTTGTTCGTCATCCCCATCTTGCTTGTATGCAGCGTTGCGGCAATGACTTTTTCAATCTACATCATTCGCAACCGGCTGCTCGCGCAGCGAGCTCCTGCAGGGCAGCGGCCGTTTGCCTCTTATCTTCTCTTGACGTTGGTTATGGCCGGGCTTTTGCTGGGCGTGGCTTCCTTCGAAACCTGGGTTACCCCGGCAATGATGCGCTGGGTCACGCCGATGCTGCTGCCCGTCTAGCTTGATAGCAATGTGTAAATTGTTGACTTTGATTACGCACTCCCCCTATAATGAAAGAAGTGGGTTAAGTTGCAGTGTGCAGTGATTTCCTAGGGGGAGGGAGAAAATGGAAGCACGGATCGATAAAATCAAGCAGCAACTACAGTCCCAAGGATATAAATTAACGCCCCAGCGGGAAGCCACCGTCAGAGTACTTCTTGAGAATGAAGAAGATCATCTGAGCGCGGAAGACGTATTCATGCTTGTTAAAGAAAAAGCTCCCGAAATCGGTCTGGCAACCGTGTACCGTACCCTCGAACTGCTGAGTGAGCTGCATGTTGTAGAGAAAATCAACTTCGGCGACGGTGTAGCGCGTTATGATCTGCGCGGAGATACGTCCAAGCATCATCACCATCACTTGATCTGCGTTCAATGCGGAAGTGTGGATGAAATTCGTGAAGACTGGCTCGGACCGCTTGAAGAGCGCCTGGAGCAGGAATTCAATTTTTCCGTCGTGGACCACCGTCTGGATTTCCACGGGATTTGTTATCGTTGCAAAGCTAAAAATGACCAGAAGCCCAAAGATGAAGAATAACATAGCGTGTCTTCAAGCTCTCACCGGAGGTTTTGACGGGGGAGCTTTTTTGGTCACGCAGGGTATGGAAGGTTTGCGCTTTCATATCATATCTCGGCAAATCCCGGCATAGGCTGATTCTGAACGCTTTCCTGAGCAAGACAAGCAGGTGCTGGAACATCTCGCCCTGAATACAGGAAAGGAAGGGAACGAATCGGGAGGGGATTGCCCATGGTTATTTCTGTGCGGAAAGGGCTTCGTTTTGTTCGGTTTATTCTGATTTTTGCAGCATTGGTTTATCTGTTCTATCATGTTCTGGATTTGTTCAATGGCTGGATTTCGCCTGTGGATCAATACCAGGCGCCTGTGGGAAACGCGATCAAAGTATTTCAGGAAACGGCTTGGCCAGGCCCTGGCGATGAGCGTCCCGCGTTTGCCGAGCGTCTGCGTTTGTTCTATTGGTATGGGGAATAGCCGACTTGAACACCTGGGATGCAATTACGGATGCAGGCTGCCCTTCGGGCAGTCTGTCAGATGAGGAGCGTTGTGCATGAAGCAGACGATACACGCCTATGCTTTATACCTTGAAGAAGACAAGGGAATGTCGAGCAGCACATTGGAATCGTATCTTCGGGACGTGGACAAGTTTATCGAATTTGCGGACAAAGAATACGGGATTCGGGAGGCGGATCAAGTACGCCGCACCCATGTGGTTCTGTTTATAGGCAAGCTGAAGCAGGCGGGCAGAGCCAATGCAACCATTGCCCGCAGTATCGTTTCCCTGCGCTCCTATTTTCATTTTTTGATGCGGCGCGGAGCGTTGATGCAGGACCCGACATTCGATGTGGAGGCTCCAAAGGCCGACAAGACACCGCCGCAGGTGCTCAGCGTGGGGGAGATTGAGCTGCTGCTTGCCGCGCCCGATACGGCTTCGGCTCAGGGCGTTCGCGACAGGGCCATGCTGGAGCTTCTGTATGCGACGGGCATTCGCGTCTCCGAGCTGATTGCGCTTGATGTGCGGGACATACATACGGATATGCGCTTTATTCGTTGCGGGGGTGCAGGTAAAGAACGCATTTTGCCCATTGGAGCTCCTGCAGCCCATTGGGTCAATACGTACATCCGTGATTTTCGCGGCGAGCTGCTCAAAACGGATGCGGACGAGCAGGCACTGTTCGTGAATGTCTCGGGACGGCGTTTGACACGCCAAGGTTTCTGGAAATTACTTAAAAAGGCTGCGCTCGACGCCGGCATTTCGGGGGAGATCACGCCTCATACGCTGCGCCACTCCTTCGCCGCCCACCTGATTGCGAACGGAGCGGATACCCGGGCAGTTCAGGATATGCTTGGACATGTGGAGCAATCCAACAATCCGTACGGCAACCACGGGCGGCGAACGATGAAGGAGATTTATGAAAATCATCATCCGAGGGCGAAGTAAGCGAAGGGAGCGCACATCGTCCATGAGCCGGTGACTGGGTAGATCGGAGTTGCATCGGTTAGTGCAGCGGCGTTTTTCTTGGGACGAGTTCAGGAGGATATACATGCATATCCATTCGTTGATGGCGAATACTTGGGTGCATGACAAAACAGCACGATTTTAGGAGGAGCATTTTAATGACAGCATTGAATCAACAAATGATTACGGAAGCGGCCGCTTATATCCAAAGCAAAAGCGAGATCAAGCCAGAGGTGGGCCTGATTCTCGGATCGGGCCTGGGAATCCTGGCAGACCTGATCGAAGATGGCGTGAGCATTGCTTATCAGGACATTCCGCATTTTCCGGTGTCGACGGTTGAAGGACATGAAGGCGAGCTCTTGCTCGGCACGATCAAAGGCCGTGCAGTCGTCATGATGAAGGGGCGTTTCCACATGTATGAGGGCTACGGTCCCGAGCTGACCGCGTTCCCGGTACGCGTCATGAAGCAGCTGGGCGTTGCTTCGCTGCTCGTGACGAATGCAGCCGGCGGTGTAAATACGTCGTATCAGCCGGGAGACTTGATGCTCATTTCGGATCATCTTAACCTGACGGCCAAAAATCCGTTGATCGGGCCGAATGATCCGGCATTGGGCGTGCGCTTCCCGGATCTGTCGGAAGCGTACAGCCGCCGCTTGCGCGCTTTGGCGAAGGAGACGGCGGCTTCGCAAGGCTTCGACGTGCGCGAAGGCGTTTACGCAGGCCTGCTTGGCCCGAACTACGAGACGCCGGCGGAGATCCGTATGCTCCGTACGTTGGGTGCGGATGCCGTAGGCATGTCCACCGTATCTGAAGTGATCGTGGCCCGTCATGCCGGCATTGAAGTGCTGGGCATTTCCTGCATCAGCAATATGGCTGCAGGCATTTTAGACCAGCCTTTGTCTCATGACGAAGTCATGGAAACGACGGAACGTGTTCGCGAATCGTTCCTGAGCCTGGTGCTTGCGGTCATCCCGCAAATGTAATATACACAGGCTCTGGCTTGATAAAGAAGCGCAGCCATTCCAAAAAACAAGCGAACAGCCTCCCCAAGCAAACGGTGCTTCGGGATAGGCTGTTTTTTTGTTGATTTCAGCTCTGGAAAAAGTTTGGAAAAACATGATTTGCATGGAATAATTTGCTGTAAACGCGCCGACAATGATTAGCAGTACTTGCATGGAACATGCAGTAAGAGACTGGGGCGAAAAAAGTACCTCTTATTTCGTCGCAGCTTCTAAGCCTAGTCATTCAAGGAGGTTATTCACTGTGAAGAAACGAATTATGGCATCGTTCATGACGATTTGTATGCTGCTATCCGCTATGACCTCTTCGGTGTTCGCCGAAGAAACGCGCAAACCGGCAGAAGGGGCAGACCTGGCCCCGTCGGCGCGTTCGGCGATTCTGATGGATGCGGATACCGGAACGATCATCTATGAAAAAAACAGCCATGACCAACTGCCGCCGGCCAGCATTACCAAAATCATGACGATGCTGCTGACGATCGAGGCCGTCGATGCAGGCAAGCTGAAGCTGACCGATAAGGTCAGAACAAGTGAATACGCCGCTTCCATGGGCGGTTCCCAGATCTTTCTGGAGCCTGGCGAAGAGATGACCGTGGATGACATGCTGAAAGGGATTGCGATGGCCTCCGGCAATGACGCTTCGGTCGCGATCGCCGAGAAGATCGGCGGATCGGAACAAGCTTTTGTGCAGATGATGAACGATCGGGCTCAAGAGCTTGGCATGAAGGATACCCGGTTTGTCAATCCAAATGGACTGCCTGTCAAAGGTCACCATTCGTCCGCTTACGATATTGCGCTGATGAGCCGGGAGCTGCTTAAGCATCCTTCCATTACCAAATACACCGGAGCATATCAGGATTACTTGCGCAAGGATACGGCGAAGCCCTTTTGGCTCGTCAATACCAACAAGCTGGTTCGGTTTTACTCCGGAGCTGACGGACTGAAAACGGGATATACGTCCGAAGCGAAGTTCTGCCTTTCAGCCACTGCCTCGAAGGACGGATTGCGCACGATCGCGGTCGTGCTTGGCGAGCCGAACACCAAAACGCGCAATAGCGAAGTGTCTGCCATGTTCGATTATGCGTTCAGCCAATATACGATGAAACCTCTATACAAAAGCGGAGAGATGCTCGGTCAGCTGAACATCGAAAAGGGCGAAGTGGCGCAGTTGCCGCTGAAGGCCACGCAAAATTACAGCGTGCTGATGCGCAAAGGCGGCAAATCCGAGGAAATTCGGCATGAGCTTCAGCTCCAGCCAAGCATAAAAGCGCCAGTCAAGGCCGGGCAAAGCGTTGGAAAGCTGGTTGTTTATCAAGGCAGCGAGGTCATTAAGGAATTTGACATCAAGGCACCGCAGGACGTGAACAAAGCGGGCTGGTGGAAGCTGTTCAAACGAACGACGAGCAATTTGTTCGATTGAGTATGTGGCGGCAGCCTTTGAGAGCATGACTGCTGCTTTTCCTGGATGAACTGGAACATTTTTTGTAGTTAAATAGGGGTTTTCTTCTAGTTTTGTCGTGGGGAAGGAAAAGCCTTCGAGGGCGTAGAAATCCTTGTTCATGACAGGGAGGAGAGTGAGCTAACGTGAACATGCATGTGGATATGGAGCATCACCGTGGGGTTCTGATCGTACGCTTATCGGGGGAATTGGATCACCATACCGCTGATCTGGTCCGGATGCAAATGGATGAGGCCATCCAGCGCAGACAATGCGAGCATCTGATTCTCAGTCTGAAGGACCTGCAGTTTATGGACAGTTCGGGTCTGGGCGTCATTTTGGGCAGATACAAGCTCATTAAAAATAAAGGCGGCAAAATGGTGGTATGCGACGTGAACCCGCCGGTGTACCGTTTGCTGGAAATGTCGGGATTGTTCAAGATTATGCCGATTTACGAAAATGAGGGAACTGCCCTCTCGGGTCTGGAGGTCGTCTCATGAGTGAAGGAAACGGTACAAATTTCATGAATTTGCAGTTCGCGGCCAAATCGGAGAACGAATCGTTTGCGCGTGTGACCGTTGCGGCTTTTATCTCCCGGCTTGATCCTACGATGGACGAGCTTAGCGACCTGAAGACGGTCATCTCGGAAGCTGTAACCAACAGCATCATTCACGGCTACAACAACAATCCCGAGGGCGTCGTTACCATTCAGGCGCAGATTCGCGATGACATGGTCACGATCATCGTCGAGGACCGGGGCCAAGGGATCGAGGATCTCGAACTGGCCAAACAACCGCTGTACACGTCCAAGCCGGAACTTGAGCGATCGGGCATGGGCTTCACGATTATGGAAAACTTCATGGATGAATTCGAAGTCAGCAGCGAGCCCGGCAGGGGCACCTCCATCAGGATGATGAAAAGGATTGAATCCAAGAAAGCATTGTTTAATTAGGAGCTGGTCTTATGGATGCTGAAGTGAAATCATCTTCACAGGCCTACTTGGATGATGCCGAGGTCAAACGGCTGATTGCGCTCAGTCAGTCGGGTGACCATGTCGCCCGGGATACGCTGGTGAACAGCAATATCCGGCTTGTCTGGTCCGTTGTACAGCGGTTCATGAACAGGGGGTACGAACCGGAAGACCTGTTCCAAATCGGCTGTATTGGCCTGCTTAAATCGGTGGACAAATTCGATCTGAGCTATGACGTCAAGTTTTCTACGTATGCCGTGCCGATGATCATCGGGGAAATTCAGCGATTCCTGCGCGATGACGGCACGCTCAAGGTCAGCCGTTCCTTGAAGGAGATGGCCAACAAAGTCCGCAAGAAACGCGACGAGCTCTCCAAACACCTCGATCGGCTGCCCACGATTAAGGAAGTGGCCGAACAATTGGGCGTGACGCCGGAGGAAGTGGTATTCGCGCAGGAAGCGAACAAGCCGCCAACCTCGATTCATGAGACGGTGTTCGAAAACGATGGCGATCCGATCACATTGATGGATCAGATCGCCGACGAATCGCAGGAACGCTGGTTCGACAAGCTGGCGCTCAGCGAGGCGATCGGCGGGCTGAGCGAGCGGGAGCGGTTGATTGTTTACCTGAGGTATTATCGCGATCAGACGCAATCTGAAGTGGCGAGCAGGCTGGGGATTTCCCAGGTTCAGGTATCGCGACTGGAGAAAAAAATACTGCAATCGATTCGCGACCAGATCGCGCAATGAATCGTCAATAAACGACAACTAACAACCTTCTAACGCATATGACGTGCGTGGAAGGTTGTTAGTTTTTATGTGAATAAGGATCAAAGCAACGTTACCACAACCACATTCACGCAAAATGAAGACGGTCATTGGAAAGCTTCATGGATCGATTGAACGACAATGGCAGGTTGGCCCGGTTTGCCGGTCCGGCCTTTTTTCATGCATAAAAGGAGAATATTCTCTTTTCGTAATAAATTTGCACGATTTTCAAATACTAAGCGAAATTACGCAGTAAAGGAGTGTTTCGGATGTCTCTGGCACCCACTCCAACGGTCTACATTCGTCTGCGCAGCCGCATTCGCATTCCGAGAGGCAAAGGGGTCACGCTTGGCGATATCGCCCATTTGCTTACTTCACCGGAACAGGAGGAGGCGAGATTGCATGAGCTCGAGCTGCTGCATCCCGGACCGATGGACGGCAATCTGATCCTGATCGACGTCTTGCAGGTCATTCCGGCAATTCGGCGGGTTCTGCCGCAAGCCAACGTCGAGCTCATCGGTTCGGGTCACACCCTGGTGGAAGTGATTGAAGGGAACGGCAAACCTTCCAAATCATTGTTCGTTTTGGTTTGGATCCTGCTTTTTTTTGGTTCGGCCCTGACCATCATGAATTTTCATGCGGATGTGAACATGCAGGAGGTCCAGATCCGGATTGTGGAAATGCTCACGGGCACCCGGGACGAGCATCCGTATCTGTTTCAGATCGCCTATTCCCTCGGCATCGGTTTTGGCATGACCGTCTTCTTCAACCATTTATTCAAGAAAAAGTGGAATGAGGAACCTACCCCGCTGGAAGTCGAGATGTTCTTATATCAGCAAAACGTCGACCAATATGTCGTGATCGAGGAAAGCGAACGTTTGTTGGAACGGGATAACAGGGAGATGAGCACCGATGAGCGTCCTTAATGGTGCAATCAGCATCGTGCTCGGGGTTGCGGGAGGAATCGCCGTCGGCAGCGGGATTATCGCCCTCATTCTGGTCCTCGATATGATTCCGAGGCTTGCTCAGCTGACGAGAACTTATGATAAAAGCCACTGGTACGAAGGAGCCTTGATTGGAGGATGTCTGCTTGGCACGGTCGCGGATTTCTGGCATTGGAAAGTAAACGGAGCGATGCTGCTCAGCCCGATTGCCGGCTTGTTCTGCGGCGTATTCATCGGCCTGTTGGCCGCGGCGCTGACCGAGGTGCTTAACGTGCTTCCGGTGCTGGCCAAGCGGCTTGGCATGAAGCCTTATTTGTTCGGTTTGCTTCTGGCGATGATTTTGGGCAAGATGACGGGGTCTCTGTTTGACTTTTTTATATATCAGCGTTAGATCACGATGCGGAGGAGGAAGGACAGAATGGAAACAAGATCCGATCATACCGGACAGGAAACGGTCGAAGGCCTGCCGGGGGACATGGCGGGCAAATCGCCTTACGAAATCCGGAAGGAAAAAGAAGAAAAGGCATACCTCGAAAAAAAACAGGATGAAATGTCCGACAGCGTCGAGGAATCGGTGCATTATTGGCAAAACAACGACGATATTTCCCCGCGTATGAACGACAACAAATATACGCTCAAACAAATCATGGGTCTCGGCGAGTCGTTCGACGTGAACCTTCGGGAGATGGTGATGGGCGGCAAACAGATCGGGCTGCTGATGCTGACCGGGTTCGCCAAGGATGAAATTCTGCTTGAGGTGTTGAAAAGATTGACGTATCTGTCGCCCGACCAAGTGTCCGGGCATGCACTCAAATCGTATTTCGATTGTTACGTTCCGCACATTCAAGTCGAGCGGGTCGAGAAAATGAGCCAGGTCATTAGCAAGGTCCTCATGGGCATGAGCGCCATGTTTGTCGAAGGAGACCGCTCCGCCCTTGTAATGGATACGCGGAATTATCCCGTAAGGTCTCCGGAAGAGCCTTCACTGGAAAGGGTGGTGCGCGGCTCGCGCGACGGTTTCACCGAAACGCTGTTAACCAACGTAACCTTGGTGAGGCGCAGAATTCGCGACCCCGGATTGAAATTCGAGCTCATGCAGGTGGGCCGCAGGACGCAGACCGACGTCTGCGTCGTGTATATCGACGATATTGTGGACAAAGTACAGGTCGATTCCGTCCGTGAAAAGATCAAGCGGCTTGACATCGAAGGCATTCCCGCAGCCGATAAGCAGTTGGAGGAGGCGATCATCAACAAAGGCTGGAACCCTTTTCCGCTGGTTCGTTACTCCGAGCGTCCAGATGTGACGGCCTCGCATCTGCTCGAAGGCAGGGTGGTCGTCTTTGTTGATACGTCGCCCAGCGTGATGATTTTGCCGACGACCTTTTTCGACCTTTGCGAACATGCGGAGGAGAACAGGCAAACGGCCTTTATGGGCACGTACTTGAGATGGGTTCGCTTTGCGGGTATTCTGATTTCCTTGTTCCTGCTGCCGCTGTGGTTGCTGATGGTCATCGAACCGTCCCTCAAGCCACCTGGCCTGGAATTCATCGGCCCGCAGCAGAACGCCAAGCTGCCGCTCATTCTTCAGTTCCTGCTCATCGAGCTGGGGGTCGACTTACTGAGGATGGCCGCAGTGCATACGCCGACGCCGCTAGCGTCAGCGATGGGCTTAATCGCAGCCATTCTCATTGGAGACATTGCCGTAAAAACCGGTTATTTCGTCAATGAGGTCGTCCTGTACATGGCCATCGCGGCAATCGGCATGTTTGCGACGCCGAGTTATGAGCTCGGGCTAGCCAACAGGTTGGTCAGGCTGGTTTTGCTGGCGGCCGTCGCCATCTTCAAGGTGCCGGGCCTAGTAGTTGGAACAACGCTGCTTATTCTTGCGCTGACGCTTCGTCGTTCCTACAATTCCTCTTATCTGTGGCCGTTTATACCGTTTAATGCAAAGGCCTTCGGCAACTTTTTATTCCGCTTGCCACTTCTGGAAAGCAAGAAACGACCATCTTTCAATAAGGCGCGGGACAACACCAAAATGTCCCAGGACCCGGATGGTGAATTGCGGAAAAGTAAAAAACACAAATGATTTGCCGAAAAATCCATTTTTCTTTGCTCCGAATTTGGTATACTGGTTTAAAATCCTTGGAATAGTCACTGTTCCAGTATATAAAAGTGAGGAATGAAAAATATGCATTTGCACGGTACAAGTAAAATAAATGATCAAGGACATCTGGAAATCGGGGGCATGGACACCACCGTCATGAAAGAACAGTTCGGTACCCCGCTGTACATCGTGGATGAGCAGCTTGTTCGCCAGCGCTGCAGAGAGTACATGGATGCGTTCCGCGCTTCCGGATTGGGCTTCCAGGTTGCTTATGCAAGCAAAGCGTTCTGCGTGATGGCCATGTGTGCCCTTGCTGCGGAAGAAGGCCTTTCCCTCGACGTTGTGTCCGACGGTGAGCTGTTCACTGCACTGCAAGCAGGTTTTCCGGCTGAGCGCATTCACTTCCACGGCAACAACAAAACGCTGGAAGAGATCGAGATGGCTCTGGACGCCGAAATCGGCTGTTTCGTCGTCGACAATTTCAACGAACTGCATCTCTTGCAAGCGGTAGCGGCGGACAAAGGGCGCAAGGTGAACATTTTGCTGCGCGTCACTCCGGGCGTGGAAGCACATACACACGAGTACATTTCCACAGGCCAAACCGACTCCAAATTCGGATTCGATATCGGCAACGGAACCGCGTTTGAAGCGATCGAGCTGGCCTCGAAGCAATCCAATCTCGTTTTGCTTGGCGTGCATTCCCATATCGGTTCGCAAATTTTCGAGGTGGAAGGTTTTCAAATGGCGGTTCAACGCGTGGCTGAATTCGCCGCAAGCGTGTACGAGCGCCTGAATGTTGCGTTCAAAGTCGTAAACCTTGGCGGCGGTTTCGGGATCCGCTATATCGACGGAGATACTCCGCTTCAAGTCTCCCAATATGTTAAAGCGATCACGGATGCGGTTAAAAACCATTTTGCCCAAATCGGTTATGACGTGCCTGAAATCTGGGTAGAGCCAGGCCGCAGCATTGTCGGCGAAGCGGGAACGACCCTCTATACGGTGGGTACGAGCAAGGATATTCCCGGCGTGCGCAAATATGTTGCAGTCGATGGCGGCATGACCGACAACCCTCGTCCGGCGCTGTATGAGTCCAAATATGAAGCGATTTTGGCCAACCGCGCGAACGAAGCGTCCGAAGAGACCGTATCGATCGCCGGCAAATGCTGCGAGAGCGGTGACATGCTGATCTGGGATCTCGATTTGCCGAAAGTGCAAAGCGGCGATCTGCTGGCGGTATCCTGCACGGGTGCATACAACTATGCCATGGCAAGCAACTACAACCGGATTCGCCGCCCGGCGGTCGTATTCGTTAAGGATGGTCAAGGCGATGTCGTCGTTCGTCGCGAGAGCTATCAGGACATCATTCAAAATGACCTGGTTCCTGCGCGCCTCGGCAAACAGCCTGTAGTGCGTTAATTACAGTTGAACTGAAATCGAAGGCAAAAAGAGAGAACTTGCGGGACGGTTCCCGTTTGTTCTCTCTTTCTTTTCTGGCGGGGAAAGAAAAAAAGTTTGTCCATTTTTTTGCGATGGAACGATTTTCGGTGTACACTAAGAAAAGTGCTTAGGGTTTGGCGAAAGCGGTCCTTGGCATCATGAATGCTGTAAATATGAAAGGAGTCATTTACATATGGCGAAACAAGCGAAAATCAAAATGGCAAACGGCGGAGAAGTCGTTATCGACCTGTTCGAACAAGACGCTCCAAACACGGTAGCAAACTTTGAGAAATTGGCGAACTCCGGCTTTTATAACGGTCTGGTATTCCACCGCGTCATCCCGGGCTTCGTAGCTCAAGGCGGATGCCCTAACGGAACAGGTACCGGCGGTCCTGGTTACACCATCAACTGCGAAATCAACCCGAACAAACACGAGCGTGGTACATTGGCTATGGCACATGCCGGCCGCAACACGGGCGGAAGCCAGTTCTACATCTGCTACCAACCGCAGCCGCATCTGGATGGCCAACACACGGTGTTTGGCAAAGTGGTTAAAGGCATGGAATTCGTTGATGCTTTCGAAGGCCGTGACAAAATGGAAACCGTTGAAGTGGTGGAAGCTTAATCCCCATTTTCATTTCAACTTAAGAGAGCCGTTTCGCGATATTTGCGAAACGGCTTTTTTTATAAAACAGCTGTATATAACGAACGCATCAAAATGAGTCGAAGTACCCCTATTTCCATTGATGGATGGGTGTGAAGCCTGCTGATCTTGTCCATCAATGATTCTATAATATAGAGTGAAGTAAGCAGGATATAAGAAGGCTTGATAGTATCGACGATTTTCCGAGGAAGGTGGTAAATACAATGGATGTAGTCCATCAGTTATGGCTTTTAAAGCAAGTATACAGTCAACGTACATATTGGGATGAGGAAGTAGAGGCATCTTGGCATCCTGTGCCGGGAACGATCGCAGAAACGGAGATGAAAGGGCTTGAGGCAGCAGGGCATTCCCCGAACCAATTCATGCGGCCGCAGCATGAGCAGACGATTGTCGCACTGAAAAAACTCGCCCAATCCTGGAACGTTGCCGAAGCAGCGCAAGCTTTTGTATCCTCCTTATGGTCCGCGCCGTTCATTTGGCGTTCGCTGCTAACGGGGAAGCTGCTCGCGGACGGAGTTCCGGAACATGAATATACCCCCTATCCGTCCTCAAGCATTTGCCAAATTTGCGGATTGAATGTGAATGAGGCAACGGATACAAGTCTGCAATGGTATTGGCGCATGACCAATGGAACGCCGCTGGACGGCAATCTATTCGGGCACGTGCTGGCACTGGAACAATTGGCTGAGGAAGATCGGATTCCGGTACCCAACGATTATGATCGCTGGACGTTTCGTGCCATACTGACCGTACTTCGCTCGCTGCCTCCCAAAACACGCTACAGCAAAGCGGCGCAAGCGCTTAAAAAGGAACGCCTTCTGCCTACGCGCAGCGAGTACGCTTACCGTGACCTGCTCGAGACGCTGGCGCTGATCGGTATACTGGATACGAAGGACTACCCTGGAATGGCCACGGAATTTACGACCTATGTCAAGCGCGACCAGCGGCCCAACATTCGGGTTGAAGTCCAGGCCCCGCTGGCGTGGTGGGATTCCTCCATCGGAATCAACGAACGTGTTTTGGCAAAGCTTTTTGAAGGGTTTGATCTTACTGACATATCTTTTGAGGAAAGGCCCGAACAGGACCCTGGCGTTAAGGAAACGGTGGTTGGAGCGTTCGAGCACAAAAGGGCGGCTCGGACTAGCGTCCCCAAAGCCTCCCCAGATGCCGGAAAAGGAGAAGCCAAGGCAGGGGATGTATACGCCATTCGCGTCAGGGAAGGATTGTGGATCACGGTGTATTGCCATCACATCGAGGATAAGCGGGTCAAGGTCGAATATTTGGACGGGATCTACGAGGAGATGCCTGCCAAAGCAGAATTAAGCTTGTCGTTTCGTCCGAGAAGGGATGGGCGTTGGCAAAGCCTGGTAAGTGCGCTGGATTCGACAAGCTGGGTCAGACGGGTGGCAAGGGATATGCCGTGCCCGGCATCTCGGATGCCGGAGCCTGAACGCGTTCCTTTTCAACGCGCAAAAGATTTGAAACATTTGGCAAGCTGGTGTTTTCCTGAAATTTAAACTGTCGCTCATCTCAGAGGTTGAATGGACCGCAATAGAGGAAGGAAAGGAGCCACAATCTGGTAACGGCTAAATGTCCTGCCAGTATTCATTGCTTATTAAAAGTTAGTATATGACAAAAAGGAATAAAAAACGATTGATTTTTTACCGTTAAAGTGCTAACATCCAAATTAACAAAACAACATTCCTTCGGGGCAGGGTGCAATTCCCTACCGGCGGTGATGCAGCGCACCACAATGATGCGTGCTGCAAAGTCCGTGACCCGTTTGCCAAGGCAGACGGCTGATCTGGTGCGATTCCAGAACCGACAGTATAGTCTGGATGGGAGAAGGAGCGGATGCGGTCTATGGCCGCGTTTGGCAAAATGTTGTGCATGGTACTGTTCGTTATGCGAAAATGCAGACAGTTACGAGAATTTTTCTTGTGCTGCCTTCAACCATATGCGAAATGACTTTAGAGAAATCACTGCAGCTTTGACGGGGATTCTATCTTTGGGCATGTGTCGATTTTCACTTGCTTGAATCCGCAGAGCCTTTGTTTTCGGGTACCCATGTATCAACGTTCCATCCGCTAGTAGCAGCGGATCTCTCATCATCCCCATTGAACAGACTGTTCGATGGGGATTTTTTGGATTTTGCATGATTGGCTGAACGCAGCCTCATTGAACAGGCTATTCCTGACATATTAGACATAGCGGGGTGAACTGACTTGGAAATGATTAACGACGAATTTTATATGGCGCTTGCACTGGATATGGCAGAACGGGCGCAAGGACAGACGGGAATCAACCCGGTTGTAGGTTGTGTCGTTGTGAAAGACGGCCGCGTAGTCGGTCTCGGAAGTCATCTGAAGCGCGGCACGGGCCATGCGGAGGTTCATGCGCTGAATATGGCTGGCAGCGATGCGGAAGGAAGTACCGTTTACGTCACGTTGGAGCCGTGCAGCCATTATGGCAAAACTCCGCCGTGCAGCGAACGACTCATTCATGAAAAGGTGAAACGCGTCGTAGTATGCTGCGAAGATCCGAATCCGCAAGTATCCGGCAGAGGCATATCCATGCTTCGCCAGCAGGGCATTGAAGTAGAGGTCGGGGTTCTGCGCGAGCGTGGAAGACGACTGAACGAAAAATTCATCAAATATATTACGACAGGATTGCCGTTTGTCACGTTAAAAACCGCTTCCACGCTGGATGGAAAAATCGCAACCCGCAGCGGGGACAGCAAATGGATTTCCAATGAATCCGCGCGTGAGATCGTTCACGCCCTCCGCCACCGTCATCAAGGCATCATGGTCGGCGTCGATACGGTGATCGCAGACGACCCGGAACTGACGACACGCTTGCAGGTGGAAGGGATCAACCCGGTACGGATCGTGGTTGACTCGAAATTGCGTCTTCCTTTGACTTCCAAATTGGTAAAGGATGGATTGGCGCCGACCTGGGTACTGACAACCGATGAAGCAAGTCAAGAAGCGGCCGAACGGCTTGAAGCTTATGGCGTGGAGATCATTCGCTGCGGGCCTGGGCCGCGTGTGGATCTGTTGAACGCGCTCAGCAAGCTCGGAGAACGGGAGATCGGTTCGATTTTGCTTGAAGGCGGCGGCACGCTGAACGGTGCGATGTTAGAGGCCAAACTGGTGGATCGGCTGCTCATGTTCATTGCCCCCAAAATCGTTGGCGGATACGACACGCCAGGAAGCTTCCGCTTCGAGGGCGTCGAGCGTATGAGCCAGGCGATCCAGCTGTGCCAATTGGAAATCGAGCAAGTGGGGGATAATATCAGCATCGGCGGAATTCCGGTCTGGGCTGAATAACGTAATCAGGAAGGAGGCCGCAGCATGTTTACCGGCTTGGTGGAAGAAGTCGGCCACATCCGACGGATCGGTCGAAAAGGCGAAGCGATGGTGCTGAACGTTGGCGCTTCCCTCATTATGGATGACCTGAAAATCGGCGACAGCGTTGCCGTTAACGGCGTATGCCTGACTGCGACAACGCTTGAAGGCGGAGGTTTTACCGCTGACGTCATGCCGGAAACGTACCGTCACACCAACCTGGATAAGCTCCAGTCCGGCAGCAGGGTCAACCTGGAACGGGCTATGCAATCCGGGGGACGTTTCGGAGGCCATATCGTGCAGGGCCATGTGGACGGTACGGGTACGATTGTCCGAATGACGCGCGATCAGAATGCGGTTGTATTCGAAATTCATCCGGATGATCCAGGATTGTTCAAATATTTGATTCCGAAGGGTTCCGTCACTTTGGACGGGATCAGCCTGACGGTGGTTCAGACGATGCAAACGTCTTTTACGGTGTCGATCATTCCCCATACCATCGGGGAGACGGTGTTGAATTACAAAAAAACGGGCGACTCCATGAATATCGAATGTGACATTTTGGGGAAATACGTGGACCATTTACTCCAATACGGCAGAGGTACTCAGGCAGCGCCTTCAGAGAAACCACAGAGCATCAGCGAACAATTTTTGGCGAATCATGGATTCGCATGAAAGATATAGACAACAGAACCGGGAGGTGGAATGATGTCCGATCAATCCATACTGGACACCATTGAGGAAGCAATCTACGATCTCATGCGAGGCAAACCGGTTATCGTGGTAGATGACGAGGACCGGGAGAATGAAGGAGACTTCATCGCCTTGGCGGAGAAAGCAACGCCTGAAGTGATTAATTTCATGATTACGGAAGGCCGCGGGCTTGTCTGCGTGCCGATTACGCAACAACGGGCAGATGAGCTCGACCTGAAGCCGATGGTGCAGCAAAACACCGATTTCCACGGCACGGCCTTTACCGTTTCGGTCGATCATACAGACACCACGACAGGCATTTCGGCGCATGAACGTTCCATTACGGTTAAAGGACTGATCGATCCGAATGCCAAAAGCGGCGATTTCCGAAAGCCGGGACATATGTTCCCGCTCATCGCCAAGGATGGGGGCGTGCTGCGTCGTGCCGGGCATACCGAAGCCGCGGTAGATCTGGCCATCATGTGCGGCGCTTATCCTGCGGGCGTCATCTGTGAAGTCATCAAGGAAGATGGCACGATGGCGAGACTGCCCGACCTGCAAGAAATTGCCCGCAAGCATGATTTGAAGCTGATCAGCATTCAGGATATGATCAAGTATCGCAACGAAAAAGAAAAGCTGGTTCAGCGCGAGGTAGCCGTACGCATGCCTACCGACTTCGGCGAATTCCAGGCAGTTGCTTATACCAATGCGGTGGATAATAAAGAGCATGTGGCTCTGGTCAAGGGTGAAATCGACTCTTCCAAGCCTGTATTGGTAAGGGTGCACTCGGAGTGTCTGACAGGCGACGTATTCCACTCCCATCGCTGCGATTGCGGACCACAGTTCGATGCGGCCCTCAATCAGATCAATGAGGAGGGCAACGGGGTTCTTCTCTACATGCGCCAGGAGGGCCGCGGAATCGGGTTGATCAATAAATTGAAGGCTTACAAACTGCAGGAGGAAGGTTTGGATACGGTCGATGCCAACCTGAAACTTGGTTTTGCGGCAGATTTGCGTGATTACGGCATCGGAGCGCAAATCCTGAAGGATCTGGGCGTGCGCCAAATCAGGCTGCTTACGAACAATCCTCGCAAAATCAAAGGCCTTGAAGGCTACGGACTCGAAGTCGTTGAACGCGTGCCGATCCAGATGCAGGAGAACGAGGACAATACGGCTTATTTGCACACGAAACAAGCGAAGCTGGGCCACATGCTCAAATTCGACGACATCGAGCAAAATGAGGAAAAGAACGAAATTTAATTGCAGCAAGCCAGAAAACGGGAAAAATCAGGGCTGCGCCAGCGGCGGCGGCACAATATGAAAAACAATTTTGGGGAGATGACAGCATGCCTAACATTTTTGAAGGACATTTAGTATCCGAGGGATTAAAATACGGAGTCGTTGTAGGTCGTTTTAACGAATTCATCACGAGCAAACTGCTGAGCGGAGCGCTTGATGCGTTCAAACGCCATGGCGTAAAAGACGAGGAGATCGATGTAGCCTGGGTACCGGGCGCATTCGAAATTCCGCTGATTGCCCAAAAAATGGCCGAAAGCGGCAAATACGACGCCGTGATTACGCTGGGCACGGTCATTCGGGGCTCAACCACCCATTATGATTATGTTTGCAACGAAATGGCCAAAGGGGTTGCGGCGATCAACCTCAAAACAGGCGTACCTACGATCTTTGGCTTGGTAACGACGGAAAATATCGAACAGGCCATCGAACGTGCCGGAACCAAAGCCGGGAACAAAGGATGGGATGCGGCTACGGCGGCAATTGAGATGGCGAACTTGACGAATCAGCTAAAATAGTGCTTAGTTAATGTAGTGCCCTGCTTTGCGCAGACGAAAACGGGAGACCGGATTTCGGCGGCTTAGCGGGGTTTTGTATTTTTTTTGCAGGAGGATTCGTTTCGTGACGGTAGTTACCTACAAACTGGAGACCTTTGAAGGGCCGCTTGATCTGCTGCTGCACTTGATCGACAAGGCCGAAATTGATATCCAGGATATCCCCATCAGCGATATTACGGACCAATACATGGCATATTTGCATTCTATGCAGGAGCTGGAGTTGGATATTACGAGCGAGTTTCTTGTCATGGCAGCGACACTGCTGTCCATCAAGAGCAAGCTGTTGCTGCCGAAACCGCCGGTGATCGAGGACTTCGAAGATTATGATTATGGGCAGGACGATGATTATGATCCACGTGCTGAATTGGTTGCACGTCTGATAGAATATCGCAAATACAAAGGCATTGCGCGGCATCTTCATGAACGGGAATGGGAGCGCAGCCTTATTTTCTCGAAAGAGCCTGAGGATCTGCGCCCGTACATGCCTTTGGAGACCGAATCGAACCCGGTGGAGGGATTGCATGCGGCCGACCTGATTGCAGCTTTTCAACGTGCCCTGCGCAAGGCGGAGAAGCGAACGACGGTAGCCCGGATTCAGCGTGATGAAATTTCGGTCAAAGACCGGATTCGGGACGTGGTACAGGTTTTTAAGAAGCTGGAGCCGGGAGGCAGGATGCTGTTCTCCGGATTGTTGGAGGGACAGACGTACCGCCATGAAATTGTCGTGACGTTTCTGGCGGTGCTTGAGCTGATGAAGATGAAACAAATTGTCTGTTACCAGGAGCGGACATTTGAGGACATTGTGATGGAGTGGAGAGGAGAAGCAAGGAATCATGGATTTTCCGAAATTGAAGTCGATTATTGAAGGCCTGTTGTTTCTGTCCGGGGAGGAAGGCCTGAGCATCAAACAAATCTCTGAAATCGTGGACGTATCGGAAGAACGGATATCGGATGCCATCGAAGAGATGAAAACAGAATTTGCGGAGCATGGCAGAGGCGTGCAAATTTTGAAAATTGCAGGCATGGTTCAATTGGGGACACTGCCCGAACATGCTGTCTATTTCGAGAAACTGGCCTACTCGCCGGCACGAACGACCCTTTCCCAAGCGGCACTCGAAACGCTCGCCATCGTTGCATATCGCCAGCCGATTACGAGGGTGGAGATTGAGGAGATTCGCGGCGTAAAGTCGGAGAGGGCCATCCACACCCTGGTGAACAAGGATCTGATCGTGGAAGTGGGACGCGCTGAAGCGATCGGAAGGCCTATTCTGTATGGGACGACGAGAGCTTTTTTGGATTACTTTGGCTTGGGTTCGCTCAGCGAATTGCCGGAGCCGGGGCTGTTTGAAGATACGGACAATCTGGAAGAAGAGACCCAGATGCTGTTTGACAAGCTGGATGCGCAGCAATCCGAGCTCGACAGCCTGGAGCAGAGCATGGAAGAAGGAACGGAAACATCGAATGATCGGAGCGATGCGGAAAACGAGCCCGATATGAAAGAATCGGATTAACGAACGAAGCAAACCAATTAAAAATGGCGGCAATATTGGATCGGCTCCAGCACTGGAGCCTTTTTTTTATGCGAAAACCTTTTTCGTGCAGCGGGATTTTAACGTGTCCAGTGAATTTTTTCCTATTTGCGGTGCATACTAAACTGGAAAAGAATCGAGGGCTTGGAGGTAAGGCCTGTGTTAATTTGGCTCGGAGGAATCGGTGCGGCGGTCGTGCTGCTGCTTGCTGCAGTTCTCGTCTCGAATGTTCATATCCACGTCTCATTCAGTAAACATAAGAGCGATGATTTTGCCCGATTCAACGTACGGCTCCTATATGGTCTGATCCGCTTGAATTATGAGATCCCCTCCATCGTTTTCAAGAATATGAAGGAAGGCTTTCTTGTGAAAACGGAGCAGAGAGCGAACACGACCCGTAACGAAAATAAAGGAAGCGAGCGGGTAAACAAACGCAAAATCGAAAAATGGAGCGACGATGTCAGCGTCATGCTTAGAAGTACGGCTGAATTAAAACAATGGATCAGGCAAACGCTGGAACGAGTACATATGATTCGATTTATTTGGACAACCCGGGTCAGTCTGGGGGACGCAGCGCATACGGCGATGCTCACAGGCTGGTTATGGGGGGTCAAATCCGGTATCGTTGGTTTTTTGTCTTACCAGATCCGCTTCGATCAGCCGCCTCAACTGGACATTATTCCCGAGTGGAGTGACGAAATGGAGTTCCGCACGGATTTGGATTGCCGTATGAAAATAAAAATATGGTCAATCGTTGTTGCAGGCATAAGGCTAACGACCAGAGTCCTTGTTGTTCGGGGAGGATGGCGTATGTGGATGAGGCTGTTAAAGCAGCGGAGACACGGCCAACGGAGAGTAAACCGGCAACGGGGAGATTCCCGGGTATAGCGAACATGCCTGTAAAATACAGGAGGAAGTGCATTCGTATTCACCCAATTGATGCTGTACATAAGTTCATCTGGGTCTGGAGAGAATAGGGTTAGGCTGAACCTAGTTCAAAATGAAAGTGGAGGGAATCAAAATGTCCGATCATCCAATACAAGGTTTAATGGAAACTGCAATGGAAAACATCAAGGCGATGGTGGATGTCAACACGATTGTTGGCGATGCCGTCGAAACGCCGGATGGAACCGTCATCTTGCCCATCAGCAAGGTAGGCTTCGGTTTTGCTGCGGGCGGGAGCGATTTTAATGTGAACGGCGACCGATCGCACAGCTCTAATTCCGGAGCCAAAACGGAGCATGCACAATCTGCGACAGTTGCTTCACCGTTTGGCGGAGGCAGCGGCGGAGGCGTCTCCATCCGTCCGATCGCGTTTCTGGTCGTGGGCAAGCAAGGCGTTCATATCGTGCCGCTGGACAACTCCACGCATCTGTTCGAGAAGATCATCGATTCCGCACCTCACATGCTGGATCGCATTCAGAGCATGATTCGTGGCAACGCGGACGAGGAGCATACCCGGGTAACGGTTACGTCGGAAGGCACAGCGTATAATTAATACCCTTGATTCAAGGCATGGCTTGATTTAAAACAGTGCCCTGTCGCAGCTTCGGCCGCGGCAGGGATTTTTGCTGTATTTTAAGGGATGGGACATACTTCATGTGGACAAAACATAGGCTAGTACAAGATTCCAAGTACCCGGAGGAATGAACATGCGAAATGGATTAAAAGTGATTGTGTTAATACTTATCCCCCTGCTGGCATGGCCGTCATGGATTCGAGCGGAGATGGCCGAAGAGCTGTCCAAACCGTCGACGCACGCGGAGAGCGCAGCGCTGATCGATGTGACTTCCGGGCGGATTTTGTTCAGCAAGGAGGGGGATAAACAGATGCGGATCGCCAGTTTGACCAAAATCATGACCGCAATCGTGGCGATCGAAAACGGGAAGCTGGATGACAAAGTCAAGGTGAGTGCAGCCGCATTCGGCAAAGAAGGCTCCTCCATATACCTCAAGTTGGGAGAGGAAATGTCGCTCGAAAACATGTTGTACGGCTTGATGCTCCGGTCGGGAAATGATGCGGCCACGGCCATTGCGGAGCATGTGGGCGGTTCGGAAGAAGGGTTCGTGCTGATGATGAACCAAAAAGCGGAGGAAATCGGATTAAGGGGCACGCATTTCATGAATCCGCATGGATTGGACGCCGATGGGCATTATTCTACCGCGAGCGATATGGCCCGCTTGACGGCATATGCGCTGCAGAACCCGGTTTTCAAGCGGATTGTGGCCACCGAACAAAAATCTGCCCCGAACCCGAATGAGAGCTGGGATTATTCGTGGCATAACAAAAACAAGATGCTCCGATTGTACGAAGGGGCCGACGGCGTCAAAACGGGGTATACCAAAAAGGCATTCCGGTGCTTGGTCAGTTCGGCCACGCGCAATGGGCAGCAGCTTGCTGCCGTTACCTTGAATGACGGCGACGACTGGAACGACCATGCTCGCATGCTGGACTTCGGATTTAAACATTTCCCGCTGGTTGAGATTGCCAAGAGGGAACAGCAAGTGGAAGGAACCGATGTGATTACAGGTCGCAGCTTCAAATATCCGCTTGCGGAGGGCGAAAAAGGAGCTTTGAACAAACGTCTTGTGCTGCAGAGCCAACCGAAGTCTGGAGGAGAGGGGGCATCTTCCGATCCGGCATTTGGTCTGGCGGGCCGCATTCAGATCGAACTCGAGGGGCGACAGATCGGTTCGATTCCGGTCTATCGCAAAGGCAGCTATATTCCCAAGGAGCCGCAGCTGGACGATGCCGCTTTTGCAGAAGAAACCGGATCCAAGGCCTGGTCGTCGGCATGGAAAGCCGTGATTAGCCGATTATTGTCCCCGTGATATGGTGCAAGCCAGCAAAACGAAAATCGTTTTTGGAAAGGAGGCCAGCTTGTGATTAATATCATTTGGCTGCTGATGATTGTGACGGGATTTGCGTTTGCAGCCGCTAAAGGCAATATTGAAGTGGTTACCCAGGCGGCATTCGATGGGGCGGCAACGGGCGTCACGGTATGTTTGGGACTGATCAGCGTGCTCGTCTTCTGGATGGGCATGATGAAAATGGCGGAGGATGCCGGATTGCTCGGCAGAATCGCGAAATTGTTAGGCCCTGTCGTCGCGTTCCTGTTTCCGGACGTGCCTCGCAATCATCCGGCAATGGGATATATCCTGTCCAATATGAGTGCCAACTTGCTGGGACTGGGGAATGCGGCAACCCCGATGGGCATCAAGGCGATGCAGGAGCTGCAGGAGCTTAATCCAGACAAACAGACGGCTTCTCCGGCCATGTGCACGCTGCTGGCATTGAATACGGCAAGCATAACGATTATTCCGACCACGCTCATCGCGATCAGGCTGAATTATCATTCGGCGAACGCGACCGAGATTGTAGGCACAACGTTGATGGCCACCGTGATCGCGACTGTGGCTGCGCTCGGGGCGGATCGATGGTACAGGAGAAGAGCGATGAAAAGACCGCCAAACGTGCATTCAGGCGGCAAACCACTCATGAAAGGATGAGTCTTGTGTTAACCTTCATCAACTGGATTTCGGTCTGGGCCATTCCGGTTATCATCGCGTTTATACCATTATATGCGTTCGCCAAAAAGGTACCGGTTTATGAATCCTTTGTTGATGGAGCCAAAGAGGGATTCGGAACGGCGATCAGCATCATTCCGCATTTGGTGGGCATGATGGTAGCCATCAGCGTGTTTCGCGCTTCGGGTGCGCTCGATTTCGTCATCAGCCTGATCGCCCCGCTGTTTTCCTGGATGGGGGTCCCGGGCGAAGTGCTGCCGCTGGGCATTTTGCGCCCGCTGACCGGCACGGGATCACTTGCTTTTACGACAGATCTGATCAAAACCTATGGGCCCGACTCCATGATTGGCAGAATGGCTTCGACCATCCAGGGAAGCACGGACACGACGTTGTATGTGTTGACCGTCTATTTTGGAGCGGTGGGCATACGAAATGGCCGGTATGCTCTTAAAGTGGGGCTCTTTTCCGACGTTGTCGGATTCATCGCTGCGCTTGCTATCTGTTTGATTGTGTTTGGTTAAAAAATGTTGCTTCTCTTCCGATATATCAGATATGCTAGATGGATAGCGCGGGGGAGGAGAACAACAGATGCAGAACCAATGGAAACGTGTGCTTCGATTCGGCATGTCGGGAATGGTTGCAATGGCGCTGCTTGCGGGCCAAACGGGCATGGCTGCCGCCCAGTCCACAAGCACCATTCATTTTACGGGTTATTTCGATCAACAACTGCGCGAAAAGCTGGCGATCTCGGCCGACTCTTTTCCTGTTGTGAACGTTCGATGGATCAAACAGGACGAGCCTGACGCGGTTTATTACGATGTCGGTACGTCCATCCTGGTTGCTAAAGATATGGTGTTGACCAACTATCATGTGGTGCAGGATTATGCGGAGCTTCCGAAAGGCGATGAGGCGACGTTATCCGTTGCCAGTCCGGCCGATCCGGAACAACCCATCAAAGCGGACATTATCAAGACCGACCCGGTGACGGATATGGCCCTGCTGAAGTTGGAGAAACCGCTGGATGCACAGCCGGTTACGTTCGCCAATGCCAAAGACAACCAGATCGTTTACACGATCGGTTTTCCGGAAAATCCGGACGGCGATTTGTTGTTGTTAGGAGAGGAGTTTCCTTCCACCTATAACACGATTGCCAAGAGCCGTGTAGCCGATACAGCCGCAACGGACGTTCCGGGCAAAAAGGGCATCGGCAGCATTGTGAAAGCGATGGCTCAAGGAAATTCCGGCGGCCCGGTGCTTAATCAGAACAACCAGGTTGTCGGGATGATGACCTTTACGTACGGGGGACGCACCTATTACATCACATCAAAAACGCTGCAGTCCTTTATTAACGGTGGCGCATCCGCCGCTTCATCCAAAAAAACGGTGGTTGTGCAAGGAAAAGTGAACTAAACGATTTCTGATCGATTTGGCGGCACCATATTGAGCTGGTCCGGAAAAGACTCGTTTTTCAAGCCTGTTCCTATGCAGGAGCTTGAAGGCGGGTTTTTTATTTGGCAGCATTATGAGAAGAATAGAAAGCATGAGCGATATCCAGTTTGCCATTCGAACGGATATTTCTTGTGATTTCTGCCCTTGATGGGTATCATTAGGGTGAGGTGACATGACAAACATGGAAAGATTACAAAAAATTATTGCACAGGCAGGAATTGCATCCCGCCGCAAAAGCGAGGAACTGATCCTGTCCGGCAAGGTTGAAGTTAACGGGGAGGTCGTAACCGAACTGGGTACGAAAGCGAACCCCGACGAGGATATTATCACGGTAAACGGCAAACCGATCCGCAGCGAGAAGAAAGTGTACTTGCTGATGAACAAACCGAAAGGCGTCATTACAAGCGCATCCGATCCGGAGGGCCGCAAAATCGTATCCGATTATCTCAAAGGTGTGAAGGAACGGGTCTATCCTGTAGGCCGTCTGGATTACGATACCGAAGGGCTGCTGATCCTGACCAATGACGGTGAGTTTGCCCACTTGCTGACGCATCCGAAGCACCATGTTCCCAAAACGTACCTCGCTACGGTGAAAGGTGTGCCGCACGGCAGCGAATTGGAGAAATTAAGGGACGGCATCATGCTCGAAGACGGGATGACCGCACCTGCTGAAGTGGAATACAAGGATGTGGACCCGAATGGCAAAGAGGCTGTCATTTCGATTACGATCTACGAAGGCCGTAACCGTCAAGTCAGACGTATGTTCGAAGCGATCAACCATCCGGTGACCCGGCTGAAGCGGATTGCGTTTGGCGGCATTTTGCTGCAAAACCTGAAGAGAGGGCTCACGCGTCCGCTTACCAAAGAAGAGGTGAACAACCTGATCCAGCTCGCTAAATCGGAACCAGCCAAAAAAATGAAAAAAAGGTAAACGAAGGACACACAAAATTCATAAAACCGCCGCGGATTTGTGACGAAATTCGTTATAATTGTTCATAGGATGTTCACAGAAATATCGATGAACAGGAAAAAGCATGGGAAGAACCAGTCATTCAAAAGGGGAGCGGCACATGGGGAAATCAAGAAGAACGGTGCAAATCGTCATTTTGTTATTGATCCTGGTGTTGGGCGGATACGCCATTTCCACGTCCGTATCCGGCTCGAACGGCAAGCCGAGAGAAGGAGACAAGGCTCCTTCTTTTGAATTGCTGGGCCTGGATGGTCAGGTACATGCGTCCGATGAGTATGAAGGGAAGGCCTTGGTCATTAATTTCTGGGGAACTTGGTGCGAGCCTTGCGTCAAAGAAATGCCTGCCCTTCAAGCTCAAGCGGACAAATGGAAAGACAAAGGCGTTCAATTCATCGGCATTAATGCTGGCGAGGATCGGATGACCGTTGAAAATTTCGTGCAGCAGCTTGGCATTACATTCCCGATTATGCTCGACCGCGACAAAACTTCGATCCGGAATTATGGCATATCGCCGATGCCAACCACGTTTTTTGTATCGAATACGGGCAAAATCTCGACCATTCACATCGGTCAGCTTGATCTGAACACGCTTGACGCGAAAATTTCGCAACTGGCCAATCAGCCCTGACAGGAGGTCTAGTCGTGTTCCAAAATACGAAATGCGAATGCGGACACCAGAATCCGACCGGCACCGTGTTGTGCGAAGCATGCGGAAAGCCGCTGCTGGAGGCGGAAGCCCAATCGAACGAAGTGCTCGAGATGCGTTATGACGGCATGGCGAGACGTTCACAACGAAAGAATCCCAATATCATCGATCGCGTTTGGAACTTTTTTTCATCCGTCAAGATCGCTGTGTATTTGATCGTGCTCACGCTGCTCGGCTCGATGCTGGGAACGATTTATCCTCAGGAAAGCACTTTTCTTAATATCGATCCTTCCGTGTATTACAAAGAAACCTACGGGCAATTGGGGCATGTTTATTATTTGCTGGGGTTATCCCATACATATGAGTCATGGTGGTTCATTCTGCTGCTTGTCATGATCGGTGCTTCGCTGGTTATATGCAGCCTTGACCGGGTCCTTCCGCTGTACAAGGCGCTGAACAAGCAAAAAATACGTAAACATATGCAGTTTCTGACGAGGCAACGACTCACCTACCAAGGCCACATTGATGAGGCTGCCGAAGATTGGATTACGAAAGCGGTTACGCCGCTGAAAAAGAAAGGATATCGCGTACACACCGAAGGCGGTGCATTGCTTGCCGAGAAGCAGCGATTCAGCCGATGGGGACCTTATGTCATTCATATCGGCTTGATCATTTTTTTGCTGGCCGTGCTTGCGCGAGGTTTGCCTGGTCTGAATCTGGACGAGCATGTCGCTTTTCCGGAAGGGGAGATCCGAAAAATCCCCAATACGTCCATGTACTTGAAGAACGAGAAGTTTACGGTGGAATTTTACGATGAGAACGAGGTGCCGGAGCAGTTCCGCAACTTGAACAAAACCGTGCCGAAACTGTTTGAAACCAAAGCGGTCTTGTACGAATGTACGGCCGATTGTTCCGATTTAACCAAGGAACCCCGGCTCGTCGAGGTTGCGAGGCATGATATCAGGGTGAATGACCCTTTGAATTACAAGGGCTTGAAGGCATATCAATTCGATTATGATTTAACTCCGACCCTTCGTTCGGTTACCCCGGAGCTGGTCAGCGCATCGACAGGTGAAAAGTTCGGCTCGATTAAGCTGGATATGGTGGATACACAGCAACAATTTGAAGCTGGGCCGTATACGATCGAGGTCAGGAAAAAATTTATGGATTTCGCGCTTGACGAGCAGGGCGAGCCGATATCCAAATCACCATCGCCGAATGCACCCGCTTTTTTATTGCACATTGCGGGCCCGGAGCTTCCGGATGACGGCATCCAGTATTTGTATTTTCCAAAACAGATCGACCAGCAGCGGTTTCAGCAGGACGAAATCAACAAACAGCTTGTCGGTGGAGAGGTGCCGCTGCGGCTGGAAGTGGACAGCATGGACAACGTTGACATCATCCCATCGATAAGCTACTTGAACATTCGTGTCGACAAAGCAATGCCCTTCGTTTGGGTCGGGGCCGCAATTATTATGCTTGGTTTGATTATGGGATTTTATTGGAACCACCGCCGCATATGGATACGCATCGACGACGGCCGGCTTACGCTCGGGGGACACACGAATAAAAACTGGTTCGGTTTCCGGCGTGAAGTTGCTGCCATTTTACAGCATATGAATCTGGAGGCGCACGAAAAGTCGTTGGATAACGGGGGGAATCGGGCATGAGCTTATTGGATTTCAGCAGCGATGCATTTATCGTATCCTTTTTTCTGTATTGTGCAGCGTTTTTGTTATATGCCGTCGCCGTAATGGGCAAGAAATGGAGCAATCGCGAACCCGAAAAGCATGTTGCGCAGTGGGGCAAAAGGGCTTTCGTTGCTTCCATCGTTGCACTGATCGCCCACTTGGCATTTTTTGCGACCCGCTGGATGGGGGCGGGACATATTCCCGTCAGCAACATGTACGAGTTCATGAGCTTTCTATCCATGATGATCATGGTTGCGTTCATCGTCGTCTATGCGATTTACCGCAAATCTTTGCTTGGTTTGTTCGCTTTGCCGCTGACCATCCTCATCATGGCCTATGCCGCCGTGTTTCCGCAGGAGGTGCAGCCGCTGATTCCTGCGCTGCAGTCGATCTGGCTGAAAATTCATGTAACGCTGGCTGCGCTCGGCGAGGCATTTTTCGCCGTCGGTTTCGCCGCCGGCTTCATGTATTTGCTGCGCACCGTAGATTTCAGCGGCAAAGACAAAAACTCGCGCCGCCAGCGCGGCTGGGTCGAGTTCACGATGGTAACCATCGTCGTTGTGATTGGTTTTATCGGCGTGGTTTTCGCGTTTCGCGGTGCGGGATATGAAGCAGTATTCGTGCAAAAGCCTGCTGCCATTGACACAGAGGTACAGGAAAATAGTACAATAGATAAAGTGATTTATCGCATGCCCCCCATTTTTGGACCATACAATAGTGAAGTGGAGAGCATGAAACCGTTTCTCGGCATGAAGCAACCGCTGCTGGAGACACCATCCTGGATGAACGGGGTCAATGCGGGACGCAAACTAAACACCGTAGTTTGGTCCATCATCGTTGGCCTGATTCTCTACGGCATCATCCGACTGATTGTAAGAAGGCCGTTAGGACAAGCTTTGCAACCGCTGTTGGACGGCATCGATGCGGACGATCTGGACGAGATCAGCTATCGGGCCATCGCGATCGGTTTTCCGATTTTCACGCTTGGGGCATTGATCTTCGCGATGATCTGGGCACAGATTGCCTGGAGCCGGTTTTGGGGGTGGGATCCCAAAGAGGTATGGGCGCTCATTACCTGGCTATACTATAGCGCTTATCTGCATTTGCGTTTATCCCGCGGATGGCAGGGGCGGAAATCGGCATGGCTTGCAGTACTGGGATTTTTGGTCGTCATGTTTACGCTGGTCGGCGTGAACTTGATTATTGCCGGCCTTCATTCCTACGCTGGAGCGGACTAGGACGAAAAGTCGGGCGTTTGCTCTACGTTCCGGCAAGAAACGATGGAATACACATGCGGCTCCTGCGTTCAATCGGGGCATTCAAATATTGTTCGCAAAGTCGAACATAATAGAAGTGGATAAGCAGTTATTGCAAAGGGGCTGGATTTTGGAATGGCAGAAAATGAGAACCGCATTCTGGTCGTGGATGACGAAGAGCGAATCCGCAGACTGTTAAAGATGTATCTTGAAAAAGAAGGATATGAAATCGATGAAGCCGAGGATGGGGAAACGGCGCTGCGAAAAGCGACTTCAGGGGAATATGGGTTGATTCTGTTGGACGTCATGCTGCCAGGCATGGATGGTGTGGAAGTATGCACCCGTTTGCGACAGGTCAAGTCGACCCCCGTCTTGATGCTTACGGCCAAGGGAGAAGAGATTAACCGGGTACAGGGCTTTGAGGTCGGAGCCGATGATTATGTCGTTAAACCGTTTAGCCCGCGTGAAGTCATTTACCGGGTAAAAGCGATCCTGCGACGTTCTTCCGCGACGGCTTACCTGTCCAAAGAAAGCAATTCCAGCAACAATATCGTCTTCCCTCATCTGGTCATCGAACACGATGCACATCGCGTGACAGCCGGCGGGGAAGAGATCAGTCTGACGCCGAAAGAATACGAATTGTTGCATTATCTGGCAACATCGCCCGACAAGGTATTCTCCAGAGAAGAACTGCTTAAAGATGTTTGGAATTACGAATTTTTCGGTGATCTTCGTACCGTCGATACACATGTCAAGCGCTTGCGCGAGAAATTGAACAAAGTATCGCCGGAGTCGGCAGCGATGATTACGACCGTTTGGGGTGTCGGGTATAAACTGGAAGTTCCGAAGTAGTTTCGCTTTCTGGAGGTCACTGGTCGGGAAGCTGTGGCTAACCATTATTAGCCTTGTGGGTTGTGTACTTATTGCGTTAGGTCTTTTTTTGCTGCCTTATATCGATACCAATTTTGCGGAATCCGAGTCGCGTGACATCAAACGTCTGTTTACTTATGTCTGCATCATCGGATTCAGCTTGACGACATTTTTTGCGCTCTTTTTGTTTACGAAAATCACGCAGCCGATGCAGCAGCTGATTCAGGCGGCCAATGCCATTCGAAAGGGAAACTATGGCACGCGTTTGTCTCTGGTTACGAGCGACGAAATCGGAGAGCTCGCCAACACGTTCAATCACATGGCGGCACAATTGGAAGACAACATTCGCAACCTGAATCATGAAAAGGAGCATTTGGCCAGCGTCCTGAGGAGCATGACGGATGCAGTCGTGACATTTGACGGCGAAGGCAAGATTATATTGACCAACCCGCCTGGAGAGAAGATTATGCAGGCGTGGGAGTCGCTGGACTGGGCCGGAGAAGAGGAGGCAGGCGAACCGGCACATAGGGGCGCTTCATCCCGGGATGTTCCCGAGCCGTTGATCCCTTTGTTCAAGAAAGTGATGGAAGATGGCGAGGATCAGAGTTCGAACGTTCATGTCCAGCAGGGCGTCTGGTCCGTGCAGATGGCCCCGCTGTACGAGGACAGCGTGGTTCGAGGAGCGGTTGCCGTACTTAGGGACGTTACCGAGGAAGTCAGGATGGAAAAGATGCGCCGCGATTTTGTCGCGAACGTGTCTCACGAAATCCGTACTCCTTTATCCATGATGCAAGGGTATAGTGAGGCTTTGTTAGACGGGATGGCGGCTTCGCCGGAAGAAAGCGAAGAATTGATCCAAGTTATCCACGACGAATCGCTGCGTATGGGCAGATTGGTCAAGGATCTCTTGGATCTGGCCCGCATGGATGCGGGACACACCGATATGGCCATGAGGGAAATCAATCTGGTCGAGTTATTGGAACGGATATACCGCAAGTTTTCGGTACGTGCAAAGGAACAGGGGATTCAGCTTCATTTGCGCTGCGAGCAGCCTGTCATCACGCTTCACGAGGCGGACGAAGATCGGTTGGAGCAAGTGTTCACCAATCTGCTCGACAATGCCTTTCGCCACACGCCTTCGGGCAAAAATGTATACATTGAGGCTGGCGCACTGACAGACAATCGAACCAAATCAGCCAAGATTGTCATTCGCGACGAAGGAGCCGGCATACCGCCATCGGATGTCCCGTTTATATTTGAGCGGTTTTACAAGGCGGACAAAGCGCGTGTACGCGGCGAAAGCGTAGGGACGGGGCTTGGCCTCGCCATCGTGAAGAATATCGTTGATGCCCATCAAGGCTCGATTACCGTCAACAGCGCGCTTGGGAAAGGAACCGAGTTTATTCTGCTTGTTTGAATTCCCGAAAGAACTGCAAAATTCGGTAGAATCCCTACCCATGAGCAGTCTTTATACAATAAATGCGAAAACACCCTCTCTTCCAGGGGTGTTTTTTTGTTGAACGCTACCGTTTAATCTTGTTCAACGTGGAACACAAAAAAGAGTCGAACCTTTGAAGGGTCGACTCTTTTCCTAAAAATACAATATGAATGACTACTCCAACACAATCTCTACCGCCGTATTCAATTCCGGCAGTGCAGTCAGCTGGACGAGCACCTCTTTCGGCACTTCCTTGTCGACCGTCAGAATCATGATGGCCTCGCCGCCGATGATTTGGCGTCCAACCTGCATGGAGGC
This sequence comes from Paenibacillus sp. FSL W8-0426, assembly GCF_037969725.1. Taxonomy (NCBI): domain Bacteria; kingdom Bacillati; phylum Bacillota; class Bacilli; order Caryophanales; family Paenibacillaceae; genus Paenibacillus; species Paenibacillus sp. FSL W8-0426. Next base: position 4,401,792 of record NZ_CP150203.1, on the reverse strand, counting down.
GATATTCACATCATTTTGACCAAGCAGTGTGCCGACACGTCCGATAATCCCAGGCTTATCGTTATGCGAAATAAGGATTTGATGGCTTTCCGGAGCGATATCTACCGGGAATTTGTCCAAACGGACAATGCGTTCGCCGTAGCCTGCGAGCAAGGTGCCTGCCACGCGCCGCTCTTGTGCATCCTGGGTCGTTACGAGCGTTACCGTGATCAGGTTTGTGAAACCTTTGGTTTTCGACGTTTGGCTTACGACGACGTTAAGATCGCGCGTTTTAGCCAAATGCATGGAATTGACGATGTTGGCCTCCGGTCCGAGATGTCTTGCAAGCACGCCTTTGACAATGTAGCGAGTTAGAGGAGAGATGTCCACCTCTGCCAAATCGCCGGCATATTCGACGCGAATTTCCTGAACGGCTTGCTGCGTGATTTGAGCGGCGAAGCTGCCAAGGGTCTCGCCAAGTTTGAAGTATGGCTGCAATTTGTTCATGACGGATGGAGCCACGGCTGGCATGTTTACCGCATTTTTAAACGGCTCGTTGCGCAAAATATGCAAAACCTGCTCCGAAACGTCAATCGCTACGTTTTCTTGGGCCTCAACGGTCGAAGCTCCCAAATGCGGTGTCACGATGATGTTTGGATGGTTCAGAAACGGGTGGTCTGCAGCTGGCGGTTCCACTTCAAAGACGTCGAATGCCGCACCGGCTACGATGCCTTGATCGATCGCTTCAACCAGCGCCATTTCATCAATGACTCCGCCACGGGCACAGTTGATCACGCGCATTCCTTTTTTCATGACTTCAAATTGTGGTCTGGAAATCATGTGGCGGGTTTCCGGCGTCAACGGCGTATGAACCGTCATGAAATCCGCATTGCGGATAATGTCATCCACGCTTGCCAGCTTGACTTGAAGTTTCTCCGCGCGTTCTTCAGTCAGGAACGGATCATAAGCAAGAATATCCATGCCGAACGCTTTGGCGCGTTTGGCCACCTCGCTGCCGATTCTTCCCATTCCCAGCACGCCGAGCGTTTTGTTGCGCAATTCGACGCCAAGGAAGGTTTTGCGATCCCATGTACCTTGTATCGTTTTGGCATAGGCCTGCGGGATATGGCGTGCCAAAGCCATCATCATTGCGAATGTGTGTTCACAGGTTGTGATGGTATTGCCGTCAGGTGCATTAATCACGATGATTCCGCGTTGAGTTGCGGCTTGAAGGTCGATATTGTCGACGCCAACGCCGGCACGTCCGATCACCTTGAGATTCGAGCCTGCTTCCATGATGCGTTCCGTTACACGCGTCTGGCTGCGAACGAGGAGAGCGTCATATTCGCCAATGATGGCAACCAGCTCGTCTTCGCTAAGCCCGGTCTTTTTCTCAACTACCACATCATTTGCTTCCACCAGCTGCTGAATTCCCAGATCGCTGATCGGGTCTGATACTAACACTTTGTACATGGTTTCTTCCTCCTTGAAATGGTTATCTATGATCGTCAAGGTCCAGTCCCTATCAAAAAGGTCTTTTCCTTAAAACCGGATGGATTCTTCCGCTCGACAACGCGGTGTCGCAGTAGAGAAGGCGGGTATAGAAAATAGGATGGTGACCATATCTGCTATTCTTCATGCGAAATCAAAAAAACTCCCAATCCACATACTGCTTGCGCAATAAGGGACGAGAGTTATTCGTGGTACCACCCTAATTCACCGTCGCTTCGCAACGACAGTCTTAGCGGTCATATAGACCGAAGAGGTTAACGGGTCTTAACCGGCTGCACCTACTCCAATTTCAACGCAGCAACTCAGGAGCGCTCAAGAACATTTGCCTGCCACCGATTTGCACCAACCATCGGCTCTCTGAATGTACAATGCAATGTCTTTTTTCCATCATCGTGTTTGGCTTGACTAATTTTTTCATAATGTATCATGGCTGACATGAGCATGTCAATAGGCTTGAACATTTTCATGGAGATGCGGATATTGTCGATGTAACAAGGATTAGAAACCATGATAAGACATTATTCGAACAATTAAATAAGGGTTTGTTTTTTTGGGGAAGTGAAAATGGATGAGCCATCGTTCTTTTTGGCCGAAAATCCCGAAAAACCGGGACTTGAGGCAGGTCTTGAATCGAATTGTTTTTTTGGATATCATTTAGTATACTATCCAGTTGGGCAAACATGGTTTGTTACGACAAATATGAAATCAAAAGGACATGCATCCAGGATGAAAAAGCCGAAGTTTCGCAAATTCAAGTTTCAAAAAGTGCAGCCGCAGCAGCTCACCGAACGTTTGCTCTTGGTGAATCTGTATTTTACGCAAGGTTTGACATTGGTTATCGGGGTCATCTGGGTTTTGTTGCAAAAAAGAAACTTGCTGGAAGTGCTGGCTTTGCCTGAACAAATCCATTTTGTCTGGTGGGGGCTTGGTTTGGCCGGCGTGATGCTTGTGATGGATCTTGTGCTTTCCTATGTCATTCCACAGGAAAGCATGGACGACGGCGGAATCAATGAGATGCTTTTCAAACATCGCCCGGTGTGGCACATCATATGCATCGCGGCCATCGTCGCGATATGTGAAGAATTGTTGTTTCGTGGTGCAATCCAGCATGCGATCGGGCCTTATTGGACCAGCATCGTTTTTGCAGTGATCCACATTCGCTATTTACGCCATTGGATTCCAACGGGATGGGTATTTGTTTCGAGCTATGGGTTGGGATACATCTACATACAATCCGGAACCCTGTGGGCACCGATCTTGTGTCATTTTGTCATTGATCTGGTGTCCGGTCTAGCCATACGTTTTCGGAGGGGATCATGAATCAGCAGTTAAGCAGAATAAAGACATATGGCAGTCAGCGTACTCGCCAATCGGAGAAAAGCAAGTCGCAAGATCGCTTGCTCGAACCTCACGAGGTGGTCTCTGTCGTCGAAACAGCCGTGATCGCTGAGGAAGCAGGCCAAGTGCAATTGACTTCCATATCCGTGCCGAGATCAAAGCGCAAGGCGCTTGCCTCTTCTTTGGAAAGCCCTGTGCTTCCAAGTCGAATTCCTGCTCGTTCCAAAAAAACAAAACAAGCGAACGGGGATGAGGAGTCGACGGTTGTCGCTGAAGAGCTGCCGACGCGTACCCAGTTGCATCCGTCCAGACGTTTACGTTTCAGCAAACGTTTTGTCAACTCGCTCATTTTTATCTTTGTGATGTTGACCATCAGCTTGGTATGGTGGGGGATTAAGGGGGCACCTGCGCCAAGCACGTTCTTGCCTTGGTGGCCTTCATAATGGCATTTTCCTGTTTTTATGCAGAATGAGTTGGCGTCTTCACGCAAACAATACTCTTGCTTTTACAAAATGAGGAGGTTGGTTTGATGAAGGCGTCATCCTTTTTATTTGGAGTGGTCATTGGAGCTGTGGCTAGTTCCTGGCTGGCCAAGGGCAAAATCCCGATGTTTTCCTCCGGTTCTTCCCGCATGATGGATCAGGCCAAGCACAAAATGATGGAAATGACGTTCCCCGGCATGGATGGGTTCAGTGCCAAACAGAACGGGCACCACGACTCTGATCGGAATTCGGCGAAAAAAACCGCCAGAACCGTATCTCCGAAAGAAAAAGAAGAGAACATGGGCATGCTCATGGATTTCATACGAACAAATCCGGATGTCAAACGTGAAGTAGAGCAGATCTTGAGCCAAACCAACACGACAATTCCCGGATTATAATCGTAAATTCGGATTGGGAATCAACCACAGCTTTATTTTTGTGGATTGATTCTTTTTTTGTCGATTTTACTTCGTGCAATTGAAGGCATAAAATGATAACATGTCTACATAGATTTATTTTCAGCACATATTGTTTGGTGCTTCATAATCTGTTATAAGACTTGCTTATAAAGGGGAGATCCTGTATGAAAATAGAACGTTTAAGTCACGATAAGATACGGATTTTCCTGACCTTTGACGATCTGAGCGAGCGCGGAATACAAAAAGAAGATATGTGGCAGGAAATACCCAAGGTTCATGAACTGTTCACCGAGATGATGGATCAGGCCTATTCCGAGCTTGGATTCGATGCTACAGGTCCGCTTGCCGTTGAAGTGTTTGCACTTCCCGCTCAAGGCATGGTTGTCATTGTGACCCGTGGGAAATACGATCCGCAGCAATATGGCTCAGGTCATGAAGATGATCTGCCTGAGGAAGTATACGAAATGGAAGTTACTCTGGAGCAGAGCGATTCCATCGTGTATGCGTTCAAAGATTTCGAGGTACTGATCGAAGCGGCTCATATGCTTCGTGAGCATGTTACGAATGCAGGAAGACTATACTCTTATAAGGATCGCTGGTTCCTGCATTTTGAACCAGACGAAGTTGATTCGAATAAACATGCGGCATTGATCGCGCTGCTCGCCGAATTCGGCGAAGGCTCTTCCGTTACTCCGGCAGTGATGGAAGAATACGGAAAAGTGGTCATGCCTGAGCAGGCCATTGAAGTGATCTGCACGCATTTTAAACGTCAGGATTAAGTTCCAGTTGTATACGCGTCTTAGTCAGGGGAGGGAATTTCGGTGCTTTTGTTTTCGGTTTTAGCGGCAGCAGTAGCTCCGGGTCTCGCCTTGTTAACATATTTTTATTTGAAAGATCGTTATGATTCCGAGCCGCTTCATATGGTGCTGCGCGTGTTCATCATGGGGGTCCTGATGGTACTGCCCGTCATGATTATTCAGCGAGGCATGATGATGTGGCTCGGCGAAAACCCTTACCTTGAAGCTATCGTCATTTCAGGCGGGGTCGAAGAATTCGTCAAATGGTTTGTGATTTACCACATTATTTATAACCATACCGAATTCGACGAGCCTTATGACGGCATTTTGTACTCCGTGGCAGTTTCGCTTGGGTTTGCTACGGTAGAGAACGTGTTATACGCTTTTGCGGGCAACGCCTCCGTATCCGTCATGTTCCTTAGAGCATTGCTGCCGGTATCGGGGCATGCGATGTTCGCGGTCATTATGGGGTATTACCTGGGCAGGGCCAAGTTCACGCCAGACAGGAAACGCTGGTTTCTTGCACTATCCCTGATCCTTCCGTTCTTTTGGCATTCGCTGTACGACGTCATCATGAACACGATGGTGAACAATTGGTTATGGTTCATTGCACCGTTGATGGCAGGGTTGTGGTACGGGGCCATTGGCAAGATTACGCGGGCAAACAACCGCTCACCTTTCCGTTATTTGAAGCGGGAGGAAGAGGTTAAATTGTGAATATTTGGACACACTGGTGGCATGGAACGCTTAACGCGTTACGGAGCCTCGGTGTGTTTTTTAATGCCCGGGAGTTTGAAAGAGTGGAAACGGAGAGTCAAAAGTCATGAGGATCAAAATCAAAATCAGATGCCAACGGTGCGGAGAGCGATTCACGTTAAGGGGCAAGAGGGAGCGGGGGAAAATCGAGACGGGATTCAAGCAATGCCTCTGCGATAACCGCGATCAATTCGAAATTGAAGAGGTTGGTGACAGTTCTCTGGCCTAGTACTGGAATTCGATGCATAAGAGCCCTTTCTTCGATCCACAATATAGACAGTGGTCCAGAAGAAAGGAGACTATACCGATGTATAAACGTCTAAGCTCAGTCATGTTCCCGGTATGCGCGATCCTGTTGATCGGTGCCCTGGTGTGGGGCTACCAAGAGAATCAGGAAAAAAACGCGATACTGATCAAAGCGGAAAACCAGTATCAGCGTGCTTTTCACGATCTGTCTTTTCATATGGACAAGCTGCATTCCGAGATCGGCAATACGTTAGCGGTTCATTCGACCTCGCATGGAATGCATCGCAAAGGCTTGATGAACGTATGGAGGCTTACGAGCGAAGCGCAGAATGAGATCAACCAGCTTCCTTTGACCATGCTGCCGTTCAATCAAACCGAAGACTTTCTGTCCCGCATTTCGAATTTTGCCTACAAGACATCCATGAGGGACTTATCGAAAGAGCCGCTGTCGGAGAAAGAAATCGGGAATTTGAAACGATTGTATGAAAATTCATCCGAGATCACAAAAAATTTGCAAGACGTTCAACAAAAAGTCATCTCGAACCGGTTGCGCTGGATGGACGCTGAAACCGCCATGGCCACGGAGGAAAAAGCGATGGACAACACCATCGTGGATGGCTTCCGTACCGTTGACAAAAAAGTTGGTGAGTACCCTGAACTGGATTGGGGACCGTCGGTGGCCAGCATCTATTCCAAACGCACGGTAAAAAAACTGAGCGGTCCGCCCATGACCAAAGAACAAATCAAAGAAAAGGCTGCCAAGTTTGCCGACGCGGACGCCAGCAAGGTTCAAGTTCAAGAAAACGGCAAAGGGACGGAATGGGAATCTTACACCGCCACGGTCGAACACGCCAAAGACAAAAGGGTAACTATGGACTTCACCCGTAATGGCGGCCTGCTGATTTCATATAATGACACCCGTCCGGTGGGAACGAAAAAGATTTCACGCCAGGAAGCCGTGGCGAAGGCAGAGCGCTTCCTCACCAATAAAGGATACAAAAATATGAAGGCCGTGAACTATGACGAATTCGGAAACATGGGAAATTTGACATTTGTGCGCCAGGACGGGGACACGTTGATCTATCCTGAGAAGATGGCCGTTCGCGTAGGTCTCGACAACGGTGATGTGACTGGTTTCCAGGCTAGCGATTTCGTGTATGAGCACAATGACAAGCGCCAGATTCCCAAAGCCAGCATGACCGCAAAACAGACGCGCGAAAAGCTAAATCCGGATTTCAAGGTCAATTACGCCCGCAAAGCGTTGATCAAAAACGATGACGGCAAGGAAGTATTGTGCTACGAATACGGCGGCCGGATCAATGGCTCCAAGTACCGCATTTACTTAAATGCCGATAACGGTGTTGAAGAAGCGATCGAACAAATCAAACCTATTAACGCTGCAACGCGTTGAATTGAGCATAAGACAAAATGACAGGCCTTTTCGGGCCTGTTTTTTTGTTGTCCAATGTGAGAAGCATCATGGTATAATACTTTCGTACATACGAAGATTATAAGGCTAAGGTGGCGGTGACAGCTTGTATCCCAAAATCAATGAAGTTCTATATATTCAGATTGCGTCTGCAGACGAGAAAGAAGCCGGCAAGGAATTCAAATCCCGCATCGCCGACGAAGACCAGAACAGTTTTTTGATCGAGGTCCCGATGCAGCAGGGTAGCAGCCGACTGAAAAGGCTCTATTTTGGTGAAGAGTTGTCGATTTATTACATGAATGAAGAAGGCGTGCGGCATTTTTTCAATACTTACGTAACCGGCTTTGAGGAAGACGTCGTCCGATTGGTAAGAATTCGCAAGCCGCAAGCGGACGATATTACCAAAATTCAGCGTCGCAGCTTCTTGCGCGTTCGCGCCAGCCTTGAAATCGCCATCCAGGCAGAGGATTTGAACCGGGCGGTGGCCCTTACCGATGACATTGGCGGAGGCGGTCTATCCATTTTTGGCGAATCCGGGTTCTCCATTTCGGAAGGACAGAAGCTGAATTGCTGGCTGCTCATCCCTTACCGCAATTCCACGATCGAACACGTCCCGTTCGAAGCCGAGGTGGTTCGGATCAAAACGCTGGAAAGCGGGAGGCTGCTGCACATGCTCAAATTCACCCAGATCACGGATTCCGAACGGCAGAAAATCATTAAATTTTGCTTTGAGCGGCAGCTTGAGTATCGAACCAAATAAAGCTTCTGCGTGTTTCGCGCGTTGGAATAAAAAGGAGTTCCGCCGGGCAACGTAAAAGAAAAACGGGGGATTAGCCTTGGAACGAGACCATACATCTCATCGCCGTGTAAGGCTGTATTGCGAACTGTCGGACCGAATGGAAAAAGGGGCTCTTAAACTGATCGGCATACTTGTGGTACTTCTCGTCGCGTATCAATTGCTGATGCAGGTGCCTTGGTTGAATAAGTACCTGACCCCGATCGGCCGTATGGAGGGCACGCCCGTCCGCATGCAGGATCCAGCCGAGGTTCAAGGCCATTGAACTTGCCTGTTTTTGCATCCATGTGCATAGTGTGGTATAATTTTCACGATGCAGGCAATGCCTGTGTTTTTTAAATATCAGACAAGAAACAAGCCCGAGCGCTTATGCTTGCTGATATTGCAAGATAAACTGCCGCTAATCGCGGTCCGGCTTCAGCAGAATGCATTATTTTGGCGTTTTTTGAAGCTTATCGTTTGAGGAGGAATGCCCCGTTGGCAAGCCAGAACACATCAGAGAACGGGAAGATGAACGTTGCGATTGACGGACCTGCTGGTGCCGGTAAAAGCACCGTAGCCCGCTTGGTCGCAGAAACGCTAGCGTATGTTTACGTCGATACCGGCGCAATGTACCGTGCGGTAACTCTGCACATGCTGCGGCATGACATCATGCCGGACAACGTGCCGGAGGTACTTCGGGAAGCCCGCGAGCTGAGCATTGATTTACAACCGGACCCCTCCGGACAGAAAGTGTTCTGTAATGGGGAAGATGTAACGATGGAAATCCGCTCTCGTGAAGTAACGGGAATCGTGTCCCGATATGCGCAAATCGAGGGGCTGCGTGCACAACTCGTGGATACCCAGCGGCAAATGGCTTTGCGCAAGGGCGTCGTGATGGATGGACGCGATATCGGAACAACGGTGCTGCCGGATGCAGAAGTGAAGATTTTCATGACCGCAAGCGTACAGGAGCGAGCTCTTCGGCGCTTCAAGGAGCTGGACCCTTCAGATGGATTGACATTGCAGCAACTGGAACAAGATATTGCCACCCGTGACAAACTGGATGCAGAGCGGGAAATTTCGCCGCTTCGTTGTGCCGAGGACGCCATAGTTCTGGATACAACCGAAATGAGCATCCGTGAAGTGGTTGACAAAATTGTTGCTTATTGCACAATGGCCAGAGGAGAGGTAGGTCTATGATTTACACCTTTGCAAAAACGGTTCTGCGGATCCTGTACGCCATCATGTTTCGGCTGGAAGCAGTCGGACGGGAAAACATTCCCCGCGAAGGCGGCGTATTATTATGCTCCAACCATATCAGCAATTTCGATCCGCCGACCGTAGGGATCATGATCCATCGTCAAGTGCGTTTTATGGCCAAAAGCGAGCTGTTTGACATCCCGGTCTTAGGTAAAGTCATTCGGGCGGTTGGCGCTTTTCCCGTCAAGCGCGGGGGCGTTAGCAAAGAGTCCATCAAAACGTCGCTGAATATTTTGCGCGATGGGGAAGTGTTGGGAATTTTTCCTTCGGGCAGTCGTCACAATGACGGCGGGATCGGAAAAAAGGGAGCGGCAAGTTTTGCTCTCCGGAGTGGCGCAACGGTCATTCCGGCTGCTATTATTGGCAATTATAAATTATTTCGTAAAATGAAAGTTGTGTATGGAGCACCTGTCGATTTGGAAGAATTCAAGGACGACCAAGCCGGCGATGCGCTGGAAAGGGCGACCGAGAAAATCATGTCCAAAATCAACGAGATGGTGCGGACAGGCAAACCGAGCCAATAAAGGTCTGCTTGGAACGACTGAATGCATGATTTCAGGGGGCTGAGGGAAGCTAAGCCTGAACGTTCAGTGCTGAAAGTGTTTTGAACTCTGCCAAGGCAGGTTTGAATATAATGGGGTTTTTGAATTGAGGAGGGTATTTGACATGTCGGAAGAAATCAAGAATCAAGAAGCAACCCAAGATGAGTTGGATCAATTCGTTTCCTTGAAAAAAGGAGATACGGTTAAAGGAACCATCGTCAAATTGGAAGATAACCAAGCTTATGTGAGCATTGGATATAAATATGACGGTATCATTCCAATCCGCGAATTGTCTTCCTTGCATGTGGGCAGCGCATCCGAAGCCGTTGAAGTAGGACAAGAAGTTGAAGCTAAAGTTCTTAGCATCGACGACGAGAAAGAAAAGCTCGTACTGTCCAAACGCGCGATCGACAGCGAAAATGCTTGGGATCAACTGCAGAAGCACTTTGAAGATCAGGATGTATTCGAAATTGTTGTGGCTGACGTCGTTAAAGGCGGACTGGTTGCTGACGTGGGCGTTCGCGGTTTCATCCCGGCTTCCATGGTTGAGCGTCACTTCGTTGAAGATTTCAGCGATTACAAAGGACGCACGCTGCGCGTTAAAGTCAAAGAACTTGACCGCGAAAACAACAAAGTGATCCTGTCCCAAAAGGATGTGCTTGAAGCTGAATTCGAAGCTAACAAAGCACAAGTTATGGCAAGCCTGCAAGAAGGCCAAGTCATCGAAGGTACTGTGCAGCGCCTGACTCAATTTGGTGCATTTGTTGACGTTGGCGGCGTAGACGGTCTGGTTCACGTTTCCGAGCTGGCTTGGACTCATGTGGACAAACCATCCGACGTTCTTTCCGAAGGCGACAAAGTGACCGTAAAAGTGCTGAAAGTTGATCCGGAAAAAGGCAAAATCAGCTTGAGCATCAAAGCGGCGCAACCAGGACCTTGGGAAACTGCCGGCGACAAATTCAACGCTAGCGACATCGTAACTGGTGTGGTTAAACGTTTGGTTGATTTCGGTGCTTTCGTTGAGATTGCTCCAGGTGTTGAAGGACTTGTGCATATTTCGCAAATCTCCCACAAACACATCGGAACACCGCATGAAGTACTGAAAGAAGGTCAGGAAGTTCAAGTCAAAATTTTGGAAATGAACCCTGCCGAACAACGTGTAAGCTTGAGCATCAAAGAAACGGAAGAAGCTCCTGCTCCAGCGCCAAAAGCAGAAAGACCTGCGAAAAACAGCGCACCGCGTGAAGAAATCAACAACCCGAACGTTTCCTTGAGCAATCAAGGCATGAGCACTACGCTTGGCGAACTGTTCGGCGACAAACTCAGCAAATTCAAATAAGCTTTAATCGATGCATGGTTCTTAGTTTATACTGCATATTTTGCTGAACAATAAAGCAAGATCGGCGAGCCCGCTAGGGTTCGCCGATTGTCGTTATATAAAAAAAACAACGTACTGAAATTCGCATCATGGAAGGCGAGGGGACTTCCGATAACCGTGGATTCCCTTACTGAAAAACCATTAGCCGAGGCATTTTTCCTTCAGATACAATGTGATGAAAAGTTAGCCAAGACATGTGTTTTTTGCTATGATGGGTATCGAAGTATGGACAAGAGGAGTGGAATGTATGGCAAGACCCGTTGTGGCGATTGTCGGTCGGCCGAACGTGGGCAAATCCACGATTTTTAATCGGATCATCGGCGACAGGTTGGCCATTGTGGAAGACAAGCCGGGAATTACCCGTGACCGTATTTACGGCATCGGGGAATGGAACGGCAAACCATTCAGCATTATCGATACAGGTGGTATCGAAATTGATGGCGAGGACGTTATTATTAAGTCCATCCGGATGCAGGCAGAGCTCGCCATTGAAGAAGCGGATGTTATCGTATTCATGTGTGATGCGAAAACCGGCGTGACTCAAGCCGATGAGGAAGTTGCGCAAATGCTGTACCGCTCGGGCAAACCCATCGTTGTAGCCGTCAACAAAGTAGATAATATCGGGCGAAGCGAGCTGATTTATGAATTTTATTCATTCGGTTTCGGCGACCCTATCGGAGTATCCGGCAGCCACGGTACAGGTATTGGCGATTTGCTGGATGCCATCGTGGAGAATTTGCCCGAACTGGAGGACGATCAATACGATGACGATGTCATTCGCGTAGCCTTGATCGGACGTCCGAACGTTGGGAAATCTTCGCTTGTTAATGCCATCCTGGGTGAAGAACGGGTCATTGTCAGTGACGTTGCCGGCACGACACGCGATGCCATCGATACTCCTTTTGAAAAAGATGGGCAGCGCTATGTGTTGATCGATACGGCAGGTATGCGCAAACGCGGCAAAGTGTACGAGACCACGGAAAAATACAGCGTGATGCGCGCCATGCGCGCCATTGAGCGTGCGGATGTCGTTCTTGTGGTCATCAACGGCGAGGAAGGCATCATCGAGCAAGACAAGCATATAGCCGGTTATGCATTCGAAGCCGGTAAGGCTTCCCTCTTCGTTGTCAACAAATGGGATGTCGTGGACAAAACCGATAAAACCATGCATGAATTCGAGAAAAAGATTCGGGATCATTTCCTCTTCATGACGTATGCTCCCGTGGTATTTTTGTCAGCCAAAACAAAACAACGCTTACAAAAATTGCTGCCGGTTGTGCAGCATGTAGCGCAACAGCACGCTATGCGTGTACAAACGCATCTGCTTAACGACGTCGTATCCGATGCAGTTGCCATCAATCCGCCGCCTACGGACAAAGGACGCCGCATGAGAATCAACTATGTGACGCAGGTTGCCGTCAAACCGCCGACCATGGTTATTTTCGTGAACGATCCGGAATTGATGCACTTCTCGTATGAGCGCTACCTCGAAAACAAAATCCGCGGTGCGTTCGACTTTGAAGGCACGCCAATCCGCATATTTACTCGGAGGAAGTCCGACGAAAGTTAGGGGAGAAGTTTGTGATCTTACAAATCGCAGCGATTGTCCTGAGTTATTTGCTAGGTTCAATCAGCTTTAGTGTCCTGCTGGCAAAAGCAATCCGGGGCATTGACATTCGGCAGCACGGAAGCGGCAATGCGGGTGCGACCAATACACTTCGCATCTTGGGCAAAGGCCCTGCCATTCTTGTACTGTTGCTGGACGTGGTCAAAGGGATTGTGGCTGTATGGCTTGGGATATGGCTTGGAAACGGTTCGGAGTGGACGCCTGCATTTGCAGGTATCGCAGCAATTGCTGGGCATAATTGGCCTCTCTATTTCCGTTTTCGTGGCGGGAAAGGCATTGCCACGGCGATCGGTGTATTGGCGACATTGGCCTTTCCACCCGCATTGTGCGCGGGAATCATTGCGATCCTTTCCATCGTATTCACGCGTTACGTTTCGCTCGGCTCGCTCATTTTCGTGGCGTTGACTCCGATTTTCATTCTGGTATTCCCCGGGTACTCCATAACGATGTTCTGGGGCAGCCTGATTATTTGCCTTTTCGCCTTCTGGAGGCATCGTACGAATATTGTCAAGCTGGCGAAGGGACAAGAAAACAAATTGGGATCGAAAAACGCCGGAGGAGGGAAACGCGTTGTCTAAAAAAGTTGCCGTTCTCGTAGCAGGCAGCTGGGGAACCGCGCTTGCCAGCGTTTTGGCAGCCAACCAGTTGAATGTGGTCATGTGGACGCGCAGCGAGGAACACGCTGCCGAAATTAACGATACGCATGTGAATTCACGCTATTTGCCTGGCGCACAGCTCCCGCCGAACATTCGGGCGACGACAATCATGGCAGAGGCTGTCGAAGGTGCATCCGCGGTGTTGATCGTAGCTCCGTCTTCAGCAATGCGCTCGGTGACCCACCAACTTAAGGCATATTATCGACCCGAAATGTTAATTATCCATGCAACCAAAGGCTTTGAGACCGAGTCGCTGAAACGCATGTCCACGGTCATCGCCGAGGAACTGGAATGCGAGGAAGGAAACATTGTCGTACTGTCAGGGCCAAGCCATGCCGAGGAAGTGGTGAAGCGTTGCCCTACAACGGTCGTTGTTGCCTCCCTGAATCAGAAAGCGGCTGAAGCTGCCCAGGCGTTGTTCATGAACTCGTTTTTCCGCGTGTATACGAATCGGGATATGCTTGGCGTGGAGCTTGCCGGGGCTTTCAAAAACATCATCGCTCTTGGCGCAGGCATGTCCGACGGACTGGAGTTTGGCGATAACGCCAAAGCCGCTCTTCTTACGCGCGGACTCGCCGAAATTACGAGAATCGGCGTTGAAATGGGAGCCAATCCGCTGACCTTCTCCGGCTTGGCGGGTGTTGGCGACCTTGTCGTCACGGCCACGAGCCAACATAGCCGGAATTGGCGAGCTGGCTCGCTGCTGGGTCAGGGCAAAAAGCTGGATGACGTGCTCGCCTCAATGGGCATGGTTGTCGAAGGGATTCGAACCACAAAGGCCGCCTATTTTATTTCCGAAAAGTACGGCGTGCAAATGCCGATTGCCGATCAGCTGTACCATGTTCTGTTCCAAGGACGGGAGCCCCGCGATGCGGTTGAGGCATTGATGGGACGGGATCCCAAAACGGAGATGGAGAGCATGAAACTCGAAACGTGGGAGCAATGGCATTCCTGATGGATCTGAATAAGACAAGGGGGCCGCGGACTGCGTAGTGGAAGCTTATTCACCCTTTACCTGGTGGACTCATATAATGCACATGAGTATTGCCGGAGGAGGGGAGACGAATGAGCAACATTTCCAAGGATGCACTGAAAGCGATCAATAAAAAAACGGGCAAAACGATTACGGAAGGTGCCGTCAAGAAACTGGCAAGCACGGTTAAACCAACCACGATGCAGAATGAGGCCCAGCTTCGCCAATTGATCAAGCAAGTATCCGCCATGGCCAAGGTTCCGGTATCGGAAGATACGGTGAAGGAGATCGTGAGTGCAGTCAAAAAGAGCGGACTAAACCCAAGCAACATGGAAGCTTTGATGAAGATGATGATGAAAAAACAATAAATCGATTCTGCGTACGCGGATCGTTTTACGAGACAAAACAGGCCGGATCATTCCGGTTTGTTTTTTTGTCTTTTTTTTGGAAAGATGAGCGATGTTTCATGATATAATGTGTGCAATTGTCACTTTCAGTGATGAATGACGGATCGAAGGGGAGACGCTGAACATGAGCGCAATGGACAAGATGTGGCTGTCATTGGTGGCCATTCTAATTATGGGCTTGTCGGTTTTCCTGATTACTTTTGCAAGGGCCAGAACCAAAGGCATTGTACGGGGCATACTGTCGTTAATCGCGTTTCTGGTCATGCTGATTGGGTTTATCGGTGGAATGGCTGCCTTGATTTGACGGGCATGCCTGACATGCCCGGCATTGCATCCGCATACGCACATCATGGGAGTTGGCACAATGAATACGGATGAAGAAGGGAAGGCTGACGGATGGGAGCACATGAAACGGAGGGTCTAACGACTCGATATCCTGATCTGCACGCCGCTTTGCTGGAAACGGCCGCGGCTTGGATCAACCAACCGTACACCTGGTTGTTAGGAGGCAGCTGCGGGCTGCTGTTGCAAGAAGTAGAGCTGAATCAGGCTCCAAGGGATATTGATATTTATGCGGATATTGCCGCAGCAAAACAACTTCATGGCGTGGCGCCTGGACGGAAATTGGACGAACCTGCTGTGGATACAACGGGACCCTACGCTTCCCTGTTAAGCCATTATCAAGTCGGAGCGTGCGCAATGGAGCTGGTCGGCGGATTTGAGATGTGGTCACGCAACAATTGGTATCGAACCGAAATCGAACGTGTACTTGCATTCCATGCGCCGTCCGTTCGGTTGGGCTCGCATCATGTTCATTTGATGCCCCTTGCGCACGAATTGCTGTTCAACCTGCTTCGAGGCCGGGCCGATCGGTATGAACCGATAGCCCAAGCGATTCGAAAACAACCGCAAAAGCACCAGCCGCTGCTGGATGAGCTCGGCAAGCAAAATGTGTGGACAAACCTTTTTCGGGAGCAGGTGCAGGAGCTTATTGGTTTTGCATGGAGCATTTAGGGGGGAGACATATGGATCAGACGGTTACTTTTCTGCCTCAAAACAAAAGCATTCGGGTCAGATCCGGCACGAACCTGCTAAGTGCGGCGCGACGTGCAGGCATAAAAATAACGACTCGTTGTGACGGCAAAGCCGCATGCTTGATGTGCAAAGTGAGGGTAGATGCAGAACAGCTCAAGGGGCTTGAGCCTCCGGCTGATGCAGAGAAGCGAAAATTGGGAATGCTGCTGGAACAGGGAACGCGTTTGGCATGTCAGGCAAAAGTGAGACATGATGTAGAAGTACATGTACCTGAAGATCCGCTGAAGGCAGCGATCCGCAAACAATTGGAACGGCAAAGGCAAGAAGACGATTGGTTGTAAACGTCTCACTTCATGAAGAGGGGCAGACACGAAGCCATGCATCAGATTCGAGGAGGGTGCACATGATCATCGATTGGATTAAACATGCAAAGAGTCATGGGAGGTCAGGTCTGGGGCGACAGACCACCTTTGCAATGCTTTTATTCATACTGAGCGGTTTTGCCTTGAGCGGATGCATGTACCCTTCCCAGGCTGTTACCGAGCCCAAAACGGCTTACCGTGAAAGCGTAAACCGCATTCAGGATGCCGTGGAGGCTTTTCAGCAGGACCAGGGGGTTCTCCCGATGTTGAATGCGGACATGAGCACCCCGAAATATGAAAAATTCAGAGTGGATTTATCCAAATTAAAGCAGCAAGGGTATCTGGAAGATATCCCGGTGACCGCGTTTGAGAATGGCGGCAGCGCTTACTTTTTGATTCAAAACGAAGAAACGGAGCCTGCAGTCAAGGTCATGGATCTGCAAACCGTGCAGAAGGTGAATGACGTGCAGCGGATGGTGGACCGATACAAGGCGCAGCATAACAATGAGCTGCCGAGAGGAGAAGAACTGTACGACGGACTGTTTGCGGTGGATATGCAAAAGGCTGGGCGCCCTGAGACAACGGAAGTGAAGTTGAACAGCGTGTACTCCGGCCAGGAGCTGCCGTTCATCATGGATGAAGCGGGAAATGTATACGTGGACTATGCCTTTGACATTATGCAGGCCGTGGAGAAAGAGGGCAAAGCTCCGGCGGAGACCGAAGATGCCCGGGAGGTCCTGTTGGAGCATTCCTATTTTGTTCCGGTCAAATCGGTAGCCTATGTATGGGAGAATAATACGCCTGTTGCCAGACTAATAGAATAATTCAATTCTGATAGAGATATTCCTGTGTTAGGGGTATCTCTTTTTAATTTCGCATAAAAGCACGACCAGTCTCATAAAGTAGATTGAAATTAAGGCGTCATACTCCGAAAAGAGGCCTTAATCCCGCGAAAAGGGGTTGGACAAAAAATGAAAAAACGCGTCATATTGCTGCATACGGATACATAAGATGATACTAGTCCAATTGCATGTACGAGTTAACGCCGCTTTCACCGGTTTCATCAGAATGCAATGTTCGGCGGCGGACGACTTCCGGGCACTCACAAAGGCGGCTCTACCGTTGCAGGGATTTCAGTCTTCTGATTGAAAAAACGAAGCGGATGCTCTTTAGCATTTTTCCTTCGGAGTATTTTAGGGAGGGGATTTCATTGGAGAAAGTGGACATTTTTAAGGACATTGCCGAGCGGACCGGAGGGGACATCTATCTCGGGGTTGTTGGCGCGGTCCGGACGGGGAAATCAACATTTATCAAACGTTTCATGGAAACGATCGTACTGCCCAACATCACGAATGAAGCGGATCGTGCCCGGGCAGTGGATGAATTGCCTCAAAGCGCTGCGGGTAAAACGATTATGACGACCGAACCTAAATTCGTGCCGAATAACGCGGTTCAGATTAAGGTGACGGAAGGGCTGGAAGTCAATGTTCGGCTCGTCGACTGCGTAGGATATGCTGTGGAAGGGGCCAAAGGTTACGAAGACGAAAACGGGCCAAGAATGATCTCCACGCCTTGGTTCGAAGAGCCCATTCCGTTCCAGGAAGCGGCCGAAATCGGCACGCGCAAGGTGATCCAGGAACATTCGACGCTTGGCGTCGTCGTTACTACGGACGGCACGATTGCGGAAATTCCCCGCAGTTCCTATGTCGAGTCCGAAGAAAGGGTCATTGCCGAACTGAAAGAAGTGGGCAAACCGTTCGTCCTGGTCATCAACTCGACGCGTCCTCGCAGCGACGAGACACTGCAGCTGCGTTCCGAGCTCGCGGCCAAGTACGACATTCCGGTCATGACCCTCAGCGCGGCGACGATGACGGAGGATGATGTCACGGGAGTTCTTCGTGAAGTGTTGTACGAATTCCCGGTGCATGAAGTCAACGTGAACCTTCCCAGCTGGGTCATGGTGCTGAATGAGAACCACTGGCTGCGCAGCAACTATGAAAACTCGGTGCGCGACACCGTCAAAGATATCCGCAGATTGCGGGACGTGGACCGCGTCGTGTCGCAATTCATGGAGTATGAATTCATTGACCGTGCGGGCCTCAGCGGCATGAACATGGGGCAGGGCGTGGCGGAAATCGACTTGTACGCTCCGGATGAGCTGTACGATCAAATCCTATACGAAGTCGTCGGGATCGAAATCCGGGGCAAAGACCATTTATTGCAGCTGATGCAGGAGTTCACCCATGCCAAGCGGGAATACGATCGCTTCGCCGAAGCGCTCGAGATGGTCAAAACGACCGGTTACGGCATTGCGGCGCCATCTCTCGCCGAGATGGCACTGGATGAACCGGAACTGATCCGCCAAGGCACGAAATTCGGCGTTCGCTTGAAGGCAACTGCCCCGTCGATTCATATGATCCGCGTTGACGTGGAGTCCGAGTTCGCGCCGATTATCGGTACGGAGAAGCAGAGCGAGGAACTCGTCAGGTATTTGATGCAGGACTTCGAGAACGATCCGATCAAGGTATGGGATTCAGACATGTTTGGCCGTTCCCTGCATTCGATCGTGCGGGAGGGGATCCAGGGCAAAATTGCCATGATGCCGGACAATGCCCGCTACAAGCTCCAGGAAACGCTCGGCCGTATCATCAACGAAGGCTCGGGTGGACTGATTGCCATCATACTGTAAGTTGGAAAGATCGCGAGGATGATCCTTGCGATCTTTTTTGTCGTTCGTTTCATGATTTTGGTTGTACTGGATATGAAAGAGTGTGAAAAGAAAAAATGTAGTGGTTTCTAGCTTTAAATTACTAAAACCTATTTACATGCTTGGAATTAGTCGTTATATTAATACTCAACTATTGTGATCCAGGTCACACAGCGAGTGAGAACAGGGGGATATAGACATGAAAACGAAAACGGTAAAATGGGCATGGTTCGGGCTTGTATTGGTGCTTGCACTGGCTCTATCCGCATGCGGAATCAAAAAAGAACCGGCTTCGACCACAGCGTCTGGGACTGAAGGGGACAAGCCTCAAACCGAAGCGGTTACGGGGCCGTTAAGCGGGAAACGCATCGCACTGATCATGGAGTTTAATACGGGAACCTTCTCGCAGCAATACGTACAGGGCGTGAAGGAAGAAATCGAGAAATTCGGCGGCGAGCTGACCACGTTCGTGGCGGATAACGACAAAGCCAAAATGGTATCGCTGCTGGACAGCGCCATCAATCAGAAATTCGATGCCATCCTGACAGACCATGGCGATGCGTTGTTGGAACCCGGTGTCAAAAAGGCCGTGGAACAAAACATTCCGATCGTCGTTTTTGATGCAGACATCAACGTCCCTGGTGCCACGGTAATGTCCCAGGATGACCAAAAAATGGCCGAGCTGACGCTGGAACAGATGAAGAAGGATATCAACGGCCAGGGGAACATCGTTAAAGTTTGGGTGGCGGGATTTGCGCCAATGGAGCGGCGCCAGCTGGCATACGGAACATTCATGGAAGCGAATCCGGATATCAAGGAAATCGCAACGTTTGGTTCCGCGCAAAACCCGGCGCTGGATACGCAGGCCAAAATGGAAGCCATTCTGAAACAATATCCAAAAGGCGAGATCACGGCGGTATGGGCCGCTTGGGATGAGTTTGCCAAAGGAGCGGCACGTGCGATCCAGCAAGCAGGCCGCGACGAAATTAAAGTATACGGCATCGATATGAGCGACGAGGATTTGCAAATGATTCAGGATCCGAAAAATCCTTGGGTGGCCTCCGCGGCCGTAGACCCGACAGACATCGGGCGCGTCCAGGTCCGTTACGCCTACCAGAAGCTGAACGGGGACGAGACCGAGGACAAGGTCGTGCTGAATCCCGTGTATGTGCAGCGTGATGCGCTGCCTGATCAGCAAATCTCTACTTCGGAGCTGTCCGAATATGTGGAGGGCTGGGGCGGAAGCACGCAGGGCATCAAGGACTGGATGAAGGAATATGGCATCACTGCGAAATAAAGCAGCGTAACAGGAGCGCGCCGCAAGGCGCGTTTTTTTCAATCATATATGACAAGTTCAATAGATGAAAAATTCACAATAAAGAAAGACTCCTTATGGGAGCCATAGGCGATAGGAGGTTAAGCATCATGACAGATGCGCCAATTTTGCTTCAAATGGAACAGGTCAGCAAGCAATTTGCGGGCGTGCCTGCACTGAAGGACGTTGATTTTTCCGTCCGTGGCGGGGAAATCCATGCATTGCTTGGCGCCAACGGAGCCGGAAAAAGCACGCTGATGAAAATGTTGTCCGGCGCGTACCAGATGGATCGCGGTTCGATCACGCTGAATGGGCAACGTCTTCGGCTGGCTTCGCCAGGCGATGCCAAGGCAAACGGAATCCACTGCGTGTATCAAGAGGTCGATGCCGCGCTGGTGCCTCAGTTGACTGCCGCGGAGAATATTATGCTGGATCAGTTGGCATCCTCTTCGCGGGGGTGGTGGAGCAGTCCGCGAAAGCAGCAGCAGCGGGCCGGGGAAGTTTTGAAACAGCTTGGGGCAAGCATCGATTTGCACAAAAAAGTAGCCGAGCTCACGCTTGCGGAAAAACAGATGATTTTGCTGGCGAGAATTTTGGTTCAGGACGCCAAAGTCATTATTTTTGACGAACCGACAGCCCCGCTCAGCCAAGAAGAGACGGATGCGTTTTTCCGGATCGTGCATCATTTGAAGGATCGCGGTGTCGCCTGCATTTTCATTACGCATCGATTGGTCGAGGTTACCGCTCACTGTGACCGTGTAACGGTCATGCGGGACGGGCAGCATGTGTTCACAGGCAATGCGCAGGAGGTGACGATTCACGACCTGGTGGGGCAAATGCTGGGCAAAACCTTTGACGAGGAATTTCCCAAAACAGAAGTGCCGCTGGGAGAAGTGCTGTTGGAGGCCAGAGGATTGCGTCGAGGCCTCAAAGTTAAAGGGGTGGACCTTTCGGTCCGAAGGGGTGAAGTGCTTGCTGTCGTCGGCCTGGTCGGAGCCGGTAAAACGGAGTGTTCGAGGCTGCTTATCGGAGCGGACAAGTTCGAGGCAGGCGAAATCTTTTTGGATGGGCGAAAGCTGCGATTATCACAGCCTGCTGACGCAGCGGCGTCAGGGATCGTTTCCGTTCCCGAGGAACGCCGCAAGCAGGGCATCCTGATCCATGAAAATGTGGAACGGAATTTGAGCTTGCCCTTGCTTGGTCGTCTTAGCACATTGGGTTTTGTAAGCCGGAAGCAGGAACGGGCAAATGCGGAATCCCTGGTGGCTCAGCTTGGCATCAAAACGGCTTCGGTGCGCCAGGAGGTCAAATATTTAAGCGGCGGCAATCAGCAGAAGGTAGCGATCGGCAAATGGCTGAATACGGATGCGGAAGTGTTCGTCTTCGACGAGCCGACCAAAGGCGTGGACATCGGCGCCAAAAGCGATATTTTCAAGTTGATCAACGAACTGGCGCAAGCCGGCAAAGCCATCATTTATTTTACCTGCGAGTTGGACGAAGGGCTGGGCATCGGAGATACCATCGCCGTCATGTGCGAAGGAACGATCGTGAAGCATTTCAAGCGGGGAGAAGCCAATCAAGAACAACTGCTATATTACGCAAGCGGTGGACAAGAGGTGCGACATGAAGGATAAAACTATGGATTTCGCGTTCCGGTACGGAGCGATTATCGTTATTATTGCGGTTATAGCCTTTTTTGGCATACGCCTGCCTTATTTTTTTACGTACAGCAATATGACGGATATTTTAGGTTCCATCTCAATCGTAACCTTTGTTGCGATCGGCGTAACCTTATCTCTCATTGTGGACGGTTTTGATCTGTCCGTAGGCGCTACAGTTTCATTGACGACGGTAGTCACGGCCTCGCTCATGATTTGGTATCAACAGCCGCTCGCGGTCGTTATCATTGTCCCGCTGGTGCTTGGGGCGATAATCGGACTGCTGAATGCACTACTCATTGTAAAACTGCGCATTCCGGACTTGCTCGCCACGCTGGCCATGATGTATATCATCGGCGGCATTCACAAGACGTATGCTCAGGGATATACCATTTATAATCATATGCAGTTCCCCGACGGCAGCAAGGCTGCAGGCGAGATGGATCCGACTTTCCTGCAGCTTGGGCAGGGCAAATGGCTCGGCATGCCGATATCGGTCATTCTGCTGATCATCGCGGTGGTTGGCGTGCACATTTTCCTGACGTATACCAAGTATGGACGGCAGATGTATGTGACGGGCGGCAATGAAGAAGCGGCCAGACTTTCGGGCATCAAAGTGAAAAAGGTGAGGACGCTTGCTTATGTGGCTGCCGGCGTATTTGCCGCGATTGGCGGCATTCTGTACGCTTCCAAAGTAGGTTCGGGCCAGATCGATGCGGGTTCGCCGCTGCTGATGGAATCCGTTGCTGCCGTATTTGTCGGTTTTTCGGTATTCGGAGCCGGCAAACCCAACGTCATTGGCACATTTATCGGTTCAGTGCTGATTGGCGTGCTGGTCAACGGCCTGACCATGATGAACGTGCAGTATTTTGCTCACGATATCGTCAAAGGCGGCGTACTCGTGCTGGCTTTGGCTGTTACATTTTACGTACTGAACCGCAACCGGACTTGAAATTGTGGGCTGTCTGTATTAGTATAAAATTTGTTCGGCGCCTGAAATGCTTGATTTCAGGCGATCTCATTGCCGGAAATGACTGTCTACCGGAAGCGCAGATTTTCGTTTGTGAAGCAGAGATGGGATTGACATTTTTTGCGGATGAACGTATATTTCGCTATAAAACGGAAACACAGTATAACATTCAGGATATTGATCCAGGAGGTGAAAATAATGAATAAATCGGACCTGATTAACCACGTGGCCGAAGCGACTGAATTGTCCAAAAAGGATGTAACGAAAGCGGTTGATGCCGTATTCGAAGCGATCTCCGAGGCTTTGCAGAACGGAGACAAGGTGCAATTGGTGGGCTTCGGGAACTTCGAAGTGCGCGAGCGTTCTGCACGTAAAGGACGCAACCCGCAAACGGGGGAAGAAATCGAAATTCCTGCGAGCAAAATTCCTGCGTTCAAACCAGGCAAAGCGCTCAAAGACGGAATTAAATAAGATTTCTACATATTCCATATGCCAGCAAAAAGACCGTGACTTGTTCACGGCCTTTTCTTTTGCCTTTGAATCCGTCCGCGCAGAGCCTTCAGCGGCCTGAATCGGGGAGCTTGCTTTTGTCTTCGGCTTGCGGAGCATAAGCTACCAGAACCAGCGGTTCGCCAGTAACTTCGGTGAATTGCCGCTCCAGCTCCCGAAGCTTGTGAACATGTTCTTCCGAAAGCGGTGCAGGGTCATATTTCATGTCGTTTGCTCCTTTCCCTTTGAGGCTGATCGTAGTATGCCCTTGGGGGGAGAATTGCATCGCTCCAAAACGACGAGATTCCAGAAAGGCAAGCAACGGGTTGACAAATGAATCGTTGTTGCCCATCATTAACGCTATTGAACCAGGAGAGAGGGGACGTTACGCCATGGACCATCCAACCGGTAGTGATTATATCGTTATCAAGGCAGAGGAGAACGGCGTGCAGGTCATCGGGTTGACCCGTGGACAGGACACGCGTTTCCACCACACCGAGAAGTTGGACAAGGGTGAGGTCATGATTGCCCAGTTCACGAACCATACCTCGGCGATTAAAATCCGCGGCAAAGCCACGTTGATCACCAAGCATGGCGAGCTTCAGTCCGAGTAATGACAGAAGCGTATTAAGATCCTGATTTTCCAAAGGATCGACACAGGTATGCATCATGTTTTCCTTGTATGCTCAGCGACCTGAACGATGGAGTTCTGACCTTTCAAAAATGATGAAAATTGCAGGCATAGCCTGCTTTTTTTCGTTGTACAATGAGGTATGAGCCTTTACTGGACAGACTACACTATCATGTAGGGACGAGGAGGCATATATGAAACCGCGGTTGATCGTAACTGCTTCGGTTCTGGCAACCTTTGCGGCCGTCTTTTTGCTTGTGGCTTTGCAGTCCATGCAGCATCGCACGCTGGGAGGAGAGCATGCCCGGCCCGTGACCGCGGCCCAGCAGCCGCGCGAGCTTACGCAGGACAACTTGGTGGACGCCTTGGCATCGATGCAGCTGGCTGCGCCGATCGCCAAAGTAGAATGGGATAAATCGATATTGAAATTGGACCTGAAGGTCACAGGCACCGATATTGGATATCAAAAAATTTATGGCAGCATGGCAGACGTTGCCGAACTGTCTTTCGGTGGTTTCTCCAACGTGGAGCAGGTGCTGCTCCGCGTTCTGGCCGAGGACGAATGGACCCGTCAACGGCATCTGCTGCTGGCTGCGGATATTCGGCGCAATCAATGGCCCGAAAGTGCCATCGGCGAACTGCGCGGCTGGTCAAGCCCCAAGCTGTCGGATAATTTGAAGGAATGGTTCCATATCATGGAAACGGCATTGTGGAAGAAGCAATTCGAAAGGGCAAATCAAGGGTAAATGAATGTCAGGATTCAGTGCGTGCCGAAGAAACATATGCTATAATATATAAGATTGTAGTGCAGAATGGGTTTTACAATGAAAGGCTCGGAGGCTGAAAATGAATTCATACCGCGTACCTGAACTAGCAAAAAAATATACCGAATACGACATGATTCGACGGCACACGGAAATACCGCCATTCCCGGATAGCCGTGCGCGCCTGCTTCAGGTTTTTGTGGGAAGGACGGATGAAAGGGGACATGACGAGCTGTACGCTCTCGCCACGTCGCTGGTTCAATTGGCCATGGATACGCATGACCTGATCGATACGGATGCCGGGGAACGCAAAGAGCAGGAAATGCGCTCCAGGCAGCTGAATGTGCTTGCCGGCGATTATTTAAGCAGCCGCTTCTATCAACTCCTTGCCCATGCGGGGCGCATCGAGATGATCGGCAAGCTCAGCGGGGCGGTTTCCGAAGTCAATGTTCGCAAGATGAGTTTGTATGCACGGATGCAAAAATTTTTCGTTTCTGCTGATGAATACATGCGTGAAACGGTGCAGCTGAAAATGCAGCTGTTTCTTTCATTTGGGCATATGATCAAATCCGGGGATCGCAAGATCTGGGAATGCCTGCTTGAGGAGTTTAGCCGTTGTGAAACGATCGTGACGGAGCTGCATCGTTTGAACGACGGCCATTTTGTTCACAGTTATGCCTTCTGGCATGTATATGAGCAAGGGTCCAACGAAGAACGGCATGCACTGCGCCAATCCGACCCGGCACCGGACGTTCGGAGCAACATGCTGAAAAAACATCGGGTCGAGGACATTTTGCTGGACAAGCTTCGCAGTGCCGTGAACCGCGTGCAACTGCTGCTGCAGGACGACGCAAAAGAGCATGGGCTTGAGGAAGTGCATTTGATTCTTGAGCCTTACCTGGCCTATTTGCAGCCTTCGCGCGCGGCAGCGGGGGAGAATTGAGGGGGAGACGAATGGGTAACGCAGAGACAAAACCGAAAGAGGAATTCGTCCATTCGGTATTCGAGAGCATCGCCGGGAAATACGACATCATGAACGACATTTTGAGTTTTCGCAGGCACAAGGCCTGGCGCAAGTTCACGATGAAAAAAATGAACATGTCAAAAGGGGATACCGGCCTGGACCTTTGTTGCGGTACTTGCGACTGGACCCTTGCCATGGCGGAGGCAAGTGAAACGGGGCACATGCACGGCCTGGATTTCAGCAACAACATGCTTCAGGTCGGGCAGGGAAAAGTGAACGCCGCAAATCGTCAGAATCAGATCACGCTTGTGCAGGGAAACGCCATGTCGCTCCCCTTCGAAGATAATTCGTTCGATTATGTCACCATCGGTTTCGGGCTGCGCAACGTGCCGGACCTGAGACAGGTGCTGTCGGAGATGAAGCGCGTCGCGAAACCGGGCGGCATGGTTGTGTGCCTTGAATTGTCGAAGCCGACCTGGCAGCCGTTCAAGGGCATTTATTATTTTTATTTCGAACAGGTGCTGCCGAGACTTGCCAAGTTGTTTGCCAAGCGTTACGAACAATACAAATGGCTGCCGGATTCGTTGGCGCTATTTCCGGGAAGAAAGGAACTGGCGCACATTTTCGAAGAAACCGGATTAAAGAAAGTGCAGGCCTACCCCCTGACCGGAGGCATCGCGGCACTGCATATTGGGACCAAGGAGAATTAGCATGTTTAGGAAAATTCGCATCTTTTTAGAAATGATCAAAATCGAGCATACGCTCTTTGCATTGCCATTTGCCTTCATGGGAGCCATCCTTGGCTCGATGGTGGTCAACAACACGTTTCCAAGCTGGCTCGAAATCATGTGGGTGCTGCTGGCGATGGTCGGTGCCAGAAGCGCCGCTTTCGGGCTTAACCGCATGATCGACCAGGTGATCGACGGCAAAAATCCGCGGACGGCGATGCGTGCCATCCCCGCGGGGTTGTTGAAAAACGGAGAAGTCATCATTTTCGTTATCGTATCGTTTATTTTGCTGTTCTGGGCTTCATATAACCTGAACGTGCTTTCGATGAAGCTGCTGCCAATCGCGGTATTTATGCTCGTCATTTATTCCTATACCAAACGCTTCACGTGGTTGTGCCATGTTGTGCTGGGCATGACGATCGGACTGGCGCCGCTGGGCGGATGGGTAGCCGTGACCGGTACCATGGACTGGACGGCCATCGTGTTCTATGTCACCATCGTGTTCTGGACGGCAGGTTTCGATATCATTTATGCGTGCCAGGATCTTGAGTTTGACCAAGACGAGGGACTTCATTCCATTCCCTCGCGCTTCGGACTGCACAAATCTTTGCAGATCGCGAAGTTTTTCCATGTGATTACCGCCGTCGGATTTTTGGCGCTGCTTCTGATGACCGATCTGAGCTGGTGGTATGGCGCAGGCATGCTGATTACTTATGGCATCTTGTTCTATGAGCACTACATTGTGTCGCCGAACGACATGAGCCGGGTTCAGACCGCATTCTTTACGATGAACAGCGTGCTGAGCATCGTAGTATTTACGTTTACCTTGATCGACCTGGCGGTGAAATAAATGTTCCAACTGGACAACAAACGGCTTGTTGTCGGAATTACGGGAGCCAGCGGCAGCATCTACGGCATCAGGCTGATCGAAACGCTGCTTGATCTGGGCTACGAGGTGCATCTGGTGATCTCCAACGCCGGCTGGCGCGTACTAAAAGAAGAGCTGGATTGGGAAGTAACGAATCGCGAGCGGATCCTGGACGAAAAGTTTGGGGGCCGCTCCGGTTCCCTGATCTACCATCCGGTAAGCGATATAGGAGCTTCGATTGCGAGCGGCTCTTTTCTGGCGGACGGCATGATTGTCATGCCGTGTTCCATGGGGACGCTCTCTTCCATCGCGCAAGGCGCCTCCGATAACCTGATGGCCCGCGCTGCGGATGTCATGATGAAAGAAGGAAGGCCGCTCATTCTGGTGCCGCGCGAGACGCCGCTGCATGCGATCCATCTGGAAAACATGCTCAAGCTTTCGCGCCTTGGCGTGCGCATGATTCCGGCCATGCCGGCTTTTTATTACAAACCCCAAACGATGGACGACTTGATCATGTTTCTGGTGGGCAAGGTGTTGGACAGCTTGCGTATTCCACACCAGTTGTTCCGGAGATGGGGAGAACCGGATTCAAGGGATTAAACCGGAGATATCCTTTTTTGCATGGGCGATATGCCGTTGCAGCGTGAGGTCGGATCTGTTTTAATCCCGGATTTTCCGGGGTATGGGTGAAAGTTGAGCAGCGTATAGTGTATTTAGTCAGCCTTGACCCATGCTCCGGCAGCTTCTGTATAATTTTTGTTTCAGAAATCGTCGCAGAGTTTAATTCCCGGTGTCGGCCAGACGGCGGGAAATGGCGTGATCGAACATGGATGAGCATAAGCAGGAAGGGCGGGCGGATGATCATTGAAGTCGTCTGCCCATCGACCTGCTGGAAGGGAAGGTAGCATGGAATTAGGGACTGACAATACGCTGACACGGGTGAACGAATGAAACTACTGGATATTTTCGGGTTGCTGAAGAAGGATATGGATTACATTGAAAAAGAACTGTACCGCAGCGTTGAAGGGGAGCAGCAGCTGTTAAGCGAAACATCCCTTCATTTGCTTAAAGCGGGTGGGAAACGTTTGCGTCCCGTGTTCGTGCTGCTTGGCGGCAAGTATGGTACATACGACATTGAACGCTTGAAATTGATTGCGGTTCCGCTGGAATTGATCCACTCCGCTTCATTGGTGCATGATGATGTGATTGACAATGCGGAGACGCGCCGCGGTAAACCAACCGTGAAATCAAAATGGGATAACCGGATTGCCATGTATACCGGCGACTATATCTACGGTAAAGCATTGCAATTGACGGCCGGGCTGTCCGATCCGGCAATTCATCGTATTCTGGCCAAGGCCATGGTGCAGATGTCCATCGGCGAAATGGAACAGATCCGTGACTTTTTCAACACCGGGCAAAGCGTACGCAATTACTTGCTGCGCATCCGTCGCAAAACAGCACTGCTGATCGCGGTCAGCTGTCAGCTTGGGGCGCTTGCTACCCGCGCGCCTAAACAAGTGTCCTCGCTGCTCTATACTTACGGATACAATGTGGGCATGGCCTTTCAGATTCAGGATGACGTGCTCGACCTGGTGGGAACGGAAAAACAATTGGGCAAACCGCCAGGCAGCGACATGAAGCAGGGCAACATTACGCTGCCGGTCCTGTATGCCTTGGAGGAAGAGCGTTTGCGAGAGCCGCTGCTAGCCGAGATTTCGCGCGTTAGACAGGAAGAAGGGCGCGCAAGCGCATCGGACGCGATTGGAATGATTCGCGAAAGTCAAGGAATCGCTAAAGCCGAAGCACTGGCTGACCGATATATGAAGAAAGCGCTCGATGCTCTGGATCAGCTGCCAAAGATCAAAACCAGCAAAAATTTGCGCGACATTGCGCATTTCGTCGTCAAACGCACTCATTAATTTTCCATTGAACCGTTACGGGCCTGCCTCTTGGCGACTACTGGCGCAAAAAATGTACTTGGATGTGATGTTTCTCATTGGGAGGAATTGGACATCTATGTTACAATCAAGAAGATTGCGTCTACATATTTGGTAATAATTATGAGCCGTGAGTGAGGAGTGATCCCGTGGATCGTACATTTTTGATGGTGAAACCGGATGGCGTGCAGCGTGGTTTGATCGGACGTATCGTTAGCCGCCTGGAGGACAAAGGGTTTAAAATGGTGGCAGGCAAATTGGTGCAAATGACCGAGGAGCAGGCCAAGCGTCATTATGCGGAGCATGAAGGAAAGCCGTTTTTCGATGAGCTCGTCCGATTTATTACTTCCGGCCCCGTCTTTGCGATGGTTTGGGAAGGGGACGACATCGTGTCCCTGGCGCGCATCGTCATTGGCAAAACCAATGTGAAGGAAGCTGCCCCGGGGACCATTCGTGGGGATTTTGCCAGCCATACGCCGCATAATCTGATTCATGGGGCGGACTCTCCGGAGAGTGCCGAACGTGAAGCAGCGAACTTCTTTGCACCAGAGGAATTGGTAGCGTACGACAAGAGCATCGCAGCCTGGTTGTAATTTTTTAGCCAGAAGGGTGATACGATGCTGGAGCAGGAACAATTGGATCAGGATTACGCCGGATTTATCCGGAAAATCAAAGAGAGCACAGGCATTGATCTTGCTCAATACAAGGAAGGCCAGATGAAAAGAAGGCTGACCACGCTTCGCAACAAAAACGGGTTTAATACGTTTGCGTTATTTTTCGACGCCATGCAGAAGGACAAGGCACTTTTTTATGAGTTTTTGGATCGCATGACCATCAACGTTTCGGAGTTTTGGCGCAACCCCAACCGCTGGGAAGTGCTGCGGGACGACATTTTGCCTGATCTGATCGGGTCCAAAAGGCGTGTCAAAGTGTGGAGTGCCGCTTGCTCCACTGGAGAGGAGCCCTACACCCTTGCGATGATTTTGGACATTCTGGGCGTGTTGAAGGACAGCTCCATCACGGCAAGCGACCTCGATGAAGGTGCATTGGCCAAAGCCAAGGAAGGTCGGTACATGGAGCGTTCGCTCAAGGATGTTCCCCAAGACGTGGCAAGCCGATATTTCCGTCAGGATGGCTTAATGTATCGAATCGACGACAAGCTGAAAAGCTCCGTCAAGTTCATGAAGCAGAATCTGCTGACGGACCGTTTCGATGAAGGGTACGATTTGATCGTGTGCCGGAATGTCATGATCTATTTTACCGAGGAAGCGAAAAACTTGCTGTACCATAAGTTCGCAGCCAGCCTGCGGCCGGGGGGCATTCTTTTCGTAGGCAGTACGGAGCAGATTTTTTCCCCGGGACAATACGGTTTGGAAACGGCAGAAACGTTCTTTTATCGCAAAAAATAGGATTCGCCAACGGTTAACCGTTCGGTTGCACATTGCGATGTGCCCGGGCGGTTATTTGCACATAAGCCGTTGCCTGAATTTCCTTGGATGCAGCGACCGGGCGCGGATCGGCCGGAATGTTGTCTTTACATGCAGCGAAAAGGCGGACTTTCTTGTCAAAGCCGGTCAGCTATACTATAATGAGCAAAGAAATTATGGGATTTTAGCAATGCGCAGTTTAACAGTTTAAAGGGGGAACGTAAAATGAGTTTACGCTATTTAACCGCAGGGGAAACGCACGGACCCCAATTGACCGCCATTATCGAAGGATTGCCAAGCAATTTGCATATTGATTTCGAAGAGCTGAATTTCCAGCTGCACCGTCGCCAAAAAGGGTATGGACGCGGACGCCGGATGCAGATTGAAAAAGATCAGGCGAACTTTGTCGGCGGAGTGCGCCACGGATATACGACGGGAGCTCCGGTTGCGCTTGTGGTGCAGAACAACGACTGGAAGCATTGGCAGAACATTATGAACATCGAACCGATCGAGGGCAGTGACGAAGAAAAACGCCGGGTGCACCGTCCTCGTCCGGGCCATGCCGACTTGAACGGCGGTTTGAAATATAACCTGAAAGACCTGCGCAACGTGCTGGAGCGCTCCAGCGCGCGCGAAACGACGGTACGTGTCGCCTGCGGCGCGTTGGCACGCCAGTTCCTGGCCGAATTCGGCATCAAGGTGGCAGGCCGCGTACTGCGCATCGGCGAGATCGAAGCGCCATACCAGGATCTGCCGATCGACGAGTTGATCGAAATTACGGAGGCTTCTTCCGTACGAGTGACCGACAAGGAAACCGAGAAGAAGATGGAAGAGTACATCGACTTGATCAAAAAAGAAGGCGACTCCATCGGCGGCATCGTGGAATGCATCGTGGAAGGTGTTCCTGTTGGATTGGGCAGCCACGTGCAGTATGATCGCAAGCTGGATGCACGCATTGCCCAAGGCGTTATGTCGATCAACGCATTCAAAGGTGTGGAAATCGGCATCGGTTTTGAAGCAGGCACGATCCGCGGTTCGCAAGTCCATGACGAAATCCTCTACAGCGAGGAACGCGGGTACCACCGCGCGACGAACCGTCTTGGCGGATTCGAGGGCGGTATGACCAACGGCATGCCGGTTGTCGTTCGCGGCGTGATGAAGCCGATCCCGACGCTGTACAAACCGCTGCAAAGCGTGGATATCGATACGAAAGAAGCTTTCACCGCTCAAGTCGAGCGTTCGGACGCTTGTGCCGTTCCTGCAGCCAGCGTGGTGATGGAGCATGTCGTGGCATGGGAGATCGCCAAAGCGTTCCTTGAGAAGTTCGGCGGGGATTCCATGGAAGAGATCCGCTCGAATTACGAGAGCTACAAGGCACAATTGGAGAGCTACTAAGATGCGCCAGCTAACGGTCCAGCTCGGCGAGCGTTCTTACCCGATCCTGATCGGCAGCGGTTTGCTCGGACAGGCGCCGCGTTTCTTCGAACAGTATGGTCTGACCAAAAAGAGCCCGCTGCTGATCATTACCGATGACAAAGTAGGGCCACGATACCTGCCTGCACTGGAACAGGTACTCCAGGACGCCGGATTTACGGTCGTCTCAGCCGTGGTTCCTTCCGGCGAAACGTCCAAATCGCTGGCCGTCTATCAGGATATGATGACGGCAGCCATCGAGGGCAAGCTGGATCGCAGCTCGGCGATCATTGCCCTCGGCGGCGGCGTTGTGGGTGATTTGGCCGGATTTGTAGCCGCTACATATATGCGCGGCGTCAAGTTCGTCCAAGTGCCGACCACGATTCTGGCGCATGACAGCAGCGTTGGCGGCAAGGTGGCGGTGAACCATCCGCTAGCCAAAAACATGATCGGCGCGTTCCATCAGCCTGAACTGGTGCTGTACGATGTGGACACGCTTCAGACGCTGCCTCCGAGGGACGTTTCGGCCGGATTGTCCGAAATGCTGAAGCATGGGCTCATTCGCGACGAAGCCTTCGCGCACTGGTGCGAGGAGAATGCGGAGAAGCTGCTCGCGCTCGACGCGGAAGCACTCGGTTATGGCCTGGAACGCGGCTGTGCGATCAAAGCCGAAATCGTATCCAAGGACGAGCGGGAGAACGGAGAGCGTGCCCTGTTGAACCTGGGGCATACGATCGGCCATGCCATCGAAGCCATTGCCGGATACGGCGAGTTTTTGCATGGCGAGGCCATCTCGATCGGCATGGCGGGTTCGGCGCTGCTGGGCGAGAAGCTGGGTGCGCCGGCCGGGCTGCATGAGGAAACAACCCGCATGCTGCGCGCATTGCGCCTTCCGGTGACGATGCCGGAACATTTGGACACGGATGCCTTAATGGATGCGATGATGCATGACAAGAAATTCCGTGAAGGCCATATGGTCTTTATCATACCTGATCGCATCGGATCGGCAAGAATCGAAAAAGACGTTCCCGTAGCCATGGTTCGGGACGTTATTGAATTGCTCAAGAAAGGAGTGTAAAGCCAATGGTAACACGTGGAGTCCGCGGGGCTACGACAGTCACGCAAAACAACGAAGAAGAGATTTTGCGCGAAACAGCGGTATTGCTGCGCGAAATCGTGGATCGCAACGGTATTGTGCCGGAGGATATTTGCAGCGTGTGGATCACGATGACCGGTGATTTGGATGCGGCATTCCCGGCCAAAGCGATTCGGCAATTGGAAGGCTGGGAGCTTGTGCCGCTGATGTGCGCTTTGGAGGTGCCGGTTGCCGGTGCTTTGCCGCAATGCATCCGCTTTATGGTGCATGTAAATACGGAAAAGGCACAGCATGAAATCAATCATGTGTACCTGAACGGCGCGCAGGCTTTGCGCCCCGATCTGGTTGCACCATCCAATTCGTAAGATTGCGGTTGTCAAATCTTCCGCATTCCTGTATAGTGATAAACAGTTGAGTAGAGTATGAGTTTGAGCTGAGGTTAGTTGAGATAGTGGAGCATGCAGCAGAGTCCAGCGGGTGATTGCCGGGGAAGGATCCGGTTAATTGATTCGCGGTACGTCTGGTTGCAAGATGAGACAGAGCAGGGATAAAAGCGTGTTTGGACGATGCGTTCAATTTCGGACCATTTTCGTCTGTACAATCCGCACACCTTTTTCTAATTTTGGGATCGAGGGTCGGATTGTAAGGATTGACGGATCACGAAGCTGGCGTCTGGATTCCGTAGGACACGATGGAATGATGTATCGTTCTTCCCATGACCTGTGTATCTTATTTTGCAGCTGCAGTACGTATA
Organism: Paenibacillus sp. FSL W8-0426; assembly: GCF_037969725.1. NCBI lineage: Bacteria > Bacillati > Bacillota > Bacilli > Caryophanales > Paenibacillaceae > Paenibacillus > Paenibacillus sp. FSL W8-0426. Next base: position 4,368,092 of record NZ_CP150203.1, on the reverse strand, counting down.
TGGATCTGTTCACGAATGGAATGCCACCTAATCAAATTCAGCAGATAAACGAAGTCTCTACCAGATGGTAGAGGCTTTTTTGTTGTTATTTTAACCGTACCGCCTCGCCACCCAAATTTGAAAGGACGTGATCTGATGATAACGCCAAACGTGAACCAAGTGCTGAAAATGTCGAATGAATATAATCTGATTCCGGTCGTCAAACGGATTTTGGCAGACATGGAGACCCCGATTCGGATTTTCCGCAGATTTGCTGACAACGACCGGGCATTCCTGCTGGAAAGTGTAGAAGGTGGGATCCAATGGGCGAGATATTCTTTCATCGGCACGGATCCGTTCCTGATGATTTCGGCGAAAAAAGGCCGTATCGTGGTGGAAGAGGCTGGCCGGACGCGGGAGCTGCCGGGCAAGCCGGTAGAAGAGCTCAAGGCGTTACTGCGGAAGTATCGCAGCCCCAAAAGCGATGAGCTGCCGCCGTTCACGGGCGGGGCCATCGGATTTTTCGGCTACGACCTGCTTCAGTATTACGAGAAGCTTCCGGCACATGCGCTGGATGACCTGAATATGGACGACATCCGTTTTATGTTTTGCGACCAGATCGTAGTGTTCGACCATGTGAAGCAGCAGATGCTGCTGGTAGGAAACGTACATGTGAAATATGGGGCGACCGACGAAGAGATCCGCGAAGCGTATGCACGCACGTCGGAGAAGCTGGAGTTGGCCGCAGAGCGGCTGCAGCAGCAAGGACCGGGCGAAAATCTTAATCCGCGTTCCATTCCGGGTCATGTGGAGCTCGGTGATATTCAATCCAATGTCACGAAAGAACAGTTCATGGCGAATGTGGATCGGGCCAAGGAGTACATTCGGGCAGGGGATATTTTCCAGGTTGTACTGTCGCAGCGTTTCCACATCGATACCGACGTATCTCCTTTGCATGTGTACCGCGTGCTTCGGACGTTGAACCCGTCACCGTACATGTATTATTTGAAAATGGATGACGAGATCATCGTGGGCACTTCCCCGGAAGCGCTCGTAAAGGTAGACGGAACGCGCGTGGAGACGCGGCCGATCGCCGGTACCCGTCCCAGAGGGGCCACGGAAGCCGAGGATCGTGCTTTGGCGGCCGATTTGCTGCAGGACGAGAAGGAGCGTGCGGAGCATCTGATGCTGGTGGATTTGGGACGGAACGACATCGGGCGGGTTTCCAAATTCGGCAGCGTGAAATGCGACATGTTCATGGAGATTGAGCGGTACTCCCACGTCATGCATATGGTGTCCAACGTGGCAGGCGAACTGCGGGACGACAAGGATTTCTTCGATGCCTTCCTCTCTTGCCTCCCGGCCGGAACGGTATCCGGCGCGCCCAAGCTGCGGGCGATGGAGATCATTGCAGAGCTGGAAAAAGAGGCTCGGGGAGCCTATGCCGGAGCGATCGGCTATCTGGGCTTCTCGGGCAATATGGATGCCTGCATCACCATCCGGACGATCATTTTCAAAAAAGGGAAAGCCTACGTGCAGGCCGGAGCCGGCATTGTATGGGATTCCGTGCCTGAGAACGAGTACCAGGAGACGGTGAACAAGGCCAAAGCCCTGCTCACGGCGATTCGGACGGCGGAAGCGATGTTCCCCGCCAAGAACAGACTGGGCAACGCCAATATGGCAAACGCGGACTATTTCGTAACTCCGGCAGCGATGCCGAACTGAGAGAGGAGAGACCGACATGAACATGAATCCGGTGATGAACGATGACTCGAAAAGCAGCGTTGCGCCCGGCGCAACTGCGGAAGGAATGAAGCAAGGGCTGACCAAAATTTTGGAGGGTCGACATCTGGAGCAAGCGGAGGCGCGCGATCTGATGACTTCGATCATGGGCGGTGAAGCTACTCCTGCTCAGATTGGCGGGCTGCTGATGGCATTGCGCATGAAAGGGGAAACGGTGGACGAAATTACGGGCTTCGCCGAAGCGATGCGCGGACAGGGCGGACGCATCCTCACCAATGGCAGCAACTTGCTGGATACGTGCGGAACGGGCGGTTCGGGCATTCACAAATTCAACATTTCCACCGCCTCTGCGATCATCGCTTCAGCCGTTAACGTACGCGTCGCCAAACATGGCAACCGCTCCGCTTCGGGCCGGGCAGGAAGCGCGGACGTGCTGGAGGCGCTTGGCGTCAATATTCACCTGAATGGAGAGCAGGCGCGCCAGTGCCTTGACGATATCGGCATCTGCTTCTGTTTTGCCCAGGTTTACCATCCGTCCATGAAACATGCGGCAGGGCCTCGGAAGGAACTCGGCGTAAGGACGATCTTCAACATGCTTGGACCGCTTACGAACCCGGCGGGAGCGGATCGCCAATTGCTCGGTCTCTACGACCGGAGCCGCACGCCGATGATCGCCGAGGTACTGAATCGTCTGGGTCTGAAGCGTGCGTTGGTTGTTGCCAGTCATGACGGGCTGGACGAAATCAGCATTTCGGCACCGACGCAGGTATCCGAGCTGCGGGGCGGCGAAGTAAGAACATACGACATCGACCCACGGGATATGGGACTGCCCCTGCACAAGTTGGATGCGGTTCTAGGGGGAGATGCGGTGCAGAATGCCGAAATCATTAAACGGATCTTCCAAGGCGAACGGAGCGCCTACCGGGATGTCGTTTTGCTGAACGCGGGAGCGTGCATTTACGTATCAGGCTTTGCGGATTCGATTGCGGATGGCGTCGTTATGGCAGCGAGGGCCGTCGATTCCGGCAGGGCTGCGGAGAAGCTGAATCAATTAATTCACACAACGGAGGCGTACAGTCATGTATCTTGATCGCATCGTAGTTACCAAACAACAGGAAGTGGAAGAACTAGGCAAAACGTTCCGCATGGAGGAAGCGCTGAAACAGATCGAAAAGCTGCCGCCCACGCGCGGATTCGAGCATGCGCTGTCGAAAGGGCGTCATCGCAAGCTGGGATTGATCGCGGAGGTGAAGAAGGCATCGCCTTCCAAAGGACTCATTCGTCCGGATTTCCATCCGGTGGACATCGCGATGGCATATGAACGGGCTGGTGCGGATTGCATTTCCGTACTGACGGACGTTTCTTATTTCCAGGGCAGCGGGGAGTACCTTCAGGCCATTCGGGAAGCAGTGAACCTTCCGCTCCTGCGCAAGGATTTCATCATTGACGAGCGGCAAATCGCTGAAGCAAGGCTGCTTGGCGCAGACGCCGTTCTCCTGATCGCCAGTATATTGACGTCACAGCAGATGGAGCAATATCTTGGCTTTGCCCGGAGCATCGGGCTGGATGTGCTGATCGAGGTCCATGACCGTGCGGAACTGGAACAAGTGTTAAGTTTACCCGAGGCGACCCTGGTAGGCATTAACAACCGCAATCTCAAGACGTTTGAAACGAGCCTGGACACCACTCTTCGATTGATGGAAAGGATTCCCGAGCGTGTTACGCTGATCAGCGAAAGCGGCATTGACGGTCCTCATCGATTGCAGGCGCTGGAATCGGCCGGCGTAAGCGGCATTTTGGTCGGGGAGCATCTGATGCGCAAGGATGATGTGGAAGCTGCGGTATACGAGCTTATGGGTCCAAAAGCATGACCGAAAACATACAAGGCGAAGCAGGGAGCCGTGAAGGAATTGGGCAGCAGCAGGCTTCGACGGCGGCAAAAATTTGTGGACTTCAGGACGTTGAAGTGCTAAAATCAATGATAAACTTGCCTGTGGATTACATTGGTGTTGTCTTTGCCAAATCCCGCCGCCGCATTGAACCGGAACGGGCAGCTGATTTACGCGAAGTTTTGATGGACTGGAAGGCCGGGAAACGACCCGGATTGGCGGGGGTATTTGTAAACCCTGCGCTGGAAGAGCTGGAACATATTATGAATGTGGCGCCCCTTGACGTCATTCAACTGCATGGGCAGGAAACGCCGGAATTTTGCCGCCAAGTAAAGCAGCGCTGGGCAGCGGAGGTTTTCAAGGTGTTTTCGTTTCCGAAAGATGGCTCAGGCGATGATGAGAACGATTCGGCGGTACGCGCCTTGACCCCATACGAAGGAACAGTGGACGCTGTTTTATTGGATACCCATGACCCCATGTATGGCGGGGGATCGGGCAAAACCTTTGCTTGGGAACGAATCCCTGCTTATGCCGACTGGTGCAAGGAAAATGGCGTCAAATGGTTTGTTGCGGGCGGACTGCAGCCGGATAACGTAGAGGACCTGATTCGGACCTATCAACCGGATGGGGTTGACGTATCCAGCGGCGTGGAGACGGGCGGCGTGAAGGACATAGCAAAAATAACAGCATTTGTAGAAAGGGTGAAGCAGGCATGACACATACATTACCAGATCACAACGGGCGTTTCGGCCTTTTTGGAGGCCGCTTCGTGCCTGAGACGCTCATGAACGCGCTGATTGAGCTCGAAGAAGCCTACGAGCGCTTCTCGAAGGACGAGGAGTTCAACAAGGAGCTGAACTATTTGCTCAGCGAGTACTCCGGACGGGAAACCCCCTTGTATTTTGCGGAGCAGCTGACTCGCCATCTGGGCGGACCGAAAATTTACCTCAAACGCGAGGACCTGAACCATACGGGCGCGCACAAAATCAACAATGCCCTCGGACAGGGATTGCTGGCCAAACGGATGGGCAAAAAGAAAGTCATCGCCGAAACGGGCGCAGGACAACACGGCGTAGCAACGGCTACGGTTGCCGCGTTGCTCGGCCTTGAATGTAAGGTGTTTATGGGCGAGGAAGACACGCAGCGGCAGCAGCTGAACGTATTCCGCATGCGATTGCTCGGTGCGGAGGTCATCCCGGTGACATCGGGTACCCGAACGCTGAAGGACGCGGGCAACGAAGCGCTGCGTTACTGGGTCAGCAACGTGGAGGATACGTTTTACGTTCTCGGTTCGGTCGTCGGGCCTCATCCGTATCCGATGATGGTTCGCAACTTCCAGCGTGTCATCGGCGACGAAACGCGTCGCCAGATTCAGGAGCTGGAAGGACGGCTGCCGGACGTCATCGTTGCCGCCGTCGGCGGAGGCAGCAATGCCATCGGCATGTTCTATCCGTTCATTAACGACAAAAATGTGAAGCTGGTGGGCGTGGAAGCTGCCGGCAAAGGCGTGGAGACCGAGTTCCATGCCGCGACCATGACCAAGGGTACGCATGGCGTATTCCAGGGCTCCATGAGTTATTTGCTCCAAGACGAGTACGGCCAGGTGCAGCCGGCGCATTCGATTTCGGCAGGGCTGGACTATCCGGGCGTTGGCCCCGAGCATGCGTATTTGAAGGATGCCGAGCGGGCACAGTACGTTCCCATCACGGATCAGGAGGCGCTGGATGCCCTGCAATTGCTTTGCCGCACGGAAGGCATCATTCCGGCGTTGGAATCCTCGCATGCCATTGCCCAGGTGATCAAGCTTGCGCCCGAATTGACGGCGGACGATCTCGTCGTGATCTGCCTCTCGGGGCGTGGAGACAAAGACGTCGAATCGATCATGAAGTATACGGGAGGTAAATTGGCATGAACTTGATGGACCAGACCTTCCAACAGCTGAAGGAGCAGAAACGCACCGCACTGATTCCGTTCCTGACCGTAGGGGATCCTGATCTGGATACTACGGTTGCCATCATCAAGGAGCTCGAAAGGGCAGGCGCCGATATTTTGGAACTTGGCGTGCCTTACTCCGATCCGCTTGCCGATGGCCCTGTCATCCAGCGTGCATCGGAACGTGCGCTTCAGAGCCAAATTTCGATTCGCACCTGCATTGAAACCGCAGCGAGAGCACGCGAAGAAGGCGTCAAAATGCCATTCGTGCTGTTCACCTACTATAATCCGGTACTGCAAACCGGGCTGGATGCTTTTTTCGAGCTATTGGTCGATAACGGAATCAGCGGTCTGATCATTCCCGATCTGCCGATCGAGGAATCCGAGGATATGCGCCGGAGATCGGAAGCCGCGGGCATCCACCTCGTTCCGCTCGTCGCTCCGACATCGAACGCACGGATCGAACGCATCGTGTCCGGCGCTCGCGGATTTATCTATTGCGTATCTTCCCTTGGCGTTACAGGGGAACGGGCATCCTTCTTCGACGGAATCGAGAGCTTCATTTCGACCGTCAAAAGCTACACGGACATTCCCGTCGCCGTAGGCTTCGGCATTTCGAGCCACGAACAAGTTGCGCGTTTTTCCCGCATCTGCGACGGGGTTGTCGTGGGCAGCGCCATCGTACGCAAAGTCGAAGAGGCCATTCCTTTGCTGAAGCAGGCCGAGACGCGCGAGGAAGGTCTGTTGCAAATCCGCAACTTTGTGGCACAATTAAAAGGTTAGTAGGAGACTAGGGGATTCTAGTGGCGCATGCTTCGGCATGCCGTTCCTGTTTATAAGCACAACATGAAGGAGGCGGTCGGATTGAAACCGAAATCCCAGATTGTCAATCTGCCTGTATACCAACCAGGCAAACCGGTTGAAGAAGTGAAGCGTGAGCTGGGGCTCGAAAAAGTCATCAAGCTCGCTTCCAACGAAAATCCGTACGGCAGTTCACCTGCCGCGATTGAAGCGATTAAGAATGAATTTGCAAACATTAGCATTTACCCGGATGGCAGCTCGGCGGAGTTGGCGAGCACGCTCGCCAAACATCTCGGCGTTGCGAGCAACCATTTGATTTTTGGCTGCGGTTCGGACGAAATCATCGCATTGATCGCCCGGGCATTTTTCCTCCCAGGCGACGAAACGATTATGGCAGACCAGACGTTTTCCGTATACAAAAGCAATGCCGTCATCGAGGGTGCGGTAAGCATCGAAGTGCCGCTTGTGGATGGAAAGCATGATCTCGAAGCCATGCTCGCCAAAATCAATGATAAAACCAAAGTGGTCTGGGTGTGCAACCCCAACAACCCGACAGGTACGATCGTTACCGATGCGGAACTGACTTCCTTCCTGAACCGGGTGCCTGCCCATGTCATGGTCGTGCTGGATGAGGCGTACTACGAATTTGTCAAGGATGAAGCTTATCCGCAGTCCATCCCGATGCTGGAACGTTATCCGAATCTCGTCATTTTGCGTACATTTTCCAAAATTTACGGCCTCGCTTCCCTGCGCATCGGATACGGGGTGGGACGTCCTGAGGTCATTGACATGATCAACCGTGTGCGGGAGCCGTTCAATACGTCCCGTTTCGGTCAAGCCGCTGCAACAGCCGCCTTGGCTGACCAAGCTTTCGTGCAGGAGTGCTCTGCGCTCAACCAGACGGAGCGCGACTTTTTGCAAGGAGAGTTTACGCGGCTGGGTTTGCCGTATTTCCCGTCGCAAGGGAACTTTATTATGGTGAATCTCGACATGCCTACCCAGGAAGCGTTCCAATCCCTGCTTAAACAAGGCATTATCGTTCGACCGGGCTTCCGCTTGTACCCTACTTACATTCGTGTATCTGTCGGGACGCCCGAACAGAACCGGGCTTTCGTGGCGGCGCTCGAGAATACCCTCGCGGAGAAAGCGGTAGCTCGCCCTTAGCGGGCTGCGGATAGCGAGGAACCATGACACGTAAAATTGCAATGATCGGCGTAGGACTCATCGGAGGTTCGTTGGCACTCTGCTTTAAGGGGAAGCCGGACGTGACGGTGGTGGGCTACGCCCACTTGCCGGAGCTTAAGGAGAAGTACATAGCCAGCGGCGTGGTGGATGATGCCACGCTCTCCTTGGAAGACGCGGTGAAGGATGCCGACTTTATTTTCCTGTGCGTGCCTGTAGGTTTGCTGGAATCGTATTTCAAGCAGCTTGCGGCCCTTCCGTTGAAAAAAGGGTGCATCATCACCGATGTTGGCAGCACGAAGGCTTCCATTGTGGCTTGCGCCGAGCATCTTCGTTTGAAGGACGCCTACTTCATAGGCGGACATCCGATGGCAGGGTCGGAACGTGCGGGCGTCGAGGCGGCTTCTGCCGTGCTTTTCGAGAACGCCTACTATGTCCTTACCCCTTCGGCACATGTGCCCGAGGAGGCGTACGGGCGGTTGTCCGAGCTGTTGGCATACACAAGGGCGCAGATCGTCCGCGTGGAGCCGCTGCTTCATGACGACATCGTAGGAGCCATCAGCCATCTGCCGCATGTGATTGCCGTTGCGCTGGTGAATCAGGTGCGTGAGTATAATGAATCGAATCCGTTATACAAAATGCTTGCAGCAGGCGGATTCCGGGACATTACGCGCATTGCCTCCAGCGATGCCATCGTGTGGCGCGATATTCTGCTCAGCAATCGGGATGTGCTCCTTGGACTGCTCAAGGATTGGAATGGCCAGATTGCGGCGTTCACCAAAATGCTGGAGGAGCATAACGGCGAACGTATCGAGCAGGCATTCCGGGAGGCGCGCGAATTCCGCAGCGTGCTGCCAGAACGGCGAAAGGGCATGATTTCCCCGTTGTTCGATCTGTATACGGATGTACAGGATGCTCCCGGAGCGATCGGCAAAATCGCGACTGAACTCGGGAAGCATGACATTAACTTGAGCAACATGGAAATCATCGAGAACCGGGTGGACGTACCGGGTATTATGCGCCTCTCTTTCCGTCAGGAAGAGGAGATGGAGCGTGCCCGGACACTGCTGGATTCGCTTGGATATCAGGTATGGATATAAAAAGGGGGCCCGCGGGTCCTCTTTTCTTTTGTAAGTTTTAATGAAGTTTAACAAATTTTTCTCGAAGGGTTGACAAAATGAAAACGGATACATATAATAAAAGTACAGTATGGTTTCTCTCCACTCCTATCCAATAACTGTATTGCTCGGAATGAGCAATGGCCGCTTATGTAAGCGGTCTTTTTTTTGTTTTTAGAAAATAAATTTCGCAAATGTGCAACCTTTTAGCAGGTATGTTACGTCATTAAATAATGTGTGAAACAAAAACCGAGCAAATCGCGGTTATGGTCGCCAAAATGGCCGCATATAAATGTCAGGTCGGACTGCACTGGATAGCACTGGATTTGCCAGAGTGCTGCAGACCGTTGTACAATATGTACTGTTATGTAGAAACGTTGGGGAAATTACCATTACATAGGGGAAATTGACGAATGACCATGCTTCGGCATGGTTTGCATATTCCATGCGGTGAATACCGCAACTTTTTTGTGCCTGTTCGGTAATAATGAGTAGAGTCGAACGGGGAGAAGCACATGGATGGGCGAGGAGGGGTCGCACTCAAATGACGGATTCCCAGTTGATTCGTGAAATCAAGGAAGGTAACCTGGAGTTATATTCCGAGCTGATGCGCCGTTATCAGCGTAAAATACTGGCTTTTGTATATCATATGTTGAAGAGTTCCAATATGGAGCTGCTTGCAGAGGATCTGTGCTCTGAGACATTTTATAAGGCGTTTCGCAGCCTGCACTCGTTTCGCGAGGTGGATGCATCTTTCTCTACTTGGTTGTACACCATCGCGCGCAACACGGTGCTAAGCGAGCTTCGCAAACAGCGCAGCGGCAACGTGCCGCTCGAAGAGAGCGGGGTAGTTCCGGTTGCTCCTTCGGAGAATGCTCCGGAGCACGCCGTGTTGCGAAGTGAACGGGTAACGCTGGTGAGAGATGCCATAAACAATTTGCCTGAGAAGCAGCGTTCGGCCATCATACTTCGTGAGTATGATCAGTTGGACTATCAGGAAATCGCCAGCATTCTCGGACAAAGCGTCAGCTCCGTGAAATCGCTGTTGTTCAGAGCGAGATCCAGCGTGAAATCCCAATTGGAGCCTTATTTCTTCGAACCGGTGTACGAGCCATATGAAGGGATGAAAAACCGATGAATTGCGATGAAGCCCAGGAGCTGTTTGCTTATATCTGGGATTTGCCGGAAAATCATCCTCAGCGGCTAGCGTTCGATGCCCATTTAGCCGGATGCAAGGAATGTTCGCAGCAGTTCGAAGTCTGGGAAGAAGCCCGGATATTGTTGCACAGCATACCTGAGCCGGTTACGGAGCAGCAAGCGGAACGAGTCAACCGCAACGTGATGGACCGGATATATGCGGAGTCTCCATGGCTGCTGCCTGAAGAGGTGAAAGTCAACCGGTTCTCTGCCGCACTTCGAAAGCACATGTCTTTGTGGATTGCCGCGTTTATGGCCATTTTCCTGTGCAGCTTTTTGTACATGGCCATGTTTAAGCCGGATGTAACGGAAGCCGAGAAGCCAAGCGTGCTCACTACGGGCATTCTGGAAACGGCTGTAGCGGGCGGAGATTCGTCTTCATCCGTGATGTATCAGTACAGCCTGTCCGGTATGGACCGGGGCAGTATTGTCGAACCACTGGTCGTAAGCATGGGGCCTGCCTATCCTCAATATTGGATGGGGCTATCCTTGCTTGCCATTGGAATGGCGTTGTTCTCGCTTGGGCGCATGCATCGGACGACGAGCAAACGGAAGCAGCGTTCCGGTCCCGAGACGACGGCTGTCTAACGAATGGAGAAATGAGGGATGAAATGCGGATTGGGCTGATTCGTCACGGTCTTACCGATTGGAATGCCGCAGGACGCATTCAGGGACAGACGGACATTCCCCTGAATGCCGAAGGCAAAAGGCAGGCAGAACGGCTGGGGAGCCGTCTGCTTGCAGAGGAACAGCAATGGGATTACATCATTACAAGCGGCTTGTCCCGCGCGCAGGAGACGGGTGAAATTTTGTCCGGGATGCTCCATGTGCCGATGCTTGAGCCGGATGCACGCCTGAAAGAGAGAGGGTTTGGCCAGATCGAGGGCCTTACGTCCGAAGAACGTGTTTCCCGCTGGGGTACCGACTGGGAGACGCTGGATCTGGGACAAGAGAAGGTTGCCGATATTCAGCTGCGGGCAGTTGCATTTTTGGAGGATCTCTGGTGTGCCCATCCGCACAAAAACATCCTGATCGTAACACACGGTGCCCTGCTTGCCAATTTGTTGTCCGCTTTGTTCAAGGATCGATACTCGGAACGAATCGGCAACTTGTCTTTGACCATTCTTGAGAAAGAGAAGCACGATTGGACGCCGCTTCTGTACAATTGCACACGTCATTTGACATTGGATACCGTAAAACAACCTGACTAACCCATTCAGGTTGTTTTTTTGTGTCTTTTTCACTTCAGCATGGGATCGGGAGGTCCATATTCTTCTGAGCAACCAAATCTGAGCATAGAATAGTAAAAAAAGAATGAAAGATTTGCCGACTGCAGGTTTAGATCATGGAAATTCCGTCAACGATGTTTACAAAACCAAACTACTACAGGCCCCGAATCAGCCGACAGTAGTCAACGGCGAGGCGATGGACCCATGAATCTAGCGGATATGCTAACGTTTGCCGATATCGGCCAGCTTAACCGAATCGCGGATTATTACAACTGCAAATGCAAGCCCAATTCCAAACATGAACTCATCCAGAGCATTCTCACTACATTGGGCAACAGGCCTTTTTTTGAAAAGCAGGTTTCCGAACTGGACTGGCCCAATCGACGTTTCTTAAACCTGCTGCTGTTTGATTCGCGCCAATATTTCGGTATGGAGGAGCTCATTGCGATTGCCCGGCAATCGCTCGAGAAACAGGAGGGCGATGCCGGCATGAGTCCCCGTGACCTGATCGTGCGGTTCAGCAAAAGCGGATGGTTGTTTAACGGAACCACCCAACAAACCAAATACCTGTATCAGGTTCCGCAGGATTTGAAGGCGAGATTTCGAGACGTGCTGGCAGCCCATTTAAAAGAGGGGATCGAAACAACGGATGAACCCGCCATGTACAGGGACGAGCATCATCTGCTTGCCGAGGACCTCAAGCTGTTTTTGCAATATGTATCGAGGCATGACATCGCATTGAATGCCGAAGGCATGATGTATCGCCGTTCCCAGATGCAAATCATGGAACATCTGCACATCCGGGAGACATTGGTGGGAAAAGCGGGATGGAGATTCGGATACGGGCGTTCATTCAAGGATTACCCGGACCGTTTTGCTTTCATTTACGACTATGCCTACCACCATCGGCTTATCCGGGAAAACAGGGATGGGCTGGAGTTGACGTCGGAAGGTGAGGACAAGCTGGTTACCGAAAACGGCAGCGAGATGGTCCAGATGTTCCGATTTTGGTTAAGACTCTATAAAGGGGCCATTCCCAATTTGGCTTCCGTGGTGTACTGGATCGGGGAATGCGCGCGAGAATGGTCAACCTCGAGCTCGCTGTTTCATCAGATCGGCCCCTTGATCCAGCCTTTTTATTACGATACGCCGGAAGCCATATTCGATCAGCGGATCACCAAAATGATGCTGCACTTGGGTATGCTGCGCATCGGGGAGCACTCCGGCTTGCGCACGATGCAAATGACGGCATGGGGTTCGCGTCTTGCCGCATCCTGCCGGTCGCTATCGGGCCATCAGGCGCCAGTTGTGTTTGACAAGTGAGGGATCACTTGCTACAATCACTCCCAAATTAAGGAGTGATATGAATGATAATTCCGTACAAAGGGTTAAGCCCGATATTGCATCCCTCGGTATACTTTGCTGAAGGAGCCAAACTCATCGGGGATTTGCGAATGGGTGAGGGCTCGACCGTCTGGTTCAACGCAGTGCTGCGTGCCGATTTGGCGCCCATCATCATAGGCGAGCGCTGCAACATTCAGGATAATGCGGTCGGTCATGTGAATACGGGGCAGCCGCTGATCATGGGGGATGACGTTTCCGTAGGGCATTCGGCCATCGTGCACGGCTGCCATATTGGAACAGGTTCACTGGTCGGCATGGGCGCCATTCTTCTCAATGGAGCCGAAATTGGCGAATACACGCTGATCGGGGCCGGTTCTGTTGTTACTGAAAATGCAAAAATTCCGCCCTATACCCTTGCTTTGGGAACGCCGGCAAAAGTTGTGCGCGAATTGACGGACGCCGATTTGGAACGGATGTCCCGAACTTCAAGTGGATACGTTTCCAAAGGAAGGGAATATAGGAGCTCTTAAAACCGTTTTGGAGGTGCATCCTATTGGATAAAATGAAAGCTACGTATGAAGTCATGTTGGGGCTGGCTGCTGAGATGGTATGGGACGAAGCGCTGCGCAAACAGCGCAGTGAAAAGCTGTATATGGAAATCGACAAGGCGTTGGCTACAGGAGACAAGGTAGCTTTCCGGAATCTGACGGATGAACTGAAGGCCATAAACTGAAGAGCTGAAAGTAAAAAAATATCAAGTGTTGTAAAGTAACCACAATCCATAAAAAGAGAATGCGCAACCGGCGCATTCTCTTTTTATATGAAATTCTAGGTGCCTGGCTTTAAGGCCTATATAGCTATATAGACTGTCTTATATAAGCATTAAGTGAACGATAGAAAAACGCTATGAATATATCCAGTGTTCAGGTATAATATGGAAATAAAATGGATGGAAAGGAGTCTTCGGGAAATGAAATTCAGTGAAATGTCAAAGGATAGCTGGGCTGAACTGCAGTTATACATGGACACTTGCCTGATTCCTTACACGGCGTTGTCTGGAGGGAGTTCCCCGGCGGAGGCAACCGAAGCATTGGAACGGCTCAGAGATTTTCTGGATTTGGTTGAAATTCCTTTCAAAGGTCGAATCATGACGTATCCGGCTGTTCATTACACGTTTCCGGAAATGTCAAGGAATTTGAACTTGCTTGCTGAACAATTGAAGGCTTCCGGATTCAAATTCGTGGTGATCATGTCTGCCGACGGCGAGTTGAACCCGAAACAGATTCCCGCTGCAGATCTTGTTTTTTGCCGTTCTGAAGGTGTTCGGGAGGCTGGAGAGCAGGCGCTAAGTACATATATCGGCGAAAAAATTCGTGAGTTGTGGAGAAAGTGAATTTCTGGTGACAAATGTGACAAATTATCAACAATTTTATAATAACGCTTACAACACTACCTTAAAAATGTGTGACAAATTCTTGACGGTGTTCTAGGGCTACTATATGATTATGTATGTTCTAGTAAGTCATGGAATTTATGAAAATGAAAACGTATGCGAAACTTGGCTGAAAAAGGGGGTTGGAGACATTATGAGCAGCGAGCATGATGACCAGCACGAAGCCATGGACAAACCGCCAAGCCGAAAGGAAATGTCGCGCAGGCAGTTTTTGACCTACACGCTTGGAGGAGCCACGGCCTACATGGCCGCTGGCGCCATTCTTCCCATGGTCCGTTTTGCGGTGGATCCGATTTTGCAGCACAAGGGAGAAGGAACGTCCGTCAAAGTGGCAGAAATCAGCAAGATCACGAACGAACCTCAGGAATTTACGTTTGAATTAAAGCAGCAGGATGGCTGGTATTTGAGCAATGCCTCGTTGGTAGCCTGGATCCGTAAGGATGAGCAAGGCAAAATTTATGCGCTCTCGCCGATTTGCAAGCATCTGGGCTGCACCGTCGGATGGAACAGCGACAAAAATTATCCCGACGAGTACCATTGCCCCTGCCATGGCGCGCACTATGACAAGGAAGGAAAGAATCTGGCCGTTGCCCCGAAACCGTTGGACGAATACGTCGTCAGAGAAGAGCAGGGCTGGGTGTATCTCGGCGAGATCATTCCGAATACCCGGGTGAAATAGGAGGCGTGAAAGCGGATGTTTAAAAATGTCTATGACTGGATCGACGAACGTCTTGATATCACGCCCATATGGAGGGATGTCGCGGACCATGAAGTTCCCGAGCACGTAAACCCCGCGCATCATTTCTCGGCATTCGTGTATTGTTTCGGCGGATTGACGTTCTTTATTACCGTAATTCAGATTTTGTCAGGGATGTTTCTGACGATGTACTATGTGCCCGATATCATCAATGCCTATGCCAGCGTCGAGTATTTGCAGACAAAGGTTGCCTTTGGACAAATCGTGCGCGGGATGCATCATTGGGGAGCCAGCCTGGTTATCGTCATGATGTTTCTACATACGATGCGCGTGTTTTTTACCGGTTCGTATAAAGCGCCGCGCGAGATGAACTGGGTTGTCGGCATGTTGATCTTTTTTGTAATGCTTGGTTTGGGATTGACAGGTTATTTGTTGCCTTGGGACAACAAGGCGTATTTCGCGACCAAAGTGACGCTCGAAATCGCCAACACGGTTCCATGGCTGGGACCGATCATCAAGGAGTTCCTGCAAGGCGGTACCATCGTTGGTGCGCAGACGCTGACACGCTTTTTTGCCCTGCATGTATTCTTCCTCCCCGCAGTGCTTCTGGTGCTTCTGGTCGGACACTTCATCATGATCCGCAGACAGGGCATTTCGGGACCTTTATAAACGTAGAAGGGAGGAATTGCGATGGCTCACGGACACAAGTCCGATCAACCGGAGAAGCAGGAAAAAGTCGTTTATGTTGGCGACTCGAGGGTCCGTAAAGGCAGCGGCTTTATTACTCCGCCCGACTATACGGCGTATCCCGGCAAGTCCGAAGCGTTTATTCCTAATTTTCTGTTAAAGGAATGGATGGTTGGCGTCGTTGTACTCGTCGGCATATTGGTTCTGACCATTTCGGAACCGGCTCCGCTAGGATATCCGGCTAACCCGAGCGCATCGGTCATTCCGATGCCGGACTGGTACTTTTTGTTTCTCTATCAGTATTTGAAGTACCCGTACGCCTCAGGCGACTATGTGTTGCTTGGCGTGTTAGGCGTCAGCGGCGTGGCTTTTGGAGCTTTGTTGCTGGCACCGTTTCTCGACACGGGCAAGGAGCGTCGGTTTTATAAACGCCCTATTGCGTCCTCGCTTATGATTTTGTCGGTGATTTCGGTATTCTATCTGACCAATGTCGCTTGGACCCATTACAAGCATGAACTGGAGGCAACCGGACAGAAACCGGAACATATCCAGCGCGAAGAGGAAGCCCGGGAGAAGCACGAACAGGGGCTTCCGACGTCCAATGCCCCGGGCCAACAGCAGGACATCGCGATCGTGGACAAGGATAATCCGGCAATGGAAACGTACAAAAAGGCAGGCTGCGTCGCATGCCATGCAGCAGACATGAAAGGCGCGGGAGGACCTACGCTTCGCGGCGTAGGCGACAAGCACAGCCAGGAGGAAATCCTGACCATTATCAAGGAAGGTTACAACAGCATGCCTGCCCAGTATGACAACGCGATAGCCCAAGGCCTGACGGATGAGGACATCAATCAGTTGACGGCATGGTTAGCCAGTCAAAAGGCGGAACAATAAACATCGGCACTCTAATGAAACCTGATCGTGGATACGGTCAGGTTTTTTTGGTAAGATCAAAAGGCGCGGCAATAGGCTGAAGCCGAAGGAAGAAAGTATAGCAAGCGCCAAGAAACATACACACGTTAACGGAGAGGCAGAACCAATCTGAAGAAGCGAAGGGCACACAGGACTGAAGATGGTAATGCACTCGCAGTGACCGGGTGTGATTGATTAGTGCGGTTTCTATGTTTCTATAGCGCATAAAGGAAGTTTGAATGGAAGGGGCAGCGACATTGGCTTTATCGTATTTTTGGAGTCGGGAATTTTTGACGAATCGTTATTTTCTATGGCTTCTTTTTTGGTGCAACGCAGTAGGAACGGTTTATGGATACATATGGTACGGAGACCAGCTTGAACAGACCTTGGCCGAGCAGCCCTTGTGGCAAATCGTGTTTGTCCCTGACAGCCCGACGGCAAGCCTGTTTTTCACCTTGTCGCTGCTGTGGGTGCTTTACAAGCCGCAATCCAGGTTTCTAAACCGAATCGGCCATGTCATTCAAGCATTGGCGGTTGTCACTTCGGTTAAATACGGTGTATGGGCCATTTCGATTATTTTTGCAGGCTGGTCGTTTGGCGGACCGGTCTCCTGGCAGCACTGGATGCTGATTGCCTCTCACGGAGCCATGGCGGTGGAAGCATTGTTTTACGTTCGATTCTGTGGTTTTCGCTGGGGAGCGCTTCTCTTTGCAAGCGCATGGACGTTGTTGAATGATACGATGGACTATACATACGATATTTTCCCATGGTTGCCGGGAGCGTTGATGCCATACGTGGCTGGCGTTCGAAACTTCACCATTGGACTCACGCTGGCAAGCATTCTGGCTGCCTGGCTTGCGTTGAGACAGGCAAAGCGAGCTTAAGCGATCCGATCCAGATCTTACTTATGGCTTTGTTCTAAGGGCAAGTCCTCTGCCATACATTGATGGTGGGGGGATGTCCATGGAAAAAAAATTGATTGCTCAACTGCGACGATTGGCATTGTTGTTCACCGTGCTGTCGGCATGGACGTGGACAAACTTGTCATCCAGCGTGTCTGCACAGGATAGCGGGGAAGTTGGTCGAACGGATCAGGGAGTAACGGTCAATCATTCGATTCAGCAGCTGAATGAAGCCGCGGCAGCCCTTTACAGGCATGTGTTGGACAAGGATATCGAACAGGTGCAGGAGGGCATTTCGCGCATTAGCCAAAGGCTGGAGCATATTTCGTTTGACGGTCAGGCCACCGTGGAGGGAATTCATGCGTTAACCGAAACGGTGGTTGAAGTGAAGGAGGCGGCAGCCCGGGTCAGAAACGATGAGGTTTCCTTGCAGCAGGCCTCCGCCAAACTGCGGCTGGCCGCTGATAGCCTTGCGAATCCGGCCAAGCCCTTGTGGCTGCAATATTTCAAAATTATGCAAAATGACCTGCAGGCACTTACTCTCGCTGCGGAACAGCGCGTTCGTTCTGACGAGCTCGCAGGTCTATTCAATGCGTTGGAGGAACATTACGAGACCATTCGGCCTGCTGCACTCATTCGTCGTGAGCCTTCCCAGATTGAGCAGCTGGATGCATGGCTTTCCCATATCAAAGGGTTGGTCACGTCCAAACAAACTGATTGGGGACAGCTGAGAAGCATGTTTGAACATGGAAGCGAGCAAGTAAACCTACTGTTCGGCAGGGAAAAGGACGAGAGTGCTTTCGTCGCTTTCGTGGATGGACCTGACCGAAGAACGGCAGGATTGCTGATCACTTCTGTGATCGTCATCGCGCTCGGATATGCCGGATATCGAAAATACCGGGCGCAGCAGGATGGAATCGTACCATTTCAACGCTGACCGCCGAACAACCTCTGCTCACAAGAAGCCTTTCGCGGAGAAGCCTTCTTGACGGCAGAGGTTGTTTGTTGTCGTTGCGCACCGTATCCGGGCTGAATGTCAGCTTTCTTTAAAACCTTCGCCATGCACATCATGCACGTCGTTAATAATGACAAATGCACGAGGGTCGATGGAGCGTACGATCGTTTGCAAACGCCTGAATTCCTGACGCGAGATCACGCAATACGCCATATGTTTTGCTTGCTTGGAGTATGCCCCGATGGCTGGAATAAGTGTGACGCCGCGGTCCATATCACGTGTAATCTGTTCCGCGATCTCGGGCGCGTAATCGCTGATAATCATGAATGCACGCGCCGAGTAGGCCCCTTCCTGAATGAAGTCGATGACCTTTGAAGCGATGAACACAGCGACGAGGGTGTACAATATTTTTTCTTTGGGAATGTAGATCAAGGAAAGGCCGATGATAATAAAGTCGATTCCCAAGAGTACCCGGCCCATGCTCCAGCCATACCTGCGGTTTAAAATGCGGGCGATAATGTCAGAGCCCCCTGTCGTACCTCCCCAGCGAAACACAATGCCCAGACCTGCGCCCAAGGTGACGCCGGCATACAGGGCTGCAAGCAAGAGATCGTTCTCTGTATGGAGGGGCTCGATCCATCCTCCGTGAATCATTTTCTCGAATAACCATAGAAACACGGTAAGGGAGCCGATTCCGATCCCTGTGTAGATCATCTGTTTTCCGCCAAGAATTTTTAAACCCAGCAAGAACAGGGGGATATTGATAATCAAGGTCGTGAGTGACGGCGAAATGCCGAACGCGTAATTCAGAAGCACAGTGACCCCGGTGACTCCGCCTTCCATCAGCTTGTTGGGAATGATGAAATACAGGAGGCCGAATGCATATAACGCCGTGCCCAGCAAAATGGGCAATACGATTTTGAATTGCGACCAGACTTTGGCATTGCTCATAGGTTTCTCACTCCAATATGTAAATTGATTTATATTCCTTCGCGAATATGTGATTGATTAATGCGATTTATATAGTATACCTGTTTAACGGTGGTTTCAAAAATGATTTGTGCACGCCGATGGTGGAAGTAAAACGCAATAACTGATATATTAGGAACAAATGAAAGTTGAAAAATTCAATATGATTAATTTCAAAAGGGGAATCCGTTCTCATGGAGAAAAGCATCGCAGAAATGCAGCGCGAAGTAGACCGATACATATCCCAATTCAAGGAGGGATACTTCAGTCCGCTGGCGATGCTTGCCCGCATGTCTGAAGAAGTGGGCGAGCTGGCACGGGAAGTCAATCATCAATTCGGTGAAAAGCCCAAAAAGGCTACCGAAGAGGACAACTCCATTGAGCTTGAACTCGGCGATATTTTATTCATTACGATTTGTTTTGCGAATTCTCTGGGGATCGACCTTGCGGAGGCGCACGACAAAGTCATGCATAAATTCAATACCCGGGACGCTAATCGCTGGACGCCAAAAAACACCGATTAGGCCTTGATTACATATGCTGTACCATCACCCTATAGGGGGAGGGACAGTGTGCATGATGAAACCCGAGGACTATTTGCAGCGGGCCTACCGTTGTATTTTGCAAAATGATTTTGAACAGGCGATCCGTTGGTTCGAGACAGCCATCCTTGCTTATCCGGGACATGCGGAACTGTATTACCGCTGTTCGATTACGCAGGCCCGCAGCCAGCATTTGAGCTCTGCGCTTGAATATGCCCGAAAAGCGGTGGATTTGTCCGGCGGTACGGAAGAGTATCTTCTTCATTTGCATACGCTTGAGGCCAAGCAGCGGACCAATCAAGCTAAGGCCTTGTTGGAGCAGGGGGACGGCAAATCGCCGGAGCACTGCGTACAGGCAGTCGCACTGCTGTCAGAGGCGATCCGTTTGGATTCGTTGCAATTGGAAGCGCATGTTTTGCTTGCGCTTGCGTATATCGAGCTGAACGAATTCAAACGTGCATTGAGCACGGTGCGCGAAGCGCTTGCGCTCGATCCTCAGAATGTACAGCTGCAGCAGCTGTTACAGCAGATCAAACAACGTATGAAGTCCATCCATTAGAGATCTCGCCCGTGAGCATCTCACGGTCACGAGAAGGGAAAACATCGAACGAACAATAGTGAGGAGTTGCAGCTAAGATGAGTGAAGTAATTCGAGTTGCCGTAATCGGAGCGGCAGGCCGCATGGGCCGGGAAGTTGTAAAATTGGTCCTCCAGGATCCAGAGCTTGAACTGGTCGCGGCGGTCAACCGTTCCGGTGCGGGCCTCGATGCAGGCACTTTGGTAGGTTTGCCTGAATGCGGGGTTATCGTTACAGACAATATCGAACAGGCTTTTGCACAGGCAAAACCCGAGGTCATGGTAGATTTCACCATCCCTAAATTCGCTTACCAACATACGGAAATTGCCATACGTCATGGCGTCAGACCTGTAATGGGAGTGACCGGTTTTACGCCAGAGCAAATTGAACAGCTGGACAAGTTGTGCACCGAAAAAGGAATTGGCGGGCTGATCGCACCCAACTTCTCGATCGGCGCTATTTTGATGATGCGTTTCGCGGCGATGGCGGCCAAACATATGCCGAATGTCGAGATCATCGAATATCATGGTGATCAGAAGCTGGATGCGCCTTCGGGAACGGCCGTCAAAACGGCCGAGTTGATCGCGGAGACACGCAAAGAGTTCCGTCAGGGAAATCCGAACGAAGAAGAGATCATCGAAGGATCGCGCGGAGGCTACTTCAACGGGTTCCGAATTCATAGCGTGCGCTTGCCGGGGGTGTTTGCACAGCAAGAAGTAGTGTTTGGCGATTTCGGGCAGACGCTGAAAATCAGGCATGATTCTTACGAACGCGCAGGCTATATGCCAGGCGTCAAGATCGGCATACAGAAAGTGATGCAGTATACGGGGCTTATTTATGGATTTGACCATTTTATCGACTAAAAGGAGACCGTCATCATGTTAAAAATCGCATTTATCGCCCATGATCGCAAGAAAGAGGAAATGGTGAATTTCGTGACCGCCTACGAATCCGTATTCGATGGTCACCAATTGTACTCGACGGGCACGACGGGGCTTCGCATCATGGAAGGCACGTCGCTGCAAATTCATCGCTTCGAATCCGGCCCGCTTGGCGGAGACCAGCAGATCGGCGCGCTTGTTGCCCAAAACGAGATGGATTTGATCATATTTTTGCGTGATCCGTTGATGGCCCAGCCGCATGAGCCTGACATTAACGCACTGCTTCGTTTGTGCGACGTACAAGGCATTCCGCTGGCAACCAACATCGCGACGGCCGAAATATTGGTGAAGGCGCTGGATCGCGGCGATTTCGCTTGGAGGGAACTCGTACATAAATACAAGCCCGAAGCGGGAGTAAATGCAGGGGATTCCCAATGAGCCTCGATATCCTTGTTTTCGGGGCGCATGCGGACGACGCCGAGATCGGCATGGCCGGAACGATTGCCAAACATACCGCGTTGGGATTGAAGGTCGGGATATGCGACTTGACGCGCGCGGAAATGTCGTCCAACGGCACGGTAGAGCGCAGGGCCGAGGAAGCGGAGGAAGCCTCCCGCATCCTCGGTCTTTCGTGTCGAACCAATCTGGCTTTGCCAGACCGGGGGTTATATATTACGCCGGATAACGTGCAGGCCGTGACCGCCGAAATTCGCCGCCAAGCTCCTCGCATCGTGTTTGCGCCTTATTGGGAGGATCGTCATCCCGACCATGTCATGTGCAGCAAACTGGTGCAAGAAGCCGTATTTAACGCCAAACTGAGAAATTACATGCCGGACATGCCTGCCGTGCAGGTGAAGGAGCAGTATTTTTATTTTATCAACGACATTGGGCCTACGGATTTGATCATGGACATTACGGAATACTACGCGCAAAAGGAGAATTCGCTGCGAAGTTACCGCTCCCAGTTCGAGATGGAGGCGGGTTCTGTAGCTACGCCGCTGAATGCGGGTTACGTGGAACGGGTAAAGGCCAGAGATTCCTTACTGGGGCAGCGGAGCCAGATCGCATATGCCGAAGGTTTCGCAACGCTGACGCCTTACGTCGTTCAAAGGTTCGGCGATTCCGTTTAAAATCATCGTTGTCAATCAGGCAAGATAGCCTGTTGTGAATGCATATATTTTATTTTCCGTTGCATCATTATCAACCTGCAGATCAGCAGGAGAACAAGGGGGCGTCCAACCGGATGGATCAAAAGCTGAAAATCGGGATTACCTGTTATCCGTCCCTCGGAGGGTCTGGCGTTGTCGCAACGGAGCTCGGCAAATTGCTTGCCGAACAGGGGCATGAGGTTCATTTCATAGCGAACAGCATCCCGTTTAGATTGGGCACATTTCAAAGAAATATTTTTTACCATGAGGTGGAGGTCAACGATTACTATGTATTTCGATACCCGCCTTACGACCTGTCTCTTGCGACCAAAATGGCGCAGGTAGCCAAATCTCAACAACTCGATCTGTTGCACGTGCACTATGCCGTACCGCATGCCGTTTGTGCCTTTTTGGCCAAGCAAATGGTCGGCGACGATCTTAAAGTCGTAACGACGCTGCATGGGACGGATATCACCGTCCTGGCTCAGGACGAATCGTTGAAGGACCTCATCCGTCTGGCCATAAACGAAAGTGATGCCGTAACCGCCGTTTCCCGCGATCTGATCCGGGAAACCGTGGACTTGCTGGATATTCAGCGGCCCATCGACCTGACGTACAATTTTATCGATAAAAGGGTGTATTACCCGCGTGACGCCGCCAGTTTGCGCAGGGAATTCGCCGCTCCGCATGAAAAAATACTGATGCATATTTCCAATTTCCGTCCGGTAAAGCGGACGCAGGACGTCGTTGAAGTGTTCCGTCAGGTGCAGGAGCAGGTTCCGGCGAAGCTGCTGTTTGTCGGAGAAGGACCGGACTTGCCGAAAATCCAATGGAAAATCAACGATATGGGACTGGGCGACAAAGTTCAGTTTCTGGGAAAACAGGACGATATCGCTCAAGTGATCTCCATGGCTGACGTGCTGCTGCTCCCTTCCGAAAAGGAAAGCTTCGGACTCGTGGCCCTCGAAGCCATGGCCTGCGGCGTGCCGACCATCGGATCGCAAGCAGGAGGCATTCCGGAGCTTGTGCTTCACGGCAAAACGGGCTTCCTGTCGCCGATCGGCGATACGGCTTCCATGGCCGACAACGCGATCCGTTTGTTGACGGATGACCGTTTGACCGCTGAGTTTAGAGAAGCTTGCCTGAAACGGGCTCACCATGATTTTTGCAACGACGCCATTCGTCACGAGTATGAACAAATTTATTATCGGGTGCTCGGGCGTGAAGTGCCTGACCTGAAACCGGTTTGCGGTTGATTCCAAAGGGTAGAGGCCGTTGGAACGAAGCAGCCGCTGCCGGGAAGTAATGAGGTGAATGATGTGATCCAGTGGACACATGTAGAAGATCGGGAGATGGCACGGCAAAGCGAAAACGTGTTGCGCATATTGAACGAGAATGGTTATGAAGCGTACTGGGTCGGAGGATGCGTTCGGGATGAACTTCTCGGCCGAGCCGTGGACGATATGGATATTACGACCTCGGCCGCTCCGGAACAGGTGATGGAATTGTTTCCGGACTACATCCCGACAGGGCTGCAGCACGGGACGGTGACGGTGCGGTCCGGAGGATGCTTTTTTGAGGTAACGACGTTTCGAACCGAATCGGAATATAAGGACAGCCGCAGACCATCCGCCGTGCAATTCGTCAAGGACGTGAAAGAAGACCTTCAGCGGCGAGACTTCACGATGAACGCGCTGGCCATGGACATAAACGGGAAGGTCGTTGACCCTTTCGGAGGACAGGACGACATTCGTCATCGGTTAATCCGGTGTGTGGGTGCACCGAACGAACGCTTTGGCGAGGATGCGCTGCGAATGCTTCGCTGCGTCAGGTTTTCCTCTGTATTCCATTTTCGGATCACCTACAATACATGGAAGGCCCTTGTGTTGCAGCGTGAGCTTCTGCAGCATATCGCGATGGAGCGGGTCCGCACGGAAATGGTTAAAATGATGGCAGGACCGCATCCGTTACGCGGTTTGGAGCTGTTGTTCCGGAGCAAGGTGCTGGAACATGTCAAAGCTCCGGTCAGCGCTGAACGGTTCTCCCGAAAACGTTTGGGCGAGCTCGGTAAACTGGCCGGTGAACGTGCCATCTTGCGCTGGTCGCTGTTACTGTTGTCCGGTGGTTATGCGTGGGACGAGGCGGATGTCCTGCTGCGCGGTTGGACATTTTCGAATGACGATCGTGCCCGCATTACCGGCGTATTGCGAGTGGAAGATCACGTTCGTAATCTGATCAAGGTTCATCATGACGATCGGGGCTTACGGTCCGAATGGATTACCGGCGTGTTGACCTACGGAGATCGGGCGACCCGGGATTGGCTTCACATCCAGCCGCTTCTTCCTGAGCGTTGGCGGGACGAGAAGGAAGAGGAAAACGCGCGGCTTAGGGTTTTGCATGCACATGCTGCAGAGTGGAGCGATTCCATGCAGGTTCATGCATTAAAGGACCTCGATATTACGGGGGAACATGTGTTACGGCTGCTTGATCGCAAGGGAGGACCTTGGCTTGGGCAATTGATGAAACACTTGCTGAAGGAAGCAGCGATCGGAAATATAGCGAATCAGCAGGAAGCGCTGGTCGCTGAAGTAAAGCGGGTGAGTAAGCTTGACCAAGCATGAGGAATTGCTGAATATGCTGCTGAATTCCGGAGACGAATTCGTGTCCGGGGAGGAAATAAGCCGCAATCTGTCGATTAGCAGAGCAGCGGTCTGGAAACAGATCAACAAGCTGCGGGAGCTGGGGTACGAATTTGAGGCAGTATCCCGCAAAGGATATCGGCTCGTTTCCAAGCCGGCCAGCATTGACGCAGCCGCGCTCCAGTTGGCCCTGAAAACGACCGTTTTTGGCAGAAAGACGGTCCTGCTGAATTCGACCGTATCGACGCAAGGCGAAGTCCAGAAGCTGGCCGAGGAAGGGCATGAAGAAGGCATCGTTGTCCTGGCAGAGGAGCAAACTGGGGGCCGGGGCCGCTTTGGCCGAAAGTTTTATTCCCCTGCAGGAAAGGGGATCTGGATGAGCTTGCTGCTGCGTCCGGATCTGCCCCTGCAAAGCACGCCTCAGCTGACACTGCTGGCGGGGGTGGCTGTCTGCAGGGCCATTCGGGCATGCACAGGGGCGGACGTCGGCATCAAATGGCCGAATGACCTGTTGATCGGCGGCCGCAAAATGTGCGGCATATTGGTGGAATCGGCGGTGGAGGACCACGTCCTGCGTTATTGCGTCGCCGGCATCGGCGTGGACGTCAATTTCGAGGAGAACGACTATCCGGAAGAGCTGAGATCGATCGCCACCTCCATTCGAATGGAGACGGGACACATGGTCGATCGCGCCCCGCTGGCGGCAGCCATTCTTAACGAGCTGGAAGGGTTATATTCCATGTACAAAAAAGATGGCTTCGGCATCATTGCCTCGCTCTGGGAAGCGTTATCGGTTACCGTTCACCGGCAGGTGAAGGTGTATAATGCGCAAGGCTCGATCGAAGGCCGTGCGATCGGCCTTGACCCTTCGGGCGCTCTGCTCGTGGAACAGGATAACGGAGAACGCGTTATGGTCGTTTCGGGAGAAATATCGCTGATCGACTGAAAACATTGTCGAATATCGGCAACTGAAGTGAACATTTACGCGTGAAGTTTGGGCAGAACTCTGGTATACTGTCTTCGTGAGGCGATATCGGTTAAAGACATGCCGAATTGCACTCCGGGGCAGTATGCCATTTTGCGATGAAACGCAACATAAGCAATGCGCCGCTTGAGCTGATTGGATGAAGAACGAGCTTCTGCATTACCAGCTTCGGGCGCGGTTAAAGTGAGTTGTTGGATTCTGCTCTGAGCCGAAGAGGACCGAGACAGAAGGGACGATCGCAGGTGATTCTTTTTTGATAATATCAGTGGCGCGAACCTCGAGGTTTCGACTCGTTCCTGGTATTGCAAGAATATTTCCGCTGCAAGCGGTCTGTCTCCTTTCAGAAAGCGCGTCGTTGGACGTTTTTTCTAACTTTTCGGGACCTTTTTAGTGGGAAACTAAAAGGTTTTTTTGTTTTGTTTCAAATGAAAAGGAGAAAGGAGCCATACAAGAATGGCAAACAAACAGGCGTTAAACATCGTGAAAATGAAAAAATACAAACAGGACGGAATTCCGCTCAGCATGATTACGGCGTACGATTATCCGACCGCCCTGCTTGCGGAAGAAGCGGGAATCGATCTTATTCTCGTTGGCGATTCATTGGGAAACGTCGTCCTTGGATACGACTCTACCTTACCCGTCACGCTGGACGATATGGTGTATCATACCCGCTCGGTTGTGCGCGGAGCCTCCCATACGTTTATCGTGGCCGACATGCCGTTCATGACGTATCACGGCAGCGTGGACGAGACGTTGAAGGGCGTGCGCAGGCTGATGCAGGAAGGCCATGCTCATGCCGTGAAGCTCGAGGGCGGACTCGAAATCGCAGATACGGTTAGAGCCGTCGTTCAGGCCGGTGTGCCTGTGCTCGGTCATATCGGCTTGACCCCGCAATCGGTCAACCAAATCGGCGGATATCGCATTCAAGGCAAGGATGCTGCGGACGCGAAACGTCTGATGGATGAGGCAAAGGCGTTGGAAGCGGCCGGCGCCTTCGGCATTGTGCTGGAACTTGTCACCGAAGAAGTCGCGAGAGCGATTTCGCAGGAACTTTCCATTCCGACGATCGGCATCGGTGCGGGCAGAGGCTGCGACGGCCAGGTGCTTGTATTCCATGACGTGGTTCAATACGCGTCTCCTTATATGCCGAAGCGGTTCGTGAAAACCTATGGAGACGTTGGAACGCTTATTCGCAATAGCATCGGAGCTTACGTCAAGGAAGTTAAAGAACGTTCCTTCCCTGCCGAAGAACATGTATTCAATGCTGCCGACGGCGTTGTCGAGCAGTTGTACGGACATCGCAAAGAGAAGGTGGGAAGCAACGCATGAAGGTTATTCGTACAATCGCGGAATTAAGACGCGAGATCGGCTTGATGCGCAAAGCTGTGTTATCCGAAGGAAAAGAACCTATCGTAGGCCTGGTTCCAACGATGGGATACCTGCACGAGGGACACGCCAGCCTGATGCAGGCTGCCAGGGGCCAGAGCGACATCGTGGTGCTGAGCATCTTCGTCAATCCGATTCAGTTCGGTCCCAACGAAGATTTTGACAGCTATCCGCGGGACGAAGAAAGAGATCTGAACACGGCTCAAGCTCAAGGCGTTGATCTGGTGTTCATCCCTTCGGTGGATGAGATGTATCCTCGCCCAACGCAAACGACCGTGTCGGTATCCCGTTTGACGGAGCGCCTGTGCGGCGCTTCCCGTCCGGGTCACTTTGACGGAGTTACGACGGTGGTCTCCAAACTGTTCCATATCGTGCAGCCGGAGCGTGCATTTTTCGGCATGAAGGATGCGCAGCAGGTTGCGGTTATCCAGCAAATGGTCAATGACCTCAATATGCCGGTTACCGTTGTACCGTGCCCGATCGTGCGTGAGAGCGACGGGTTGGCCCTGAGTTCGCGCAATGTTTACTTGAGCGCAGAGGATCGGCAGGAGGCTTTGGTTCTGTCCAAGGCGCTGCGTTCCGCCGAAGATGCCGTTCGTGCCAAAAAGGACATTACTGCCGGAGATATTCGCCGCATTTTGCGTGAAGAAATCGGCCGTTCACCGAGAGCGGTCATTGATTATGCCGAAATTCAGGCATTTCCAAGTCTGGAACCTCTTGCGGATGAGGCGCTAGTCCATGGCAGGGACGATCTCTTGATCGCGCTCGCCGTAAAGTTCGGCAAAACCAGACTGATCGACAATACCATGCTGCAAACTACGGAGGTGCCATCTCATGTTTAGAACACTCATGAAATCGAAAATCCATCGGGCGACCGTAACGGAAGCCAATTTGAATTATGTGGGCAGCATTACCATCGATGAGGATTTAATGGAAACGTCAGATCTGATGGAGAATGAGAAGGTACAGATCGTCAACAATAACAATGGCGCTCGCCTGGAAACGTATGTGATTCCTGGTCCGCGCGGCAGCGGCGTAATCTGTTTGAACGGTGCGGCGGCGCGCCTGGTACAGCCGGGCGACACGGTCATTATCATTTCATATGCAATGATGTCCCAGGAAGAAGCAAACGTTCACCAGCCTACGGTTGTCTTCGTCGACGAGCATAACCGACCTGTACAAACGTCTAAAAAGGAAGTTCACGCCACGGTGATGTAATCGGCTGGGAACGAGAATGAAAAGGGACCCCCCTGCAAAAAATGAGTACAGGTCACTGCACTAATCCATTTTTTCAAGGGTGGGGATGCAACGATGTTCCAGCATGTTTTCGCGGAAATGAATGACATGTTAGATGAGATTATCAAGCGCTACCCTTCTGCCGAGGGCCTGAAAAAACAGGAATTGCTGCAAAAGTGGAATTTGCTCAAGCGGATGAGTGATAGCGTCATCGACGAATGGCTGATGTTCGAGGAGAAAATGAGCCAGGTTCGCGAGCAGGACATGAGGCCTGCGGCCAAGCTTGAACCGGAACAGGAAGCAGTGACGGCCCTTCCGGAATTGCATTTGGAATGTTTCAGTCGTGGCCAAGGATACTTTAAGCTGCAAATGTACCCGCAAGCGATCATGCAATTTTCCCGTGTGGTGAATGACTATCCCGACAGCGCGCTGGCCCGTTATTATTTGGGGCTTTCGCATATTCATCTCGAGCAGAACGCCGATGCGCAAGAACACCTGCAGCGCATTCTGCATCTGAATGGGTCCCCGAGGCTCAAAGGTCTTGTGTGTAATGCCCTTGGCTGCATCGAAGCCAAACAGGCAAACACCAAGGCAGCACAGATGTTGTTTGCGCAGGCCCTGCAGCATGACCCGACTTTGACCGAACCGCTGTACAATATGGACGCCTGCAGGCGCAGCAGCGGACCAATGCAATATGGAATCAGCTGACGCAAGGCATAGCCCGCAGGGCGTGCCGGCCGGCGAGCGAAAAACGGTGTCCCCTCCTTTGGCATAGCGGATGGGACACCGCTTTTTTGTCAGTTAATTTTCAAAAGCCCTTTTTTTTGCTATGCTGTAACATAGACTGAAATGAAGGGACCGTAAATTGCAATGAAATTTGCCGTTTTGGATTTTGAAACAACCGGCACACAGTCCGACGGCGAGATTATTCAGGTCGGGCTTGCCATAATAGATCATGACTACAGCATTTCTCAAATATACAGTTCGTATGTAAATCCGGAAGTTCCGATCCCGCCGTTCATTACGGGGTTAACGGGAATCACGGACGAAGATGTGGCGGACGCGCCATCATTGGAAGAGATGATGATGGAAATGGTGCCGCTGCTGGATGATGTCGTGCTGGTCGGGCACAACGTCGCCTTTGACTTTCATTTTCTCCAGAACGCGCTGGACCGCTGCGGTTATTTGCCGTTCACCGGCCGCATTCTGGATACGATCGATTTTCTTAAAATCACGTTCCCCTCGCTGAGCTCGTACCAGCTCGGGTACGTCTCGTCCGAGTTCGGCTTTCAACATGATCGTCCGCACCAGGCGGATAGCGATGCATTGGCTACGGCATACGTGCTGTTAAAGTGTTTTGACGAGCTGCGTGAATTGCCGCTCATTACGATCCAGCGCCTGAGCGACCTTTTTGCCCCCGAGGACAGCGATCTGGGGTGGTTTTTTGACGGGCTGCGCATGGAAAAGGAAGCCGAGCCCATTCAAGATTTGGATGGAACCTATTATCGCCAACTCGCGCTCAATGTAAGCGATTGGACCGAAATCGGCGCGCCTCGCGACGAGAAGGACGGTAATCCGCTGGCAGGCATCAGCTTTGAGCAATATATGGAGCAGGTTCGGAGCAACCTGCAGAATACGCTGGAGCATTATGAAGAACGCGAGGCGCAGACCCAGATGTTCAGCAGCGTCCGGCAAGCCCTGAGCGAGGATAAACACCTGCTCATCGAAGCCGGAACGGGCACGGGGAAATCGCTCGGTTACCTGCTGCCAGCCATCTATGAGAGCGTGAAGCAGGAACAAAAGGTAATGGTCAGCACGCATACGATCAACCTGCAGGAACAGCTGCGGGAGCGGGATATTCCTCTTTTGACCCAAGTTGTGCCTTTTCCTTTTAAAGCTGCGGTATTTAAAGGACGAGGACACTACCTGTGCCTGCGCAAATTCGAGCACAAGATTAACGGCCGCGAATTTTCGACGCCGAAGGAAGATTATTTTACCGCGGCGCAGATGATCGTCTGGCTTACCCAGACCGAGACCGGGGACGACGAGGAACTGAATCTCAGCGGCCGCGGCGGGGACTTCTGGGAGACGGTGCAGAGCGAATCGGAATCCTGTCTGGGGCGCTCCTGTCCTTGGTTCCGCAAATGTTATTATCACCGGGCCAAGCATGAAGCAGGCTTATCGGACATCGTCATCACGAACCATTCGAAGCTGTTTACCGACGTAAAGGCCAGCCATCAGCTGCTGCCGTCCTACGAGAGCCTTGTCATCGACGAGGCCCATCACTTGGAAGATGTAGCAGGAAAACATCTTGGACTTCATATGAAATATTTCACATTGGTGCATACGTTAACGCGTTTGTTCAAAGACAGCCGCAACGGACAGCTTCCGCTGCTGCGTTCTCAGCTGTCGGGACATGAACGTTCCGTCGAATGGGGATCGGCCATTGACCAGATGTTCCCGATTGCGCTGGAAGCCAAAGAAATATGGGATCGGCTCAGCGAGGCGCTGTTTAACCTGCTGCCGGAACGGACCGACGCTTCTCCGGGAGAGACGGGACAATTTTCCCTGCGTTTGAAGAGCACGCAGAAGCCGGCCAAGTGGGAGGAATTGCAGAACGAGGAGAATCAGCTTTACGTCACGCTTGGCGATCTCATTCGCAAGGGAGACAAGCTGATGCTCGAGCTGAAAGAGGATCAGGACGACTATCAGTCGGACAGCTTGATCACGGACATTACGGGCTTGTTCAAAGACCTTTCCACGCTGCGCGAAAACCTGCGCTTCTTCATGCGAATGGACGATGCTGCCACGGTGTATTGGATGGAAGCAAGCGGCCAGTTCCGCAGCAAATCGCTGCAATTGTATGCCGTTCCCGTGGACGTGAGCGCGCAGCTGAAGGAAATGTTTTTCGATAAAAAAAGAAGCGTCGTGCTTACGTCTGCCACACTGTCCGTGGATAAGTCGTTTCAATTCATGATTGACCAGCTTGGCCTGCAGGAAGCCGCGGAGCATGATCGTTTGCTCACGGCGATGCTGCCGTCTCCGTTCCGCTACCGCGATCAGGCGCTGCTGGTGATACCGCGCGATTTCCCGAGCGTGAAAGGGTCGATCGGGGACGCGCATTTCGTGGACATGCTGGTACGATCGTTGGCCGAGACGGCCATCGCTACGCGCGGGCGCATGATGGTGCTGTTTACGTCTTACCGCATGCTGCGCCAAGTGTATGACCCGCTTAAGGAAGCATTGTCCGGAAACGAAATCTCCTTGCTCGGTCAGGGCGTGGACAGCGGCAGCCGGTCCAAGCTCACCCGCAGGTTCCAAGACGCCAAAGCGACGGTGCTTCTCGGGACGAGCAGTTTTTGGGAAGGCGTGGACATACCTGGGGATGCATTGACATGTCTGGCTATTGTCAGGTTACCGTTCCAGCCGCCGAATCATCCGCTCCTGGAAGCCAAAAGTGAATTATTGCAGCAGCAGAAAAAAAACCCGTTCATGAAGCTGTCTGTGCCTCAGGCGGTCATTCGTTTCAAGCAAGGATTCGGAAGGCTGGTTCGCACAGCCAAGGATCGCGGCGTTGTTATCGTATACGATACGCGGGTGATCGAATCATATTACGGAAAATACTTTTTATATTCCTTGCCTGGGCCAAAAATGGAACACATGCTGACCGAGCAAATGGTTCCGCGCATCAGCGAATGGCTCGAACAAGACGTTGAACAAACCTAATTCAGGTAGAAACGACAGAACATTTTTCGGCAATGTTGCGAAACGCCTGCAAAAGGCGGTACACTTGTTGAGATTACATGGCTGCGGGTTGATACGTTAAAGAAGTACATCAAATATAAGGCGGCATCCTTCCTCTAAAATGATTCGAATTAGAGTACACGGCGGGATGCCTCCCTTTTCATCTATTTATCGCGCTTTGGCAAGGAGGAGCAAAAAAAACATGAAATCAGATAAAATTTCGGAAGCCGTCGTGAGGCGGTTGCCGGTATATCTGCGTTATTTGAGTGAATTGCACCAACGTGAGGTAACGACGGTTTCTTCGCAGGAGCTGGGACAGCGCCTGGACCTCAATCCGGCCCAGATCCGCAAGGATTTGGCCTATTTCGGCGATTTTGGCCGCAAGGGCATCGGGTATGACGTATCGTATCTCATTGAGAAAATCCGCCATATCCTGAAGATCGACCAGCAAATCAATGTTGCGTTGGTAGGAGCCGGTAACCTGGGTCATGCCTTGTCCAACTATAATGCTTACTTAAAGGACAACATGAAAATCGTGGCTGTGTTCGATGCATATGAACCCAAGATCGGCACCCAAATCAACAGCTTGAAAGTGCAAGCGATGAATGAGCTGACGGAATCGGTCAGAAACCTTAATATTCGCATCGGCATCATCACCGTCCCCGATACCGAAGCGCAGAATGTGGCCGACCGGTTGATCGAATCCGGGATCGAAGCCATCCTGAATTTTGCGCCAACCATCTTGAAAACCCCGCCGCATGTTCGTATTCATAATGCGGACTTTACGACGGATTTGCTAAGCCTTGCGTATTATTTGGAAAATGGAAAGGACGACGAGCAGGATGACGACAAATAAATGGGTTATACACAACGGCAAATTCGCCGTAAACAAAGGTTTGGAATGGAACGTGGTTCAAGGATACATGGTGGTGGAAGACGACAAAATTCAGTATATCGGCGAATCCTTGCCGGCAGAAGATGAAAGCCTGCCGAAAGTGGACGGAAAAGGATTGCTCTTTCTGCCAGGTTTGATCAATACGCACGGACATGCCGCCATGTCGCTGCTGAGAGGCCACGGGGATGATCTGGCGCTGCAGGTATGGCTGCAGGAGAAAATGTGGCCGATGGAGGCGAAAATGACGTCTGAGGACGTTTATTGGGGGGCGTCCTTGTCGGTGCTTGAGATGCTCAAAGGAGGAACGACGGCTTTTCTGGACATGTATGATCACATGGATCAGGTTGCCAAAGTCGTGGAGCAATCCGGCATTCGTGCAGCGCTCGCTCGCGGCGTCATCGGTCTTTGCTCCGAAGAGGAACAGAAGCACAAGCTCGGCGAAGCGGCTGCGTTTGCCCGCGACTGGAACGGGAAGGCAAATGGACGGATTACTGCCGTAATGTCTCCGCATGCGCCTTATACGTGCCCTCCGGATTACATAGAAAAGTTTGTGCAGGTTGCCCATGATCTGAATTTGCCGCTTCATACCCATATGTCCGAAACGCTGCGCGAAGTGGAACAGAACGTGACCGATTACGGTCTGCGTCCTGTAGCGCACTTGGAGAAGCTTGGCTTTTTCTCGCGGCCTTCCCTCGTGGCTCATGCCGTGCATTTAAACGATGAGGAAATCGAGATTTTGGCTCGCCATAACGTTGCAGTATCTCATAATCCGGGCAGCAATCTGAAGCTGGCTTCCGGCATTGCGCGAGTTCCTGAGCTGCTGAAAGCGGGCGTGACCGTTTCTTTGGGAACAGACGGACCGGCGAGCAATAACAATTTGGACATGTTTGAAGAGATGCGTCTGGCGGCATTGATTCATAAAGGCGTGTCCGGTGATCCGACTGCGGTTCCGGCCGGCGAAGCGCTTCTGCTTGGAACGGCATACGGAGCACGCTCGATTTTCCTCGACAATACCGGCTTGCTTGAAACGGGAATGAAGGCGGATTTCATCGGGGTCAACATAGACCAGCCTCATCTGTACCCGCATACCGATCTGATTTCCCATGCCATTTATTCGGCGTCGGCCAAAGACGTGGAGCATGTGTGGGTAGATGGCAAACAAGTGGTGAAACATGGCGAGTGCCTGACGATGGACGAGGAACGCATTTTGCGTGAAGCTCAATCGGCGTTTGAGGGCCTGCTCGCCCGTTAATTTCTCATGGGCGCAGCCTCATCAGGGAAAGGGAGTTCGGCTTTTGAAGAAAAAGAAAAAGAAAAAGTGGATATGGATATCGCTGCTGATCCTGATCGTGGCGTTGATTGTATTGCAGCGCTATTACGTCTATGTGACCAAGGACCAGCGCAATCAGGAGGCGCTCGCCCTGCAGGCCGCCCAGCAGCAGCTGGAGCTGACGTCCTACGATAATTTTCAAAAATTCGTATGGGGACAGAAAGAGGGCGAAGACAGCATCTATTGGACGCTGAGCGGCACCAATAAGGATAACCAGGACGTCATTGTGTGGGTCAAGTTCGACGAGACGGGGAAACCGTTGTCCGGGGCGGGGGCAGTGCATAGCGAGCTGCTGCAGAACGGAATGTCCGAAGCTCAAATTCGCCAAAGATTCGCTTCCGAAGTCCCGAATGGCGAAATCAAGCGAATCCTGCCTGGCGTCGTGAACGGCATTTATGTATGGCAAGTTTATTATCATGATGATACACACAGTTATTATCGTTTCTATCGTTTTAGCAATGGGGAGCAAGTGGATCTGGTATATACGATTCCGAACAGCTGACATGCTTACGACCAAACAACCGACAGCGAATGTTGCTGATCGGTTGTTTGCCGTACTTTGATGAAAATTTTGGATTTAAGTAGTTAAAATTAATAAATTCTTCAAATAATCGCCTTCGAAATCGTATATACGATGTGATATACTCAGATATGTACTTGTTGTGCAAATTCGAATGACGGAAATGCTGGAATTTTAGCAAGATGCACGTGCTTGTCGGCTTGCAGCATTTCCGCAGATGACTATACAACGCCCTGTATGGATTCATGCGGGCTAATTTTGGAGGGGAAGCACACTTGAAGTTAAAAGTATTGCCTATTGCTTTAACTGTCGTGATTTCAGCCGTCGTATTGTTTGGAGGTTGGTTTGCATATCGTCAGGTTGCCGTGCATAACCCCATTGAAAAAATGGTGACCCAGTATGACGGGGTCAAAGACGCTCAAATAACCATTAACCGCAATGACGTGTTGTTGAAACTTGATTTGCAGCCGGATGTCGATCTGGGCAAGCTGGTTCAATATATTCATAAAGAAGGACAAACCTTAATCGGTTCACGTTCCATCAAACTGGACGTCGTCGACCGTTCCAACGAAACGCTTGACAACTGGTGGGGAGAGGCGTTGTTCACCGTGGCTCAGGCTATGGAAAACAAACAGTATGCTGAAATTACGCCAACGCTAAGCAAGATGGCTACAGGCGGCATTAAGGTCAATACAGCGATGGACGATAAAAACGTATACGTTAGCCTCAGGGACGGAAATGCGAGCAAGTTTGTCATTTTGCCGCGTGTTCCGGGACAGATAGGAGTGTGGCCGAATGCCTAAATGGACAAAGGAAATTATCATTGGATTCATACCCGTGTTGCTGATTTTTCTCGCATTTATAGGGTTTAATATCATTCCCGTTCTCATTGCAGGTTTGCTGGTCGGAGCACTGATTCTGACGATGCAAATGCGCGGAGGAATCACGGTGGGAGCCGGGCAAGAGCGCAAACGCAAGAAAAAAGGGCCTTCCAAGCTCACCTTTGAGGAAATCGGTGGTCAGGACAGCGCCAAACAAGAGCTGCGCGAAGCACTGGACTTTTTGATTCGTCACGAGGAGATTCGGAAGTTCGGCATTCGGCCGTTGAAGGGCATTTTGTTGACAGGGCCTCCGGGAACGGGCAAAACGCTGATGGCCAAAGCGGCGGCTCACTATACGGATTCCGTGTTCGTAGCAGCATCAGGCAGTGAGTTCGTTGAGATGTACGTTGGCGTCGGCGCCGGCAGAATACGTGATTTGTTCCGTGAAGCAAAAACGCGTGCTGCCAAAGAAAACAAGGAAAATGCCATTATTTTCATTGATGAGATCGACGTCATTGGCGGCAAACGCGAAGGCGGCCAGCAACGCGAATACGACCAGACGCTTAACCAGCTGTTGACCGAGATGGACGGGATTTATTCCTCCGACACGCCGCGCATTTTGCTGATTGCAGCTACCAACCGCAAGGAGATGCTTGACAGTGCGCTCACGCGTCCTGGACGCTTCGACCGTCACATTCAGGTTGATCTGCCCGACAAGAAGGGACGGAAGCACATTCTGGAATTGCACGCGGCCAACAAGCCGTTGACAGAGGATGTGGACCTTGAGAAAACGGCCGAGGAGTCGTACGGATTTTCGGGAGCCCAGTTGGAAAGTGTCATGAACGAAGCGGCCATTTATGCGATGCGCGAAGGATTGCCGCTGATCGAACAGCGTCATCTGTCCTTGGCGATTGATAAGGTCATGATGGGCGAAAAGACCGACCGCGAGTCCACGGTGGAAGAGAAGAAACGGGTCGCCATTCACGAATTGGGCCATGCTATTATGGCCGAACTGGTACGGCCGGGAAGTGTCAGCCAGGTGGCCTTGAGTCCTCGCGGACAGGCTCTTGGATATGTGCGGCACAATCCTCAGCAGGAGCAATTCCTGTATACGAAACGTTTTTTGGAAGAACAGATCATGATTGCGCTTGGCGGCGCAGCTGCCGAAGAGATGTATTATGGCGGCCGCAGTACGGGATCGCGCAATGACTTCGAGCAGGCAACCAACGTCGTGCAGACGATGATGTCTTCCGGGTTGACGTCGCTTGGCATCGTCAACATGGACATGGTGACGACCGAAGAGCTGATGCGGGAAAATAAAGAGATTCTGCAGGGCCTGATGGATGAGACGAAACGCTTGCTTGAAGAACAGAGACCGATCTTCGACAACTCCCTGGATATCCTCATGAAGGAGGAAGTTTTGTCAGGGGAGCAATTTCGTTGTCAATTTCGTGACAACGCCCTTTTACCGGCATAATTTATGTATGCCGGTTATTTTTTTTTACTTTTTACTCGTGCTAAGATATTATTAGTTGTTGGGTCGAAATTTGTAATTTTCGGCGAACAGGGTACAATAGAGAAATAGAGAAGCGAAAGGATGGAGCAGAAACCATGTTTTTCAAAAAAATAGGAGTTGTCGGCGGCGGCACGATGGGGCAAGGGATTTCCCAGATGCTCGCAGCCAAAGGACTGGATGTGCTTCTGGTAGAAAAAACGGCGGAGAAGCTGGATCATGCCTACGACATGATCGAGACGAACCTCGATAAACAACTGGAGAAATGGGCCATTACGAAGGCCGAGAAAAAATTGATTCTCTCCCGGATTACCAAGGTAGCGCACTTGGCCGAGCTGGGTTCTTGCGATATGGTGATCGAAACGGTTTCCGAGGATCTCGAAGCCAAAAAGGCTGTATTCAGCAAACTGGACGAAGTTTGTCCTGCAAACGTCATTCTTGCAAGCAACACATCCACGCTGAGTTTGACCGAGCTAGCCAGCTCGACCAAATATCCGGAGCGTGTTATTGGCATGCACTTCATTCACCCGGTATCCCGGGTTGATCTTGTAGAACTTATTCGCGGGTTGAAAACTTCGGACGGCACCTTTGACGAAACCAGAAGGTTCGTTGAAGAGGTCCTGGACAAAAAAGGCGTCATGATCTATGAATCCCCTGGATTCGTTACTTCCCGCCTGATCTGCCTTCTGATTAACGAAGCACTGCACGTTCTGCAGGAAGGCGTCGCTTCCGCAGAGGACATCGATGACGCGATGCGCATCGGATACAACTTCCAGCATGGACCGCTCGAAATGGCCGATCGTTTCGGTTTGGATTCCGTTGAAGCGGCTCTGGAAAGAATGTTCCGCGAATTCGGCGAACTGAAATATCGTCCTTCCACCGTGCTCAAAAAAATGGTGCGCGCCGGACATCTCGGCGTGAAAACGGGCGAAGGCTTCTTCAAGTACGACAAGGATGGTGACCGGCTGTGAAATTACTCGTAATCAATGCGGGAAGTTCCTCGCTTAAATATCAATTGTACGACATGACGGATGAATCCGTATTGGCCAAAGGACTCGTTGAACGGATCGGCATGGATTCTTCGATTCTGACCCATAAACCGACAGGTTTCGAGGACGTAACGGAAGTCAGCGAAATTTTGGAACACACCACGGCGATCCGCAAAGTTATCGACATGCTTACCCATGCGGAATACGGCGTCCTGAAATCGGTCGAAGAGATCGAAGCCGTCGGCCACCGCGTCGTTCACGGCGGGGAAGCGTTCAAGGCATCCGCGCTGGTTGATTCTGAAGCGAAGTCCGAGATTCGCCGTTTGTTCGATCTGGCGCCGCTGCACAACCCGGCTGCCATGATGGGGATTCGCGCGGCTGAAACGAACATGCCTGGCGTTCCGCAAGTCATGGTATTCGATACGGCGTTCCACCAAACGATGCCTGAAAAGGCTTATTTGTATGCCATTCCGCGCGTGCTTTACAAAAAATACAAAGTTCGTCGCTACGGTGCCCATGGTACTTCCCATGATTACGTAAGCAAGACTGCGGCGGAATACCTGAACCGTCCGCTGGAAGATCTGAAAATCATCACTTGCCATATCGGTAACGGCGGTAGCGTAACAGCGGTTAAAGGCGGGGTTTCCGTGGATACATCGATGGGGATGACACCGCTGGAAGGCTTGATGATGGGAACGCGCAGCGGTGACCTTGATCCGGCGATCGTTCCATACGTCATGAACAAGGAAGAACTGAGCGTAAGCGAAGTCAGCTCCATGTTGAACAAACATAGCGGTTTGCTTGCCATTTCCGGCATCAGCAGCGACATGCGCGAAATCACGGAAGGCATGGAAAACGGAGATGCCAATTCCACGCTCGCTTTCGAAATGTACGAGTACCGTCTGCGCAAATACATCGGTTCTTATGCCGCTGCAATGAATGGCGTCGACGTCATCGTCTTTACGGCCGGAGTCGGGGAAAACTCCGTGGTGCTGCGTCAGAAAGTATGTGAGCAGCTGACATATCTGGGCGTTGAGCTGGATGAAGCATTGAATGCCATCCGTTCGGGCGAACCTCGCCGAATCACGACTGCAAACTCCAAAGTGGAAGTTTTGGTTATTCCGACCAATGAAGAATTGGTGATTGCGAGAGATACGCATCGAATCGTATTGAATTCCAAGTAATTGGATTGTAAAGTGGATATAGCAGCATCAGGAAGTGCAGGGGCAGGCAAACGCCTGCCTGCTGCATTTTCAAATTCAGGAATCAAGGAGAGATATGGGCATGACTACGAATTGTGTTATTCGTAACGTGAACGAGCATGTGGGCGAAACCGTAACGATCGGTGCCTGGATCAACAACAAACGCTCCAGCGGCAAAATCCAGTTTTTGCAACTGCGCGATGGAACCGGATATATTCAAGGGGTCGTTGTCAAAAGCGAAGTTAGCGAACAACTCTGGAACGACGCTAAAAGCTTGACGCAAGAGAGCTCCTTGTACGTGACCGGCATTATTCGCGAAGAGCCGCGCAGCAATTCCGGCTATGAGATGACGGTAACGGGCATCGAGATCATCCATTTGACCGAAAACTATCCAATCACGCCGAAGGAGCACGGGGTCGATTTCCTGATGGATCATCGCCATCTGTGGCTGCGTTCCCCGAAACAACGCGCGATCATGATCGTCCGCGCCGAAATCGTGCGCGCTGTTCAGCAGTTTTTTGATGATAACGGATTCACTTTGGTTGATCCTCCGATCCTGACACCTTCGTCCGCGGAAGGAACGACGAACCTGTTCCACATCAAATATTTCGACGAGGATGCTTATTTGACGCAAAGCGGTCAGCTTTACATGGAAGCGGCTGCGATGGCACTCGGCAAAGTGTATTCGTTCGGGCCGACATTCCGTGCCGAAAAATCGAAAACGCGCCGCCATCTGATCGAGTTCTGGATGATCGAGCCGGAAATGGCGTTTGTAGATCATGAAGAAAACTTGCGCGTGCAAGAACGTTTCATCGCTCACGTGGTACAGTCCGTGCTGAAAAACTGCCGTACCGAGCTGGAAACGATCGGACGCGACGTATCCAAGCTGGAACGCGTAATCGCTCCGTTCCCGCGCATTACGTATGATGAAGCGATCGAGTTCCTGAACGGACAAGGCTTCGATATTCCTTGGGGAGAAGACTTCGGTGCCCCGCATGAAACGGCGATTGCCGAGAAATATGAAACACCGGTATTCATTACGCATTATCCGGCCGAAATCAAGGCATTCTACATGAAACCGGATCCGAATCGTCCGGAGGTTGTTCTCTGCGCAGACATGATTGCGCCGGAAGGTTATGGCGAGATCATCGGCGGATCGCAGCGGATCGATGACCCTGAACTGATGCAGCAGCGCTTTGAGGAGCATAAATTGTCCGAAGAGGCGTATCAATGGTACATGGATTTGCGCAAATACGGATCGGTTCCGCACTCAGGCTTCGGTCTGGGATTGGAGCGGACGGTAGCTTGGATCTGCGGTTTGGATCATGTGCGTGAGACGATTCCATTCCCGCGCATGCTGTATCGTCTGTACCCTTAATGCTGAACCGTGGCATGATGGGGGAATTCGGCGCCAACGACTGGGTTGGCGGCATGGCGTACGGCATGGCATCGGGGACTGTCCCATTGCCATACGCGCTGCTTCGCTATTACCATCAGTTGGGATTAACGGATGCAGAGGTGCTTCTGCTCGTCCAATTGCTTGGATTCCGTCAAGTGGAATTCAATGCATTCCCAACGCTGGAAGAGCTCGCGCTACGTACGGGACAACCTCCCGAGGGCATCGCGAGAATGCTGCAGCGATTGATGAAGGACGGTTATATCCGCATTGAGGAATATCAGGACGAGGACCGCGACATCCAATATGAGCGTTACGATCTGTACGGCCTGTACGCCAAGCTTGCGGCATGTTTGGCGGAAGAGAGCAAAACAAGCCAAAATGCGCGAAGCTTTGACAACGTACGACCGAATTCGAACAGTGTTCAAATAGAAGAGGAAGAACGCAACATGTTCTCCATTTTCGAGAAGGAGTTCGGTCGTCCCCTCTCCCCGATGGAGTGCGAGACGATCTCGGGCTGGCTGGACCAGGACCGCTATCCGGAAGAGCTGATTTTGATGGCGTTGAAAGAAGCGGTATTTGCAGGGAAGGTTCACTTCCGGTACATCGATCGCATTTTGCTGGAATGGAGCAGGAATCGGGTCAAAACCGCCCAGGACGCCAAAGCGTATACCCAGCGTTTCCGCAGCGGCGGGCGTTAATCCGTGATCCCTTCATAATCGTTAGATTCGTGCACAAACAGGGCCAGGGCATAGTCTGGTCCTGTTTTTTTGTTGCACAGGGAGTGAGTCCCGCCAAAAAGAACGTAAGCTTTTCAGGCAAATGAACAATTTTTTAAAATGGTTTGGTAAAATGTGCAGGGGTGACCGGGACAGATGTCGTCTATACATGTGGAGAAGGAGGGGAGAGTCATTGACGAAGCGCGCTTAATCGAACAAATCCGCCAAGGAGAAACATCCTTGTTTCGTCTTTTGGTCGACAAATACAGCCAGCATGTGTACCATGTGGCCTATTCCGTTCTGCGGAACGACCAGGATGCCCAGGATGCGGCTCAGGAGGCGTTCATTCAGATCTATAAGTCTCTCTCCGACTACCGATCCGAAGGGTTTAAAACCTGGATCACAAGGATCGCCTTCCATAAAGCGATAGATGCCAAACGCAAGCTGAGCAGGCGAATTCCCGAAGAAGCCGGTGGAGACGAACGATTGGCCAGTCTGCCGGGGGGCGAAGAAGACATTCTCTCCCGCCTTGTGCGTGAAGAGCGCAAAGCATTTCTGAGGGAACGGATCAATCAACTGCCTGCCCAGCATCGGGACATTATCACCGCGTTCTATCTGAGCGAGAAAAATTACGAGCAGATTGCCCACGATGCCCAAGTCGCCGTAAA
Source organism: Paenibacillus sp. FSL W8-0426 (assembly GCF_037969725.1). Lineage (NCBI taxonomy): Bacteria > Bacillati > Bacillota > Bacilli > Caryophanales > Paenibacillaceae > Paenibacillus > Paenibacillus sp. FSL W8-0426. The sequence continues at coordinate 4,325,912 of NZ_CP150203.1, read as the reverse complement.
GACGGTGGAATCGCGTTTATACCGGGCGAGGCAGTGGATACGAAATCATTGGAAGGAGGAAGAGTGGCGTGAGTAAAGAGGTATTTGGAGCCCATGAATGGTCGGATTATATCGAAAACCGTTTGAAGGCTGATCAGATGGAACGCATGGAGCAGGCTTTGCTGGATGATCCGCAAGCGATGGAACACTATCTCGGAGCGCTGGATCGCCAGCAACAGCGACCTAGCCTTGCCGATCCCGCCCAATTTGCCGAGAACGTCATGGACCGAATTGGGGAGTTGGAATCGGCCAAACAGAAGCGCGTTTCCCGATCAAACCGTCGTCGGCGCTTACTGGAGCACAAGGTATTTCATTATGCGGTTGCTGCATGCCTGACACTAATCTTCCTCTCATCCGGAGTCTTTGACAGAATGGCCCCTTACCATAAGTTCCAGACTGAACACGGGAGCTCTTTCACAGAAAAATGGACGGAGGCGGCCACGTCGTGGCTGGATCGCCTCAAGCCCAAACCATAAACATTATCGCATTGCCTGAAAAGAAAGGATGACGACTGTGCAACCTGAACGCAGCAGATTACTCGCTTTTTTGTTTAATTTCATTCCGGGACTCGGCTTTTTATATTGGAGGCGTCCAGTAAAAGCCGCGATCTATCCGCTACTCTTTTTTGGAACATTGGTCGGTTCCTTCATGCTGGCCATCGTGTCACATGACGGGGGAGTAGTGATGCTTGCTGGCTGCATCGCGGCCGCGTTCTTCTGGGGCATCAACATGCTGGATATGTTGATCGTATTGTTGCGTACGCCGGCCCGACATCATGCCTATCTGAACACATATCCCGGAGCTTATGCGGGAAACATGGGGGGCATGGATCCTGACGGAATGTACCACCAGCATGAGGGTGAAGCGGATTACCTTCATGCGGAAGCCCCGTACACACAACAGCCTATGTATCGCAAAGGCAGCGAGGGAGAGCGTTTTTTCACGATTCTGCTCTCGTTTATCCCGGGATTGGGCCATCTGCACCTGGGACTGCTGCACCGCGGTCTATCGTTCCTGATCGCCTTTTTCGGATCGTTCGCGATGATGGTTTTCGTCGCCTCGATCATCGACGAATCCATTTTAATGTTCCTGCTTGTCTTGCCTGTTATTTGGGTGTATTGCATGTTCGATGCCGTGCAGCACGTGCACCGCAAACAGGCCGGAGAGGTGCTGCAGGACCGCACATTGTTCGAGGAGCTCGAAATGGGACGGGATTCCGGGCGGCGCAGCAAGGTGCTGGCAACGCTGCTATCGGCTTTTCCCGGCGCAGGGCATTTGTACCTTGGCTTGCAAAAAAGAGGCATACAGCTGATGTTCCTGTTCCTTGGAAGCATTTATGTCCTGGACCTGCTCAGGCTCTCGGTTTTCCTGTTCATGATTCCGCTGATCTGGTTCTACAGCTTCTTCGACGGACTTCAGTGTTCCAGCCGTTATGGGCGTGAGCCTTTGAATGATCAGCCGATATTGAAGGATTGGGTGCGGCACCAGCGTCTGATTGGATTTGGAATCGTGCTGATGGGAGCCTATTACCTTACGATCCGGTTAATTATTCCACAGCTGAATGAACTGTTCCCCGATTTCTTCGTAACCTATGAGATCAATTCCTACATTAACACGATTATCGTCTCTTTGCTTCTGATTGGGGGAGGGCTGAAGCTTTTGTTCGGCAAGCAGCGTTCCTCCAGTGGATCAAGCGCAGGGGATCATGATTCGGATTCCTTGTTCTTGTTCAAGGATCGGCAGGATCGGTATTAAGCAAAAACACGCCTCGCGCTGGGTAAATCCAGCCGCAGGCGTGTTTTTTCATCGATCAGAAGAGTACAGCGTTCAAGGATAAGCAAAAATCATGATTTCAGTTCGCAGCATTTTTTAACAACAGTTGGCGATACAATACCTCGAACAAAAATTCAAAGGCTTCCAGATGACGTTTGGCTTCAAAGGCGTCCTTGCCCCAGGCATAAATGCCGTGATTGCGCAGCAGAATGCCCGGAACGTTGGCATCCAGCACGCCGGGCACCAGCTCCGCAATGGATGGAATATGCGCATGGTTAGGCAAAATCGGCACGCGTACTTCCGCATTTTCTTCCCAGATGTTAAATGCTTTGATCAACTCGATGCCTTGAATCGGCACTTGGCCCTGCGCCCCGAAAAATTCGCTGATGAGGTTGTTGAACACGGTATGCACATGAAATACGGCGCCGCAACCCGTCAGGCGATAAATTTCGCAATGAATGAGCGTTTCGGCACTCGGTTTAAGCTCGGTCGCTTCAATCGCTTTGCCGTGTTTGTCTACGAACAGGAAATCCTCCGGTGTGCGCAGGGATTTGTCTTTACCCGAAGCAGTTACCGCGAAGTAAAATTGCTCGGGGTCGAATTCGCCCACGCGCATCGAAAGGTTGCCGCTCGTTCCGGGGAACCAATTGCGGCTGGCGAACAGTGCCTTGATATCCGCGAGTTCCTCAAGCACCCGGCGTTTCTGTTCGGTCGTTATTTTCTCAAAGCCCATCTTTACAGCACTCCTTGTGTTTGCTTCTGTTTCATGTCTTCCATAATATCGTGGAACGTGGTGAACGGGACATGATCGACCCCAAGTTCGATGCACTTGTCCGTCAAAATGGAGCGGGAGTAGACCAGATCGGCGATTTTGGCGCCTTCGAAGTCGGTCAGGCTGTCCCCGATCAGAATGCGGTTATATTGGTCGGCTGCATAGGAGCGAATGACGGTCGTTTTGCACATGCCGCAACCATTTTCGCATGGAGGCTGACAGGGATGCGGCCATTCGATCCGGATGCGATCGCCCGAGAAATCCGCGCCGTTGCAGTATACATGATCCTGCGGAATATCAAATGGCGCAAGCAGAGGTTCAATGAAAAAATCCATGCCGCCGCTCGTTACGTTAAATTCGATGCCTTCATTGCGCACGTATGCCAGAAAGTCGCCGAACCCTTCACGAATGCCCGCTTGTCCAAGCACGAATTCGACGATTTCGTCTTTTTGCGAAGATGGCAGCAGGGCAAACATGGCACCTACGCCCTCACGCAGCGAAATTCGTTGCTCGACCGTATCTTTCATGATCGGTGCGATGCCTTCGGGGTTAAAATGTTTCATGATGGCGACGATATTGTCCGAAAGGGTGATCGTGCCATCAAAATCGCAAAAAATCACCGTTTTTTTGTCGCTTCTCATCGGCCTGCACCCCACAAATCAAGTGCGGTCTTCAATTCGGGATGCTCTGCGGCGTATTCGGTCAACGGGATGGAACGTCCTGCAGCCTCGATGGCCTGCAAAAAGGCTCGTCCTCCCGCTTCCGTGCCCATCGGGTGACCATGGATGCCGCCTCCGGCGTTGACGATGACGTCGGTCCCGAAGTCGTTCAGGATGAGTGGAACCAGTCCCGGATGGATCCCGGCGGAAGGCACAGGCATGCTGGCGCGCACGGGCAATTCCGGGCTGAGCAGCTGTTCGGTAATGGCCATGTTTTCCTCTTTGGGCATCGTTACGGAGCCATAAGGGGATGGGAATAATACCAAGTCCGCTCCGGCCAGGCGCATCAGTTGCCCAAGCAGCACGGAAGCAGAAATGCCATAATGCGGCGAAGGATACACTGCCCCGGCCAGAGCCGGATGGGCCATGATCGGTACGTTAATGTCCGGATCGCTGCTCAGCTCATGCAGCACGTCATAGCCGTAAGAGAGAACGTTAAAAAGCAATGCGTTTGCGCCGGCATGAATAGCCCGCTCGGCTTGCTGCTTCAGCCTGAACGTCGGTCCAGTCAAATTGGCGGCATAGAGCAGCTTTTTGCCGGTTTCCCGGCTCGCCTGCTCGGCAGCCTTCATACAGACCTCGACTCTTTTCTCGATTGGCGTGAGCGGATTTTCGAACAAAATTTCGTCGTCCTTGATCAGATCGACGCCGCCGAGTGCTTGACGCAGAAACTGCTCGCGCAGTTCATCCGCGTTCAGTCCGATGACGGATTTGAAAATGCTCATCAAGAGCGGACGGTCATGCACGCCAAGCAGGTCACGCACGCCGTTTAATCCGAATTTTGGGCCCGGAAATGCCCGCAGGAAGTTGTCGGAGAACCCGAGACGCGTCAGCTTGATACGTCCATCCATCGAGATTTTGCCAAAGACTGTGACGAGCAAAGCCGGGATATCCCGGCTGAAATTGACGTCGGGGTACCCGATCGTGATGTCGGCATAACGCTCGCCAGGCGCCATGCCTTCGGCTTCATGAACGTGTACCTGAAGTACTTCGCCAAGATGTTTTTGCATTTCCTCGCGTTTGGCTTGAGGCAGCTCGGTCCAGCTTCCGACGGTCATGCCAACCGCGATCGATTCCGCTTTTTTGCGAAAATCGGCACGATCATCATGCAGACGATACGTGGCCGTACACATGTTACTCATTTCAAATCCCCTTCCAAAGCAGCCCCCATCTCCCGTGAGCGCTCTGCGCAGCGGTTCACGGCTGCAATTACGTTTTCGAAAAAGTCGCCTTCATCCAGCGTTTTGAGCGCGGCTTGCGTCGCTCCGCCAGGAGAGGTCACGTCGCTGCGAAGCTTCATCGGTTCCATGCCGGTTTGCTGCACCATGCGGGCTGCGCCGAGCACGGTCTGAACGGTCAGGTCATGCGATTGCTGACTGGACAGTCCTCCGCGAATGCCCGCGGCGATCATGGCTTCCATCAAATAGTATACATAAGCCGGGCCGCTTCCGGAAATGCCGGTAAGGACCTCAAGTTTTTCTTCCGGAACAATCGTTACGATGCCTACGGCTTCAAACATGGTCATGACCGTGCTGCGCTGATCGTCCGTAATCTCCGCCGAGAACGCAATGCCGGTAGCCCCGAGCCCAATGGTGCTGGACGTGTTCGGCATGGTCCGGGCAATGGGTTGCTTCCGTCCAAGGATGCTTTGCATGGTGCGGATGGACAATCCGGCAATCACGGAAACAATCAGCTGATCCGGCTTCAGGATCGGGCCTAATTCACGCAAAGCCGCTGCTGCATCCTTCGGTTTCATGGCAAGCACGATGACAGGAGAATCCGCAAGGATATCCAAAGACTCCGATGCCGTTCCCGTATGCACCGCGTATTTGGCGCTTAGTTCTTCCTGGCGCTTTTTGTTGCTGCGGTTGAGCATCGTAATGTCTCTAGGCCGAACGACCAGGCGGGAAGTCAGTCCCCGGACGATGGCTTCCGCCATCGCGCCCGCGCCATGGAAAGTAATCTTTTGTTGCAGCAGTGTTTGTTGTTCTTGACTCATGGTTTATCGTTCCTCCTAGTCAGCTATCAGCTGTGTATTATTGCCGAATTTGGCCGTTTCCGGTAATGCGGTATTTCGTGGATGTCAGGGCAGGCAGGCCCATTGGACCGCGTGCGTGAAGTTTCTGGGTGCTGATGCCGATCTCGGCGCCATATCCGAATTCGAAACCATCCGTAAAGCGCGTGGACGCATTGTGGTACACGGCGGCAGCATCCACGTCTTGCAGAAACCGGGCCGCATGATCCGCGTTTTCGGTCACGATGCATTCGGAGTGCTTGGTGCCGTACTTCGCGATGTGACGAAGCGCTTCATCCAGGCTGTCCACGACACGAATATTCAAAATGTAATCATTATACTCGGTAGCGTAGTCCTCTTCCGTCGCTTCAAGTGCATCGGGCACCAGGCGGCGTACCGTTTCGCATCCTTTCATCGTTACGCTGGCTTCACGGAATTGTTCAGCCATTGCATTCAGATGCTGTTCGGCATAAGCGGAATGCAGCAGCAGGGTTTCCATGGAATTGCAGACAGACGGACGCTGCGCTTTCGCGTTCAAGGCGATCTCTGCAGCCATTTCAGGATTTGCCGTTTCATCGACATAGGTGTGACAGATGCCAGCACCGGTTTCGATGACGGGCACGGTGGCGTTGTTGACCACGTTGCGGATCAGGGAAGCTCCCCCGCGAGGGATGATGCAATCCAGCAGGCCGTTCAGCTTCAGCATTTCATCCACCGATGCGCGATCCGCATCTTCGACAAGCTGCAGCGCGTCCGGCGGCAGATCGGTCGCCGCCAGCGCCTTCGTCAGCACCTCAACGATTCGGCGGTTGGACGAAAGGGCGGAGGAGCCGCCGCGCAGCAGCACGGCATTCCCCGTTTTCAAGCACAATCCCGCCGCATCGACGGTCACGTTTGGACGAGCTTCGTAGATGATGCCGATCAGGCCGATCGGTACACGCAGCTTCTCGATGTGAAGGCCGTTTGGACGGGTGAACGATTCGAGGATTTCGCCGACAGGGTCAGGCAGGCCGGCAATCTGGCGCAGGCCATCCGCGATGCCTTCGATGCGGCTTTTGTTCAGGGCAAGCCGGTCAAGCATGGATTCAGGCGTGCCTTGTTGTTTGCCGCGCTCCAGATCCTCCGCGTTTGCGGCAATGATGGAATCGGATTCGGCGATCAATGCGTCGGCCATGGCAAGCAGGGCCGTATTTTTTTGTTCCGTGGTCAGACGGTTGAGCTGCGTCAAGGCCGCTTGGGCTTTCGTTGCTTTTTCTCTTACTTCACTCATGATCAGTTCCCCCTTAATAGTAGTTCAATATAAGTTGCACCAATGATTTTTACACGGGACCGCTACGTAGTCAGAACCATCTTCCGATCGCTGTTATCTCCGGAATTTTTGGATCCCCTTTTTCATGGGGAAATCCGGTGATAAGCCTATGCTTCCGCTGCAGCTTTCTTTCAGAAAGCTTTTTAGAACGCTTCGCTTCTCCAGATTCTTTCTGCCCACTCCGTTATCGTATAAATGGTTGGTTCAACTGGATCTCATTTATTTTAATGTAATCCACTCGTCCCGATGAATCACTTCGAGGCGATGGATGCTGTTCAGCCGTTGGATCACTTCGCCGCTCGGCAGGCCGGCAATGAGGCGAAGCTGATCGTCGTCGTAGTTGACGATGCCCCGGCCGAGCAGCGTATCGTCAGGGCCGACGACCTCGACGACGTCTCCGGCATGGAACGAACCGAGCACACGCTTCACGCCGACCGGCAGCAGGCTATGGCCGCCATGCACCAGCGCTTCTTCGGCGCCTGCATCGACGACGACGGTGCCCAGAGGGGTGGACATGAAGCCGAGCCATTGCTTTTTGCGGGAGAGAGCCCCGAGTCGTGTTTCGAAATACGTTCCTTTACCCGTCCCGTTTACCGCATCCTGCATGTCGCCGGGTTCTTTGACGCTGCCTACGAAGACGGGAACGCCTCCGCGCGTGGCCACTTTGGCTGCATCCACCTTCGAACGCATGCCGCCTGTGCCGACGGATGATCCGGAGCCGCCTGCATATGCATAAATTTCCTCGGTAATCTCGCTGATGCGGTCATAGCGATAGGCGTTCGGATCTTTGCGCGGGTCAGCCGTGTAGAGGCCATTGGTGTCCGTAATGATCACAAGATGCTGTGCTTTAACGAGATTGGCCACGAGTGCGGACAACAGGTCATTGTCGCCGAATTTGAGCTCGTCCACGGAGACGGTGTCATTTTCGTTAAAAATGGGCAAAACCCGCTGTTTGAGCAGCTCTTCCACGGTCATGCCCGCATTGCCCATTCGTTTGCGGCTGTGGAAGTCGGTACGGGTCAGCAAAATTTGCGCCGGGGTGACGCGGTGCGCCGCCAAAGCCTGCTGGTATGCCTGCATGAGCAGCGCCTGTCCGACAGCGGCGGCAGCCTGCTTCTCATGCAGAAGCTTCGGGCGCTGGGCATAGCCGATTTCGCGGAATCCGGCAGCGACCGCCCCGGAAGTCACCAGCAGCACTTCATGGCCTTGTTCCATAAGGGCGGCAATCTCTCGGGCAAAGAACGCGATGGCATCGCGGTTTAGTCCACCTTCATCCGATGTAAGGGAACTGCTGCCGATTTTAACGACAATACGTGAGGACATGCTTTCACTTCCTTAGACTGAATTGAATGCGTTGATTCCAGGCGATGGGCCCGGAACGAACACGCTGATATAACAAAAAAACTCCCGTCCCTTTGAATTTCAAAAGGACGAAAGTTATCTTCCGCGGTACCACCTTTGTTGATGATGTTCCCATCATCCGGCTCGAGCCTTGTAACAGAAGGCACTGTCCTGCTTTCACAGGCCGTTCGGGGGTAGGATTCCAAAAGAAACCGCGGCAAATTTTTTCAGCCCGGCGAAATTTGCTCTCTGGGCGCGGTTTGTTCTTTTGTACTGGTCCCGTCATTACGTTTCATTTCATATGGATAAATGACCATTATCACAGTCATCACGATAAAGCAGACGTTTTTAATAACATACCACGGAAAGTTGGCAGATGCAAAGGGTACCGAGGCCTGTTTTGCTTATCGGAACAGGCCCAGTCTGCCGATTCGCTCAGCCGCTTCGCATAACCGTGCTTCATCGCTGAGCAGTCCTGCCCGGACATAACCTTCGCCATGCTCGCCGAATCCGATGCCTGGGGCGACGGCGACTTTGGCTTCCTTCAACAACAGGTCCGCGAAGGAGGCGGAGGTGAACCCTTCCGGAACAGGCAGCCAGGAGAAGAAGGAACCTCCGGGTTCGGACGCATGCCATCCGATGGAAGCGAGGGCATCGAAAAACGCGTTGCGCCGGGATTCATATCTGGCCACCAGATCGGTTACGCATTGCTGCGAGGAAGTCAGTGCCGCCGCAGCCGCTGCCTGAATGCCGCCAAACAGGCTGACGTAAATGTGATCCTGGAGCAGGTTGATTCTGGAGATGATCTCCGCATTGCCAAGCGCAAATCCGACCCGCCAACCGGCCATGTTGTACGTTTTGGACAACGTATAAAATTCGATACCGACTTCCTTGGCTCCGGGAGCCTGAAGGAAACTCACAGGTCGATGGCCATCGAACCCGATGGCACCATATGCGAAATCGCTGGCAACAACGATTTGATTCTCCCTTGCAAACTTGACCGTATCTTCGTAAAAGGAGAGCGGTGCCGTTGCCGAAGTCGGGTTGTTCGGATAGTTCAGGTACATGAGTTTGGCCTGCACGCGGTCCTCGGGAGAAATGGCCTCGTAATCGGGCAGGAATGCATTGGACTCCAGCAGCGGCATGAAGGACATGCGGGCTTTGGCCAGCGCAACGCCAGACCAGTAATCCGGATAACCCGGGTCAGGGACCAGGCAGACGTCGCCGGGATTCAGCAAAATTTGCGGCAGTTGAACAAGCCCGGTTTTGCCTCCGAACAAAATGGCAACTTCCGTTTCGGGGTCCAGATCCACCTTGTAATCTTCCTTATAACGCTGCGCGATGGCTTCCTTGAGGAAGGCGTAGCCGCTGAAAGGGGAGTATTTGTGATAAAGCGGATTCTCCGCGGATTGCTGCAACGTTTTGACGATATGGGAAGGGGTTGGCGTATCCGGATTGCCTTGTCCCAGGTTGATCACGTCATGCCCGCCGGCGATTTCCCGGTTTACGTTTTGCACAAGGGCAGCGAAAAATTGCGTCGGCAGCTGTCCCATGATATCGGCTGTAGGAATCGGAAAGGCAGAACGGCCTTGTATTTGCTCTTTTTGGCTCATGGTCAACATCACTCCGGTTCTTAGAATGGATCGTATCCCTTAATTTATCACGCCAATCCCGAGCTGTATAGAGGGGATAATGTATCATCTTTCTTTTCCGTACAGCATCGAAGCGGATTTGCACAAAATTCAAAGCTCAGCATTCAGGTTTGTCCATTGCTTTCGAGAATGCCATTATTTTATGATGATTTACGATAATGATAATCAATATCAATTTGATTGAAGCGCATATTTATGGGGGGAAAGAAAAATGAAACAACAAGGCTTTCGCGCACTGAGCGCAGCACTGATGATCGCGGCGTTATCCGCGCTGCTGGTTGCTTGCGGCAATCCGTCTTCCAATGGTTCAGGCGAAGGAGAAACAACGGCGGCCGCGTCGAACGAGTCTCAGGCAACAACCGAAGCAGCCGGAAAAGAAGAGACTACTGCAGAAGCGGAAAACACAAGCGAGACCAGAATTTTTAAAGATTGGAGCGGTCATGAGGTAGAGGTTCCGACCCATCCGCAGCGTGTCATTTACCATGGCGAAGTTACGGGGGATCTGTTGGTCCTTGGCGTTGTTCCTGTAGGTATCCTCAAAAATGAAGGGACCGTGTTCGACGATCAAGTGGCTGAAGCGGAGGACGTCGGCTTTCCAATCAGCGTTGAAAAGTCGCTTGAGCTGAATCCCGACCTGATCATTTTCTCTAATGACGACGCAGCGCAGTATGACCGCATTTCAAAAGTTGCCCCGACCGTGACGTTTAATTCCTTCTGGCCGTTAGAGGAGAGAATTCGCTTTTTGGGCGATCTGTTGAACAAAAAGCAAGAGGCAGAGACCTGGCTGGCTGCCCATGCCAAAGCGACAGAGGACATGTGGAAGCAGCTGCGCGAGCACGGGCTTAACGAAGACGAAACCGCGTCGGTATTCACGATGTATCCGGGGAACCGATTGTTCGTGATGGCCGGTGCCGGATTGCCACAGCTGCTTTACGGAGAGGGCGGCATGAAACCGACTCCCGAGATTCAGAAGGTGTTGGACGAAGGGCTTGGTTTTATCGAGATTTCGCAGGAAAAATTGCCGGAAATCGCCGGAGACCGCATTTTCATTCTTAATGCCGTGGGCCAGGAAGCGCAGCAATCGACGGAAGATTTGACCAAGAGCGAGGTATGGAACAACCTGCCCGCTGTGAAGGAGGGAAAGGTGTATCGCTTCGATATCGTCAAAGCATCGAGCGATGCCACTTCCAGAGAGTGGCTCTTAAAGGAGCTGCCGAAACAGATGCTTCAATAACAGACGTGTTAATCTGTATTGGAATAGAGGGCCTTCAACGTATTTTGTTGGACGGCTCTTTTTCATTTCGAAACATGCGAATTTTACGCAGTCCTTCAGGTTCCTCTTCATGTATAGCTGTGTGAGCATATATGCTGGAATAATGACGGGTGCTGACGTATAATCAGAAGAAATAAATGGTTGATAACAATTCTCACTAGAAGAGTCATGAGGTGAACGGCAATGCAAAAAATGAATGCAAACGGCGCTCCTTTATTTTTCGCGGCATTCCTGTTTCGATATCGTCATATCGAACGGTGCATCGAGCAATCCGGTCAAGTCATGCTTGAAGTGAGCTGTGACCGTCACACCCTCCTGTTCTGCGAGCAGGGAGAAGGCCGCATATATATTGGCCGAGAGTCTCATCCGTTTGTTTCAGGAAAAATCTATCCCTTGGCTCCGGGAGAAAACTATCAGCTGGAGCATGATCGCCCGAATGCCTTGAAATATATAGTGCTCCATTATGATGCTGTACATATGGTAACCGGTGATCCCGAACTGTACACACGTCCTCTTTTTGAAATGAGGGATCGGCTGAACGGATTTTCGCCGGCCCAGATCAGCGGCATGCTTGATTTGCTGCATTCGGGTCGACAGTATCGGACGGATGCGGAATATAGCCGGCTGAACGTGCAATTTCATAAATTGATGGAACTGATCGTGACCCGGTACACGTTGCCCAAAACGGAACAAAGCCCGGAAGCCCGGGTACAAGGCACGATTCAATACGTGGACGAGCACTATGCGCAGGATATCAGCGTTCAAAAATTGGCCAGGCTTGCCAATCTGCGCCCCGCACAATTTACGGCATTGTTCAGGCAAATTACGGGCCGCAAGCCCCTTGAATACGTAAATTACGTACGCATTGAACAGGCCAAGGAATGGCTGGCGTTGTCCGATGAACCGCTGCGGGATATTGCAAGCCGGGTAGGTTTTCGGGATGAATATTATTTCAGCAGACGTTTCCGTAAGCACACCGGTTTGGCCCCCCGCCAATATGACAAATCCCTTCAACGGCAAACGCTTGTTCAGGATTGGGCAGGGCATGAATTGAACATTCCCCGGACCCCCGAGCGCATATTGTTTTACGGAGAGTCGGCAGGGGACCTGCTTGCGCTCGGCATTCCCGTCCTTGACCACGCATCGCACGACGCTTTGACGCCCCTCGATTTGGAGTGGACCGTACAGAAGCAGCCGGATTTGATTTTGTTCGACAGCAGCAACGAGCAGCTGTACCAGCGTCTTTCCCGCATTGCGCCTACGCTGATGTACAACTCCCATGCGGATTTGGAAGAACGTATGTGCAGAGTGGGCAGCTGGTTTGGCATGGGAGCGGAAGCAGAGGCGTGGCTGGGCGCTTACCATCGGAGATCGGAGGAGATGTGGGACAGCGTGCAGCCATGGATTCGGCCTGGGGAAACGGCATCGGTGCTGGTGCATCACCGGGGAGCTCGTTTGTTCGTCATGGGCAACATCGGACTGGCCCCGTTTCTGTATCATCCAAAAGGATTTATTCCGGTGAGCAAGGTGCAGGATGCCTTGTCCGCAGGCCGGGCATATAAGGAAATCTCAACGGATTCGGTTAGCCAGTATGCCGGCGACCGCATCTTTGTCATGATGCCTGAGAGCGATACAGCGCGAATGGCGACGGAGCATTTGTTTGAAAGCGATGAATGGAAGGCGCTGCATGCGGTGAAAAGCGGGCAAGTATACAAACTGGAGGAGCGTGTTTGGAATATGGGAGATGCGCTGACGAGCTGCAGGCTGCAGACCCTGCTGCCGGAGCTGCTGAACGGATTGGACGTGTCGGTCTAATCGCCCTGTTTGGCGCTTGACGCGATGACCAGGCTTGTTCAAAAGGATGTTGCAGGCATTCCGGGAATCAAGCTATGATTACAAGTATTATGGTCGGAGGGGTGCTTGACATGACAGAACAACAACAGGCAGAAATGCGAGTGGCTTTGATTCAAGGCAATATCCAACTGGGGAACCCGGAAGCGAATCATGAACATATGCAAAGACGGCTCGAACAAGCGGTAGAGCAGTATCCGGATTTGGAGCTGGCCGTGCTGCCCGAGATGTGGAATACGGGCTACGCCCTGGAGCAAATTCATGAACTGGCCGATCCGGAAGGAGAAAAGTCGAGAGCGTGGTTGTCGGCATTTGCGAAAAAACACCGCATTTCGATCGTGGGCGGCTCCATTGCCGAGAAACGGGGCGACCACATCTACAACGCGATGTATGCCTATAACAAAGAAGGGCAGGAGGTCCTTCGATATGACAAGCTGCATCTGTTTCGCCTGATGGATGAAGAAAAATATTTGCAGCCTGGCGCCGAACCGGAGCTGTTTGAATTGGAAGAGGGGCTGACGGCCGGTGCGTCCATCTGTTACGACATTCGTTTTCCCGAATTGGCCCGGACTCTTGCGCTGAATGGAGCAAAAGCATTGATTGTGCCTGCCGAGTGGCCTCATCCGAGATTGCATCACTGGCGCACGCTGCTGACTGCCCGCGCGATCGAGAACCAAATGTACGTGATTGCGTGCAACCGGGTAGGCAATGCAGGGGATACGTCCTTTTTCGGGCATTCCCTCATTATCGACCCTTGGGGCGAAATTGTGGCCGAAGGCGGGGAAGAGGAAGAGATCGTGACCGGATTGATCCGGCCTTCGCTGGTGGATGAAGTGCGTGGGCGCATTCCTGTGTTCGAGGACCGCAGACCGGAAAAGTACTTTGGCAACTAAGAGTTCGAAACTTTGAAGACCAATCAGGTTAAAGCTTTGGGAGGATACCCAAATGTCCAATGTGCGATCACAAACCAAAGAAATTTTGCATCAAGCGTGCCATGACATGCGGGCTTGGACACAAAGAGATTGTGGGGCTGCTGCTTGAACGGGAGGTAGATTTTACCCAACCTGTCAGATTCAAAGGCAAGATGAGGTCATACGATGGAAGCCCGCTGGATCGGGCAGTTGAAGCGGGAAATGACGAGATTGTCCGTATGATTCGGCAAGCCAACGGTGCATGAGAAAAGCAACTGAGGTCGAAGATTGAAGAGAAGTGGGCGGAGCTAATGTGCCGGGTCACCGCAACCCGGCACATTAGCTCCTTTTTGATGCGGCGCTAACGAACCCCAGCCACCTTATATGGTGGATTTCATGCTCCTTGACGGCTAACGAACTTTATGCAGCTAGAATAAAAAGTGGACACATCGTTAAGGAACAGAAATAATAGACCTAACGAAAGAAGAGGTGTCCACGGCATGGGAGAACAACGGCAACGTTACAATGAAGAATTTAAGAAACAAACGGTAAAGTACATTCAGGAGCAAACAAAGACGTTATCCGATGTAGCGGAAGATTTAAATATTCCTAAAAGTACGCTGAGTCAATGGATGACCAAGTATCGGCAGTTCGATCAGGAAAGCGTCAATCATCCCGAAAAGATCCGAAATCTCGAACAAACACTACGGGCCAATGAAGCAGAACAACGCCGGAAAGACCGTGAAATTGAAGATCTCAAAGAAGAATTGGCTATTCTAAAAAAGGCGCTGCACATCTTCAGCAAGGAAAAGAACTGAGGTTCCAATTCATCGAAGAGTATCGCTCCGACTTTCGAGTGGAGAAGATGTGCAAGGTCTTGCAAGTGTCTCGGAGTGGCTACTACAAATGGCGTTTGGCTGCACCATCCAACCGAGATCAGCGGAGGAAACGCCTTACGAATCGAATTTTGTGGCACTATCATGACTCGGATTCGAGGTATGGTAGTCCTCGTATTCGCAATGAACTTTTAAAAGAAGGTTGGGTCGTATCGGAGCGTACGGTCGGCTTCATCATGCGCGAAAACGGACTTCGTTCCTGTGTTTCGCTTAAGTTTAAAGTGTGTACAACGGATTCCAGACATACGTTTCCGATAGCTTCCAATGAGCTTCAGCAAGACTTCTCAGCTTCAAAACCGGCCGAAAAATGGGTTGCAGACATTACCTACATTCCATGTCGTCAGGGGAGGCTGTATTTAGCCAGCATTTTGGACCTGTATACCAAGCAAATCGTAGGTTGGAAATTGAGCGACCGCATGACCACTGATCTCGTCATGGATGCGCTAAACCAGGCCTATGCTGCGAAAATGCCAGCAAAAGGACTCATCCACCACTCTGACCGTGGGGCACAATATGCTTCCAAAGAGTATCGAAGCAAGCTGGAGCAGTATGGTATGAAAGCGAGTATGAGCAGGCCTGGAAACTGCTATGACAATGCTTGTATTGAAGCCTTTCACAGCGCATTGAAGCGAGAACTGATCTATCGCATCCCTAGATTTAAAACGAAGGCAGAAGCCTATGAAGCACTATATCGCTACTTGGAATTCTTTTATAATCGCAAACGCTCACACAGTGCACTGGGTTACCTGTCTCCTTTGGAATTCGAGCAACAGTATTACCAAAAAACCTCATAAACGAGAGTGTCCACTTTATTGACAGAAGAGCACTAGCCACCTTATTTGGCGCAAAAGCAGCGGTGAGAGGGATGTTTTGCTTAAATAACGTGTGCTGAGTTCGTTAGCATTCTATATCCACGAAATTAGACTTCATAAGGTGTCTCAGGTTCCTTACAGCTTCAGGAACATGTTGACGATACGCCTTTCAGTCGCTGTAGTGCCTCATTTGTTGCAAAATGGGCTGTAGTGCAGGGTAAATTCATTCGTTTGATGTTTGTATACTTCTTCACTTTTGTTACTCCTCCGATAACCCGGATACCGTGTCTTTGAACGTTTGGATAAACGCTTCCGCCGCCTTGGATAACACCCTGCCTTGGCGATAGGCAACCACGAGCGTGCGGCTGGGCACAGGTTCTGCGAGCGGAACGTAAACGGGCACGAATTCGCTCCGCGGGGCCCGTGCAATGAAACGCGGCACCAGGGTGATTCCCATGCCTGTGGCCACAAGGGATTGCACGGTTTCGATGTTGTTGCTTTCGAACACGACCTGTGGATCGAACCCAGCCTTTTCGCAAAGGTCAAAGGTCAATTTGCGGAATCCCTGTCCTTTTTTGAGTACGATAAAGGACTCATCGCGAAGCTCTTCCATCGTGACGGGAACCGGATGCTCGGGATCGGCGCGCTTCGCCAACGGGTGATGAGGCGGAACGGCCAAATCGATGCGCTCTTCCCCGATCGCTACGTAAGACAGACTTGGTTCCTGGAGCGGCAGCGAGAGTAGGCTGAGATCGGCTTTGCCGCTCGCCGTCAGCTTTTCCAGCGCGCCGCCCGCATCCTCCAGCAGGGTGACTTCAATGTCGGGGTAAGCCTGTTTATATGCCGGAAGCACGTGAGGAAGCAGATGTGAGCCCGTGATCGGCATGCTGCCGACGACAACCTTGCCTTTGCGCAGCTGGGAGATGTCGGACATCTCCTGGCGGAGCAGCTCCACGGCATCGACGATTTTTTGCGCCTGCTCCACAAAAGTAACCCCTGCATGGGTCAATTCCACTGTGCTGGTATTGCGCTGAAAAAGCAGCACACCAAGCTCCTTCTCCAGCTTGGACAACTGCTGGCTGAGGGATGGCTGCGCAATGTGCAGCTTCTCGGCGGCCCGGGAGAAATTGCGTTCGGCGGCGATCTGCAACGTATATTGAAGCTGTCTTAATTCCATCGTTCTTGTCATTCCTTTCGTTATGCCTACATTATAATCATTCCCCGCGAAGAAATCACTTGTCGGGATAAAACGCTCGCAGCTGCCCCGGCCGGGAACGGATTACGGAGCGCAGTCCCTTCAACATCTTTGGGGAAAATACGCAAAGGCCTGCCCCATAACGTTTATTTACACGATCAAATGTCTGGAAAAGCATTGACACACAAGCACCGACAGCGTACTATGTAATTATGATAATGATAATTGTTATCAATAAAACCGCTGCAGCTTGCAATGGTTTATTTGCGTTTCATCCTGTATAGGTAAAACCTATCGCATCTATAGTTTTTATATCTTGGAACAATGAAGAGACGAGTGATATATTTATGTCATTCAAGAGCCGAGCCAATTGAAGACGTCGAAGCTCTTCCAAGGACCGAACTTATGATGGGGTGAAAATGATGAGTAAAAAAACGATGTTTGAGAAAATCTGGGAAAACCACGTAATTCATCAGGAAGAAAACAAACCAAGCATTCTGTACATCGATCTGCATCTTGTACACGAAGTGACTTCGCCGCAGGCGTTTGAAGGTCTGCGCCTGAGCGGCCGCAAAGTCCGTCGCCCTGAGCTGACGTTTGCGACTATGGACCACAACGTACCGACGAAAGACCGTTACAACATTACAGATCCGATTTCCAAACAGCAAATCGATACCCTCTCCCAAAACTGCCGTGACTTTGGCGTGAAGCTGTATGACCTGGACACGCTTGATCAAGGGGTCGTGCACGTTATGGGTCCAGAGCTCGGCTTGACGCATCCGGGCAAAACGATCGTTTGCGGCGACAGCCATACTTCGACGCACGGAGCATTCGGTGCGCTGGCATTTGGGATCGGTACGAGCGAAGTGGAACACGTCATGGCCACGCAATGTTTGCAGCAGGCGAAAGCCAAAACGATGGAAGTGCGCTTCGTCGGCAAGCGCAACCCTGGCGTAACGGCCAAAGATATGATCCTTGCGGTCATCGCCAAATACGGCACGGACTTTGCGACAGGATATGTCATCGAATATACAGGCGAAGCGATTCGCGAACTGAGTATGGAAGAGCGCATGACGGTCTGCAACATGTCCATCGAAGGTGGAGCAAGAGCCGGCATGATCGCGCCGGATGAAACGACATTCGAATACCTGCGCGGACGCGAGTATGTGCCGCAAGGCGAGAAATTCGAAGAAGCCGTCGCATCTTGGAAACAGCTCGTAACCGATGAAGGCGCTGAATTTGACCGCGTCGTTGAAATCGACGTGGAAGCATTGATTCCGCAAGTTACATGGGGCACTAGCCCGGGCATGGGGACGGACATTTCTTCCCGAGTTCCCGTACCGGCTGAACTGCCGACCGAAAACGAACGCAAAGCAGCTGAAAAAGCGCTTGAATATATGGGACTTGAGCCGGGAACGGCCATCACTGACATCGAGATTGACTACGTATTTATCGGTTCCTGCACGAATGGACGGATCGAGGACCTGCGTGCGGCTGCGAAAGTGGCTAAAGGGCACAAAGTATCCAGCGGCGTTACAGCGATTGTGGTGCCGGGATCGGGCCGAGTTAAATTGCAAGCCGAGAAGGAAGGTCTCGATAAAGTATTTATCGAAGCAGGATTTGAATGGCGCGAAGCGGGATGCAGCATGTGTTTGGCGATGAATCCGGATGTACTGCAACCGGGCCAGCGTTGTGCGTCGACATCCAACCGGAACTTCGAAGGACGTCAGGGACGCGGCGGACGTACTCATCTGGTTTCCCCGGCGATGGCGGCAGCCGCAGCGGTCAAAGGCCGTTTCGTCGATGTGCGTGACTGGAATTTCAAAACGGAAGCAGTTATCTAAGAGCAGGGAACGAAGGGAGAACGGAAGATATGGAAGCATTCAAAACATTGCAAGGCATCGTGGCACCGGTTGACCGCGTAAACGTGGATACGGACGCAATCATTCCGAAACAGTTTTTGAAACGGATCGAGCGCACCGGATTTGGACAGTTTTTGTTCTACGAATGGCGCTTTGACGAAGAGGGAAACAACAATCCTTCTTTTGAATTGAACAAACCCCGTTATGAAGGGGCATCCATTCTCATTTCGCGCGCCAACTTCGGCTGCGGATCTTCTCGTGAGCATGCACCATGGGCGATCATGGATTATGGATTCCGCTGCGTCATTGCACCAACGTTTGCGGACATTTTCTACAATAACTGTTTCAAAAACGGCATTCTGCCGATCAAGCTGTCGGAAGAGCAGGTCGAGGACCTGTTCCAGCGTACCGCAGCGCATGAAGGTTATCAGCTGAACGTGGATCTGGAAAACAAAACGATTACGGATGCGCACGGCCTGCACATCGATTTCGATTTGGATGAACATCGCCGCCAGTTCCTGCTGCAAGGCTTGGACGACATTGGCCTGACGCTTCAGCATGATGATGCCATCACGGCTTACGAACAACGTCATGCCGCCAAACTTTTTGGCTAAACCAATGCTTTCCTCAAACTAAACCGTCGGACTGGACGGGGACATTCGTCTCTGCTTCAGTCGGCGGTTTTTCTTTTTCGATGCAGTCATTATGCCGTCGAAATATGACAACGTTGTAACCGGATTGCAGGACATTATCTGATAAACTGGTTAGTAGATTATGGAAAGATACATACGGACGTTCAAAAGAAAACAGATTGGTGGAGGATTTATGAAGAAATGGTCGACAGCTGTCTTTGCTTTGTTATTCCTCTGTTTGTTGCCTGTAGCTGCACATGCTGCTAACGTCACACCTTCCATTATCATTGATGGCGTCAGAGTGGAGCAAGCTGGAGCACCAGCCGAAAACATCGGCAAAACGGTGATGGTTCCCATTCGCATCGTGTCTGAAAATCTCGGTTATCAGGTGAAATGGGAGAAAGCCACCCAAACGGTATGGGTTGAAAAAAACAACAGCCATATCGAAATGAGCGCAGGCAAGACCTCGGCCACCGTGAATGGTACCGTAGTCAATCTGGATGCTCCTCCTTTGATCAGACAAGGCACGACACTGGTCCCCCTTCGTTTTATCGGTGAGGGCATGGGGCTTCACGTTGGCTGGGATAATGGTACCAAAACCGTCAGTTTGGAAAGCGTCCCGCCTGTTATCGAGAAGGACGAGCAGGAGGAGCCGAGTGAAGCACCGATTGCACAAACGGCATTACTGCAAAGCATCAGTTATGACAAGGATCGTTTGATCGTGGCTGTAGACGGCAGCATCGCTCCGAAGATATCGAGTCTGTCCGAACCGGATCGAATTATGGTTGACCTGCCCGAAACGGCGTTCTCGTCTTCGTTTATCGAAGCACAAGCCGGATCGCCGGATGGCAGCGGCCGGATTGCCGTAAATGACTCCGGCATGGTATCCCAAATCCGTTATGCGTTGTTCAGCAGTTCGCCTTCAACGGTGCGTGTCGTGTTTGACCTGAAGCAGCCTGCGACAGCCAAATGGTCGCTCGGAGATAACAATGTACTGCTGGTAGATTTGACTGGAGGCCTTGGAGAATCGACAGCGGAACCTTCCACACCGGGGAAGGAAGGAAAGCAGGTCGTCGTGATCGATCCGGGACATGGCGGAAGACAACCGGGCGCGGAGAGCGTGACCGGAGCGCACGAGAAGGATTTCAATCTTGCGGTGGCGCTTAAAGTGCAGGCTTTGCTTCAACAGTACGATACCATTCAGACCGTGGTGACGCGTCAGGACGATACGGAGCTATCGCTTCAGCAGCGCGTTGACATCGCTGAGCTGAATCAGGCGGTGCTATTTGTATCCATTCATGGAAACAAGTTTACGACTCCCGTCCCGAATGGCATTGAAACGTTGTACACCCGCAAGGAAAGCAAGGCATTGGCTGATGTATTGCACAAACACGTAATGCAGGCCACAGGACTTAAGGACCGGGGGATTAAGACGGCAAGCCTTCATGTCACGCGGGAAACAACGATGCCCGCTGTACTGCTCGAGCTTGGGTTTTTGAGCAATCCCGCGGATGAAGCCGTTATGCTTACAGAGGAGTACCAGAATAAATGCGCGCAAGCCATCGTGGATGGAATCGTAGAATATTTGGGCAATTAGCTGGTAATTGTTTCTTGTGTAGGATTTAAGAACGCTCGTTGTTTCAAGATGTTTGATGGATAAAACTGGGCGAAGTTTGACATGAAAATGTAGAAAAAGCTTGATTTGACAGCGTTTATTCTCAGATATGTTGGAATATATTCGCAACTTTTGGTGGAAGCGGACGTCTAATGAGGTGTCCGGTAATGCCTAGTTGACCTGGCGGATCAAGGTCATCTTAACATGCGGCAATAAAATGTGAGAATGGTAGGGGTGAAGGATGAAGAAGTTCGGTTTTTTGGCACTGTTATTTGTCTTTGGGCTCGTTTTCCCGGGCTATAGCCATGCGGCCGCAGACACAAAAATTGTTCTTGATGGGAAGGAAATCGTGCAGCCATCCGACGCCAAAGCGGAAAACATCAACAGCAAAGTGATGGTTCCGATTCGCGTTATTTCCGAAAGTCTCGGATACGGCGTGGACTGGCAGCAAAAAACAAGCACCGTAACGATTTCCAAGGATAACACCGTCATGAAGATGGTCGTTGGAAAGAAAACGGCAACCGTAAACGGCAGTAACGTTAGCCTTGATGCCCCGCCAATCGTAAAAAACGGTACTACACTTGTGCCTTTGCGTTTTGTAGGCGAACAAATGGGCCTTAAGGTGGGTTGGAACAACACTACGAAGACGGTAACATTAGTTACCCAGAACTCGGGCTCCGGAAACGGAACGATCACACCTCCGAATGCAGGAAATGAAAGCGGAAGTTCAGATCAGGAAGGTCTTGTACTGGTGAACGCCATCAGCTTCAGCGAAAACCGCTTCATGATCGCCACAAGCGGCAGCACGAAGCCGAATGTTTTCACGATGACAGGACCGGATCGAATCGTTATCGATTTGCCGAACACTGCTTTCGCAGATTCTTTCAGCGAAGGACAAGCCTTGGACAGCAATCAGAATGGACAGCTCGTGGTTAGCGGTTATCCGGATGTGTCGAAAATTCGTTATTCGCTCTATAACAACAGCCCATCCACCATTCGTTTCGTCATTGATTTGACAAGTGCGAAAGGCTATGAAGTGGAGAGCGACTCAGGCCTTGTCGTCATCAACTTGAACAAAGAAGGACAAAACACAACCACTCCAGGTACTGGGGACGGAAAAAAGGTGGTTGTTATCGATGCGGGTCACGGTGATCATGATCCGGGGGCCATTGGTATTACAGGCAAAAAGGAAAAAGACTTTAATCTTGCAATGGCTTTGAAGGTTCAGGCCTTGTTGAAACAGGAATCAGGCATTAACGTTGTGCTGACGCGCAGTGACGATACGTTTCTTGAATTGAAGCAGCGCGTGAAAATTGCAGAGGACATCAAAGCAGACATCTTTGTTTCCATTCATGCGAATAGCGGTCCTGCTGCAGCGAATGGTGTAGAAACCTTCTATACGCGTTCGACCAGCAAAGCCCTGGCAGATATTATGCACAAACACCTCGTCCAGTCCTCGGGACTGAAAGATCGTGGAGTGAAAACGGCAAGTCTTCATGTAACCCGTGAGACAACCATGCCGGCGGTATTGCTGGAAGGCGGATTCCTCAGCAACGCAAGCGACGAGGCCGTCCTGTTCACCGAAAGCTTCCAGAACAGTGTGGCCAAAGGCATCGTAGCAGGGATCAAGGAGTATCTGGGAATCAATTAAGGGTTGTTCCTTATGATAGGAGGCGGAGTTAAGATGAACAAAAAGATATGGATTGCAGCATTGCTAGTAACAGTGATGGCAGTTGCTGCCGGATGTGGCAGTAAACCGACAGCAGCTCCAGCTCAGACCCAAGGTGCGACAACCGAGAACAATGTGACCGAGACAGAAGGCGAGACGCAAATTACGGATCCCGTAACGGCAGATCCGGAGCAAAACTCGACCGGAACGGATACGGTGACACAGAATGGATCGGAAGGCGGTTCTACGGGGTCTGCGAATACAACCGATTCTACGAATACTTCGGGCAACGGAACGAATGCGAGTTCGCAAAGCTCCGAAACCAAAGGGAATTCCGAAAGCGTAAAGCAAGAAACGATCAAAGTGTTTTTCACGGACCCGGAAGAGCTTGAGCTGCACGAATCGACAGCCGGCATTTCATATGCGAGCGACCAGGATAAGTACAAGTCCGCATTCGAAGCGTTGCAGCAAAGCAGCGACGAGAAGCTTGTCCCGCTCTGGGCCAAGGAAATTGAACTCAAGTCCGTCACATTCAAAGAAGGCGCGTTAACGCTTGATATCCACATGCCCGATACGGCACGTTTGGGTGCAGGCGGCGAGTCTTTTGCTATCGAGGCTTTGAAAAATACGTATTTCCAATTCGACGAAGTGAAGTCCCTTGACCTGCTGGTCGACGGCAAACAGCTGGAAAGCCTGATGGGACATGTCGATCTGGAACATCCGATGACGAAATAATTCGGTTACGAAAAGGATGGCACGCTGTCAATCGTGAGTCTACGGGGAACGACCGTTTACATGAGAGAGGGGAATCATAGGTGACTTTTAAATATAACAATCCATCACACTCGAAAAAAGTAATGTCCGCCATGCTTGCAGGCATGATGGCCCTGAGCGGAGGAGGTGCCGCACTGGCTGCCGAATCGACCGAAACGGGACAAGGACAGCCAGCGGCAACCACCACTTCGGCCGCACAAACAGGCCTGTTTAGCGATATTAAAGCAGGGTACTGGGCTGAAAAACATGTATACAAGCTGGCATCCCAAGGGATCCTTCTCGGAAATAACGGTCTGTTCCGTCCGGGAGACGCCGTAACGCAGCAAGAAGCCGTAACAATGGCCATCCGTTTCATGAATAAAGAAAACCAGTTGAATGACGGCACGACTGCAGCATTACCGACAAACATGGAAGTGAGCAACTATTTCAAGCCGTATGTCGCATTGGCGCTTCAACTGGGGCTTATTAATCAAACCGAAGAAACGGCTGCTGATGTAGCGAATACAACCTGGGGCCAAAAACCGGCATCCCGGGAATGGACGGCAAAGCTGCTGATCCGCGCTTTGGGCAAAAATGACGAAGCGAAAGCGCAAAATGCCCAGTCCACAGGATTTGCTGACAATGACAGCATTTCGGACAGTGCCAAAGGTTATGTAAACCTTGCTGTCAGTCTTGATCTGGCCAAAGGTGTAGACGGAAACAAATTCAATCCGACGGGGACCGTTACGCGTGCGCAGCTGGCAACGTTTTTCAGCCGCGGCGAAGGGTTGACGGACACGGCCTACCCCAACACGTACACCGGATATGTCACAGGTTTGAAAGAAAATCAAATCACGCTGGTTGCCAATGGAAAAACGATGAATTTCACGGTGAACTCCAGTACTCCGTATTTCACCAAAGACAGTGAAGTACGCGCGGCCGGACCCAATGTGCAATTGTACACCAAAGTGCTGATTGTCGGAGGATCGAATGGTGCTGCTTCCTATGTCGAATTGCTGGACGCTACCCCTCAAGTAGAGAGCGTGGAAGGCACTTTCGCGCGCGCTTTGTCCGGCAACAAAGTCGGCATCTTTGTCGGTGAAAACTACGAGACATATGCGTATGATGAGTCTACGGCATTCATCGACCAGAACGGGAATGCAATCAAGGTTTCCGACATTACCGCGGACAGTACGGTTGAAATTCAGCGCGAAACGTTCTCTGCTGACAAAAAAACCGTTGTTATTCGGGTGAAATCGGGCATCGTGAACAAAAGCGACAGCGGTACGGTAACCGAGGTCAATCCTTCGGGCAAAACGATCAAAATCACGAATGCTGCCGGCCAGTCGGAGCAGTACACGTACAATGACAACCTCATCATTCGTTATCGTGACCGTATTTTGCCTGTTGCCGAGCTTACTGCAGGCAGTGCCATCAAGTACACGGTGAAGGATAGCGTGCTGCAAACGGTTGAACTGTCGCAAGGCGTAGAACAAAACGTACGCGCTACGCTGGTAGAGATCGGTGGCAATCAATCCACGCTGACGTTTAAGCGGGAGGGTGGTTCTCTTGAAGCCAAATTGCTGGTTGACCAGCCTGAAGTGATCATTAGCGGCATCGAAAAAGCAACGCTCAGCGATCTGATTACCGATGCAGACAATGGGGATCAAGTCGAATTGACGTTGAACTCCGATGACCGCGTGACACGCATTCAGGTCGTGAGTCGTCAGATGGAGCCGATGAACGGCGCTTCAGTCGTATCGTACAACAGCAAAACGAAAGTGCTGACCGTGCTGGACAGCAACAAAAGACCGTACGTGTTCACGCTGGACGAAAAAACGAAGCTGGACTATAATGCAGCAAAACCAACGCTTGCCGGGCTGGAGACCCTTCTGAATGAAGGCCGCAAAATAGACCTGACATATGTGGGTACTCGCGCACTGTCAGTGAAAGTCATTTATAAATACGAGGGTACGCTGAGCAATATTGACACGGCGAACAAAAAGATCAGTCTGCTGTCCAATAACCAAACGGTGACGGTGGCGTATTACTCGGTGCCAACGATCGAAATTTATAACAAAGCGGGTGCCGGACTAAGCGATCTGAAGGTAGGCGATTCCGTTACGATCACGCTGAACGGAGCTCAAGATGCCGTGCAGAAGATTGCGCTGAATACAACAGCTCAATTCGAAA
Organism: Paenibacillus sp. FSL W8-0426; assembly: GCF_037969725.1. Classification (NCBI taxonomy): domain Bacteria; kingdom Bacillati; phylum Bacillota; class Bacilli; order Caryophanales; family Paenibacillaceae; genus Paenibacillus; species Paenibacillus sp. FSL W8-0426. The sequence continues at coordinate 4,300,631 of NZ_CP150203.1, read as the reverse complement.
TATTGTCCATTGAAACCAATGGCCGCATTCTAGTAAAATCCGATTTGTTGACCAGCCACTTCTATGTGGACCAAGCTGTGCTCACCGGAGAGAATGGTCAATCGATCACTGCGGCTCAATTGGCCGCAGGCAATCTGATTAATGTTACATTTGAAGGAACGACGGCAAAAGCGGTTCAGGTCGTTAAGCGTACACTGGGCCAAGTGACGGCGGTGGATGCAAGTTCTGTTACATTGAAGTTGTTCAATGGACAAACCGAAACCGTGCCTGTGAGCGGAACGATCAAAGTGCTGAAATCCGGTTCGACGCTGACGACGATTGGAAGCCTGACGGCAGGAGATCGCGTGGAAGTGACGAAAGATACGGACAATTCCACGCGTTTTCGTGTAATGACCGTAGCAAACAGGCAGTTCTGGTCGTATGATGCCGTGGGCAATCAAATTTTGGTAAAACGGGAGTCCACTTCCGACACCAATTACCGTTTCGCACTGTCATCGGGCACATATGTTCATCAGGGTGACACGACTTTAAGCGTGCAATCTCTCAAAGATAATGATAATATTGTATTGTATCTTTTGGGCAACGTGGTCCTGGAGATCCAAAAACAGTAATCAATTATTTTCGAGGATCAAAAGAATGACCGTCTTGATGCGGGATCTTTCCCGCATCAGGACGTTTTTTTTGCAAGCGAACCGGCGTCCACACCGCCCTGACTCGAATCGGGCATTTGATTAATAAGCCCATATTGTGTGGTGATTTTGCGGGAGGTAGCTCTTCATGAATGCAGCAACGGTAAGACATATCCTTGATACGATGGCAGCCATGTTTCCGGATGCGCACTGTGAATTGAACCATGAGAATGCGTTCGAATTGACCGTAGCTGTCTTGTTGTCTGCCCAGTGTACCGACGAAACGGTAAACAAAGTCACCGCAGACCTGTTCCAAAAGTACAAAAGCCCTGCCGATTATTTGGCTGTGCCTTTGGAAGAGCTTGAGCAGGATATTCGGCGGATCGGCTTATATCGGAACAAGGCCAAGCATATTCAGAACATGTGCCGGATTCTGATCGATCAGTACGATGGCGATGTGCCGCAGGAACACGATCAGCTCGTGACGCTGCCGGGAGTTGGACGCAAAACGGCGAATGTCGTTGTTTCTAACGCTTTTGGCGTGCCGGCAATTGCGGTGGATACCCACGTTGAACGTGTATCCAAGCGTCTGGGTTTGGCTGGCTGGGACGATTCCGTCCTTGAAGTCGAGAAAAAACTGATGAAGCGGGTACCTCGGGATGAGTGGACCATCACTCATCACCGATTCATTTTTTTCGGACGTTATCATTGCAAGGCGCAGAACCCCCAATGCGAAGTTTGTCCATTGCTGGACGTGTGCAGGGAAGGGAAAAAGCGTATGAAAACGCCCAAAATCAGGAAAGATAAGGTACGTGGCACCACCTCAAGGCAAAAATTAAATTCTTAATCAGAAGAGGATGAGTAATGATGAAATGCATTTCCGTGTACACAGACAATTTTGAAGCTTTCTCGGACATTTTCGAGCAAATCGTAGACCAGGATATGGCCGAGAATGAAGAAAAAGAAGTAGAAGGCATCACAGTAAGCCACTCCGGCGATGTGCCAGAACATTATTTGGAGCGCATGTCCGTTAAGCCAGAGGTTGTTGTCATGAAAGACAAAGTGAGAGGCATCACGATTTTGCAGCATGGCCAAGTTTTCGAAATTTTGCTGCCTTCGCTGGAGAACGCCGTTTCCTAATTCAGGAACGCATATTGAAATGTTGCATCAATGTTTCTGGGATATGTTCGCACGTCGGGACGGTCACACGCATTGCATGCAACATACTCCCCGTTCATTGGGGATACATAGAAGCAACCAAGCGGGATCGTCGACAGGAGATTCAGCGGCGGCAGACGATAAAACCGACAAGATCGGTTTTATTTTTTTGCAGTCATGTTGTATGCGTTTTCTTGTGGGCGGCAGACCGAGAATGTGACGTATGGGTGAAGGAAGCCAATTCAAATTATGGCAAGGTAATGTTACAATAACGTTTATGCAGGTCAAGTGATACATCGATATTTTCCAAGTTTACAGAGAGAGAGGAAGGCCAACCATGACCAGAACAGTTAACGCGCCCGACTTGGCCAAACCTCTGCTTCCGCTGCGGGCAGCGCTGGAACAGACAGGGGACCAGACAGCTGTACAAGCAATAACGGATCTGATCGGCAAGGCAGAGACAACGCAATTGACGATTGCGTTTTGCGGCCATTTTTCGGCAGGGAAATCGAGTTTGATCAATAGTTTGTGCGGGAAGCGCGTGTTGCCCTCCAGCCCCGTACCGACAAGCGCAAACGTGGTATCGATCCGAAACGGGGAACCGCGCGCACTGATCTATACTGCCGATAACGAAAGCGCTGACATGCATGGGAATTCACATGCTCCGCTTGAAGTATTTCCCGAGCAATTACAGGAGTATTGCAAAAACGGCGGAGCTTACCGCGCCATTGAAGTCTGGGACGATATCCCGATGCTGGGCGATGACGGCGTGCTGCTCGATACGCCTGGGGTCGATTCGACGGATAAAGGGCATAGTTTGGCAACCCATTCGGCGCTTCATCTTGCCGATGTGGTCTTTTATGTTATGGATTACAATCACGTACAGTCCGAAAGCAATTTGTCATTTGCCAAAAGCCTGTCGGATTGGGGTAAACCTTTGTTTCTCATCGTGAATCAAATTGATAAGCACAGAGACCGTGAACTGGCCTTTGATGAGTATGTACGCGGCGTAGAAGCCATATTTGAAGCATGGGAAGTGAAGTATGACGGGCTGCTGTTCACATCCTTGAGGGATAAGGAACATCTCTATAATCAGTGGCAGCTCATTCCGATCATCATTCGCCATCTGCTCGAACAGAAGGAACCGCTTATCCGTCACAGCTTGGCCAGTTCGGCAAGCCATGTTACCGAGCAGCATTTGCTCAGACGAGAGGAAGAGCAGGAAGAAGAGAAGTCTGGGCTGCTTGAGCAAATTGGAGGCCGTGAAGGCGTGGAGCGCCTGGAACGCCAACTGGCTGAGCTGAGCCGCGAAGAAAAAGAGCTGCGTACCAAGCCTTCAAGCGAACGCGAAACATTTCGCGGAGAACTGGAATCGCTCTTGTCGAATGCCAATCTGACGCCTGCGGATATTCGAACAGCGGCAGGTGCATTTCTGGAAAGCCGTAAACCGGGTTTCCGCGTTGGATTTTTGTTCGCGGGGAACAAAACGGAACAGGAGAAAGAACGGCGGTCCACGGAACTGCTGCGCATGCTCCGGGATCAGGCTGGCGGCCAGGTCGAAGTGCACATTCGCACGATGCTGCGGCAATTGGGCGAAAAGCACGGGTTATGGGATGCAAAATGGGAAGAGTGGCTGAATCAGGAGCTTCCCGTTTTGGATGAAGCGATGCTGGATCAGGTTCGCAAGGAAGGGGCCGAAGTGTCCCCTGAGTATGTGCTGCAATTCAGCAAAGAGCTGCGGGGCGAGATCGAGGCCCGCTATCGCCGGTCGGCCATGATGCTGGCCGACCGCCTGCTGGATGCGCTGGGCGCGCAAGGCGAAGCCGCGCTCCAGGCGCTGGACGCCAGCCGCGCAGCGCTGCTGGCGCAATCCGCCTCGGCGGCGCGCCTCGTGGCGCTGGAGCGCGCCGCCGAGGCGGAGGCAGGGCTGCGCAGCCTGCTGCCTTCGGCGGGCCCGCTGCCCTCCGGCGTATTGCCGGAGGTGCAGGGCCCGCACGTGCCTGCGCCGGGGCCGGGCGAAGCCCCCGGCCCGCAGGCGGGCACGGCCGCGTCCGTGGCTGCGCAGCCACGGACGGAAGCGCCGCCGCGCGCAGCGGCGGCGCACGGGGCACCCGGCGGCTGGCGCTGAACGCCGCCGGCGCCTGGACGCTGCGGCGGCGCGGCTGGAGGCCGCCGCAGCGCTGGTGGAGCCGTACCCCGCCATGGGGTCGGCGGTACGGGACTTGCGTGCACGCGCGGCTTCGCTCGCGGGCGGCACGTTCACGCTGGCGCTGTTCGGTGCGTTCAGCGCCGGCAAATCCTCCTTCGCCAACGCGCTGCTCGGCGAAGCTGTGCTGCCTGTCTCGCCGCATCCGACGACGGCGGCGATCAACCGCATCATGGCTCCGGCCGATGGCGCGGAGCATGGAACCGCCCGGGTCCGGATGAAGACCCGGGCCGCCTTCCAGGAGGATTTGGCGTATTCGTTCCGCCTGCTGGGCTTGGGCGAACCGGAAGCCGATTGGCAGAAGCGGGTCAAAGGGCTGTCCCCGCAGGACGTGCATCCGGCGGGACGGCCGCATTACAGCTTCCTCCAAGCCGCCGCCGCAGGCTGGGCGGAGACGGAGGAGCTATTGGGACAGGAGGTACACGTCGACCTGGAGGGGTACCGCAGCTTTGTAGCCAATGAGCGGAAATCCTGTTTCGTCGACAGCATCGACCTCCATTACAGCTGCCCGGTCACCGAACAAGGCATCGTGCTGGTGGACACCCCTGGAGCGGATTCCGTGAATGCGCGGCATACGGGCGTGACCTTCAATTATATGAAGAATGCGGATGCACTCATTTTCGTGACCTATTACAATCACGCGTTTTCGCAGGGAGACCGGCAATTCCTGCAGCAACTGGGACGGGTGAAGGACAGCTCCGCCATGGATCAGATGTTCTTCGTCGTAAATGCCAGTGACCTTGCTTCCTCGGAAGAGGAGCTGGAACAGGTACTTGATCATGTCAGCACTCAGCTTCGCGCCAACGGCATCCGTTCTCCGCGCCTGTTCCCGGTGTCCAGCTTGATGGCATTGGAATCCAAAAGCGACGGCGATGCGGATCGTCTTGCCCGATCCGGGTTTGGCACGTTCGAAGAGGAATTCAACCGTTTTGCCGGACGCGAATTGGCCGATCTGGCCGTGGGCGGGGCTGCCGAAGAGCTGTCCAGAGTGGCGCAGCGTTTGGAGCAGCGCGCACAGGACGCTGCCCAGGGCGAAGAAGTGCTGCAGCGGCGCAGAGCCGAGCTGTCAGCCGGTATGGAGCAGTCCCGAGTTCGGATCGAGGCGTTTGCAGGGCGTACGATGAAGGAGGAGCTTGCGCAGGAAACGGGTGAGCTGTTGTTTCATGTCCGGCAGCGTTTGGGCTTCCAATTGGGCCAGTTTGTGGCTGAAGCCTTCCATCCTTCCGTGTTAAGGGAGGACCGCGGGAACCTGAAGGCGGCTTTTGCTGCTTGCGGCCGCGAACTGCTGCGCATGATTTCCGTGGAATTGGAGCAGGAATTGCTCGCCACGACGCTGCGTCTCGAGCAGGCCGGGAAGTCCTGGATCGCGAAGCAGCTCGCTGACTGCACCGCCGATCTGGAACGAATGCTGGAGGGCATGGATCTGTCGCAGGCGTTTGACGAGCAATGGGCAACGCCCGTGCTGAAAGAGATCCGGTTGGAGGAGCCATCCGGCTGGAAATCATACCAAAGCTATTTCCGTAATCCGAAACAATTTTTCGAAGGTGATGGCAGACGACGATTGCAGGAGGCCATCGAACCGGTCATTAAACAGATGGCTGCGGATGCGCTGCCGGCGGCTCAGGAGCAGCTCGTCGGATTCTACGATGACCGCGTGCGGGCGTCGCTGCGGCATCAAGCCAATCTCTTGACGGAACGGGTGCAAGAAGCGGCAGCCGCCCTGAATGAAACGATGACCAGCGGCGTGCCTGCCGAAGAGTGGCATAACCTGTCCGTACAAGTTATGGGCTGGAGAAGCGAATAGCGTTTTCATAATGAAATATGTCCGGTCATATCGATCGAAAAAAAGGTTCCCGACCCGAAAGGTCAACAAGGGAGCCTTTTTTTGTACGAACAACCTGAAAGCCAGAGAATATTCAAACATTTGCTTGAAAGCCGGGTCTTATGTTTCATTTATGACGCATTAAGGGTAAAGCCGCCTGAATATGGGCAGTTATTCGCTTTGCCGCCGATGAGGTACGGTGATAAACTTCATAAATGTTCATATTAATTTGAACGAGATAAAAGGAGGAGAAACATGGATGTTCTCAGGCAGCTGCAAACCTTTTTTTGGGAGAAGCGAAAGTATCTGTTTTTATCGATCTTATGCCTCGCCATAGCGACCGCACTCGGCCTTGTCTATCCGAACTTGCTGAGAATTCTGATCGACGATGTGATCGTTCCGCGCAATTTTGAAGACGTTCCCATACTTGCCTTGGCGGTGTTAGGTGTCGTTATCCTGAAGGCGGGAATGCAGTTTTTACACGGGTTTTTCGGCGGAAGGCTGGGTAACTACTTGGCATACCGTTTGCGCAATGCTTGTTATGAAAAGCTTCAGTTTTTATCCTTCCGTTATTATGACACAGCCAAAACGGGAGACTTGATGTCCCGCCTTACCGGAGACCTGGAAGCGATCCGCAACTTCATCGGATTTGGTTTCGCACAGATTCTCAACATGTTCCTGATGGTCATTTTCGGGGCCATCATGATGATGACCATGAGCTGGCAGCTTACTTTGCTGACATTGATCTGCATTCCGCTGCTCGCTTATGTCGCACTGCGATTCGAATCCCGGATACACCCTGCGTTCCAGGAAATGCGCCTGGCCCTCAGCTCGCTGACGACCGCAGTGCAGGAGAACATTACAGGCGTGCGCACCGTCAAATCGTTCGCCCGGGAACCTTATGAAGTCGACAAGTTTTCGACGCGGAATGAGCGCTACAAAACGAACCAGATTCATGCTGCAACCTTGTGGAGCCGGTATTTCCCGATCATGGAAATTTTGGCCTCGCTAAGCGTGGTGCTGCTGCTGATTATCGGGGGACGCATGGTTATACAGCAAACGCTTACCCTGGGTCAACTGGTTGCCTTTTTCAGTTTGATTTGGTACATAATCGGTCCAATGTGGGGTCTCGGCTTCCATATCAACAACTATACGCAATCCAAAGCTTCCGGCGAACGCGTGCTGGAGCTGCTGAATACACCCGTGGATGTCCGGGAATCGGAAGATCCCGTCATTCTGAAGAATGATCAGGTCCGCGGGCATGTTACGTTCGACGCCGTCACGTTTGCGTACGGCAACAAAATGCCAGCGGTAAACAACATTAATTTTGATGCGCCTCCAGGCACGGTCATCGGTTTCCTCGGTGGAACGGGTTCGGGTAAATCGACCATCATCCAGCTCTTAATGCGTGCCTACAACGTCAGTTCGGGGACGATTAAACTCGATGGCATCAACATCAACGATATCGGCATTCGCAGTTTGCGCAGCCAGATTGCTTCCGTATTCCAAGAGACGTTCCTGTTCTCCTCCAGCATTCGTAACAATATTTCCTACGGACTGAAGGACGTCACGATGGAAGAGATCGAGCGTGCGGCCAAATTGGCGAAGGCGCATGATTTCATTATGGAATTCCCGGAAGGCTACGACACGGTCGTTGGTGAACGGGGCATGGGACTTTCAGGAGGGCAGAAACAGCGGATTGCGATCGCAAGGGCACTGCTCAAAAATCCGAAAATTCTGGTGCTCGACGATGCAACCAGCGCGGTGGATATGGAAACCGAGCATGAAATTCAGTCCGGCTTCCAGGAAGTCATGCGTGGCAGAACGACGTTCATTATTGCGCACCGGATCTCCTCCTTGCGCCATGCCGATGAAATTCTGGTCCTTGATGAAGGCCGGGTGGTCCAACGAGGAACGCATCAGCAATTGATTCAACAACCTGGTCCGTACCAGGACGTGTATCATATCCAATATGCAGATTATATCGCCCGCGGCAAGCGTGAGGCTGGGGAGCAGGTGAATTCATGAGTTCCGAAACGGCGGCAGTCAGGCGCGAGACGAAAGGGGTCTCCGACAAAAAACTGAATGAACGTTTTGTTTATCAGGACGATGAAGTAATAGAAAAGCCATTTAATTGGAAGGAATTCGGGCGGTTGTTTGGTTACATGAAGCCTTACGCCAGACAGCTGCTGCCTCTCATCTTGTTGATGATGATTTTAGGGACGGTTACGAAGTTGTCGGTTCCGTTCCTGACGAGTCTGGCCATCGATAAGGCGATTGCACCCGCTTCAGGTGCGCCGAGCATGAATCTCCTCTATTTGATCGGGGGAGCCATCCTCGTATTGTATATCATTCAGTGGGCGGCCAATACCTATCGCATCAAATGGACGAATATTATCGGTCAGCGCGTCATCTATGACCTTCGTTCGGATTTGTTCAAACATATCCAGAAGCTTTCATTCAACTTTTTCGACAAAAGACCGGCAGGCTCGGTGTTGGTACGGGTAACGAATGACATCAACTCCTTGCAGGACCTGTTTACGAACGGTGCGGTCAACGTCATGATTGACTGCGTGCAGCTTCTCGGCATCATCGTGATCCTGTTGTTCATTAACTGGAAACTGGGTCTGGCAGTCATCATTACCGTACCGATCATGTTCATCATTTCCACGAAGCTTCGCGTCCTGATTCGACGGGCATGGCAGGATGTTCGCATGAAGAACTCCCGCATTAACTCCCACTTGAACGAGTCCATTCAAGGGATTCGTGTCACTCAGGCGTATACGCAGGAAAAAGAGAACATGAAATATTTCGACAACATGAACTTGTCGAGCAAAAAATCCTGGGACAAAGCGTCCGCGATGAACCAGGGGTTTGGGCCGCTGATCGAGATTACGGGCGGTTTCGGAACATTGATCCTGTTCTGGTTCGGTGCCTATCTCATTCAACATGGCCACCTGACCGTCGGTTTGCTTGTTGCCTTTGCCAACTATGTCGGCAACTTCTGGGACCCGATCAACCGGCTCGGCCAAATGTATAACCAACTGCTCGTCGCCATGGCTTCATCGGAGCGTATCTTCGAATTTATGGACGAACAGCCAAGCATCGCGGATAAACCGGGAGCCAAACCGCTTCCTTCCATCAAAGGGGACATCGTGTTTGATAACGTCGTCTTTGAATACGAGAAAGGTCGCCAGGCACTGAAAGGCATCAGCTTCAAAGCCGAGGCCGGCCAGTCGATTGCCCTTGTCGGGCATACCGGTTCGGGAAAAAGCACGATCATCAACCTGATCAGCCGTTTCTATGATATTACGAGCGGTCGCCTGACCATTGACGGGCATGATGTGCGGGACATTACGGTGGAGAGCTTGCGAAGCCAGATCGGCATCGTGCTGCAGGATACGTTCATTTTCTCCGGGACGATCCGGGACAATATCCGTTTCGGCCGGCTGGATGCCACGGATGAAGAGATCGAGCAGGCTGCAAAAGCCGTTAACGCCCATGAATTCATCATGAAATTGCCTGGCGGCTACGATACGGAAGTCGAAGAACGCGGGAACGTGTTGTCCATGGGGCAGCGACAGCTTCTGTCCTTTGCCCGCGCATTGCTCGCCGATCCTCGCATTCTGATTCTGGATGAGGCGACGGCCAGCATCGATACGGAAACGGAATTGAAAATCCAGGATGCTTTGAAGCTTCTGTTGAAAGGAAGAACGTCGTTCATGGTTGCCCACAGGCTCTCTACGATCCGCAACGCCGATAACATCATCGTGCTTGATCACGGCGAGATCAAGGAAGAAGGAAATCATGAACAATTGATCCAGAAACAAGGGATTTACAGCGGGTTAATCGAAGCCCAATACAGATTTTTGTAAAAAATGATCGAATAAACACAAAAAATCTTGTAAAATTCACAAGAAAAATAGGGAGCACTCTTGCAATCTTTCACCAAAACCCCGAAAATAGAGAGAAAGATATAGAAGATTTCTCTTTGGGAGGATTGGAGAAGAACATGTGGGGTGCTCCTTTTACGGCTCAAGCCAAAAAGATGCTGCTTTTGGGCAGTGGTGAATTGGGGAAAGAGGTCGTTATCGAGGCCCAGAGACTCGGTGTGGAAACGATCGCGGTAGATCGCTACGAGAATGCACCCGCGATGCAGGTTGCTCACCGGTCCTATTGCATCAATATGTTGGATGCCGATGAACTGAAACGAATCATTCGCAAGGAACAGCCTCACTATATTGTGCCGGAGATTGAAGCTATTGCGACGGAAGCTTTGCTCGAACTGGAGGAAGAAGGATTTTGCGTCGTTCCGACAGCAAGAGCTGCCCGTTTGACGATGGATCGCGAAGGCATTCGCCGTCTTGCGGCAGAACAGCTTGGATTGCCGACAGCTGCATATCGTTTTGCCGACAGTCTGGACGAGCTTCACGAAGCGGTTCGCAAGTTGGGAACGCCGTGCGTGATCAAACCGCTGATGAGCTCTTCAGGCAAAGGCCAGAGCGTTTGCCATACGCTGGACGACGTGCAGGATTGCTGGAACATTGCCCTATCGGGGGCACGCGGCAAATCCGTACGCGTCATTGTGGAGAGCTTTGTTAAGTTTGACAGCGAGATTACATTGCTGACGGTAAGGTCCGTCTCGGGTACGGTTTTCTGCCCGCCCATCGGACATATTCAGAAGGATGGGGATTATGTCGAATCTTGGCAGCCTCATGCCATGACAGCCGAGCAGTGGGAACAGGCTTGCCACATTGCCAAAACGGTGACCGATGAGCTTGGCGGTTACGGTTTGTTCGGCGTCGAACTGTTCCTTACGGCCGAAGGCGTCGTGTTCAGCGAGGTATCTCCTCGTCCGCACGATACGGGCATGGTTACGATGGTCACGCAGGACAACTCCGAGTTTGCGCTCCATGTTCGCGCGATTCTTGGGTTTCCGGTGACAGATGTACACCTGCTTACACCTGGAGCCTCGGCTACATTGAAGGCTAATGATGAAACCGCCGATTTTGCAATCAAAGGTATGGAAGAAGCACTCGCTTTGCCGCGCACGCAAATCCGCGTGTTTGGCAAACCTGAGACCAAAGTAGGGCGCCGAATGGCAGTAGCACTGAGTGCAGCCCAGGATGTGCAAGAAGCTCGAAAAACAGCGGTACAAGCCGCAAATATGCTGAAAGTGGAGGTAAATCATGTCCAATAATGTAGAGGCTCCTGTACTGACGATCCGGGAATGTGAACTTCGCGATGCTGAAGCGGTAACGGGACTGATGAGAGAGGTCTGCTATCCGACAACGGCCAATGTCATGAGAGAGCGTATTCAGGGTTTGGAAAACAATCCGAACGCGTGCATGCTTGTTGCCGAAGTGGATGAACAAATTATTGGGATGATCGGCTTGCAGTGCGTGCAAAGCCATGCTTATCCGGAACCGGCTGCCCAGATTACTTCCTTGATCGTAGGCCAGAAGCATCGTGGTGGCGGAATTGGCCGCCGTCTGATGTCGCATGCCGAGGATTGGGGCAGGAAACAAGGCGGCAAACAGCTATTTGTTACTGGCGCCAATCGTGATGTGGCTTCTTCTGCGTACAGCTTCTACGAGCATATCGGTTTTCAGAAGAGAGGCTATCGTTTCAGTAAGGTTCTTTTATAGCATGAATAGGGCATCCGACAAACCATTGCTGTTGTCTGGATGCCTTCTTTTTTAATGTAAAAATGACAAAAAAGTTACTTTTCCATTTTTTAATAGGTTCACAACACCAGTGACAGTTGTTATACTGCAAGAGTGTTAATTACATTTTTGTAACAATTAATTTCAAGGAGATGAATCAATTTGAAGAAAAACTGGTTGAAAACTGTTGCTGCTGGAAGTCTGACAGCTGCACTGGCGGTGGGAATTATGCTGCCGGCCTCTGCTGCTGCTGCAAATCCAACCACATATACTACTTCTACGGTCACTTATAAAATTACGGATGCGGCAAGCTTGAAAGCTGTCCTGGAACAATGGAAGAAACAAATCGAAGAACAGCTCAATCAAGGAACGACAGCTCAAAAACCGGCGGATCAAACAACGGAAACAACAAAGCCGGCTAAACCAGCTAATCCAACACCTGCGAAACCTTCCGATAACGGAAGTACATCAAATAACGGCAGCAACAATGGAAGCACTGCAGGCAACACAGGCAACAATAACAGCAACAGCGGAAGCGAAACGTCCCAATCCGACTTTGCTGCGCAAGTGGTCAAGCTGGTGAATGCAGAGCGTGCCAAAGCTGGTCTTAGTGCTCTGACTTCGGATGCATTGTTGAACAAAGTCGCTGTAGCCAAAGTGAAAGACATGAGCGACAACAACTACTTCGATCATCAATCGCCGACATATGGTTCGCCATTCGACATGATGAAACAATTCGGAGTAACGTATAAAGCCGCTGGCGAAAACATCGCAAAAGGCCAAAAAACGCCTCAGGAAGTCGTGACTGCATGGATGAACAGTGACGGTCACCGCAAAAACATTTTGAGCGCCAGCTTCACGCACATCGGCGTGGGATACTACAATGGATACTGGGCACAGGAATTCATCGGCAAATAATAAAGACATCGGACTCATTCCGTAGTTACAAAAGGGGTATGTCCGTACAGCGAGGTCTGTGCGGGCATAGCCTTTTTTCGCTGTTAGAGCAAAAGGATACAGCGTGCGTCAAAATTTGCAAAATTGGCACAGAACATTTATGTTAATTAGACGAAGCATCATCTGAATGTAAAGCCATTTTTCAAATTTTAAGTACTTGGAGTACATGAGCGGAGATGTGATGAATGAAAAGAAGAACGGTGGACTCATCGCCTTGGATTTGGCGGATCATCAGCACGGTGTCCGTTTTGGCTACGCTGCTGTTATTATTCGGATTTGTTTACGCGATCAAGGATGTCATGTTTCCCCAAGGGGACGCCGGAACAGCCTCCGGGCAAACCTCTGGAAAACCGTCCCCAAGCGAAGCCGCACCGGTTCAAGACGGGAAAATTCGCATGGCCGTCATCGGCGATTCGCTTGCACGAGGGACGGGAGATGACGAAGGTCTGGGCTTTATCCGCCGGACCGCAAACCTGCTGCAACAGCAGGGTCATGACGTGCAGGTGCTGAACAATCTTGGCGTTAACGGGCTGAGAACCGATGCTTTGCTGAAAAAGTTGGATGAGCAGGGCGTGCGGTACGTGCTGCAGCAAGCGAATTTTATTTTGTTGTCGATTGGCGCAAATGATCTGTTTCAAGGCGGTCAAGTGCTTCAGGGACAAGATCCGCCAACTCCGGAAAAACTGGCAGAGGTTCTTCCGGAAACCTCCAAACGTTTGCAGGACATTTTAAAAAAAGTAAAAGAAATTAATCCGCAGGCCCAGATTTCCTATGTCGGATTGTATAATCCGTTTGGTGACGTGAAGGAACTCAAGGTTCCCGGGAATACGGTCGTTGCGGCATGGAATGACGCTGCGCTCGAGATTTTGAACCAGGAAGACCGCATGTCGCTGGTGCCGACCTTCGACATTTTCCAGAACCATTTGGGCGAATATCTTTCTTCGGATCATTTCCATCCGAACGGGGACGGTTACCAGGCCATCGCGGTCCGCATTGCACAGGAGTACCAGAACGTCAATGAAACGCAAGGGGGTGCAAAGTGATGTCTGAGCAGCAAAGCGTACCGGTGCTCTCCGTTCAGCATGTCAAGAAAAAAATCGGACGCAAATGGATTATCAAAGATGTTACGTTCGATGTGCAGCCTGGGGAAATTTTCGGTTTTTTGGGTCCGAACGGGGCGGGCAAAACGACAACCATCCGTATGCTCGTTGATCTGATCAAACCGACGGAAGGCAAAATTATGGTGTGCGGTTATGACGTGAACCGGGATCCCGAACGGGCACTGCAGTTTGTAGGTTCTATCGTTGAAAATCCCGAAGTGTATACATATTTGACAGGGTGGGAGAACCTGGAGCATTTTGCCCGGATGCAGCCCGGCGTAGATCATAAGCGAATACAGGAAGTTGTCGATATCGTTCGCCTGGACCAGCGGATTCATGATAAAGTAAGAACCTATTCGCTCGGCATGCGCCAGCGCCTGGGCATTGCCCAGGCTTTGCTTGGAAGACCGCGTCTGCTCATTCTCGATGAACCGACCAACGGGCTGGATCCCAAGGGCATAAAGGAGCTTCGCGCATTCATCAAGCAGCTTGCCGGCGAAGGCATGGCCGTGTTCGTCAGCAGCCATCTGTTAAGCGAAATACAATTGCTGTGCGACCGGGTGGCCATCATCAGTTCCGGAAAAGTGCTTGCCGTCGGAGGCGTGAATGAACTGATCGAGGACCATTCCCGCATGGCCATCTGGCATCTGACCCCGCTGGAAGCCGGGAAAAACATGCTGTTGGAAGCCGGGATTACGCTGGTTGACCGACCGGCCGAAGTGATGGACGACACCATTATTGCCGGTTTGGGACCAAATGCCGTCGTCGCCGAAATGGATGAAGATCAAATCCCCGCATTGGTCGACCGGATGGTCCGGGAAGGGATCCGGGTCGAGGGCGTTCAGCGGATTCAGCCGACCCTGGAGCAATTATTCCTTAAAATGACGGAAGGTGAATCCATTGAGTAACATCATGCCGCTTATTCGCAACGAAACGATCAAAATGGTGAAGAAAAAACGCCTTTATATCATTTTCATCGTGCTTGCGGTCCTGGTGCCCATGTTTACGTATGCCCAGATGAAATCTGCGGAAAATAACCGCGACAAATTCGGCGGCGATTGGCGTCTGGAGCTTCAGCAAGCCATTACGGACAATCAAAACTCGCTCGGCAGCGATCGCGTGCCGGAAGAATACAAAAAATATCGCACGGTGTATATTCAACAGATGCAGTATTATCTGGAAAACGACGTGAATCCCAAAGAGCCGAACGGCGTAACGTTTACGCGGGAGTTCATGAACAATGCGGTAGGTTTGTTCATTCCGCTGCTCATCATGGCGATCGCTTCGGATCTGGTGTCGGGAGAACGCACGACGGGAACGATTAAAATGCTGCTGACCCGTCCCGTCAAACGATGGAAAGTGCTGCTGAGCAAACTGGTAACGCTGCTCATGTTCGTTTCCATCATCGTTGTGTCTGCATACGTGATATGTTATGCCATTTCGGGCGTGGTCTTCGGATATAAAGGCTTTGGCATGCCGATTTTCACCGGTTTCAAAATTGTCGGCACCGATGTGGACATGTCGGGCGTGCATGCGGTGGAGCAATGGCTGTACTTGCTGATGCAGGCAGGACTAATCTGGTTCGTGAGCGTGATCGTTGCCGTTCTTGCCTTCATGGTGTCGGTGCTTGTTCGCAGTACGGCGGCAAGCATCGTGATCATGATGGCGGCGCTGATCGCGGGAACGATTCTGACCAGCATGGCCGCATCGTGGAATTCCGCCAAATATTTGTTTATGGTTAATTTGCAATTGCCGGATTATTTGTCCGGCGGGCTGCCTCCGATCGAAGGAATGAATTTGGGTTTTTCCCTTATTGTGTTAAGCGTTTGGGGCATAGCGTCATTGGTTGTGTCATTCCTTGTCTTTACGAAACGGGATATCTTGAATTAAAATGGACAAGGATAAGAAAACATCTGTTTGCATTTTTCGCTTTTTTTAGTTGCAAGTTAAGAAGGGGGAGCATGAATGGTCGAGCAAATCGATATGTCGGCAGGTTCGACAGGCGGGGGGCAAGGAACCTCGGGCTACGACGCGGACGACATTCAAGTACTTGAAGGGCTGGTCGCGGTCCGGAAACGGCCGGGTATGTACATCGGCAGCACCAGCAATTCGGGACTTCATCATTTGGTATGGGAAATCGTGGACAATGCCGTCGACGAACATCTCGCCAAATTCTGCTCCAAAATCGATATCACGCTGCATAAGGACGGGTCTGTCACGGTTCAGGATAACGGAAGAGGAATTCCGACGGGTATACATAAGACAGGAATTCCCACTCCCCAGGTCGTGTTTACGATTTTGCACGCAGGAGGAAAATTCGGTGGGGCAGGATATAAGAAATCCGGGGGGCTGCACGGCGTTGGCGCATCGGTTACGAACGCGTTGTCCGAATGGCTGGAAGTCGAAATTTACCGGGATGGCAAGATCCATCGGCAGCGGTTCGAATATTGGCAGGACAAAAAAGGAATCGAGCACGTCGGCGAACCTGTAACCGGGCTTGAAGTGCTTGGCAACACCAATCGCACGGGCACCAAAGTGACGTTCAAACCGGATGTCCGGGTGTTCCAGAACGGCATTCAGCTGAATTACGATACGCTTGCCGAACGTCTGCAGGAAATCGCATTCCTCAACTCCGGTTTGAAAATCGTGCTGAAGGACGAACGCTCGGGCAATCAGGATGAATACATGTATGAAGGCGGAGCGAGCCAATTCGTGGCGTTTTTGAACGAAAACAAAGACGTGCTGCATGATGTCATTCACTTTTATGCGGAAAAGGATGACATCGAAGTCGAAGTAGCCATTCAATATAACGCAGGTTATACGGAAACGCTTGCTTCCTTCGTGAACTCCATCCCGACCAGGGGCGGCGGTACTCATGAGACCGGATTCAAGACGGCGTATACCCGTGTCATGAACGAGTATGCGAGACGTACGAGCATGATCAAGGAAAAAGACAAAAATCTGGATGGCAACGATCTGCGCGAAGGCATGATGGCCGTCATCAGCGTGAAGATGTCCGAGGTCGAATTCGTCGGACAGACCAAGGACCAGCTCGGCAGCGCTTCGGCGAGAAGTGCCGTGGATTCGGTCGTCGCCGAAAACATGCAGCGTTTCCTGGAGGAAAATCCCCAGGTCGCGCAAACGCTGATCCGCAAGGCCGTATTGGCATCCAAGGCGCGGGAGGCTGCCCGCAAGGCCCGCGACGAGATGCGCAGCGGCAAAAAGCGGAGCGAAAGTTCCAATCTGAACGGCAAATTGACGCCGGCGCAATCCAAAGATTTTTCGCGCAACGAGCTGTTTATCGTGGAAGGCGATTCTGCCGGCGGATCGGCCAAGCAAGGCCGCGACTCCAAAATTCAGGCGATCCTTCCGCTGAAGGGCAAACCGCTTAATCCGGAGAAGGCAAAGCTGGCGGATATATTGAAAAACGAGGAGTACCGTGCCATCACTTCGGCGATCGGCGCCGGCATCGGTACCGAATTTGCGGTGGAGGACAGCAATTATTCCAAAATCATCATCATGACCGATGCGGACACGGACGGTGCGCATATTCAGGTTTTGCTGCTGACCTTTTTCTATCGCTACATGAAACCGCTCATTGACGAAGGCAAAGTATTTATCGCCCAGCCTCCGCTTTACAAGCTCACCAGCAAGTCCGGCAAAATGTCGACCGTGCGTTACGCATGGACGGATGAGCAGTTGGCGAACTACATGAAGGAGCTTGGCAAAAATGTGGAGCTTCAACGGTATAAGGGACTTGGAGAGATGAATCCGGAGCAGCTGTGGGAGACAACGATGAATCCGGAAACGCGGTCCTTGCTTAAAGTGGAGATCGTGGATGCGGCAAAGGCCGAACGTCGTGTTTCCACCCTCATGGGTGACAAGGTTGATCCGCGCAAGCGTTGGATTGTCGAAAATGTCGACTTTACAGAGTACGAAGAATAGAAGGTGTTTGGAATGAGTCTATCAGAGCAGTTTTTGCCGGCCTTTCTGGAAGAGGTCGTAGGTGACCGTTTCGGTCGCTATTCCAAATATATTATCCAGGATCGCGCCATCCCGGATGTGCGCGATGGTCTGAAGCCGGTTCAGCGGCGGATTTTGTACGCCATGTACGATTCGGGCAACACACCGGACAAACCCTATCGCAAATCGGCGAAAACGGTCGGGGACGTGATGGGGAATTACCATCCCCATGGAGACTCTTCGATCTATGAGGGTATGGTACGGATGGCGCAGCCTTGGAAAATGGGCCATGTATTGGTGGACGGCCACGGCAACTGGGGCTCCCAGGATGATGACCCGGCAGCGGCGATGCGTTATACGGAAGCCCGGTTGTCGCCGATTGCAATGGAAATGCTGCGCGATATCGAGAAACGGACGGTGCTGTTCAAGGACAATTTCGATAATACGGCCAAAGAACCGGTTGTACTGCCATCCCGATATCCCAATTTGCTCGTGAATGGCGTCAGCGGCATTTCCTCCGGTTTTGCGACGGAAATTCCGACCCATAATTTAAGGGAAGTTATCGATGCTTGCCTGGCTGTTATGGAGAAGCCATCGATTGGACTGGAAGAAATCATGATGTTCCTGAAAGGACCGGATTTCCCGACAGGCGGATTGATTATGGGCGGCGAAGGCATTATGGACGCGTACCGCACGGGTCGGGGCCGCATTTATATCCGCTCCAAAACCGATATCGAAAACATGCGCGGCGGCAAACAGCAGATCGTTATTACGGAAATTCCGTATCAAGTGGTCAAATCGCGTCTCGTGACCTCGATGGAGAACATTCGGCTTGAGAAAAAAGTCGAAGGCATCGCCGAGGTCCGGGACGAAAGCGGGCGTGAAGGTTTGCGCATCGTCGTCGAGTTGAAGAAGGATGCCGATGCACAGGGCATACTGGCCTATTTGCTGAAAAAGACGGATCTTCAGGTGACGTACAATTTCAACATGGTTGCCATCGTCAACAAGGCGCCGCAGCAGCTCGGGCTAAAAGCGATGCTGGAAGCTTACATCGCGCATCAGCGGGAAGTGGTCACGTACCGCACCCGGTTTGAACTGGAGAAGGCCGAAGATCGCGCACATGTACTGGAAGGGCTCGTCAAAGCGCTTAACATTTTGGACGAGGTCATTGCGGCCATTAAAGCGTCCAAAAACCGCCAAGACGCGCAAAACAACCTCATGTGGATGTTTGGTTTTACGGAACGGCAGGCCGACTCGATTCTCACCCTGCAGCTCTATCGCCTGACCAACCTGGAGATCACCTCACTGGAGAAGGAGCTCGCCGATCTGATGAAAAAAATCGCGCAGCTTCGTGGCATTCTGGAGAGTGACCGCAAGCTGATCGGCGTCATTCGCAAGGAGCTGCTGGAGATTCGCGAGAAATACGGCATCGACCGCCGCTCCGCCATTCAGGGCGAAGTCGAAGAACTCAAGGTAAACCTTGAAGTTCTGGTGAATGCCGAGGATGTATTTGTGTCATTGTCCAAAGAAGGGTACATCAAACGCACGGGAATGCAATCTTTCACTCGCTCTGGCGGGGAACGCAGCGGAAGCGGCGTGAAGGAGGGCGATTATATCGCCCAACTGCTTGAAGTGAATACGCTGGACAATTTGCTTGTGTTTACGCAAAAAGGCCAATACTTCCTCCTGCCTGTGCACCAGGTTCCCGAATTCAAGTGGAAGGACCCGGGTACGGCGATCGTGAACGTGATTCCCCTTGGGAAAGATGATCGAATCACCAACGTGCTGCAGATCAAATCGTTTGATGAGCCGAATCACAGCCTTGTATTTGTCACGCGCAAGGGACAGGTGAAACGTACCGAACTGAAAGAGTACGTGACGAAACGTTCCGGAGCCGTAGCTGCTTGCAAAGTGGGCAAAGACGATGAAGTTCTCTCGGTGCATCTGAGCACGGGAGATAAGGACATCTTGTTGATTACCAAGGAAGCGATGGCTATTCGTTTCCGCGAGGACGAAGTGAACGCCATGGGACGGGTGTCCGGCGGGGTAAGAGGCATTCAGCTCAAGGATACGGATGAAGTGGTTACCGCTCTTTGGGTGGAAGGAGAGGAAGGCGAAATCGCGGTATTGTCCGATCTGGGATACGGCAAACGCTCCTTGCTTCTCGATTACGCTCTTCAGAGCCGTGGCGGCAAAGGCGTGGCTACCTTTGAATTCAAGGAAGGCAAGCGGGTCAAACCGAACGGCAGCCGCATCGCCGGGGCTTTCTACTGCCGTGAAGAACGCAAAGTGAACGTAATGACCAAAGAGGGCCAGGTATTCACGCTGTCCTCCGAGAGCATGCCGATCCAAGAGCGGAAGCATATCGGCAAACTGCTCGTACATGTAGACAAAAAGGATGAGGTCGTGGAGCTTCTGAAGGACTTGGATGAAACCAATTCGCATGACGTTTCGTCTTGACCCTTTCCTTGCAAAGACGTTTCGCCTTGCAAAAGCGCAGCAGCTTTTGTCGGGCGGACCGTCTTTTTTTGTTGTTCGGACACGGATTAAAAGAGAGACTTCATGCGAAGTTTAACAACCTTCGTCGATTGCGGTCGATCGCTGGGAAATTGAAAAAATGCAGCAGGAATGCGGCTTTGAAGCGCGAAAACCTTAAGCAGATGAAGTGATTACCTGACCGCAGAGAGGAGCGATACCAACATGTATTATTCCGATTTCACCAAATGCTGGTCGAGGCTGACCAAGGATTACAAACTTCACATGGACCAGGAGCTGGCCCCTTCCTTAACGGAAGCACAATTGACTGCACTCGAGGTACTTGATGATCATGGGCGCATGAAACCATCCGACCTGATTCCATTTTTGGCGACGACCCCTGCAGCGGTTACAATGCTGCTTGACCGAATGGAAAAGAACGGATTGATCCATAGGGAGCGCGACGATCAGGATCGCAGAATCGTTTGGGTGTCCCTGTCCGAAAAAGGCAGGATCGAAACACAGCGCGGGCTCGCCATCCGCAATGAATTCATGAACTCTGTGCTCAGCAACATTTCGATGCATAATCAGCAGCTGCTGGTATATTTGCTGGGAAAAATGACTGCCCCCAAAAATAAGGAGCATGCCTTATCCACTTCATAAAATGATGGTCTTTGGGTAACCATAGGAAAACCTGCTCGTTTGAGGCAGGCTGCCTATGGTTATTTTTTTGATAAGGCGGGTTTTGCAAGGATTTAGCCAATCTCCAAAAAATCGAAAAAAACCAATATGTAAAGAGTTGACTATGTAAAAAAAGATGCTTATAATAAATAATTGTTCCCCTGATATTTCGTGTGCGAAATATTATATTCCAAAAGTAAAAGGGTGAAACAATTGTCAGATACACAGGACACATATGAAGTTTTCTACATCATCAATTCGTTTCGACAGGTTAATCAAATGCTGTTTCGAGAATTCTGGAATGAAAACAAAGAAATTGAATTGACCTCGATCCAATTCATGGTGTTATCCATTTTGAAGGAGCGCCCTTCGATCGGCAACAACGACGTGGCCGAATTGTGCCATGTCGGCAGCAGTTCGATGAGCGCCGTCGTAGAACGTTTGGTCAAAGGCGGATACATCGTTCGCACCCGTTCCGACTCCGACCGCCGCTCCGTTGTGCTGCAGATGACGGACAAAGGGGAACGCGCACAAAAGGAAACGCATCGGCTGTGGATGGAAAGAGTGTCTCCGATTTTGGACATTCCCAAAGAAGATTTGGACCACCTGCTTCGGATTCATAATCTGATGATTGAAAAGCTACAAGGAAGAGAGATGAACAACGAATGAGTACAACAACTGCAGCTGCTCCATCATCAGCGATGGACAGCATCAAGAAGGGACCGATTGTTGCCGCGCTATTGATCGGAGCATTCGTGGCCTTTTTGAACCAAACATTGATGAACGTGGCTCTTCCGAAGATCATGGAAGACCTGGCGATTGGAGCCAACACGGCCCAATGGCTGACAACGGGCTACATGCTCGTCAATGGTGTTTTGATTCCGGTAACCGCATATTTGATTGCAAAATTTTCCACGCGCCAAATTTTTATTACCGCCATGCTATTATTTACCATTGGTACGCTGATCTGCGGAATTAGTCCCAACTTTGCCATTCTGATGGTTGGACGGGTTATTCAGGCAGGCGGCGCGGGTATTCTGATGCCTCTGATGACGGTTGTATTTTTGACCATCTTCCCGATCGAGAAACGCGGTCAGGCCATGGGTACGATGGGGATCGCGATGATCTTGGCTCCGGCCATTGGACCAACATTGTCGGGTTATATCGTCGAGCACTATTCCTGGAGATTGCTGTTTTATATCATCTTGCCATTCTCCATTATTGCAACAGCGATTGGTATCGCTTTTGTCAAAAACGTAACGCGCCAATCCAAACCGAAACTGGACTATCCGGGCGTTATTTTGTCCACAGTGGGATTTGGCAGCTTGCTCTACGGATTCAGTGACGCAGGTACAGACGGATGGGGCAGTACGGTCGTTATCACTTGCCTTGTTGTGGGCGCCGTCGCTCTGGTCCTGTTCGTCATTCGCCAGCTGATGACTGATCATCCGCTGCTTGAGTTCCGCATTTTCAAATACAATATGTACACATTGACCACGATCATCAACATGCTGGTGACGATGGCGATGTTCGCGGGTATGATCCTGCTTCCGATCTTTCTGCAAAATATTCGCCAGTTCACGCCGATCGAATCCGGCTTGCTGATGATGCCGGGTGCCATTTTGATGGGGATTATGTCCCCGATTACCGGACGGATCTTCGATAAAGTGGGTGCGCGCTGGTTGTCCGTTGCCGGACTCGCCGTAACGGCGGTCACAACCTGGGGTCTGAGCAGACTTGCGATCGACACATCTTACGGATACATGATGTTTATTTACACAGCGCGTATGTTCGGGATGTCCATGCTGATGATGCCGATTCAGACAGCCGGTCTGAACCAGCTTCCGCAGCGCCTGAACGCGCACGGTACGGCGATGTCGAATACGCTCCGGACGGTTGCCGGTGCAATCGGTACGGCCATTCTCGTTACGATTATGAGCAGCAAACTCAAATCCCATCTGGCTGATACGATGGCAGCGAACCATATTTCGCCGACGGATCAGGCAGCCATGTTGAATGCGACGGCAGACGCTACGATTTATGGCGTTAACTATGCCTTTACGGTAGCTACGTGGATGACGGTAGCGGCAATGCTGCTGGCTTTCTTCATCCGCAAAACCAAACCAGCCGTAGAGAACGAAGCAAGTACGGAACCGAAAAAATCCAGTGCAACAGCGTAATACAACCCTGTCCTGCAGGAACGTGGATTCAGGGATGAGGATCAGCCCATAAAATAAAAAAAATCCCTTCCGGGTTAGTCGAATTGGCTAGCCCGGAGGGGATTTTTATTTGGGGCAGCGTACATGTTGCGCGTTATTCTTCATCGAGGGGAGGTTCCAGCAGAAAATCGGGACCCGGATCATGGCCGAAGCGTTGAAGATCAATCGTGCCATCCAGTTGAAACTCTACGCCCTCGCTGATGAGCTCCGTTTCCTGCATCATACGGGAGTGCTCATCGGGGATGGAGATGGCGCCTTTGGCGTTTACGACGCGATGCCAAGGCAATCGCTCTTTACGGCTCATGGAGTGGAGAATGCGTACCACTTGTCTGGCGGCTCGCGGGCTTCCCGCAAGAGCGGCAATCTGCCCGTAAGTCATGACTTTGCCCTCGGGAATGGCGGCGATCATGGCGACGACTTGTTTGGTGAACGGTGTCACGAAAATCAGCTCCTTGAAGTTAGGTGATGGAGAAAAAGGGTATCGGAAAATGCTTTCGGCGATGCATCGTTCGAACAACCGGAACTTCGGTTGGAACATAGATAAGGAAAAAACCGTGCAAACCGGATATCGATCCGGATCTGCACGGTTGGAAAGTCTATTTGCCGAAGGTTTTCTCATAGAGATCGAGGGACCACTCGGACCATGGATACTCCCGTGGCGGCAGTGATCGGAGCACGACCTCTTCCTTCGTGACCGGATGTGGAAACGCAGCAATGGAAGACCAGAGCGCGATCTGTTGTCCGGGTTTGTTCAGGTGTGCGCCGTATTTCTGGTCGCCATAGAGCGGGCAGCCGACAGCCATCATCTGAACCCGGATTTGGTGTGATCTGCCTGTGTGCAGCTCGATATGAACGAGACTGTGTTTCTCCGTTTGACCGACGACCCAATAGTCGAGCACGGCATCTTTGCCGCCCGAAGTGCCTTTGGGCACAACCTTGACCGTATTGGTACGGGCATCTTTATAAAGCGTATGCTTCAGCGTGCCGTTCAGCGCAGGCAGTTTGCCGTGTACGACCGCAGCATAGATTTTGCGAAAATCACGCCCGCGCACCGTATCGGACAGGCGGGAAGCGGCTTTGGACGTTTTGGCGAAGATCATCGCGCCGCCAACCGGACGGTCCAGCCGATGGACCAGACCGAGATATACGTTGCCGGGTTTGTTGTAGCGTTCTTTCAAGTCCTGCTTGAGCAGTGTAAGCAAATCCGGGTCGCCCGATGCGTCTTCCTGCGTAGGCACGTTCACCGGCTTGCTGATGCCAAGCAAGTGATTGTCCTCAAAAAGCACAGGGATATCCGCACCGGACAAATGTTTGTGCGCGGACATGGATCAGGACTCCCAACGGCCAAGGATGCCGCAAGGCAGGTTCAGGCCGCTGCGCGTAATCGGAAGGCCGATTTCTCCGGCGTTGATCGTGCCTCCGTATTTGGCGGACATGGTCATCGTCAGCATGTTGCGCAGAACGGTTGGGGAAATGCCTGTCGTATAGGAATTAATCAGCATAAACAACGGGTTGTCCGAAATAATCTCCATGCAGGATTCGAGGAACGGATGCAGGTTCTGCTCCAGCTTCCAGGTTTCGCCGTTCGGGCCGCGCCCGTAGGACGGCGGATCCATGATGATCGCGTCGTAGCGGTTGCCGCGACGGATTTCGCGCTGCACGAATTTGAACACGTCATCGGTAATGAAGCGTACCGGGCGGTCGGCCAGACCGGACAGCTGTACGTTTTCTTTGGCCCATTGCACCATGCCTTTGGCTGCATCGACGTGAACGACGGAAGCCCCGGCGTACGCGGCTGCGACGGTGGCGCCCCCTGTGTAGGCGAACAGGTTCAGCACAGAAATCGGGCGGTTCGCGCCTTTGATTTTATCCATCATCCAGCTCCAGTTGGCTGCCTGTTCAGGGAACAGCCCGGTGTGCTTGAAGCTGGTCGGTTTGATATGGAATTTGAGGTTTTCGTATCCGATCGTCCAGCGTTCGGGAATAGGCTTTTTCATATCCCAGCTGCCGCCGCCGGAAGAGCTGCGGTGATAGTGCCCGTGCACTTGACGCCACTCGTTCGTTTCTTGTTTTTTCGGCCAAATAATTTGCGGATCCGGTCTGCGCAGAATGATGTCGCCCCAACGCTCGAGCTTCTCGCCGTCTCCCGTATCAATTACTTCGTAATCCTTCCAATTCTGTGCTACGTACATTGTGGTTTATCCATCCTTCGAAAGTCATTTGGATACTATTGTACAACAAATGATCACCTGCACGCCAGCTAAGGCGCGGATGAATTGCTTGGCCACAAAGCGTGAGCAGAATTGAGAAGGGAACTAAAATAATATTTGACAATGATAATCATTATCATCTATTATTTTGATGATATCGTATCGTTGGATTGACATGACATGAACCTATAAAAGCGAGGGGACAATAGATGGCTAAGTTATTGGTTGCATATGCAAGCCTGACAGGAAATACGGAAGAGATTGCAGAGTTGGTCGTGGAGGGAATCGAGCAGGCAGGGCACGAAGCGGTTCTCAAGTCCGTGACGGACTGCAACGCTGCCGACCTCATGGATTACGATGCATTTCTCATTGGAGTATATACCTGGGGAGACGGGGAAGTACCGGATGAATTTCTGGACTTTTACGAAGAACTGGATGAGCTTGACCTGAGCGGCAAGCGGGCGGCGGTGTTTGGCAGCGGAGATACGGCTTACGAGCAATTCTGCGGTGCCGTGGATGTGGTGGTGGATAAGCTGAAAGAGCGCGGGGCGGACGTGCATTCAGAAACGCTGAAGATCGAATACAGTCCGACGGAGCAGGAGAAGGTGACTTGCCGCGATTTCGGCAAAACGTTCGCTGCCGACGGATTAAGGGTGTCCTGATCATCATGTTGAAGCATAACATTCAAGCAGCTTCGGAACGTGAAACGACACGTTTTTCCGAACGTCTGCTTGAAGATTACAGGCTTGAAGAAATGCTGCGCAGCCCGCATCGGTTTTTCCGCCCGGAACCGAATGCCGACCAGCCTGTCACCCTGGAATGGAGGCACCGCGTGCAATACGCGGTCAGCCACGCAGTCAATGCGTTTTACAGCATGGAGCCGGGGATTCGCAAGGAAGTGCCCATCCAGTATTTGCTGGAAAAATGGTGGCCCAAAAAAACGACCGGTTTCGATTCCGTATTGCATTATTGGGACGTGAAAAACCGGATTACCGACGAGTTGTCCCTCGTGGCGGCCATGAACGAAGATCTGGATTATCCGTCCATCGTGTTCGAACAGTGGAAAACGGAAATACCGTCCATGTCCATGCATTTGTCCATGATTTTTCAGACGGTCTGGCAGCCTGCCGGTTGGGACTCGCTGCTGATCCAGAAATACATGGTCGTTTACGACCCCAATGTGGTTGAAGCATTCCAGCATATGGCTACCTTATTTTGCTGGGAAGCTTTCGGGCAGCTGCCGGGCATGATCGAAACGTATTGCCTGTTAGAGGGGCGCAAAATCCGCCATCTCCCCGGGCCGAGGTCGCTGCAGCGCTCGCAGGATTACATCCGGCTTGTCCGGGAAAGCATTCCCCGAGCGAAGGAGTCGTGCCTGGATTCGGATCGGTTTACACCTCGGGATAAGGCACGCATACATGACGAAACGGACCGCTGGAAATGCGAAGGCGAGCCCAAGAAAAATTGGGTGATGTAACGTCACTTATAGTGGCGGAATGCTGACAGAAGCATGCATGGATACGCCGATTCGTATGGACAGAGGAACAAGGGGGGAGCGAAGAAATGTCGGCAGGTATGAGGCAAGATATGGGGCATGGCAAAAAGCGCACAGGCGGCTGCGAGTTCAGTCCGCTGCCTGTTCCGAAATCCGTAATCGCACGGTTGCTTGATCAAGCAGATCCTTCATTATACGTTATGACGCCGGAGCCCTGGCGGTTTATGCTGTTCTCCGGAGAAGGGCGCCAGCTCTACCTGGAGGCGGTTCGTCAGAGTTATCCCCCTCATCTGGCGGATCGTTACGGGGATTGGGCCGCGTATCAATACACCGAAGCCATTCCCGCGCATCTTGTCGTCGTGGCACCGTTTAACGCCCGGGAAGATGATCCGCTGCAGGCCAAAGCATGGAGCAGAAGGTTCAGCCAGCTTGCGGCGGAGCAGGGGCTGCAGGCAGTCTGGAAAACAAATGACTACCAGCAGCATCCCGTGTTTATGAATCTGATGGGTTTAACGAGCGCGGAACGGGTATTGGGCGTGTTCCACATCGGCTATGGGGACCGGCCTTCTTTCGGCGATCTGAGCGTGGGCAGACCGGCCTCGGAGCTAATGACCGTCTACGACCATCGGATGTAGTGTCCGCCGAATGGCCTAACGTTTAGCGGTTTGTATCCGTGATGAAATCAAGCACTTGTTTGCGGAAGCGATCATCGCCGGAATAAGCCGAAACCAGTCGGCCCGACGCTGTAATCGTGTTGCCGAAGAAGAAACGTTCGAACTGCTTTTGTCTCCCGCCGAATGATCCGGCGCCGAGTTCCCATATGAGACGAAATAAAGCGGTCCGTTCAAATGATGCCAAATCGCTGCCTTTCAGGTACGTTTCCAGGTGTGCCGCCGCAGCCGAGCGGAAGTCTTCTTCTTGCGGGATCATGATCATGCCGCTCGAACCGACGAGCTGCAAAATTTCGATGATGTCGGGATACAGCTTGGGATAGATGAGGTTGGCGGCCAATAACGGTTTGGGGGCAGGCAAAACAAACCCCCGTCCGTCCGGAATGGCACCTTCCTCTGCCGCAACGGATAATGCTTTCAACGTTTCCAGGCCTGCCATCACGCGGGCTGTTTTTTCGATAACATGTGATTCGGAGCCCAAATCGAGCGTATCAGTCAACAATTGGATCGTTCCGAGCAGAAACTCGGTTTTGGCAATATACCGGCACAGCACTTGATGACCGGCATGAACGTGGAAATGGCTTTCCCGAAACAGGAGGGGGGACAGTTCCTCTTCTCCGGCGAAAAAAATTCGGTCATTGGGCACCAGCACATGATCGAAGATCACCAAATTGTCCATTTCCTCGTATTTGGAGCTGAGCGGGTAATTGAAATCCGACTCCGCCGCGTAACTATCCCGGCATACCATTGTAATTCCCGGCAAGTCATTGGGCACCGCGAAGGCAAAAACAAACGGGTTCTCGTCTTCGAATGGTGCAGGCGAAGGCGAAGGATACACAAGGACTTCGTCCGAGGTGGCGCCTTGGGTCGCCATCAGAAACGCGCCGCTGACGATCAGGCCCTCATGGGTGCGTTCCACGATTTTGGCGGCGATCGATTCTTCCGTGGAATCCAACAGACCCGAAATTTTGCTCGCATGCGGCTGGATGAAGGCATGAGAGAGGGTGATATCATTGTCCCGGCAGTAGGCGTAATAATTTTTCAAATTTTCGGCATATTGCGGCGATGCTTCGTTAAGTACTTCTGCGGCAGTATAGAAGGCCATAATCGCTGTATTCATGTAATCCGGAGATCTCCCCAGAAAACCATGGTGGATGCCTGACCAGATGTTCATCGCTTTTCGGCGTCTGCGCAAATCGTTGACATCGGTGGGCGGAAGAAAAGACATGCCTACAGGGCTCCCGTCGGATGGGGAAGCATAGGTCATCACGTCGGCCCATTGCGGGTCATGCTGCAAGTCATACATTTTCGCTTGCGTGCGCATCAATCCGGAGAACGCGAAATGTTCGGAGCGTTTACCGCTCAAAAGCTCTCCCTTGTACCAGCAAGGGACGGTTTGTTCGTCGATGCGGTTGATATACTGCTGGCCGTTTTTAGCGGGCATACACATTCACCTCTTGGATCGATTCGGTCATGGGCAGATTTCCTGCTGCCGTAGTTTACGTGGGGAGGCGCCCGAATGTGCATCCGTGAGCAAAACCGGGGAACATTTTAAAAATAAAGCTTGATAATAATTATCATTCTTGTTACAATACAAAAAGAAAAGGAACCGGCCAGGGTCCCTTTCCTTCAAGAGAGATGTTTATTTTACTTCAAATGTTTTGCAATCTGTTTCAGAAGAAGTGTTCGCCTCTTTGTTGCTGTGGCTTACAATGTAGATGGAAGAAGCGCTGCATTTGTTGTCTTGAGCCCAGTAACGGCAGGAGTTAACTTCACACAATACGTCTTTTGCCATGATTGTGACCTCGCTTTATCGGAATTGTCATTCATGGTAAAACGCTCCAGACTTAGCAAGTTGCCGCTTGCGAATCTGATCATTTGCTCTAGCATGAGATGCAGGGCTTTTTTGCGTTTTACAAGAATGCAAATTAAGAATAACAAATATTGGGCACGCTTGCAACAGGATGATCTGTAGTCCATGGATGATTTGCATAATAACTAGACAGCCTTTGCAAAATGGGCTTCTTATGTTATTGTTTAATAGTAATAATTACGATTAAACCACGATGAAATGAGGAGCATCCGAGATCATGGGCAAATCTATGAATTCCTACCGTATGCCGCGAGCTAAAGGCATGGATATGGCTGCATTTTATACAAGCAAAGAATGTGAGCGCAAAGCGAGACATATCGTATTTTCCGCAGAAAATGAAAGAATCGTCGAAGAATTTATTGCGATCCAAGGCATGAAGGAGCGATTTGCGGCTCACGATGTACCTTTGCCGAACAGGTTGGTCATGTTTGGCCCGCCGGGAACGGGTAAAACGCTAACCGCTTCGTATTTGGCAGCCCGACTGCAGCTGCCGCTTGTGCTCGTCCGTCTGGATGCGATCATCCACAGTCATCTCGGAGAGACCGGCTCTAACGTCCGCAAGCTGTTTGAATATGCCCGAACGAATCCGTGCGTGCTGTTCATGGACGAATTCGATGCCATTGCCCGTACCCGGGAATCGAATGATGAAGTGAAAGAAATGGCGAGGGTGGTCAACACCTTATTGCAATGCATGGATGAGTGGGAAGGGGAAAGTGTGTTTATGGCGGCGACCAATCTGGACGCACAGTTGGATCATGCGATATGGCGTCGTTTCGATACAAAAATAAATTATACCATGCCTGATCGCCAAAGCCGTGAGACGTATGTGGGCAAGCTGATCGGTTCCTTCGAACACGAACCGGGATTACCGGACTACATATGCAACCGCCTCGAAGGCTGCAGCTTCGCCGACGTGGAGCAGATCGTTCTCAAAGCCAAGCGGAAAGCGATCATTGCCGGCCGTTCGCTGCAAGAGCAGTTTGTGACAGAGGCTTATTCCGAATACATGCCGAGACCGGTAACGACTTAGCTTTTGATCTTGAAGAAATTGACACCCCCGAAGATTTCGTCAGAGAATCTTTCGGAGGTGTTTTTGGTCTGCCATCGGTGTGTCAAGCATTGACCGGAGAACGGTAGGTTTGCTCGCGCTTGTGCTGATCCGCCGGGGTCCAGAGCGGAAGCCTTAGCGTAAAGATACTGCCTTCCGGGCTGCTGGAAGCGAGGAACAGTTCTCCGTCCTGCGCTTCGGCGAGCAGACGACTGTAAGTCAAACCAAGTCCGAGTCCGCGAGTCCGGCGTTTTTTGAGTTCGCCGCGGTAGAAGCGTTCGAAGATTTTGGGCTGGTCTTCAGGAGCAATGCCTGTGCCATAGTCCCGTACATCGATCGAGAGATGCTCTCCCTCGGCTTGCAGGCGAATCCGGAACGCAGGCGTTTGTTCATCAGACATGGCTTGAAGCCCGTTATTCAGCAAGTTGACGATGATCTGCTGAACGCGGAGCGCATCGCCGATCGCATACTGCGTGCCCGTTGACGCTTCCAATTCAATCTCGGGCATTTTGTCCTCGCAGGTGATCCTCCACTGATAGATGATTTCCCTTACCAGCAGATGGAGATCGATACGTTCATGCCGCACCGCCACGCTGCCGGCGCTCATGGCGTTATAGTCCAGCAAATCGGCGACCATACGTTCCATCCGCTGAGATTCCTTCAGAGCGATATCGAGAAATTCCTTTCCTTCCTGGGGGCTGACAATGTCATCCCGTACGGCCATGACCAGACCCTTGATGGAGGTGACCGGGGTTTTCAATTCATGAGTGACCCCAGCCAAGGACAAGGCGCGCCATTCTTCCAATTGTTTCAGGCGAATGGACATATCCCGGAAGGAGCTGACAAGTTCATTCATTTCCTGTTCCTTCGTATCGATGTCCAGATTGACCTCATAATTGCCGATTCGGATCTGTTCTGCCGCATGGGCGACTTGCCGGATCGGTTTGGAGAGCTTGCGCGACAACCAATATATGGTGAACCAGCCGCACAGAATCAAGGCGGCGAGCAGCAGCACCACGATGACAAACGTTTCCGTGCTGAACGTGAGCGACTTTTTGGACTGCATGACCCATACTTTGCCAAGGGTTTCATTCGAGTCTGTAATGTTGACGGTAACGCCGGCGTAGTTCTTGTTCCTTGGCGCATTCAAGTCATCCGACAGATGATAGCGCACATCGTCCTGCGTCATTTTCGGCCTGGAGTACATCAAATGATGGTTGTTGTCCAGCACCATGATGCAGAAATAGTTGTCCGTGTTGAACAGTTTGATCCGCTTGTCCACCAGCATATCGATGTCCGGGGGGATGAGCAGCTTGTTTCCCGGTCCGGTCACTTTTTCCGCGATCTCAAGGCCGAGCAATTCGGCGGTTTTCATGCTTTTCTCAATGGACGTACTGCGAATCCAATAGAGCGCTCCTGCTGCAATCAGGGTGAATCCGATACAAAGAATCAGAAAATAGCGAAGAGTCCAGTAGGACAGCATGGATGTTTTGCGTGTGGGCGGATTCGGTTTTAGTTGGCGATCCAAAATTGATACCCCATTCCCCGCAGCGTGCGAATTTCTCCCGTTTCCGATTCCCATTGGCCTAGAGCCTGGCGCAGCCGCTTGATGGACAAGTCCACGGCCCGGTCGCTTCCATCATAGTCGAGCCCCCATACCTGTTCGATCAAGTGGTCTCTCGTGAAGGTCCGGTTGGGATATTCGGACAGGAACAGCAGCAGCGACAAGTCTCTTGGCGTGAGCGCCACTTCTGCACCGTGCAGCAAAACCTGCTTGGCCGTCAGGTCAATCACCAGGCTGCCAAAATATCGCTTGCCTGCACCGCCCGCCGTCAAGTAGGGATTGCGGCGCAGCACGGCATTGACCCGTGCCACGACCTCTTCCGGCACAAAGGGTTTGCTCATATAATCGTCCGCCCCGGCATTCAAGCCGTTCAGGCGGTCCTGTATATCGTCCAGTGCCGTCAGCATGATGACTGGACATGCGCTTTTATCACGAATCATTCGCAGCAGCTCCCAGCCGTCCATGCCGGGCAGCATGACATCCAGCAGAACGAGGGAAGGCGTGCTCGCATCAAACATGCTGTGGGCCGTCGGCCCGTCCGCGGCATGTCGCACATCGAATCCTGCTTTTCTCAGATAGGCAGCCAGCACGCGTGCGATAGCTTCCTCATCTTCGACGATGAGTATGGATTTCAAAGCGGCTTCTCCTTTCCATTGCCTTCGATTATTATCGGCACACGGCCTGAACTGATTGTACATGATCACATTTCTCAAAGCCAAGGCCCCTTTTTTCAGAAAATTGAAGGAAAATTTCCCTTGGTTTTCGTTTTGACGTCATCTTGACACATTCGGTTGATAAGATACTTCCAACGAACAAACAAATAACCAATCATTGGAGGAGAATAGAGATGAATAAAAAGACGAAGACTTGGGTGATTTCCGGCGTAGCCGCGATAGCGGTGCTTGGTGGTGGGGGTTATTATTTCGCGAACAGCTATTTGGGCAACAACGTCGAGATTGAGCAGGTACTGCCAGCCAGCACTTCGGGTTCCGCGGTGAGCGATGGCGGAGAGACGAGCTCCACAACGGGCGAAGCTGCGGGAGCGGAGCAGCTGAATGGCGATTGGAACATTGCCGAAGGTTCGAAAGTGTATTTCTCCGTAACGACATCGCGCGAAACCGTCAACTTCGTGGACGAGCAGGTTAGCGGCTCCTGGACAGTGAATGTGGACGATCCATCCCAGATGTCCGCCAGCGGACAGATCGAACTGGATGGCCTGGATTCCGGCAACGCTCAGCGCGACGAGCACGTGAAACAGGCCGATTTCTTCGACATCGCAACGAATCCGCAGGCGACGTTTACAGCAACATCGTTTGAAGGCGTTCCGGCAGAATGGCCGGCAGGCCAAACGGTCGACTTCAAAATGAACGGCACGTTAACGGTTAGAGGCATTGAGAAAGAAGTCACGTTTGATGTCAAAGCGGCGCAAGAAAACAACCAATTGCTGTTGTCCGCAACCACGGTCGTGACATTCGAAGACTTTGGCATGACGAACCCACACTCGGTTGTACTGTCCACCGAAAACGACATTCAAGTTCAATTGGAATTGAAACTGGACAAATGATCGGCCGAAGAAACACTCTATTATCTGATGCAGCAGCCGCTTCGATCCCATATCCAGCTCTCAAGTAGAATAAGCCTGTTTCCGGCCGGCATCTGGCAGGGGGA
The DNA here is from genome assembly GCF_037969725.1 of Paenibacillus sp. FSL W8-0426. Classification (NCBI taxonomy): domain Bacteria; kingdom Bacillati; phylum Bacillota; class Bacilli; order Caryophanales; family Paenibacillaceae; genus Paenibacillus; species Paenibacillus sp. FSL W8-0426. Next base: position 4,267,226 of record NZ_CP150203.1, on the reverse strand, counting down.
CAGGCTTTTTGCATTGGGCCGTGCGCGTGAAGGATAGGCGCATTTTGTTGCAATAACTGCTGTTTCCTTTGCAAAATGCCGTGTTCCTCTCCAAATAGAAGCGCTTACAATTAGAGGTGATTTAGTGCATCACTTGTACAAATCAAGGCATGCCAATGCATGAGGGGGAGATCGGAAAGTGAACAAAAAGTACATATGCGGCTGTCTGGCCTTGCTGCTGATCATCTGTGATTGGGGATGGACGGCGCGGCCCGCTGCTGCGGCAAACGTAAATGTTGCCCTGAACAAACCGGTATCGGTAAGCTCGGAATACCAGGAGTACGGCAGCAAGAAGGAGCATTTGGTAGACGGGAGTCCGGATACACATTGGATGGCCAAGGCGGCAACGTCGGCGGACAGTCCGCAATGGGTCATGGTTGATCTGCAAGAAGCGTATGCATTGTCCGGCGCCGAGGTGACCTGGAAGGATTCGGATGTGGTCGTTCGGTATGCCGTCGAGACATCCGTGGATGGGGAAACGTGGACGAAACAAGTGGACCGTACGGATAATGATCATGCAGAGAGCACGGCCAGTCTGGAGTTTCAGGCATCGGGCGCAAGATACGTGAAAGTCAGTATGCCATTTTACAAAGAAACCGGTGCTTGGGCTGCCATCTCCGAGCTTCAAATCTGGGGACAGGAAGAAGGCACGGAGCCTGCGGACATTACTTCTTATGATTCGGTTAGCGTGTCGACGCTGAGAAGGGTAACCCCTGAGCTGCCGAAAGAGGTAAATGCCCATTATTCCAATGGCAGACGAGCGGCCGTGCCCGTCGACTGGGCTGCGATCGATCCGGGGCAGTACGATGCAGCAGGCAGCTTTACCGTAACGGGGACGGTGTACGGCGCCTCCGTGCAGCCTTCCGCCACGGTCACGGTGCAGCAATATCGCGACGATTATGCGCGCGGGGTGGACATTTCCACGCTTACGGCGATTGAAGACAATGGCGGTACATATGTCGACAGTGACGGTACGAAGCGGGATTTGCTCGATATTTTGAAGGATCGGGGGGTGAACTATGTTCGCCTTCGTTTATGGAATGATCCGCAGAAGTCGAATGGCTACAACGACAAGCAAGATGTCATTCGGATGGCTTCACGGGTGAAGGCCAAAGGCATGAAGCTGTTGGTCGATTTCCACTACTCGGATGAGTGGGCTCACCCTGGCCAGCAAATTCGCCCCAAAGCATGGGAGAACCTGTCCTTCGAGGAATTGAAGTCAGCGGTTCGGGAATACACGCAGAAAGTGGTAAGCGAGCTTAAAGCGGCTGGTGCAATGCCGGACATGGTTCAGATCGGTAACGAGATCAACAGCGGCGTATTAAACGGTCTGAACAGCAATGTGAATTTTGATGAAAACGCGGCTTTGCTGAACAGCGGCATTGCAGGCGTGCGCGACGTGGAAGGCGGCGACCAGGTGCGGATCATGATCCATCTGGCCGAGGGCGGAAAGTCGGAAATGTTCGATTGGTATTTTGGCGAACTAGAGAAGGGCAACGTGGATTACGACACCGTCGGATTATCCTATTATCCGTTCTGGCACGGCACGTTTGCCGACGTGCAGGCAACGATGAACCTTATCGCCGAGAAATACGGAAAAGATGTCATCATCGCGGAGACGTCCTATCCGTTTTCGTTCAAAAATGGGGATGCCCATGGCAACATTATCGGCACGCCGGAATCGCTGCATGTAGGCGGAGCGACATTTCCCGCCACGGTACAGGGTCAATATGATGTCATCGCCGGTATCATGGACATGATCGCCAAAGTTCCGGGAAACAAAGGCGCAGGATTTTTCTATTGGGAGCCGGCCTGGATCGCGGCGGACGTAGGCTGGATCGCTTCGGAAGGAGATGCGTGGGAGAACCAGGCCATGTTCGATTACGACGAATATCCGGGCAATGGGGGTTACTCCTACGAAGGGCGCGCGCTGGATTCGCTGGATGTGTATAAACGCGGCATAGCCATCGAGCCTGCCAACCGGCAGCGGCTGTGGGCAGCGATCTCGCGTGCCGAAGCGCTGGTGGAGAGCGATTTTGAGGCGGAGAGCTGGAAGACGCTTGCACCCGCGATCGAGCAGGCGCGCCAAGTCTACGAACAAGCCTATGCGAATACGGGGCTGACCCAAGCGGCGTCCGATGCTGCAGCACAGGCTTTGGAAGAGGTCATGCTGCACATGGAAGTCATTCCGGCCGATCTTACCGCACTTCAGGCGAAGATCGAGGAGGCTCGCACGTATAAGGAGGCAGACTGGTCTGCTGCGACGTGGGCGGTATTGGCAAAGGCGCTGGAGCAGGCTGAACGTGTATGGGCAGATCCGCGTTCCACGCAGACCGAGGTCAATGCGGCGGCAGAGAAGCTGGATAAGGCCATCCAGGGATTATCCGATGTGGACAAAACGGCTCTGACCATCCGAATCGGGGAAGTGCAGCAGCTTGCGGAATCCTCCTACACGAAGCGAAGTTGGCATGCGCTCAGAACAGCGCTGCAGGCTGCCATCGCCGTTCGTGACAAGGCGGATGCGATCCAAGCGGAGGTGAGCCAGTCGCTGGCTGATTTGGAGCGGGCAGCCGAAGGGCTGATTTCGCTGGAAGCGCTGACGACAGGCAAGACGGCTGAAGCATCCAGCAGTGCAGGTACGGGCGGCGGGCAGGCAAATTCGCCGGGTGGCGCGATCGACGGCAATCCGAACACGTCCTGGGGAACGGATCAGAGCGTCGGCAGCTGGTGGCAAGTCGATCTGGGGCAAACGGCCGTGCTGCGCAAAATCGAAATGTCGATGTGGAGCGGCGGCATCAAATACCGCATCGACGTGTCGGATGACAACGAACATTTCACGACGGTGATCGATACGACGAGCGACGTCGTGGTGTCGACGAGCCCGAGGCATGTTTTGCCGGAAGGTACGAAAGGCCGTTATATCCGGGTTACGGTCACTGCAGGTTCGACCTGGGTCGGATTCCTGGATTTTGAAGCGTATGGCGTGTTCCCGGCAGATTCTTCCGCGCTTGCTTCCACCGTGGATGCGGTGAAGTCGTTGCGTCAGAGCGATTATACGCGAGAGAGCTGGAGCGGCCTGACCCAGGCATTGGATTTGGCACATACGCTGCTGGCAGATGAAGAGACGTCTTCGGCGGAGCTTGCCGCCGCCAACGATGCATTGTCGCGAGCGATCAACGGACTGGTGAAGCAGCCGCAGACCACGGACCCGGGAACAGGCACAGGCACAGGAGGAACAACCCAGCCCTCCCAGCCGGGCACATCCGGCAGCGGAAATCATGGCGATGCAGCCCATGAAGGTACGATACCGAACATTGCAGAGACAGGGAACGATCCGAGGGGTTCTTCGATGACGATTCAAGGCACGTTGACCCAAGGCGTAGAGTATGTGGTTCAACCGACGCCGGGACAGGTGGCGCAGCAAGTGAAGGCGTTAGGCAGCGGGCAAAAATCATTGACGTTGATTGCCGATGTGCCGGATTCCGCGGAAGCGGTCACCTTCAAGCTGGATGCCGGACAATTCGCCGGATGGGTACGATCCGAATCGCTGCAGGTGTTGGAGCTATCGTTCAAACAGACGCGTGTACGCGTATATCTCGAAGATCTTGAGTCGCTGAAGGGCAACGTTTCCGGAGCCCTGGAGATTCGAGTAGGGGGAATGCCGTCGGATGCAACCGACGAACAACAAGCGGCCATGAAAAGCGGGAGAGAGATCGTACAGCTCCGGTTGTCGGTCAATGGAGAGCCCGTAGCATGGACGAACCGTGGCATTGAAGTGCTGTTGGAGGAGCTATCCGGGCCAAGCGCGGATCATCGGGTTCTGATTATGCAGACGCTTCGGGATAACGGGAAGCTGAAGCCGATTCTGTTCAGTCATTATGACGCAGCAGGCAAGCGGTTTGCGTTCAAACCGAATGAGCAAGGCACATTTGTGCTGACCGAAATTGCGGTGCCGTTCAATGACATCCAGCAGCATGCGTGGGCTTTGAACGAAGTGGGTGAACTGTACGGCAAAGGCGTCGTGTCGGGGATGACCGGGGACAGCTTCAAACCGCAAGAAGCGCTGACCCGGGCTCAATTCCTGCAGCTGCTTACGGGCGCGTTGGCCGACATGAATCACGAAAAGGAGAGCATTTTGCTTCCGGCGGACGTGAACGAAGATGCGTGGTATGCCGAGGCGGTGCGTCGGGGGATGCAGATGGGCATCGTGACCGGCAAAGCAGACGGCACGTTCGGAGCGAATGAGCCGGTGACGAGAGAGCAGATGGCCGTCATGCTGCAGCGGGCGCTGCAAGCTATGCACGGTGGCGAGGCAGCGAATGCTTCAGCAGCGGCGACTTCCCGATTCAGCGATGACGAAAGCATTTCCGCGTATGCGAAACAGGCGGTCGCGGCCATGCAGGATCTGGGGCTGCTCCAAGGCATGGCAGATGGCAGGTTCGAGCCGCAAGGGACGACCAGCCGGGCGCAGGGTGCCGTCGTTGCTGCACGTATGCTGCGGCAGTTATACTAAGTTGGAACGTCAAAAGGATCGGGCCATAAATGGGCCCGATTTTTTTTCGTTTGCGGGAGTCCGATCAGTTAACTGACGGACCTTCGGTTAACCATAGGCCAACAAGCCTTTAGGCATCCGCCTGAATTTCGGATCATCGGGGAATGGAATCGTTTGCGCTCTTTCCACGAGGCCCTCCTTAAGCTCTTGGAGCTTTGCTGTAGATTTTCCGTTTGTGAAAGGACAATGAGCGGTATCGGCGTGATAATGTGCGGATTTCCTGATTCGATAAAGAAGAGGCGTCCTTCGAAAGGCTCTTGTTCTTCGAGCTCCTCAGGATCATGCGCTCGGCATGACTTGAGTACATATAGTTGGCATAGGTTTCATATTCGGAAAAGCCGAATTGCTTCTTCTTGTTGATGCTGGACAGGATTGCCTTATACCACGGCAAGCGGTGGATCGTTTCGATTTTCTTTTTTAATGAAGCGAGCTCCGTTTTTTCAAACAGCATGTAGTGGGTGACGAATGAACGGGGCCGAGGGGCTTTGCTGCGCAGCAGCTTGCGGTACGTGTTGAAATATTCGGGTTGGCTCCAATCGCGACAATAAAATGCAGTTTTGTTACCGGTCATGAACGAGTGGGGGCGAATCAGGACGGTATCCGCATCGATGACCAGGAAGTGCTGCGCTTTGACGACGCGGTCTCCGTTCATTTTTAAAAGTTGCTGGTACAACCATCCCGACCGGTTCCACCGGTACGATTGATAATGAATATCGTCTTTGGTGAAGGGGAGGACGGTTCGTTCGTTCACGAACGTACAGTTTTTACGGGAGCAGAGCTTTCGGATACCGCTGCTCTCCGGAGATACGATGTAGATTCGACCAATGGGATGCCGGACATGGCGTCGAACGCTATCGATGACATGGGGAAGGGTATTCAAGTCTTTATCGATCGCGGGGATCAGCACGTCGATTCGGGTCGAGTTGTTGGCTTCCGCTTTAGCCTGAACGGCCATTTCTTCAGCTCCTTGCGCGTTGGTTTTCATTTTGTTCATGGTATGTGTGCATGAGGGAGATGGTCAGGGCGCATGAACGCATCCATTTTCGTTAATCGGGGGCGTTTGCGTAGGGTGTCCGATTCCCTTATGCATATAATGCATGGTCTTAATGAGGAGGCAGGAAGTCTTTCATCGAATGAGGGGAGAGGAAGCGTGGTGGTAGTCCGTAAATCGCAGCCATTAAGCAGCAAATGGGTAAAGACGAAGGCGATTCTCAGTAACGATTACATCAGGCCGTTCGTTCCTGATACGCAGAGATATAATGCGGCCAATCTGAAATCGATGATCCACAAATACGGCATGGTTTATGTCAAACCCGAGCGCGGTACGCATGGGAAAGGCGTAATCAAAGCGGAAGTGGCGGGGCGGCGGCATTATGCCTATCAATGGGAGCAGCGGCGTTGGACATTCGAGGACTTCGATTCCTTTCATGCCAGCCTGAATCGACGTGTAGGGAAAAAGGAGTACCTGGTTCAGAGAGGAATCCACCTGCTCAAGCACAACAACAGGCATTTTGATATCCGGGTCATGGTCCAGATCAATCCGAACAAACAGTGGGAAGCTACCGGGGTGATCGGTCGGCTGGGCCACCCCGCGAAAATCGTGACCAATTATCACAGCGGCGGCAAACCGATGGACATTCACCAGCTGTTGGGATCGCATGCTTCCTCAAAACGTAGAGAACAAGTGGTTCGGGATATGAATGAGCTCGGATTGCAAATCGCCCGCCATATGAAGAAAAAATACCCTTATCTGAAGCAGATCGGCGTGGATTTTGGCCTGGATCATATGATGAAGCCGTGGATCATTGAGGTGAACATCAAGCCAGACCCTTATATTTTCAATCAATTAAAGGATAAAGCGATGTACCGCAGGGTCATTCATTGTTATCGCAAACTGCAAACCGAGCCGAAATAATAGGGAGTATCCAAAAACAGCGGCAGACAAAAAACGTCACGTTAAATGGCTTTTTTGCGCGTAAGGGCCGTTTTGTCCAAAATGCCCCCTGCAGGAATAACTCCCTTCAAGTTAAGCGCCTCTAGTATATTAGGAGAAACACACTTCCCTCATAGCGTGCCTTCATTAATGTGCTGTTATGAGGGAAATGATGAAAACGTTGGATGTGATTGAACAAATATTAGTTGAGTTCGGTGAGTTTAACATCCCAAAGTTTGGAAGGCTCCGATGAAGAAGGCGTTCCATGCGTGTTAAACTCTATCGTCAATTTATTCCCGCCTACTACATCAACATTAAAATTTATCGGTTCCATCCCTCTTGAAAGAGTCGGGGATTCATAGATTTTTTGGTCATCAACAGTGATTACTACTGAACGAAGATAACCGTCTTCCAGTTTGTCTGATACTGCGTAATTTCCTGAAATCGTTTTATATTTTCCTTTTAATAAATACACTGCCTGATCCCCATTTGAACGTAAGTTTAACGATGGTTGAATCTTTTCTTGTAGAATTTCAAAGGCTGTTAATTTATCATCCCATTCAAACTTGCCTTCCCAAGGAGTGAGTTGGTGCAAGCCAACAATTTTACCAGTTCCCTGTTGTTTTCCAATGGAGACAGTGGCAGTCGTCCGATCCCAACTAACATCTTTTCCTAGAGCTGAAGATATACCGCGGATTGGCAGATATGTAGTACCGTCTACAATGAAAGGCTCGATCGTATTTCCGTTTGCATCTTTTGGTGTTATTGCTACGCCGTCTACAATTACTTTAATGTTGTTGTACACTGCAGTCAGTTTCTTACTGAAAGGATAGTCAGCTGCATAAGCAATCCCAGAGGTTAGTAGAAGGGTTGCAGAAGCACCTATTATAATTCCTTTGAACGTGTTGTTCTTCAAGTCAATCTCCTCTTTTCTAGTATATGTATTTGCTATATCTCATTATTGTATGATTTCAAATAAATGGACAGTGTCTAGCATGGGTTTAATTACTTAAATTTACATTTCGGTGATGGAAATTATAATGGCTTCACTCAAAAAAAGTTTCAATTATGTATGATGTTTGTGAAGTAATGACGATGATTTAGATTGAAGCGGGATGAGCTTATGAACGAACGTGGGCTGAAATCCTCGACAAATCAGCAACATGACAGCGATCAATTGAACATCGTTTCTGAGAACTCATGATGTATCCTTTTCTAAATAACAATATTATCCTTTACAAAAATGCTATATTTACATTATAATAAGAACAAACGTTCCTTGTATAAAAAAGAAATAATAGCGATTTATGGTATCCATCTGTATTAAATTGGCTATGGAATTGCCATACGTTCCTTTATAATAACTACAATAGTTATTCTAATAGGGATGGTGCCAAGTAACCGTGGTCATTTATATTATCCTTGGATTTTTTGATGCATTAGCGATGTTGTTATTGATGCTGAAACTGTACATGTTACCGTTTAGAGCGTATGGCGTCAAAATTACATATTTCGTTTTCTTTATCTCTACATTTTCGTATATGATTCGCATTACTTTAGAGTCGCCAAAGCTGGATTTACCTTTGCAGTATATTTTCTTCGTGCTTTTTTTACGGTTTGGGATGGAATTGAAAGTGCACTTGTCCGCTTTTATAGCTGGGGCGGGAATATCCGCTTATGCAGCAATACAAATGGCCATTTACCATCTGTTTCATTTTTTTGATGTTATGCACATAAGCGTGATTCAACAGAATGAGGGAAGTATGGTTTATTTGCTTCAGTCCGCTTCCATCCTGATTACCTATGCGATCGGCTTTGTGCTCTCCATCTTCGACTATGGGTTCTCATTTATCATCAGGCCACCGCATGACTTTTTGACAAAAGAGAACTACTTATCCAGCACTAATTTACCTTACTTAATAGGAACCATCATTTCTGCATTTATGATCTGCATGACGTTGATCTTATTATACAGCTCTGATCCAACACGGCTTTTAGTTCTAGCCATTCTAACGTTTGGAGTTTCCTATTTCTTTTCCATAAGGAGGGAACGAGGTGATATTAGAGCGGTTGTCGAGGCGTATCGCGCTAAGCATAAAAGCAGCTGATCCTGAAGGACCTGGAACCGTTGAAATTTTGGAGTACGAGCTGGGCCTTCGTCTTAACTGGTATACAGGGTTGTTATTGACAATCCTTTTAGGTTTGGCATTCGGGACGTTTATCGGAGCTCTGATCGCTCTGTTTTCATTTGTGATGCTGAGAAAGTTTTCAGGCGGAGTGCATCTGCCGATAACGATCTGCTCTGTTGTAACGGGAGTTGTTGCGGCGATCATTCCGTTGATCCATTTGAATGTAGAAGCCATGCTTGTACTGAATGCAATCAGTCTTATTATTGTATTGCTTTATGCGCCAAACGAATTTGAGTATGTCAATCCAACATCGTGGGATCGATGGCTGAAATGGATTTCAGCCGGGCTCGTAGTCGCCAATTTTGCAGTCAAGTCATCAGAAATAACATGGGCATTTTTTATTCAAGCCATTCTCATCCTTCCAGTATGGACCAAACGGGAAGGAGGTGATTAAATTGAATCAAAAAATAGCGCGAGTGTTTGCTGCAGGCCTTACAAAAGGAGCAAAGAAATCTTCCGAGAAACGCAAAAGCATTGTTGGAGCGATGAAAATGCCCGAAGCACTGAAAAAGAAATGATTCTTGATGAATGATCGATGAATAATAGGTGTTTAATAAAGCGATGGCTCCTACGGCCTTCGCTTTTTGTTTTTTCTGAAAATGATACGATGCGCATCGGAGCATGAAAAGCCTTCTCGCGTCCAAGATCGAAAAGGAAGAAACCTGTTTACGTTTAGTGATATTGTCATATTGACATTAACGTTTTTGTTTGTTATCATTTCGATAATATCATAATGACTATATTAAGAAATGGGGAATGAGCGATGTTTGGTTTTCGCTTCGTCAAGTTTCAGCCCAGCGAGTACGTAATGAAGATCAAGAACGGTAAAGTACAGCGTCAGGGCGTAGGTTTGTCGTTCTATTACTATGAGCCGACGACTTCGGTCGTGGTGCTGCCGGTTTCGTCCGTGGATGTGCCTTTTATGTTCGAAGAGATTACCGCCGATTATCAGACGGTTACCGTTCAGGGGCAGTTAAGCTATCGGATCGTGGATTACATGAAAATTACCCAGAGCCTCAATTATGCCTATAATTTGCGCAAACACCAGCATATTTCCGACGATCCCGGCAAGCTGGACCAGCGGGTGATCACGATCGCCAAAGTGCTGACCAAAAAACATCTGGAACAGATGCCCTTGCGCCAAGCCATCCAGTCGAGCGAACGGCTGGCGCGCAATATGAAACAAGAGGTGGCCCAGAGCGAAGAATTGGAGAAGCTTGGCGTGGAATTAATGGGGCTGTCCATTCTGGCCATTCTGCCCAATAAGGAGACGATGCGTGCCTTGGAAGCACAGGCGAGGGAAGAGATTTTGCGCCAGGCCGACGAAGCGCTGTATGTACGTCGCAATGCCTCCATCGAGCAGGAACGCAAAGTGAAGGAAAACGAATTGAATACGGAGATCGCGGTGGAAACGAAAAAGCGGCAAATTCGTGAAACCCAGTTGCAGGCAGAGCGTTCGGTAAGGCAGAAGCAGAACGAGATGCAGCAGGAGCAGCTGCAGTTCGACACAGGCATGGAGGAGCGCAAGCGGCAGCTCATCGAGCTGACGGTGGCGAATCAGAACGCCGAAGCGGACGCGAAGGCATATGCGCTCGCGGCCGTCATGAAATCGCTGCAGGATGTGGAACCGGCCGTGCTGCAGGCGATGGCCAACATGGGCATGAATTCGGATAAGCTGATCGCGCTTGCGTTTCAGGAGCTTGCGGAGAATGCCGGCAAAATCGGGCAGCTGAACATCTCGCCGGACCTGTTGCAAGGACTGATGTCCCCGTCTGCGCGCGAGCAGGGAGGCCGGGCAAGATGAGATGGGGACACAGCGGACAGAACGCCGGAGCGCCAGCTGCGGAACAGGGGCGAATGACCGAAAACAAGCTGGTTCTTATCAAACGCAAAACAAGGCTTGAGGAACTGGTCGTCAGGTACAATACTGTGCAGCAAGCCCAATTTTATATCGAGCGGATGGGTGCGGACTTCAGCGATTACATGGAAGAAGACCGACGTTATCAGCAGGCGGTGTTGCAAGTCAGGCAGCAGCTGGCGCAGCTTGGGCGAGTGCAGGTCGTCGAGCGGGAGCACGTGCCCAACTTCATTTTTGGCGAGCAGGATATCGTTGTCGTTGTCGGTCAGGACGGCCTGGTGGCAAACACGCTCAAGTATGTCACGGGCCAGCCCTTGATTGGCGTCAATCCGGATCCTTTGCGATGGGAAGGCGTGTTGTTGCCTTTTACGACCGAGGATCTGGGGCTGATCATCCCGGATGTCATGCAAAAGCGCCGTCAGGTAAAGGAAGTGACGCTGGCCAAGGCCGAACTGAACGACGGGCAGGTGCTGTACGGCGTCAACGATTTGTTCATTGGCCGCAAAACCCATGTTTCCGCCAGATATGAAATGCATCTTGGCCCGGCCCATGAGCGGCAATCTTCCAGCGGCATCATCGTGTCGACGGGCATGGGATCGACGGGCTGGTTCAAAAGCGTGCTGGCCGGGGCATCCGGCATCACTCGTTCCGAGGCCTGGATGCAGCTGCAGGACAGGGAGCATGGAAATGAAGACTCGGATAAAACCTATCGCCAAACAGCTTCCATCAGCAGCCCATTCGGCTGGGATGCACCGTATTTGTATTTCACGGTGCGCGAGCCGTTTCCGAGCCGAACGACGTCGGCAGACCTTGTCTTCGGGCAGATCCATTCGCGCCAGCCCCTGCGCATTGTATCGCAGATGCCGGAGGATGGGGTTATTTTCAGCGATGGGGTGGAGCAGGACTTCCTGGAATTCAATTCAGGCATCGAAGCGACGATCAGCCTTGCGGAGAAGCGTGGGCAATTGGTGATCTAAGAGCTAGTTGACCGCCGGCCCTTTATTTCCATATCAATTCCGGCTAGAATGGTAGACTGGATGAAGTAAGTGATGTCAGGGATTGGAAAGAGGGTTGACCATGCAATCGATTTTGTTGGTTGAGGACGATACCAAGCTTGCCGGGCTGCTGGCCGCATATTTGACCCGTAACGGGTTTCAGGTGCATATGGTGCGGGATTTTCGCGATGTTTTGCATGAATTTGCTGAACGGGGACCCGATCTGGTATTGATGGATGTGAACTTACCGCAATATGACGGCTTTTATTGGTGCAGGCAAATCCGCACGCATTCGATCTGTCCGATCCTGTTCATTTCCGCGCGCGACAGCGGCATGGATCAGGTGATGGCATTGGAAAACGGAGCGGACGACTATATCACGAAGCCGTTTCAATACGAAGTCGTGCTTGCCAAAATCAGAAGCCAGCTGCGCAGAGCCTATGGAACGTATGCCGCCGTTCAGCAAGAACCGAAAATCGCGAATGGCGCGTTGGTGCTGTATCCGGAACGATACGTGCTGGAGCATCAAGGAAACTCGGTCGAATTGACGCAGAAGGAAGCAGCGCTTATGGAGGTGCTTATGAACAAGGCGGGACGGGTCGTCGGCCGGGATAGGTTGCTCGATGTGATGTGGGAGGACCAGCATTTCATCGACGACAACACGCTCAACGTGTATATTACGCGGGTACGCCGAAAATTGAAAGAGCTCGGAGCGGGAGATGCGCTGGAAACGGTGCGGGGTGTGGGATATCGCTTGCTTGACCTTGATGGCGAATGGGGAGGAGGCGCATGAGGCTTTTTCTGAAAGACCACCGCCTTCTGCTCGGATGTTATGTTGCTCAAATGCTGCTTGTTCCGTGTGTATACTGGGTTTCCGGCGAAAAGAGGCCGCCAAGCATCATGCTGTACGGCGTACTGCTTGGCACCGCGGTGCTTGCGGTGTATCTGGTCGTGCGCTATATCCAGCTTCGTGAAGTGTACCTTGCGCTTCAGGAGCCGGAACGGCTCGTTCGCGAACCGTATCATTCGCTCGGCGATGCGGAGCTTGCGCTCGCAACCCGGAATCTGGTATCTGAACTGGAACGCCGGCAGCAGAACGAAATCAATGAACTGCGTGCACGGAGCGAACAGCAGACCGTGTTCATGAACCGCTGGGTGCATCAAATGAAAACGCCGTTATCCATCATTCAGCTCACGTTGGAGGATGTGGAAGACGAGACCGCCGGCAGCATTCAGGACGAATTGGACAAATTGCGCAAAGGGCTGGAAATGGTGCTGCACTCGTCCAGGCTGGAACAGTTCGAAGGAGACTTCCGGGTAGAGCGAATTTCGTTGCTGGAGAGTGTCAAAGCCAGCATCGCCGAAAACCGCCGCCTGTTTATCCGTAAGGGAGTGATACCGGTAATCCATATTGAACCGAAATGGCAAATATATAGCGATACCAAATGGCTGCGCTTTATGTTGACTCAGATTTTAACCAATGCCGTCAACTATTCGGAGGGCGGTTCGGACAAAAAGATCACGTTGACCGCTTATTCGCAAAATGATCGCATCATTTTGGACATCCAGGATCAGGGCATCGGTATTTCGGCCGAAGACATTCAGCGGGTGTTCCATCCGTATTTTACGGGGGAGCGCGGCAGGCAGTATCATGAATCGACGGGGATGGGCCTGTATTTGGTACGTGAAATCAGCAAACGCCTCGACAACCGGGTCGAATTGTTTTCTGGGCCGGAGGAAGGCACCCTGGTGCGATTCAGTTGGGATATGGCGAAATGAGTGAGATTTAATCGTGGTTTAGCAAGGTGCTTGCCTGGGGCGAAGCGCCTTTTTGTGATGGGAACACAACCTTAAAGGCCGTGTAAGGAAAGTTTAAGGTAAATCGATGGTACGGCAAGTTGCGGTCGGATATGCTTGTAATGTAACACACCAATCACGAAGGAGAACACGAGAAAATGGATATGCTTCAAGTTACGGCTTTAAACAAAACCTACCCGGGAAAGGTGCAGACCCAAGCCCTTAGCGATATACATCTGAGCATCCGGCAAGGGGAGTTCGTCGGCATTATGGGACCTTCGGGGAGTGGAAAAACAACGCTGCTCAACATGGTCTCGACGATTGACGACCCAAGCTCGGGCGAGGTGAAGATCAATGGACAAAACCCGTTTGCGATGAAAAGAAAGGAGCTGGCCAAATTCCGCCGCCGTGAGCTCGGATTTGTGTTTCAGGATTTCAACCTGCTCGACACGTTGACCGTGGCCGAAAACATCGTGCTTCCCTTGACGCTGGACAACGTCAGCCTGAAAGAGATGGAGAACAGGCTGGAAGCGATCACGACCCGGCTGGGGATCGATCAGATTCGGAACAAACGCATCTTCGAAATTTCCGGCGGCCAACGGCAGCGGACGGCCATCGCCAGGGCGATCATCAACAGACCGTCCCTGGTGCTTGCGGACGAGCCGACGGGAGCGCTCGACTCGGCATCATCCCAGGCCGTCATGGAAGCGCTGGAGCAGATCAACCAGCAGGAAAAAACGACGATCATGCTGGTGACGCATGATCCGCTTGCGGCCAGTTACTGTGACCGCATCGTATTCATCAAAGATGGCCGGCTCGCGGCCGAAGTGCACCGGGGTGACAACCGCCAGACGTTTTTCCAGCGCATCATCGACACGTTATCTTTCTGGGGAGGGAATTCGCATGAGCTTTCCTCAGTTCGCGTTTAACAACATTCGCCGCAACGGGCGGGCGTACATTGCTTTTTTCCTGAGCAGTGTCGTGATGGTCATGATCTTTTTTGCCTATGCGATGTTTATCTATCATCCTTCGGTGAAGGCTATGCCCATGGGAGAGACGACATCAGTGGGGATGGGGATTGCATCAGGCATTGTATACGTGTTTGCCATCTTTTTTGTCATCTATTCGATCGGCGCATTCCTGAAGTCCAGAAATAAGGAGTTCGGCATTTTAACGATTCTTGGTGCCGCGCCGGGCCAGATCCGGCGCTTGATCATGCTGGAAAATATGCTGATCGGAGCCGTGTCGATCGTGGCGGGCATCGCCGGCGGCATGCTTTTATCCAAATTGTTTCTCATGGTGGCCACCCGTTTCATTGGCATGGAGGATCTGCCGTTCTATTTTCCACTGAAGGCGATTGGACTGACGGTAGGGGCGTTTATGCTTTTGTTTGTCGGCGTTTCGCTCTTTACCCTGGCGTTTATTGGAAACAGGCGCGCGCTGGATCTATTGACCGGAACGAGCAGGCCGAAAAAAGAACCGAGGGTGTCATGGCTGTTCTCGCTGATCGGCGCTGGATTGCTGGCGACCGGGTTCATTGCACTGTACGATGACCTGCAAGAGGTGAACATTTTGATCGCTGCGATTAGCGGCATTGCGGGAACGTACTTCTTTTACTCCCAGCTCTCGGTATTGGTCATGCGATTATTGAAGCGAAGCCGGCGTTGGGGATGGAAGGGGACACGCCTCTTGTGGGTGTCGGAAATGGCGTACAAAATCAAGGATAACGCACGTATGCTGTTCATGGTTACGGTCGTGATCGCCCTGGCTTCGATGAGCGCCGTCGTCATTTTATCGCTGGACCAGGATAATCGGGAGAAGTTTCGGGAAAGCGAGTTCCCGGTTCAGTACCGTATCTATGATGCTGAGGAAGGCGAGGATTTTGGCATCATTGATTCTGTTTTCAAACAGGCAGGCGTAAATTATGAACGAGCTTACGTACATTATGATTGGGGCGTAGCGGAGGGCAGCCATACGGCACTGTTGTCGCTCAGCGATTACAATCGCATCAATGCACTTCGCGGAAAGCAGGCTGAGCAGCTCGCGTCCGGCAAAGGGATATTTATCGACTCGCGCAATTCTGCGGAAATGGACAGCCATACGACATTTCATTCTTATGCAGCCGGTGACATGATGACGCTCCAGCAGGAATCGGGTTCAACCCACGTTCAGATTGACAAGTCGATAAAGGACACTATGTATTGGGATACCATGTTTGCTTCAAGCGTATTGGTTCTGCCGGATGAGGACTTTTCACAAGTGGGAGAAAAGAATTCCGGAGCCAACGTTTTGTTGTACAGCGTTCCGTCATGGGGCAAAGACATACCTGCCAACCATTCGCCTGAGGCGCGGATTAGCAGGGAATTGCAGGCATTGGACGACGACATACAAATGGATCCCGAGAAATACGATTTTTCCGGGTACATGGCAACCCGATACGCCAACTTTGAAAATACGCGGGAAGCCACCTCGATCATTACGTTTCTGGGTGTGATGATCGGTCTTGTGTTCTCCATCTCTTCGGCAAGCTTCCTGTACTTCAGGCTGCATACCGATCTGGAGGCGGACGGGAGGATGGTGCATGGCTTGTCGAAAATCGGTTTGAGTTTTCAGGAGATGAAACGTTCGTCCACCGTGCAGATTGCGATCCTGTTTTTCTTCCCGATGCTGACGGCCATCGTTGAAACGCTGGTTGTGGTCAAACCGTTTCTGACCCAATTCGGCGTTACGGATTATACGGTGCCCGTTTTGAGCGTCTTCGGGGCGTTCCTCGGCTTGCAGACCCTTTACTTTTTCATCATTCGTGGTCGCTATATTTCCTCCTTGCGCAAAAAGATGGTATGAATACATGCTGGAGCATATGGTCGGTTTAACATGATTTTCAACAAACATAAATGGCCCGGAACCCTGATTGCTATCAAGGGTGTCCGGGCCGTTGTCCGTTTACGGGCAGTACATAACGAGGTGCTTCGCAGGGGCTTGAGCGGCTTCTTACCGGCAAGGGCGTCGAATTAGGTATGCATTTGCATGCTAAGATTAGCCGAAGGACTTGAATGAAAGCCGAATTTCGTTTTCAATTTAGTTATGACCGTAACACATTCTGGTTCTTTATTATCCCGAACGGAGGCAACACATTGAGAGCGAACCCCGACATCATGAAATACAAATTGGAAGTCCCCGAACCCCGTAAACATTGGATAAACCGAAAGCTGATTCAACCACCTTCAGCAGGAGATTTGCCTCAAGGAATCACCTTGATCACCGCACCTGCCGGGAGTGGGAAAACAACAGCGATGACGCAGATCGCGCACAGCGGCAATCACCAGATCGCATGGTATGCGCTGGATGAACATGATAATGATTTGCGGAGATTTTGGCGTTACCTCGTACATATGCTGCATCCCTACCTGACGGCGGGCGCGAGTGACCGTCTGTTATCGCTGCTTGCGGAGTATGCCGATCGCTCGTTGAAACCGTTTCTGGACCAGTATCTTAACGATGTATACGATATCCAACCATCGATTTGTGTTGTCCTTGATGATTATCATGTAATCTGGAATGAAGAGATTCATGAAACCCTGAATTACTGGCTTCATCATTTGCCGGCGAACATTCACGTCCTGATCGGTTCACGTTCAGAACCGCCCCTTAAGGGATGGCAGACGTGGAACGTCAAGGGCAAACTGCGAAAAGTCAATGCACTCCAATTGGCGTTTACGGCCGAACAGGCGCAGGAAATGTGCAAAACGATCCTGGGTGGAGAACTTCCCAAGGAATGGGTGAATGTGCTGATCAAGCGCACGGAAGGCTGGGCTGCCGGTCTTCAGCTGGCGTTGATTTCCCTTCAGCAGCGGCCAAGCGGGGAGTGGGCCGATTGGGTTCGGCATCTCGATATGGACCAATATATTGAACAATATCTGTTGGAAGAGATATGGAACGGATTGGATGAACAGGTCCAACGTTTTTTGCTGGAAACGTCCGCTTTGGCCAGATTCAATGCCATGTTGTGCGAGGAGGTAACCGGTCTTGCGGAATGCGGAGAAAAGTTGGAATTTTTGCAAAGTAATGGCTTGTTCCTGATCCCCCTTGAAGGAGGGTACTTTCGTTATCATCATTTGGTCGGCCATTTTTACGAAACGAGGTTAAGAGAGCGTTCCCCGGAGCGCTGGCTTGAATTAAAGCGGAATACCAGCAAGGCTTATGCACGCATGGGCTGGCATGAAGAAGCGGTGGAATTTGCTTTTGCAGGCAAAGCTTATGATGCAGCCTCCGCAATCCTGGAGGAGCATCTTCATGGATTCGTTCAGCGGGGGGAATTTTCCCTGCTCCATGATTGGCTTGCGCGCTTCCCGGCAAAGTTTCCGGTGTCAGACCGGATCAGGCTGGTCCGTGTTTTCGTAAGCTCGGTGCTGGGCAAGCACGAGGATGCGCGTACGATGATGGAAACGATGGAAAATGAATTGTTCGGAACACCTTTGCAGCCGGAACAGTTGGAGCTCTTGAGCGGACTGTTTTTCGTCAAAGGAAATGCGGCGTTTCATTCTGGCCAATTCCAGGAATGGTTTCGGTTTGCCGAATCTTTTCAGCTTCGGCTTCCGCAGGACCCGGTTTTTTTCGATTTTAATTATAACTTCAACCAGCCCCTCGTCCGCTATACTACCTTTGGCCTCGGGGGCGTCTTGACAGAAACGACGGCAGAGCTGGGGCAAAGGATAACAACGATCCTGGAACAGAATGGATGGGAAGAATCGCTGATGTGCCAATATGTCATGCAGTCATTGGTCGAGGGATACTACGAGTGGAATGATCTGGATCGATGCAGAACGCTGTTGGACCGAATTACGGCAAAGGGGCGTTATTTGAAGGTTCCGGGATTGTTCGTTCCCGTCCGTTTGATGATGGCCCGGTTAAGTGTGGCGTCGGGAGACCGTGCAGGTGCCAGAGTGATCGTCGAACAGACGCTTCAGCGAATGGATCGCGTATCCGACATGCCATGGCATCGGTCTTTAATAACGTTTCTTGCCGAAATGGACCTGGCAGAAGGAGCCGTGGATCAGGCTGAAATGCGTTTCAAGGAGATACACCTTTCCCCGGATCATCGGGTACATCTAGGGTCGATTCAAGAGACCCTTGTTCTTGCAAGGCTGCTGCTTGCCCAGGGCAGGGCGGATGAAGGACAGAGGCTGCTGATGCAGCTTTCCCTGCTGGCAGAGGAATCGGGTATGGCCAACGTGGCCGTTTCGTCATCGGTCCTGCAAGCTTGGGGGGATCTGGTTCAAGGCAAAAGAAAACAAGCGGCAGAACGCATCTCTACTGCCCTTCAACGTGTGATGCCATTTCGTTATACCCGTACTTTCGTGGATGAAGGAGGCTGGATGCAAAGGTTATTGGAAGAAATGATGGTCCATTCGGCATTCGATAACCAACCTGCGTTGAAATCCTACGCCGCCGAGCTGTTGTCCGTCCTGAAAGCGGAAGGGAATGGCGAAGCAGCAGAGGCGCAGCTTGACATCGACGGTTATGAACTGACCGCCAAAGAAATCGAGATGGTCAAACTGCTTCATCTGGGTTGCATGAATCGCGAGATCGCGGATCAGATGGGGCTTTCGCCGGGCACGGTCAAGGTGTACCTGAACCGAATCTACAACAAGCTTGGCGTGCGCACCCGGACGCAGGCTGTTCTGGTAACCACTCCGGTACCTCTCGCTTACCCGCCTTATCCAGGATAGGTATCAGATTACAAATAGGAGTTCCGCACAGCCGCAGCACGAGTGGAGCTTCTTCCGGTTTGCGGCCGCTTCCCCTGCTTAAAATCCCGGGAGTTAACTTTAGTTAATTGTAGGCCACGGCAGGCTTTGATAGGATGTCGATAGGAATAAAGGCCCGGTTCGCGGGCCGGTCTTTTATTCTTGCGAGAATGGCATCCATCAACACGAAGGGGAAGGTTTATTTGCACTTATTACGTAAAATCGTCTTGGTCCTGATCGTTTTCGCGCTGGCGATGCCGCAGATTGCAATCCGGCCTGCCGAGGCGGCCTCCGGTCTGTCGACCTCCATCAAAACCGCCGGGGGAGGATACCTGCATTCGCTGTTTATCGCCGAAGACGGTACCGTCTGGACGTTCGGAGATAACAGCGCGGGTGAGTTGGGCGACGGCACGACACAAAATTCGTTTCGTCCGGTCCAAGTCATCAAATTCGACGGAACCCCCTTAACGGGAGCCAAAGAGGTGGCAGGGGGCGGTTATTATTCACTGGCTTTAATGGAAGATGGAACCGTCTGGGCGTGGGGCAGGGGAAGCAGCGGAGCTCTTGGGAATGGAGCGACGGTTGACCAATACCGGGCGGTGCAGGTGATGCAGTCCAACGGAACCCTGATCCAAGGGGTGCAAAGCATTGCCGCAGGTTACTATCATGTGCTGGCGCTAAAGGAAGACGGCTCTGTATGGGGATGGGGTTCCAATTCTTCGAATGTATTAACGGATTACAACGATTATCAAATGCCGCGAGCCGTACAATTAAAACAGTCCAGCAGCTCCTATCTTACAAATGTCAAGGCCGTAGGCGTCGGAGATTATCATTCGATGGTCCTGAAAAACGACGGGACGGTATGGGCATGGGGATACGGTGGTTTTAGTGCCTTGGGTAACGGTTCCACCAATGATTCCGCATACCCGGTCCAAGTCATCGATGCGTCCGATCAGCCCTTGGCCGATGTCGTCGGCATTACGGGCCATCGTTTGGGCGGACTGGCTTTGAAATCCGACGGTACGGTATGGGGATGGGGATATAATGAAAATTATAACCTGGGCATCGGGGATGGCGTGACAAGCAGCACCAAGGCCTTGCAGGTACTGCAAACCGGTTCTGTCCCGTTAACCGACGTGGCAGAGCTGGCAGGCGGAGGCCGGGTCACCGTGGTTCTCAAGAAAGACGGCTCCGCATGGTGGTGGGGCATGCAAAATCGAAGTCTGAAAGTGGCCACGCGTTTGATTAACGATGCGTCCGACATCGCGGCTGGAGACACTCATGTGCTCGTCACCAAAAGAGACGGAACCATATGGGGCGGTGGATGGACTTCGAAAGGCGAGCTTGGTATTTCCAATGAAGCGACATATATCTATTATACCAGTCCCATACAGGTATACCCCGCTACCTTGCGAATGACGTCGAACCAGAACCGGCTTACTGCGGATGGCGAAAGCAAAGCTTTAATCACCGTTACTTTGCTCGAAGGCAGTAAACTGCCGATCGGAAAAAGTGAGGGTAGGCTGCAGCTTCAGGCTACCCTCGGCGAGCTTGGACCCGTCACCGATCATGGAGACGGCACGTATTCCGCCGAATTTACGGCATCAACAACGACCGGGAATGCTGTCATCAGCGGTACGCTGAATGGCTATCCCATGACCGCAACGACAACGATCACGCTGGTGCCCCTGCCACCTTCGGCCGAGAAATCGACCGTGTCGTCAAGCCCTTCGTCCATCATGGCGGACGGGAGCAGCGCATCCACGATTACGGTACAACTGAAGGATGCAAACGGCAATTCGTTGACTTCCGGAGGCCATGCCGTGAAGCTCTCCGCGACTTCCGGGACGCTCGGAACGGTGCGGAATAACGCCAACGGCACGTATACCGCGATACTAACCTCGCCGACAACCGTCGGTTCTGCCACGGTTTCCGCATCGGTAGACGGAGTCCCGATCCGGCAAACGGCAACGGTTCAATTTCTGGCCGGTCCGGCTTCGGCAGACAAATCGACCATCAGCGCATCGGCAAATGCGATTCCAGTCGGAACGGGCAGTACGTTAGTTACCCTCCGGTTATTTGATGCTTACGGGAACCCTATTGCATCAGGCGGAAACACCGTCGATTTGAAGTCGACTTTGGGAAGTTTCGGTAAGGTGAGCGAGTTGAACAATGGAACCTTTACAGCTACGCTGCAGGCGGGTACGGTTTCGGGCAAAGCAACGATCGGTGCCGAGTTGAATGGGGTCCCTTTAAAAGATGAAGCCGAAGTCATGGTTGAGCCCGGTGCGGCATCCCTCTCGAAATCGACGCTTATCCCTGAGCAACCCATCCTTGTTGCCGACGGGACAAGCCTTACCCAGATCAAGCTGCAAATCCGGGATGATTACGGCAACGATTGGATGGCTTCCGCCGGACAAGTGACTATGAGTACAACGGCAGGCCTCCTTTCCAAAGTCACCGATCTTGGCAACGGCAGCTACACAGCGACGCTTAAAAGTGAGATCAAAGTCGGCACGGCTGCTGTTTCCGCGAAATTGAACGGTGCTGCGGTGACTCAACAGGCTTTTGTTGAATTTTCTCCGGGTCCGGCTTCTGCCGCGGGCTCTACTTTTATCGCTGACCGTCAGCAGGTAACCGCCGGAACAGGCGAAGCCAAGTTGACCGTCCAGCTGTTCGATGCTTACGGGAATCGCCTTACAAGCGGCGGAGACAAGGTGGCCATTAGCGCGGACAAGGGACAAGTCGGCAACGTGACGGATCAAGGGAACGGTACATATACGGCTGCCTTTACCGCTCCGACGAGCATAGGGAACGCCGAATTATCCGTCACGGTAAACGGTTCACGACTTCCCGAGACGCTAACGATCCGTATTGAACCGGGGAATGTATCCGCTGCGGCCTCCTCCGTTGAAGCGAGTGATTCCTTCTTAACGGCGAACGGCGTTAGCGAGACTACGATTACGGTACATTTGAAGGACGCTTACGGCAATCCCGTTACCCCTGGCGGGGAGCAGGTAGAGATTTCTGCTTCAGCAGGAACCTTGACACAGGTGGAAGATCAGGGGAACGGCATCTATAGTGCGGTCCTGACCTCGAGCACTTACACAGGTACGTCGACGATCACGGCTTCCGTGAGCGGTCAGATTCTGGATCATTCGGTCCATGTCGAGTTCGTGCCTGGCACAGCTTCGGACAAGACCTCCGACCTGATGGCCGAAAGCGCTCAAATCCTAGCCAACGGCGTGAGTTCGACATCGATTCTGTTGCAGCTGAAGGACGAATTCGGAAACCTGCTTACAACGGGCGGAGAACAAGTGGATCTTCGGACCACGGCAGGCACCTTGAGTTCGGTATTGGATATGCAGGACGGCACATATACGGCGATATTGACATCAGACACGACGGCCGGAACTGCTGAAGTCACCGGCGTTTTAAATGGTGTCCCTATGGTGAACGCCGCTGCCGTACAATTTCTTCCGGGTCCTCCTGCAGCAGATCAATCTACGTTGACGGTGGACCGCAGCGTCCTCTCGACGGATCCGGGAAGCAGTGCGGAAGTGACGGTGCTGTTGAAGGACGCCTATGGCAACGAATTGATCACCGATGAGGGTGCGGGTCGTCTGCAATTGGCTGCCACGCTAGGCAGTCTTACCGCGCCTGTTTATGCCGGGCAAGGCCGATATACGGCCCAAATCCAATCGAGCCAGGCCGGTAAAGCAACGATCACGGCCATGATCGATGGAGCGATGCTGCCCACGGAAGCAGAAGTGCAGTTCTTGCCTGGTGAAGCTTCGCCTTCAACCTCGTCTATGGTTACTGATACCGAACGTTCGACCGCAAACGGCATCCAGTCCGCAAAGATTACGCTGCAGTTGACGGATGCCTCAGGCAATGCGTTAACGGATGAAGCCGTTCTGCCCGACGTGCAGCTTTACAGCTCGTTAGGCAGCCTTTCGGCGCCGGAATATGCAGGGGGAGGCAAATACACTGCCGAGTTAACGTCGACCCGTGCCGGAATCGCTGCCATTACGGCAACGATCGATGGTATCCTGCTTGATTCCAGGCTCCAAGTAGAATGGCTTCCGGACGTCCCGTCCGCACTCGCGTCTACTCTGACGGTGGACCGGCCGGCTGTGCCGGCCAATGGATCGGAGCATGCGTCGCTCGAACTTAGCGTACGGGATGCATACGGGAATGCTGCCGCCGGCGAAGTCCGGCTCGAATCTACGCTTGGAACCGTCACCGAAGCAACCTATGTCCGTCCTGGGACATACACGGCGGAACTTCGTTCAACGGAAGCGGGGATCGCTGACATTCAGGCTTGGATCGACGGTGAGCCTGTTTCGGGCAAAGCACAGGTTGCTTTTACGGATGGAATTTGGTTCTCGCCTTCGTCCTATCGAATACCGTTGGGGGAATCTGTTCGTACGGTCGTAGAGGTCACCTATGAAGATCAGGCATCGGACCGCACGGACGATGTTGATTTTCAGTATGAGGACGGCATCATACAGGTGTCTCAAGCCGATGATGGGGACTGGTATATCACCGGTCTTCGAACGGGACAAACCGTGCTTCAGGCAGTATACGCCGGCGAATCCGGTCCTCTGACGGCAAGCGTGCCCGTTACGGTGTTTGCAGTGCCGACCCGGTTGGAGTTCGCCGAACCGAGTTATTCGGTAGAGGAAGGCAAGCGTGCCCAGGTTAACATCGTTGCCGAATATTCGGACGGAACGACGAAAGACGTGACTGCGGAAGCGGCATATGCCATGCAAGACGACAGCATTGCCGCCATAGACGCCTCGGGCCGATTGCTCGGGATCAGGGCGGGAACCACGGGATTAAACGCGGAGTTCGAAGGGTTGAGCGCATCCGCCGATGTTAAAGTTTCGGCTGCAACCGTTCCTCCCCAGCCTGGAACGGGAAGTGGAGAGAACGGAGCGGGAAGCGTGACTTTACCGACGTCCCCGCCGTCCGGTTCGATCGAGACCAACCATGATCCGAAACAGATGCTCGAGTTTGAGATCCAATTCGACGAAACCAAGCGTGAGCTTGTTCGGTTGAGTTCGGAGGAGCTTTCGTCCGGACGCATTGTGATCGATACCGAGGAAGGCAGCCGCCAATGGAGCCTCTTGACGTCCCAAGCCGTCCTGAATCAGTTAAGGATGATCAACGACGATTTGATTGTGGAATGGAAGACACCTCTTGGAACCATCGTTCTGCCCTTGGGCCAGATCGGAGATCAAGATTTGTCCGATTCTCAAGAACAGATTCGCATATCCCTGCGGGAAGCGGAGAGTGAGGTCCAATCCAATGTGGAGAACATAGCCGGCAGACTCGAGGCAAATCTCAGGATGAAACCGTTTGTTCTGTCGATGGAAACTCTGGATCGAGAAGGTAATGCGGCGCCGATGGTTTCTACCGATCATTCGATCAAGTTCCGTATCGGCAGGGCCATGGTCCAGGGGGACAAGCAAACAACTGCAGCCACGCTGGATCCGATTACCGGGAAACTCGGCTATGTACCTTCGCAAGCAAGCGATGATGCATTGGAGTTTCACATCAACCCGGGTCGGTTATATGCGGTGCTCGAAGTCCGCTCCTCATTTACGGACATGTCCGGGCATTGGGCCGAGAGCGCTGCCGAGCGGCTGGCGACCCGATTGATCGTTCAAGGCACAGGCCAAGGAAAGTATGAGCCGGGACGTGCTGTAACGCGAGCCGAGATCGCGAGCATGTTGGTCCGGATGTTTGGATCCAGCAAGCAAGGAACGTCCGAACCGTTCAGCGATGCTTCGGGTCATTGGTATTCCAGCGACGTGCAGGCTGCGTATGCAGAGGGCTGGATTCATGGTTATGCGGACGGGACGTTTCGTCCGGAAGCCGGTGTATCCCGCCAGGAACTGTTCGTTATGTTGGCCAGAACACTTGAGTCTATGGGATATCCCGTAAAAGAGACAGGTGCACATCTGCCTTACTCGGATCAGGCATCCATCTCGGCGTGGGCGCAGAGTGCGGTCCGGCAGCTCACCGAAACAAATCTCCTGGCTGGCGATCCGTCGAACAGGCTGCAGCCTTTACGGAAGGTCACTCGGGCAGAGGCTGCTGTGCTGCTTGAACGGATGATGGAACTCTCGTCCAATGATCAAGTGCAAGCTCAGGAAACCGGTTCACTTTGATATAACTTGATGAATCGTTGTGTATGAAGAAGGCAGTTGATCGGGTGCGATCAACTGCCTTTGATATATCCGGAACTGCTTCGCAAGTGTTCCCAGCAAACACGGATGCTGTGGTAACGAATGTTCAAATGCGATACACTGCGCGCGATTAGACGTTCTGTGCATAAGAAGCGCCCGGCACTTTGTTCAGCACAACAAACAGTCGTGCTTCGGTGTTGCCGGTATTATGGAATGCAAATTCCGTGTCGCCGCTGCAGCAGACGACATCTTCCTGCTCTACGCCATGTTCCTCACCGTCCAGAATCAGCGTGCCGGAACCTTCGACGACGAGCAGAATCACGTCCGTGCCTGGATGTTTATGCGCGGGAAGCTGTTGTCCCGGCCGAAAATGAAGCGCAAACGTCACGCCGTCGCCTTGTTTGAACAAGACGCGTTTCGTAAAGCGTTCATCGTCGAATGCTTTGACCTCAAATAAGGATTGAATAAGCATTGAAATTCCTCCCTGTGAACGAATTAGAAGTATCCCAGCATTTCCTTGGCGTTATCCGACATCAGCTGCGGGGTCCATTGCGGTTCCCAGACAAGCTCCACCTCGATCGCATCCTTACCGGTTTTCTGCTGCAATACCCAACGAACGGCGCCAACGATCGTGTCATGCAAAGGGCAACCGGGCGTCGTCAACGTCATGCGAACATATACCCGCTCTGCTTCTTCCTTCACTTCGTATACCAAACCCAGGTCAACGATGTTGACCCCGAGCTCGGGGTCGTAGACTTCTTTCAGACTTTCCAGCAGATTCGGTGTCTGTTCCATCTCTCTCACACTCCATTGTTCTATCGTTTGAATACCCATGCAATGTTGACCATGTACGCGATGGAAATGAGGGACAGCAGGGTGCCGCCAACCATCATGACCTCCGCCAAATCCAGCAGGATGCCGCTTACGAGCAGCATGCTCGCAGCAGCCATTGCCGTCATGCCTCGCCAAACGGTTTTCTCGCTCAGCATGCCAGCCATCAGCGGAACGCCGGGACGGCCTGCCTGTTTGCCATATTTATGTGTCCACCAAAGGAAAGGCACGATTTTGGAGGCATAACCGAGAATCGTCAGCGATACCCAGCCTCCGAGATATATCCACCCTGCCAGCAGCACAACCCTGGAATCCAGCAATAGATCCGGATCTTGGGCAGCGTATATGAGCAGTGCCAGGGCAAAAGCGGCAGCAGCTCTGGTGACATATACCGACCAACGAATACCGGGCCCCGGATTGTTCTTGTTTCGCTTGTCCTGGATTTGTTCCAGATGATAGGCATAACAGACAAGCGCAGCCGCGAGCAGCAGGAGCGCACACCAGAGCATGAGGCCCTGGATGCCGGTCAGAAATGCTGCCGCGCCCAGAATGACAGCGGCGTTCCAGAGATAGAGAACGGCATGCTGCAATCGGGCCGGATAATGGTGGGACAGGTAGAACATCGGCAGCATTTTGTAGCTGAATCCCGTGATCAGCATGCCGAACCAGCCGAGCGTGCCCATCCAGATATGTGCGCCAAACAATCGTTCATGCAGCCCGTTCCACTGGCCGAAGGCAAAGTTCAAACCCATGAGCATGCCCGACAAGCCGGTCAGGACAAGATATAGGCAGGCCAAGGCGGCACTGACGGTGACCGTATTCCAGCGGGAGGCTTTGAACAGGGTGAAGCCCATGTTCCATGCGAATATCAGTATGCCGATCAAAGCCAGCGTTGCCGATCCGGCAATCCAACGTACATCGCCCTGGATGAATCCGTACAGCATGCCGGCCAGCCCGATCAGGAACGTAAAGTAGTGGACGTAGCCCAGCTTCAGACTATAGATGTCAGATTGCAAAATGACGTGAATCAACTGGTACACCGCCCCCATAGCGAGCATGGATGCCCACCCAAGCACGAAAAGGTGGGCATGGAACCAGCCTTCAGGACCTCTTAGATCGTCGCCAAGCCAGCCTGTCAGCGATAGCAGGGAAAACAAATGATAAGCGAAAAAACCGAGGATGCCCGTCAGGATAAAGAAAAACGGCAGCCTGGACATGGCGACTCCCTCCTTACCCTTTCACGATGCTCACTTTGGCTGTGCCGTCTTCCTGTTCTTCCACCGTGTAGCTGCAGCCGAGCCGGTTCAATTCCTCGATCAGGAAAACGGGAACGCGGTCGTTGTGGATCAGCACAACTTCCCCGGGTCGGCAGCGATCAAGCGCTGCAAGCGTGCGCATCATCGGCTGCGGCGGCTCCAGCCCGCGGTTATCGAGCGTGATGGCCTTGGCTTCCGCCTGGGCAGCGACCGGCTCATCAACGGAATTCCGGTCGGCAGCCGGGGAAGCGTGGAAATCTGCGTCCGCGGCCATATCCGGCAGATCCGGTTTCCCGGCACAAGCCGAAAGCTCGTCGTGGGCTTCGGTGCGGGACTCGACCGCCGATACGCCTGACTGCCCTTTGGGCCAAGTCTTGTTTTTTTTGTGTACAAAGGTGGTCACCCAATGATCTGCGCTGATCCGCTCCGCCGTGCTGGAGTATCCCTTCATTTTGAGAATGCCGAGCAGCGGCGTCGGTTTGAAAGGCGCGTGCAGTACGAACACATCTTGGGGATGCAGCCCTTTGACGGTATCCATAATCAACTGGAACGGTTCCAGCTTCTTGCTAAGGTGGGGCCGGACGTCCAGCTCCACGATCGGATGTTCAGCGTGGGACATGGTCATTCACATCCCCTCCTGTTTCACGGCCCGGTTCCGGGCCAGCCAGTTCTTTTGCCGATTCGTACAATGCAGCCATGCCGCCGTATAGCGCATGGAAGAACGAGTCCGGCGCATCCAGCGAGAAGGACATATATTGTTTGGGATCCATCCCGAGCATGTGTTCGAATAACGACGCGCTGTCGTATGCGTAAAAGCAAAAATGGGTGAACGCGAAGCCAGGCATTTTTTCATAAATGGTGATGATATCTTCCGCATATTTGGCTTGCTCGCGCCCGGCCAGTTGAACCATGGTTACGGCGTCGTCCAGGCCGAGGGTGATGCGCAGCGTTTGGTCGTCGATGATGTCGACTTGCGCCATGATGGATCAGCTCCGATCTATAATTTGCTGATTTTGACCTGGAACGTGGCAGGACCTTGCTCAATGTACTCCCACTCGAATTGGTCCGGATGAACGGATTGGAACTGAAAGCGAAGCGGCACCGGATCGTGGTCGTTAATGAGCAGCATGGCTTCCTGTGGCTGCAGGTTTTCGAACGTTTCGAAGATGACTTTATGTTTCAGATGCGGTGGATACTCGGTCGCGTTAACGGTTGCTGCATATGGCTTCATGGAACATTCCTCCAAGCGGATATCGTTTTTTTGTGCTGCACGATCATTATAGAAAAGCCGTAAAGGCGTCTGTGTGAGCATGCTCACACCTGAGGCATTGTCATAATCTTGCCTTATTTGTGCAAAAATCGGGTCTAAGCAGGATGGGCCAAGGAAAAACGGCAGTTGGCGTGTGCGCTAGTTATCAGGCGTGGTGACTTTTTTCACAGTTTGCATGCCAAACCATCCTTATATTTAGCGTCTAGATGACAGGTGATGGGAGGATTCGCATGATCCTTGATCCGAGAACAAGCCGGAACATGCCGACCAGAAGGGGGACGATGCGCATGGAAAGCAGACTGGTGGACCCGTTCGGGCGAGTGCACGACTATTTGCGGATTTCGGTAACGGACCGCTGCAACCTCAGGTGCGTGTACTGCATGCCTGAAGAAGGCATGCAGTTCGAACCCGGCGAACGCATCATGACTTATGAAGAGATCACGTCCGTCGTAAAGGCCCTCGCTCCTCTGGGGGTTCGCAAGCTGCGGCTCACGGGCGGGGAACCGCTGGTGCGGAAACATTTGGACCGGCTTATTTCGATGTTAGCGAACATACCGGGAATAGAGGATATTTCCTTGACGACGAATGGCATGTATCTGGCATCTTGTGCGGAGCGTTTGCGGGCCGCGGGATTAACCCGCGTCAATATCAGCCTGGATTCGCTCAAGCCCGACCGTTTTGCCCTGATTACGCGGGGCGGCAAACTGCAGCGCGTTCTCGACGGCCTCAAGGCAGGCCGGGCGGCGGGTTTTCATCCCGTCAAACTCAATGTGGTGCTGATGAAGGGTGTCAATGATGACGAAATCAGCGACTTTCTGCGCATGACGCTGGATCAGCCGATCCAGGTGCGTTTCATCGAGTACATGCCGATCGGCGGGAGCGTTTCGGGCTGGAAAGCCGGTTATTTGCCGCTCGAAAAGGTGCTCGAAACTTGCGGGCAGTCATGGAGTTATGAGCAGGATGCCGCAGTTTACGGGAGCGGGCCCGCCGACAGCTACCGCATCAAAGGGGCGGCGGGCAGTTTTGGGCTGATCCATCCGGTCAGCAGCCATTTCTGCGGCAGCTGCAATCGGCTCAGGTTGACGGCAGACGGCAACATCAAGCCGTGCTTGTACTGGTCGGACGAATTCAACGTCCGTCCGCTCGCGGGGGACGACAAAGCCGTGCAAGAGCTCTTTTTCAAAGCGCTCGGTTCCAAACCCGAAACGCATGCCATGGCGCAGGCATTGAAGGACCAGGACATCGGCGGGGTTCCGACGCATCGCCGCATGTCTCAAATCGGAGGTTGAACATGAACAAGGCTTCTTATTCGCAACAAAATGTCACATTTGTGGGAGGACAACGATGAGCAGCAAAAAGATGCCGTGGATGGGCAAACTCAAATATTTTGTCAAACGCGAAAAAAACGAGGAAGGCTGGAGCGAGATGTCCCCGGCCAGCCGGGACTGGGAGGACGTATACCGCCGGCGCTGGCAGCACGACAAGGTGGTTCGTTCCACGCACGGGGTCAACTGTACGGGCTCCTGCAGCTGGCAGATTTACGTTAAGGACGGCATCGTGACCTGGGAGACGCAGGCGACCGACTATCCGTCGACAGGGCCGGATATGCCCGAATTCGAACCGCGCGGCTGTCCACGGGGCGCAAGCTTTTCCTGGTATTTGTACAGTCCATTACGCGTCAAATATCCTTACGTTCGCGGCAAACTTCTGGAACTGTGGCGAGAAGCGCTCAAGGCGCATGGCGATCCGGTCAAAGCATGGTCCAGCATCGCGGATGATCCTGCCAAAGTGAAAGCCTACAAGGCGGTTCGCGGAAAAGGCGGGCTGGTGCGGGCTTCCTGGGAGGAGGCGACGCAAATCATTGCGGCATCGATGATCCATACGATCAAGCAGTACGGACCTGACCGGATTATCGGGTTCTCGCCGATCCCGGCGATGTCGATGGTCAGTTATGCCGCTGGTTCGCGTTTTCTGTCCCTGATCGGTTCGCCGCTGCTCAGCTTTTACGATTGGTATGCGGATCTGCCGCCGGCTTCGCCCCAAATCTGGGGAGACCAGACGGACGTGCCGGAGAGCAGCGACTGGTATAACTCGGGATACATTCTCGTATGGGGCTCCAATCTGCCGATGACGCGCACGCCGGATGCCCACTTCCTGGCCGAAGCCAGATATCGCGGGACCAAAGTGGTATCGATCAGCCCCGATTATGCCGAATACGTGAAATTCGCGGACACCTGGATGTCGGTGAAACAGGGCACGGACGGCGCGCTCGCGATGGCGATGGGGCATGTCATCCTGAAGGAGTTTTACGTCGATCGCCCGACGGATTATTTCATGCAGTATGCGAAGCAGTACACGGATTTCCCGAATTTGCTCATGATTGAGGAAAAAGACGGCGCATTCGTTCCGGGCCGCTTCCTGCTGGCCGAAGATTTGGGCATGGAAGGCAACAACATGGCGTGGAAAACGCTGGTATATGACGAGAACAGCGGGACATATGCCATTCCGAAAGGAAGCTTGGGCTTCCGTTGGGGCGAAGAAGGCACATGGAACCTGCAGATGGAGCAGGTGGAAACCGGCGAACCGATCGATCCGCGCCTGTCGATGCTCGGCGTTCACCACGACGTGATGACGCTGCAGCTGCCATACTTCGATGATCAGGGCAGACATGTCATGGAGCGGCAAGTTCCCGTACGCCAGATCTGGGTCGATGATCGGTGGATCATGGTTACGTCGGTGTACGACCTCGTGTTGGCGAAGTACGGCGTCGAGCGCGAAATGACGCGTTCCGCCGATTCGGCGGATGCGGTGCCGGCACGAAAAGCGGCTCATAAGGCCGAGGGACCTCAACCGTTTACCCCTGCATGGCAGGAGAGCATCACGGGCGTGGACCGGGATACGGTTGTGCAGATCGCCCGCGAATTTGCGCAGAATGCGGTAGACACGAAAGGCCGCTCCATGATCATCATGGGCGCGGGCATCAACCACTGGTACAACTCGGACGTCATCTACCGCGCCATCATCAACTTATTGCTCATGACGGGCTGCCAAGGCGTAAACGGCGGCGGCTGGGCGCACTATGTCGGACAGGAGAAGCTGCGTCCGGCCGAAGGCTGGCAGACGATTGCTTTTGCCCGCGACTGGACGGGACCTGCCCGTTTGCAGAACGGGACGTCGTTCTTCTACTTCGCGACAGACCAGTGGCGTTATGAAGAGACCCCGGTCGGCGAATTGACATCCGCGCTGGAAGGCAATCCGAGATTCCAACATGTGGCGGACTACAACGTCATGGCCGCGCGGCTCGGATGGTTGCCGTCGTATCCGCAATTCAACCGCAACTCGATCGACCTGCATCAAGATGCGCTGAAAGCAGGGGCATCGACGAAGGAAGAGATCGGCAAATATGTGGCGTCCGAGCTGCAGAACAAAAACCTGAAGTTTTCCATCGAGGCGCCGGACGATCCGGCAAACTTCCCGCGCGTTTTGTTTGTATGGCGGGCCAATCTGATCTCCAGCTCGGGCAAAGGGCATGAATATTTCCTCAAGCATTTGCTCGGCGCAACGAACGGCCTGCTTAACGATGACGATCACGGTTTGCGTCCCGAACATGTCGAGTGGGCTGATGAAGCGGCCGAAGGCAAGCTGGATCTGATGGTTAACATGGACTTCCGCATGGCAGGTACAGCAATGTATTCCGATATCGTGCTGCCTGCCGCGACCTGGTACGAAAAAAGCGATCTCAGCAGCACCGACATGCACCCGTTCGTGCATCCGTTCAATCCGGCGGTCGCCACGCAGTGGGAATCCCGTTCGGACTGGGACACGTTCAAGGAAATCGCGCGCGTCTTTTCCGGCATGGCGGAACAGCAGTTCGAAGGGCCGCAGCAGGAGATCGTAGCGACGCCGCTCCTGCACGATTCCCCGGATGAATTGGCCCAGCCTTACGGGCAGATTCACGACTGGAGCGCCGGCGAATGCGAGGCGATTCCCGGACGCACGATGCCGCACATCCATGTGGTGGAGCGGGACTACGCCGCCGTCTACGACAAAATGATCAGCCTGGGGCCAAACGTAAAAGACAAACCGATCGGCACGAAGGGAATCTCTTGGACGGCAGCCGAGGAGTACGAGAAACTCAAGAGCGTATTGGGCAAACAGCGCAAAGACG
Source organism: Paenibacillus sp. FSL W8-0426 (assembly GCF_037969725.1). Taxonomy (NCBI): domain Bacteria; kingdom Bacillati; phylum Bacillota; class Bacilli; order Caryophanales; family Paenibacillaceae; genus Paenibacillus; species Paenibacillus sp. FSL W8-0426. The sequence goes on along the minus strand of NZ_CP150203.1, from coordinate 4,234,394 downwards.
GCATCGGCAAAGGCTGTCCGGACCTCAGCACGGACCGGAACGTAGCCGAAGCCATTCTGACGCTCTCCACCACCACGAACGGCAAAATGGCCGTGCGCGCCTGGGAGTCGCTGGAGAAGAAAACGGCGCTGCACCTGAAGGATTTGGCGGAGGAACGTTCTGAGGAATGCTTCACGTTCGACGAAATCACGTCGAAACCGAAGACGGTCATTACGTCGCCCGCCTTCAGCGGTTCGGAAAAAGGCGGCCGCCGCTACTCCCCGTTCACCACGAACGTGGAGAGACTCATCCCGTGGCGGACGCTCACGGGCAGACAGCAATTTTACATCGATCACGCGATGCTGCGCGAGTTCGGGGAGACGCTGGCCACCTTTAAGCCGATCCTGAAACATACGCCGTTTCATCCGAACAGCAAACGTCCGGTCGAAGGCGGCAAAGAAATCGTGCTCAACTATATGACGCCGCATAACAAGTGGTCGATTCACAGCATGTACTACGATGCCCAACCGATGTTGACGTTGTTCCGGGGCGGGCCCACGATCTGGATGAACCATGAGGATGCTGCAGAAGCCGGCCTCGCCGATAATGACTGGATCGAATGCTTCAACCGCAACGGGGTCGTTGTGGCGCGTGCCGTCGTCACGCACCGCATCCCGCGCGGGGTAGCCTTCATGTACCATGCCCAGGACCGCCACATCAACGTGCCGGGCACCAAAATATCGCAAACGCGCGGAGGCACGCACAACAGTCCGACCCGCATTCACGTGAAACCGACGCACATGATCGGCGGTTATGCCCAATTGAGCTATGGATTCAACTACTACGGCCCGACAGGAAATCAGCGTGACCTGAACGTCATCATCAGAAAACTGCAGGAGGTGGATTGGCTTGAAGATTAAAGCACAAGTCAGCATGGTCATGAACCTGGATAAATGCATCGGTTGCCACACGTGCAGCGTAACGTGCAAAAACACGTGGACGAACCGGCCGGGCGCCGAGTACATGTACTGGAATAACGTCGAAACGAAACCGGGCATCGGTTATCCGAAGCAATGGGAGGATCAGGAACGTTACAACGGCGGTTGGGAAATGAAAAACGGCAAGCTGGAGCTGAAGTCCGGCGCTCGCGCCAAACGGCTGCTCAACATTTTCCACAATCCCGACCAGCCGACCATCGACGATTATTACGAGCCGTGGAACTACGAATACGAGAAGTTGACGAACAGTCCGGAGAAAAAACACCAGCCCGTCGCGAGACCGAAATCCCAGATTACGGGCAAATACATGGAGCTCGAATGGGGTCCCAACTGGGAAGACGACCTGGCGGGCGCCCACGTTACCGGGCTGGAAGATCCGAATATGAAAGGCATTGAAGATTCGATCAAAATGGACTTCGAGCAGGTATTCATGATGTACCTGCCCCGCATCTGCGAGCACTGCCTGAACCCGGCCTGCGTCTCTTCCTGCCCATCGGGCGCGATGTACAAACGGGAGGAAGACGGCATCGTGCTCGTGGATCAGAATGCCTGCCGGGCATGGCGTTTCTGCGTCTCCAGCTGTCCGTACAAAAAGGTGTACTTCAACTGGCAAACGAACAAAGCCGAGAAATGCACGCTCTGTTTCCCGCGGATCGAAGCCGGATTGCCGACGATCTGTTCGGAAACATGCGTCGGCCGCATCCGTTATATCGGCCTGATGCTGTACGATGCGGATCGTGTGGAAGCGGCGGCTTCAGCCGATAACGAACAGGATCTGTACGAATCGCAGATGGGCATTTTCCTCGATCCGAACGATCCGGAAGTCATTCGGGAAGCACGTAATTCCGGCATTCTGGAGGATTGGATCACTGCAGCCCAGCAGTCGCCGATCTATAAAATGGTCGTCGATTGGGGCATTGCGCTCCCGCTTCACCCGGAATACCGGACACTGCCGATGGTATGGTACATTCCGCCGCTTAGCCCGATCACGAACCGGATCGAAGGCCAGGGCAGTTCGCTGGAGGCGAACGACATTTTCCCGGCGATCGACAATATGCGCATTCCGGTCGAATACCTGGCCAACCTGCTGACCGCCGGAGATACGACCCGCATCCGCGCCGTATTGCGCAAAATGGCCGTCATGCGCATTCACATGCGCAACCAGCAGACCGGAAAACCAAGCGAGCCGTCCCTGCTGAACAGCGTGGGTATGGATGCGCAGGAGGTTGAAGACATGTACCGGCTGCTCGCGATTGCGAAGTACAACGACCGCTTCGTCATCCCGCCGGCCCACCGTGAGGAAGTGGAGGATTTGTTCAGCGAGCAGGGCAGCTGCGGATTGAGCTTTGCCGGCGGTCCGGGTTCCTGCGGTGTATTTTGATGTGAAAGGAGGCAGCAACGATGACAACCGATGTCAATGAGGGAGCTGGCACGACCCTTGTTCATGATTGGGATGCAGCGAGAATGGTGTGTAAGCTCCTCTCGTATTTGCTCCAGTATCCGGATGCCGAATGGCGTGCAGGATTGCAGGGCTTCCGCGAAGCTGCAGGCTCCCTTACAGATGGCGAGGCCCAGGAGGTACTGGGAGCGTTCTCCAGACAAGCGGAGGAGGCGGATGCGATCCGCTGGCAGGACGAATACGTGCGCACATTCGATTTTGACAAAAAGTCGAACTTGTACTTGACCTATGCCGTGTACGGGGATGAACGCGACCGTGGGCCTGCGTTGATCGAACTCAAGCGCAGATACGAGGCTGCAGGTTTCTATATGGAAGGCAGCGAATTGCCGGATTATTTGCCGATGGTGCTTGAATTTGCGGCTGAAGCTTCCGAGGAAGAGGCGCTTGGCGTAATCTCCGTGTACCGCAAAGCGCTGACGGCAATGGCGGAAAGCCTGTCCAGGCTAACGACGCCATACGCGCCGCTGCTTGAATTGCTGCTTCGGGTGCTTCCCGAGGCGGATAACGATGCAGCCGTGGAGGCAAGCGCCGACGTCGGCTCGCAGAACGGATTATGGACAGGTGGGGTGAAACGGTGAGTACATTGGAGCTATTTTTATGGGGGGCTCTGCCTTACATGGTGGTCATTTTCTGCATTACGGCCACGATCTGGAGATATGTCACTAATCCATTCGGCTGGACGTCCAAATCGAGCGAAATGCTGGAGAAACGCATGCTTCGCTGGGGGAGCCTGCTCTTCCATATCGGAATTTTTGCCGTTATATGCGGTCATATTGCGGGTTTGCTGGTGCCGGTAGAGTTTTACCACTGGATGGGGTTAAGTGACGAGGGCTACCACCTCGTTGCGATTGCAGGCGGGATGCCTGCCGGAATCATTGCTTTTGCCGGGGTGGTTCTGCTGCTGATCCGACGCTATGCGTCGCCCAGGGTTCGCGCAACGAGCAGCGCCGGCGACTGGATTGCGTTGATCGCGCTGGTCGTCGTTATCGTCTCCGGCCTATTGGCTACTTCGGCCAATGCGGTGAACCACACGGGGTTTGATTACCGGACCACGATTAATCCGTGGCTGCGCGGCCTGATGATATTCCAACCGGACCCGACGCTTATGCAGACGGTGCCGATGAACTTTAAAATTCATATTTTGCTGACGTTTGTATTGTACTGCGCGTTTCCGTTCACCCGTCTCGTTCACATGTTCAGCATGCCCTTGGGCTACCTGAAACGGAGTTACGTCGTATATCGCAGACGGGACGGGGCGGTATACCCGAATCAAGAACACAAAAAAGAAAGGGCGATGTAAATGCAAAACAAAGGTAAGGTGCAATTGCCCTTGCAAACGGCCAGTTTGATTCTAGGGTTCATGGTATGGGTGATCCTGTCGTCGCTCATGCCGTTCATCAAAGAAGACATTGCGCTGACTTCTTCCCAGCTGGCATGGTCCACGGCCATTCCGGTCTTGATCGGCTCGATCGCACGGGTTCCGATCGGCTATTGGACGAACCGGTACGGTGCGCGCAACATTTTCATGATCAGCTTCATTCTGCTGCTGGCTCCCGTGTGGTGGGTCAGCCGCGCAACGTCGTTTGCGGATCTTGCCATTGGGGGATTTTTTCTCGGCATCGGCGGAGCGGTATTCTCTGTCGGCGTAACGTCGCTCCCGAAATATTACCCCAAAGAGCGTCACGGCTTCGTGAACGGCATTTACGGCATCGGCAACCTGGGAACGGCTCTGTCCGCATTCGGTGCGCCGCTTGTTGCCGACAAGTTCGGCTGGTCGACAACGGTGCTGCTGTACAGCATTTTGCTGGTCGTCATGGCCGCCCTCAACTTTGCGCTCGGCGACAAAAAGGAAACGCGTGTCAATGTGCCGCTCATGCAGCAGCTCAAGGCAGTATCGCGTAACAACAAGCTGTGGCTGCTGTGCCTGTTCTATTTCTTGACATTTGGTTCGTTTGTGGCGTTTACGGTGTATCTGCCGAACTTCCTCGTCAGCCATTTCCAAATGGACAAAGTGGACGCAGGCGTTCGGACCGCGGGATTCATCCTGCTTGCCACCATCATGCGCCCTGTCGGCGGCTGGCTGGGAGACCGGTTCAATCCGTTTAAAATTCTGATGTTTGTGTTCGGCGGATTAACGATCGCAGCCATCGTGCTGTCTTTCGCGCCGTCCATCATGATGTACACCGTAGGCTGCCTGACGGTTGCGCTGTGCGCCGGGACGGGCAACGGCACGATATTCAAATTGGTGCCGCTCTACTTCGTCAAGCAGCCGGGCGTGGCCAATGGTATCATCTCCGCGATGGGTGGTCTGGGCGGCTTCTTCCCGCCGCTGATGCTTACGATGCTTTACGGCATGACCGGGCATTATGCCATCGGCTTCATGGCGTTGTCCCAAATCGCGCTGGTGAGCCTGGTGCTCGTAATCTGGATGTTCTACCAGGAGAAGCTGCAGCTGTCGGCCAGCATTCTGGAAAACACGGTGGAGGCGATTCTGATCACGGACACCCATAGCGTCATTCGTTCCGTGAATCCGGCATTCACCGCCGTGACGGGTTACAGTGCGGAAGAAGCCGTCGGGCAGAAGCCGAGCCTGCTGAAATCAGGCAAGCAGGATCGGCAGTTTTACGAAAAATTATGGTCGGAGCTGAAGCAGAAAGGGTACTGGCAAGGGGAGATATGGAACCGGAAGAAAAACGGGGAGGTCTACCTGGAATGGCTTAGCATCACCGCGATCCGCAACGAAGCGGGCGAAGTGAAATATTACGCAGGCATGTTCAGCGACATGGGAAAACGGGATATCCCGGCAACGTAGTTTCATCGCATGCTTCTGCTTCATCGACACACAAAAGACCTTAACGCCACGACTGATGTTAAGGTCTTTTTCATACGATCGAAACGTAGGGCTTCGATCCGGGAACAGAAATAACTTCGTTTTCGGAAGGGCAAACGTGGGTGGCGTAAAGCGGCGGAGGCTTCAGACGGTGTCCCTCTGCTGTTTCAGCGCAGGCAAATCGTAAATGACGATCCGGCTTCGATCCACATCGAGCAGCTGTTCCTTGGACAATTGGTTCAACAGCCGATTGGCCGTTTCGCGCGTCGTTCCGATTGAATTGGCGAATTCCTGGTGGGTCATCGGCAGGTTGATGACGATCTTGCTGCCGTCGGCCTGTCCATGCTGTTCGGCCAGCATGAGCAGGAAAGAGAGCACGCGATTGCGCACGTCTTGTCCGGACATGACTTGCAGCTTGTCCTGAAGCTCGCGGATTTTGTCTCCGAGCACGCGCATGATTTTGATGGCGATGGCCGGCGTATTCAACATTACGCGTTCGAAGTGCCTTACCGGAATGGCGAGCAGTTCGGATGGCGTAATGGCTTCGGCCGTAGCCGGGTATGGATGGGCATTGAAGAAGCCGGTATGCGGAAACATGTCGCCCGTTTTGAGGAAGGAAACGATCTGCTCGTGTCCGTTTTCGTCCGTTTTATAGGCTTTGACGATCCCGGTGCGAATGAAAAACACGGCTTCCTTTTCGCTGCCTTCGGTAAAAATGACCGTTTTTTTGACCATTTTCCTGGAGATGGCGATGTCCTCCACCTGTTTCAATTCTTCGGGAGTCAGATCCTGAAAAATGGGGAATTGCTGCAGAAACTCCGCAGCCGTATCTTTGTTTTCCCTGCGCATATTCGAAATCTTCCTCTCTGTAAGATGATATTATGGAATGAATAGGAGGCTGGTTGCTTCGTGACGAACATGAAAATGGTTATTCCGCATGAGCATGGCGGCTGGGCCATGGTCAGTGTGCCCTTTCTGGTAGGCGTCATTGCCAGCAGCCCGCGATGGCTGCATATTCCGCTATTTTTGGCCTGGCTCGGCTTTTATTTGACGGCATATCCGCTGCTTCAATCGCTGAAGCGCAAAGCAGGTCGGGACAGGTTGTACAAATGGGCTGCCATCTACGGCACGGCTGCGTTGATCTGCCTGATTCCGCCGCTGATCGGGCAGCCGCAGCTGGTTTGGTTTGCCCCTGTATTATGTGGATTGCTGGTCGTAAACATCTGGCATGTGCGACAAAAAAGGGAGCGTTCCCTGGTAAACGACCTTTGTGCGATGATCGTATTTTCGCTTGGCGGCGCTGCCGCCTATCTCATCGGTTCAGGTGGATGGGATTACGGTATGGCGATCGTGATGCTGTTCAGCTTTCTCTATTTTACAGGAAGCACGTTTTTTGTGAAATCGGTCTTTCGGGAACGAACCAATCGGCGGTGGACCAGGCTAACCCTAATCCTGCACGTCGTGCTGCTGCTCATCCCGGTGGCGATCGGATATCCATGGATGGCCTTGGCCTATGTTTTTCCGGCTGTGCGGGCCTTTGTGTATGCAGGGAAGCCGCTTAGACCGATGAAGACCGGCATCATTGAAATCATTGGTTCTGTCCTGTTCGTGGCATGTGCGCTTCTGTTGTGATGCCCATCATTTTATCATAACGCGTCCGTTTGACAGACCGGGTGATTTTAATCACAACTGACCTCGGCTTGAGACTCTCACCATGTTGACTGCTTCCATACTCAAGCCAATGAAAAGAGAGTATCTGCTCAGATCGGAATCTGGCGGATACTCTCTTGGATTATGGACGGATCAATTAGTGACCACCGGAACAGCTGCCGCCGCAACCACATGTTTGTTTAGGCAGGTCTTTCTTCTCCGGCAGGCGGTTCAATTCCACCGATTTGGTGAAATAGTGACTGATTTCTTGATGCAGCTGGCTGAACTCGCGCTGGGCATACAGGAAACGGCGGATTAACGGATGATCGTACAACGCGCGTTCGGCTTGCTCATAATGCTGGATTTCGGATTCCTGCAGCTCGATGTCCAGGCTTTCTTTTTGTTCCATGGCCTGATGCATCTCCATAAACCGTTCGTACTGGTCTGTCGCTTGTTCATCCGCGGCGAATTCGTCGATCATGGCACGCATTTCCCGATATCCTTCATCCTGAAGCAGTATAGTGCACAATTCCTGCATTTTGCTCATCAGGGGTTCCTTATTCAGTTTAACAATCGCATTCATGATATGACCTCCTAACCTTCTTGTCTTAACTGTATAGTGTAAAAGGAAGGGCTACTGTGACGATACTCACACGAAATGTTAATTTTACGTGTCTCTTAATGTTTCATGGGCGGACCGCCATGATCGAGGCCATCCTTGGTCACGCGAAGCACGGCGGAGGCTCCTTTGGAAGCATGGTTGAACTGATGCGTAACGATCGGATAATCGCCTTCTTCCGTGACGGTAAACTCCACTACGGCGCCGCCGCTCGCAGGAAGCATGACGGTCTGCATGCCGTACTGGATATTCTTTGGATTGCCATCGATGTAGACCCGATCCATGATCGTGCCCACGATATGAAATGAGGATACTTCATTGGGGCCGGCATTGCTAATGTAAATGCGAACGTTGTCCCCTACCTTGGCGAGAAGTGGCGAATTGGTCAAACCGTAATCATTGCCATTAAATACGACGTAATCCGGTTGGTCGTTCAGGAACGATTCATAATCGTGTTCCTTGTACCATTCGCTCTGAACGAGCGTAAATTCACGATCGATCAAGTTCTCGGAAGGATAACCGTTCTTGGGTTCAACGATAATCATGCCGTACATGCCGTTGGCGATGTGGGCCAGCACAGGTTTGGTGCCGCAATGGTACATGAACACGCCAGGGGAAGACGTTGGATATGTAAACGTACCTTGCTCACCGGGCATAACATCGATAAATTTGCTGCTGGGCGAAGCATGCACGGCATGGAAATCCATGGAGTGCGGCATACTTTCATCCAGGTTCTTCAGCGTGAAAATAAGGGTATCGCCTTCCGTTACGCGAAGAACCGGCCCGGGAGCGGTTCCGTTAAACGTCCATGCATTGTAAATCGTGCCTTCGGAAATTTCGAGGTCGGTAACTTGGGCGGTCATTTCGATATATACGTTATTGCCGTCCCTGCGGATGACCGGGTCTACCGGCGGCTGGCTGACGGATACGGAAGCCGAATCGTTCTTAGGCTCCACATCGACAGTTTCGGCGGAACTGCAATGGGAGAGGGCAGCTGTAAACACGGTAAAGATCAAGGAAAGCTTGAACCAATTCAACCAAGTGAGCATAGGAACACAACCTTATTTAAGTGATCGTTTTCACAAATCAAGCAGCGAAAAGGCTGCATCAAGTATAGTCTGGCTTCTTTGAACGTACATGAAAGATGTTTTGTTCTATATAAAATACGATACAATGAGAAATTCGGGTGTGACGTGAGACACACTTCCCCATCGCGCAGAACTTTTGTGGACCTAGGACGTTGGTCGCGGATCGGAAACAAAGACCTTCGTTTCTTGTGCTGAATGATTGGCTTACTTATAATTTGAAGTGGTGGTCCGTATTTTCCCCTTTGAACAAGGGATTCGAAAAAATTGGTGGATAACAGCGATCGTAAGAGGGTACTCCGCTCGGAGTGGCTTATTGTGATTGATTAAGGCGGTTTCTATAGAAAGGGGGACTGAGTCCGACATGAAACGTTTCGAGGATGAAGGAGCCTACAAATACAGCTTCTATTCCGTTCTTCGCCGAGGGGAGCCGGTTGACGTTAGATGCCCAATGTGCAGGGGCCATGCTCAAATCGTGGAGAAGAACGGACAATTCACATGGAGATGCAACCAATGTTACGCAGGCGCAAATGAAAAGCCGCTGCACGAATATCGTGCCAAGAGCAACTGCGTACAGTGCGAACGATGGTTTAATGTGCAGTTAACGGATGAGAAACGCACTCGTCACAAATCAGCTCATATCGATTGCCCGCATTGCGGGGCGACCAACCAATGCGAGTTGCAGCGCAAACCGGCATGCAGAAGTTATTACCCGGATACCCGGGACGGGCGAGATCCGGTGTTCGGCATGGAACTTTATTTTCTGGATAACGTCAGGGGCAAGCTGGTCTGGGCTCTGAACCGTGCCCATCTGAATTATTTGATTTCGTATATCTCCGCCGATCTCCGTGTGAGACGGGCAAACGTTCCGCTCAAGACGGCATCGCATACCATTCCGGCGTACATGAAACAGGCCAAAAACCGTTCAGCCGTCGTTCGCACATTGACCAGACTCCAATACAAGACAGGATAAGAGGGCCATCAGGCACCTTTTTTGGGGGAGGGCAGACATATGAGAAAAGGCGCAAAATGGTTCATTGTATTGGTGGTATTCATTGTTTTGCTTATACCGGCCTATTTCATTGCTCAGACATACGGTATTTTTCAAAAAGAAAAAGTGTTATCAGATTATGCCCTGGCAGTAGACGTTGACGGCGAATCGTATAATGCTCTGCCGTTGGTGAACGGGTTTGCCGCCATGGACAAACAAGGTCCTGACCGGCAGCTGTACTACAGGGTGGATATGAGTCATATTCAATATTTGTTCCAACTGGCTTATGGAGAATATGCCATTGAGACGGGAGGAGACAATCCTTACCTTGCGGGAAGGGTGGATTATGAGAGCTCTCAAACGGACTATGTCCGTTCTGAAAATCAATACAAAAATGCCAATGACTATGATACGGTGTTGAATTTTTACGATCGGGACAATAGGCCGATCTATATGTATCGGCAAACGGGAAAAGGAGACGGCGATCTCGTCAAGTCCATCATCCACCAAGGAATGACCCGTACCCATAACGGAGGCAGCGAACCTGCGCGTGATCCCTATCTCAACATCACCGCCCTGTTCCGCGATAAACTGGGGATAAACGTAAATCTGGAAGTCGATGAAGAACAGAAGATCGTAACGATCCACATGAAGCCAATGGAGGAGAATAAACAATGAACAATACAGGCGTACATAAAGGACCTTCCTATTTGGAAGGTTTGGTCACGGCGGTGTCCGATGAAAATCAACATGAGGTGGAGTGGCGCGGCAAACTGCAGACGGCAGACGGTCATGACAAGTTCCATCTTTTTTATTATGGGGACTTGCTGGATGATGAAGTGATCACTTGGGATGGAATGACGCCTTCGATCGTCTATGCAGAGCATACCGTAACCGGAGAACGCTTTCTGTTGATCGATTCGGCCAAGCATGGGTACGATGCGATGGTATGCGAGACATATCCCGAGGAGGATATTGCCAATCGCCCGCTTCGTCCGTATTTGGACATTGAAGGAGAAGATGTGTTTGAAGTGCATTTGTCTGCCTTTTACAACGTCCCATGGGATGAAGAGTTCGGGGAAGAGGTCGATGAGGACGGAAGGTTCGAACTGATCACAGGCGAAAAAGTGGAATTCGAGCAAGTCCAGCGGGACGGGTACGACGCGTTTGCCATTCGGATCGTGAATCGCAAAGGGCTGGCAACCGAAGTGCTGCAGGAAGAACTGGCTTAACCGCCTATATAAGCCGCGAAAAACAAACAGACGCTGCGGTTTCTATACATGAAATGTCGACATGTTCATGACGTTAATGATGGGAGGAAGCCATAAACATGTATATTGTGACTCGCATGCTCAACCCGGTACCCGCCGAGGAACTGGATTCATTCGAACAACGGCATGCCGTCACGCTGCCTCGTTCATACCGCGGCTGGCTGGGCAAATATGGCGAAGGGACGTACTCGGGCTGGATGAACGTACAGCGCCCCGATGCCGAGGTATTGAAACCCTTTGCCGAATATGACTTTTGGCTGCACGACGAAGAAGCGCCGATCAACCAGGAGCAGATCGGGGAATGCATAAGCATCGGCAGCTCGGTCGATGGGGATTTTCTGGCGATACATCCCGGCGTCGCAGGACTGCTGTGGCTTCCGCGCCACGATGAACGCATCCGTTTGTGGCACGACATGGAAGAGGGATTCGGCGAGCAGCTGAATCGAATCTACAGCGACGTGTACTCTGATGCCTCATTGGCCGAACCTCGGTATTTCGAGCCATGGAACGAGCTGCGGCAGCATACGTTTTACCATTATGCTGGAGCGAAGCAGGGAGGCTTGTCGCTGCAAGAGGTTGCGCAAGTATTCAAGGCCCGTTTTGAATGGGATGCTATACTGGAAAATCAGCATACATGCAAACTTTTTTCGGCTTCCATGGGTGGATATCTCCGCTTCAATTATGCGTACGGATCGGAGATCGCCTTATTTTATGAGGCGGGGAAAGCAGGCGGGGCGCCTGAGACGGAGATCGATCGTGTATTGCAGGAACATGACTGCAAGGCTATCAATCCTATGGGAGCGGAGGAATCATATTGAATTGGTTGAATGAACGCATTGCTGCGGCATGGCGAGCGGAAGGCAGGCGGTATGCGGACAATGTGAACGCATTTGTGCGGCGCAGCATGGCCGGCGAGCAGACGGATGAATCCGAAATTGCGGAAGATCAGCGGAAACAGTGGGCCAAAGCGGTGTGGGAAATGGTGAAGAAAGCCAATGAAGCCGGTGAAATCAGTCGGCTTCGCGAGGAACTTCCTGCTGCGACTTGGCCGATGGCTGAAGCGTTTGACAAGCAAATGCAGCCTATCCGCGCGATCGGATACCTGCACGATGGATCTATCGTGTTCAGCAGCGGTTCGATGGCTGACCAGGGACGAGTATATACGGCCAACCGGCAAGGAGAGCTGCGCGGCACAGCATATACATTTGCCGGATGTTCCGCCGATCAGTTAGTATGGGCGCTTGCTTCTGCCGATGGCATTCATGTCGTGAGCAGGCCGGACGGGGCCTTGGAAGGCGAACGGTTAGCCACCTATCGTTGGGGAGACATTCAGGATCTGATCCATGAAATTCTGCCGAATACCGAGTCCTTTGCGGACTGCGAGTTCCCGGAGCGGACCTTGGAGCTGCTCGTCCCTCTGGAAGACGGAAAGGCGCTGCTGCTGCAATCCTATTATGGCATCTATCTGATCGAACCTAATAAAGTAGAACTGCTTCATCCGGATCTGGAAGATATCGAGGAATATGAACTCGAAGACACGCGTTTGGATATGGGGCATGCTGCGGTTTCCAGGGACGGCACATGGATTGCCTATGGAAGCCAAGCGAGTGAGCATATGCTGCTCAATCGCCGCCAAGGCCAAAAGTACATGTTCTATCCCGAATCGAGCTATCCGCACTATGCCGTTTTTTCTGGCGACAACCGCAATGTCTGGTTCAATTCCTGCCATTTCTACAATGGCGTTACGATCCGAATTCCTTTGGAAGAGGTGGAAGGCAACGAAAAAAGAGAGGATTGGCCTATAGTGGATGAGCATGCGCGCATGTATGCCGCCGTTGAAGTCAAAGAAGGCATCGTTGTCGGAGATGCTTACGGTTATCTGCGCTGCATCGATCAGGCGGGACAGGAGCAGTGGCGTTATTATGTCGGCGGCACGATCTTTTCATTGGCGACCTCACCCGATCGGTCCGAGCTATTGGTAGGTACCTACAGCGGCATGCTTCATGTGCTGGATCTCGCATCGCCGGTCATGGATGAATACAGCATCGGTACGGGGACGCTGCGTGAGCGGGAACGGTTCGTATTGCTGCGCGGCGAGAACCCTGTGCGTTGGTAACCGCCTGTTAAACGGGATGAATGCATCACGGAAAGGGGAGGGATGCCAATGACGCGCGATGAAGCGGTGCTGCTCCTGAAATGCCATGCTTTTGCGTTTGATGACGTTCAGCACCCAAAGATGGAGCATGGTTTTCTGGGCAGTCTTCGCCCGTTTCGAGGCACCTTATTTGAAGAAAATTTTCATGAACTGATGGAGATTGTGCGGGTCCTGTCTCCGGATTTGTCGCAGCCGGCCGTTGATCGGGAGATCATGTCCTGCTTGTGGAGCATCGTGCATCTTGGACGGGCTTGGGCGGTAGAACCGGAAGGCATGCTGCGCAGAAACGGATTGATTTCGCAGAAACAAATCGACCAGATGGATCAATGGCTGGGCATGTTATCCTATGCCATCATGATTCTATTGGAAGATGGCGGTGAAAAAGAAGCTTTTTGGGAGTATAGGGAATACGTTCGCGAGAATGCCAAGGAGAAATAACGTACATGAAAAGGAAAGGGGAAAGAGGATGAAGCCGGATGAGACGTCGGGATCGATAAGCCATGTCCATACGCTGATGGATGAATTGGAGTTCTTGTTGGAGGAAAAGGTCCAAGAGGCAGAAATTCGGGAGTTGCTTGACCAGTATCGGGATATTGGCGGGGCTTCGGCGGCAGAGCTAAACGCCTTTGAACAGGAGTTTGGCGTTCGCTTGCCTGCCGATTTCCGTGCGTTTTACGAGCGCAAAAACGGCAGCGGTTATGCCCTTCATGTGTTGTATCCCGGCGATGAAGAGGCGGGGGAATGGACGCCGTTTTATTTGATGTCGCTAGAGGAGATGCGGGATGGGATGCGAATGATCAGCGGGGAGAACCAGAGGCTGGACGAGTTTTATTCGGCAGAGGAAATCGGTAAACTGGACCCGGAAATCCGGCCTTATCTTTTCCACCAATCACGGGTTCCGTTTGCGACCATTGCCGGAGGTTCGCTCTATTTGATGTTGGATTTCGATCCGACGGAGCAGGGAACATATGGCCAGGTTATCGTTTATGTGCATGACCCGGACTTTGTTTATTACGTGGCGCCGACGTTCACGCAGATGCTGGAACAATCGAACAGGAACCTGAGCACGATGGAGGAGATTGATTATTGATCGGTCCTCCTGTTGCTGCAAAGAATGCTTGAATTGGACTCGAATAGGAGGTTGACAATGATACCGTTTCATACAGACCCGAGGAATGAAGCCTATGAACAGCTCATTGATGAGCTGATTAAGCGCACGGATCGCTTTATGCTGGTGGATCGGGGGTACTATGATGAAATGCCTTTACGAGTAAGCGAGGTATTGAGCAAACTGGAACCGTATCTGATCGAAAAATGTTCGATGGAAGAATTGATGCTCCGCAGCGGGGCCATGTATACCGAGGGAACGTACTACATTTTTCGCTGCACTCCGGAATCCGGACAGATTCTGAAACAGGAGGCCAGACGTTTCAAAGACTGGTTCTATCCCGATTTGCCGGATGATCTCTGTTTTTTGCAAAAAGACGGGAGTGATTATTTCTTCAGCGTCGCACATGAAGACATGTTCGGCATGCGCATCTCCGAAGAAGAAGCGATTCAGCTCATGGAGCGAATTCCCGGGCTCTTCTTTAGGCTCAAACGGCATGAGGAGCTGGACCGTCTACTTGATGACGCCATTCGAAATCAGACGGATCGTCTGGAGATCAGTTCTATGGGGATCCAAGCTATACCTGACCGTATCAGGGAATTGAAAGCGTTAAAAAGCCTGGAGATTGTCGAGCGGGATCTGTTCACGCTCCCGAAAGCATTGTTTGAACTTGCGTCATTGGAGGAATTAAGCATCATGACCGGAGATCTGGAAAGCCTTCCGGCAAACATTCGCAGACTAAAGAAACTGAAGCATCTGACCATATATTGCGGAACTTCATTCATTCAAGATTCGGATTGGAAGCCCAAACCGAAGCAGGACATCGCATTGGATCGCATTCCTCCGGAAATTGGCGAGCTCAGCCAGTTGGAAAGCCTTCATATTGCGTACACTGCCATTAAGGAACTTCCTCCCGAACTGGAAAAGTTGGCCAAGCTGAAATATTTGAACATCTCCAACAGCCTAATTGAGAGTGTACCTGATGTAATCGAACGCATGCCTTGGCTGAAGAGCATCCATTTGTCATCTGCCGAATGGAGCTGGAAGAACGTATTGGATACATATTTCTGATGGATCTATGTCGCAGAAACATTTTTTTATCCGAAATCCTGAATCTTGTCACAAACCGGTCCCCTCGTTTGTCTTCAGTATGAAACCATAACTGGAGGCGAACCTAATGAAAATGAGAATGAACCACATGAAAGCCAGCCCAAGCACATATAAGGCGATGTCGGCGCTAGAGCAATACGTATCGGGACAGTTCGAAGACAAGGTATTGTATGAGCTGATCAAGATCAGAGTGTCCCAAATCAACGGATGCGCATTTTGCCTCGACATGCATGCGAAGGATCTGATGAAACTGGGCGATTATGCCGATCACATTTTGCTGCTGAGCGTATGGCGGGAGGTTCCGCTGTATACGGATAAAGAGCGTGTGGCGTTGGAGTTGGCCGAGACGGTTACGCTGATTGCGGGGAAAGGCGTGCCTGATGCATTGTTTGAGCGTGTGCGCGAACACTTTAGCGAAGCTGAAGTGATGGACCTTGTGATGGCGATCAACACCATTAACAGCTGGAACCGGATTGCCATTACGACCGGCATGTTCCCGGGATGTTATAAATAAGATCTTGCCCATAACTCAACGGTCCAGAGGAGGCCACAGACCATGAATATCGACACATCTGCCAATGCAACGGAGGGTGCTTCTCTGGACGTTGGCAAATTATACAGGCAATACAAGGCGTATGCCTTTTCGATTGCTTACCGGATGCTCGGCAGCGTCGTCGAAGCGGAGGATGTCGTCCAGGACTGTTTCGCTGCATTGCAGGCACAGGAGCAACAGCAGAGAGAAGTGGATGAACCCATTCACAATCCCAAATCCTATATCGCAAAGCTCATTGTAAATCGCAGCTTGAACCTGCTCGCTTCTGCCCGTAATCAGCGGGAAAGCTATGTGGGCGAATGGCTGCCCGAACCGATGACCGACCCCGGCCTGATGCCCGAGGAAACGATGGCGCAAAAGGAAATGATCTCCTATGCCTATTTGGTCATGCTGGAGCGTCTGTCGCCTGTGGAGCGTGCCGTCTTTGTGCTGCGCGAGGCGTTTGGGCACGAATATCGTGATATTGCCGAGTGGCTTGGAAAAAGCGAAAGCAACTGCCGCCAAATTTTCAGCCGCGCGAAACGCAATTTGCCGAGCAGCGTTCCTTCCAAGGAATATGGCGAAGCCGAGCTTGCCGCCAAACAGAAATTGCTTTCCCGGTTCACGGCTGCATTCATGAACTATGACGTAGGGGCCATGATGGAATTGCTGGCCGAGCAGCCTGTATTCACCTCCGATGGCGGAGGCAAGGTGCATACGGTCATGAGAACGATGAACGTGCGAAAAGGCGTTGTGGCCCTGCTGACCTCGCGGCGGGTTCTGAATGGACTGCGGCAAATGCAGTGGATGGTCGTTCGGATCAACGGAGAACCCCAGGCGGCTTTGTTTGTGGAGGGTAAGCTGAGAGGCGTGCTCTGTTTGCAGGCCGATGCATCGGGAGAGCGGCTTGAGGGATGTTATCTGATCGTAAACCCGGACAAATTGAGATCGATCAAAATAACACAGGAGAACATTGATCTCCAAGAATGAAGACCCTATCCGACATATTGACACACAAAGCGGCAGCACCCGAAGAGAAGGGGCTGCCGCTTTTTTCGCTGCGCATACAACTTTATTCTTCCGTAAAACGTTCATATAGTGATTCGATGATATTCCGAATTTCAGGAGTGAGCTGACCGTTGTTCTCGTCCAGGAGCGGGAGAATCTGTTCGATGGCATCCAGAAGTACGCTTTGGGACCCGGGTTCCCGGTTTTGTACGGCTTTTTCATAAGCCTCCTTGACCACAGAATTGATGCAGCGCTCTTCATCGTCGGCAGTCCAGTCGTAGGCCGGGCGAGTTATCGCTGCCGCTGAACAGATAACCTACGTATAACGAACCTTCAAGGTGGTTGGCCTGCTGCAGAAGTTTTCGGACACTCGGCACATTGATTTCTTTTACCAAAGCGGTATAGGTTAAATCGGAATTGAAATGACTCAACCCGTCGCCGGCAAACTAATCAGGCACAAAAAGGTTACGAATATTGTCTTTGTCTGCCAGTCCTTACGGCCTTTGATTGTTGAGTTTCGGAATGGTATGATCAGGTATATCAAGTAGAATTTTGGAATTTCGATAGAAATGAAAGACCGCCCAATATCGGAGCCGCAGGCTCGCATGAAATGAGGTTTGATCGTTGAAGAAGCTGAACTACATAAACTTGTTTTTCATCATGTGTGTATTAACTGCGGTCACGGTCGGATTATACTATGCCGCTGCGGATTGGCTGGATCAGCGCTATTTCCGCTTTTTGATCTGGAATCTGTTCCTGGCATGGCTGCCGTTCGTTTTTTCTTCGGTATCCTATGCCCTTGCCCATTTGAAATGGAAAGCGGCTGGGTGGCTGGCTGCTGCAAGCGGGCTGGTATGGCTGTTGTTTTTCCCTAATGCGGCCTACATCGTCACCGACCTGTTGCACCTCACCGTACGTAGCGGCAAATATGTTGCGGGAGACGAAATCCATTTCAGATACTGGTATGATTTGATTGTCGTCATGATGTTTGTGTGGACAGGGCTGCTGCTTGGTTTCCTGTCGATGTACCAGATTCATGAACTGATCTGGAGAAAGTTTGGGCGCATCGTGTCCTGGATTTTCGTGCTTGTCGGCTGCGCGCTTGGAAGTTACGGCATTTTGCTGGGCCGCGTCTATCGCCTGAACAGTTGGGACGTGTTAACCAACCGGGATATGCTGATCGAACTCATGCATGAGAGTCTTAGCCGAACTTCGCTGGCCTTTTGCATGTTTTTCGGAGTATTTCTATTGAGCGTATACGTGGCTATTTATGCGTTGATTCATCAGGGTCGACGAAGGGAAAATCATGTTTTGAGGGAGTAGGTGGTACGGGTGGTGCAAGGAAGCCAACTGGTAAACAAGGTGTCGGCGATTATGGAACAGCTTGATTTTTCAGGTATAGTGCTTTTCCGGAAAAACGGGGAAACGCTGCTCAACCTGACACGAGGGCATGCCCAGCGAAGCGATGAGCTGCCCATTATGCCGGATACCCGATTCGGGATTGCGTCCGGCTGCAAAATCTTTACCGCCGTAGCGATTGGCCAACTCGTCGAGCAGGGGAAACTGACTTACGAGTCCAGGCTGTCCGAGGTGCTGGATATCGACTTTCCGCTTTGGGATGAATCGATCACCGTGCATCAACTGCTGACGCATACCGCGGGCATCCCGGATTATTTCGACGAGGAGGAAATGCACGATTTTGCGTCCTTGTGGAAGGAACGACCGGTCTATGCGATGCGTGAACCCAGTGATTTCCTTCCGATGTTTCAAAACCTGTCGATGAAGTTTGCGCCGGGCGAACGATTCCATTACAACAATGCAGGTTATATCGTGCTTGGGCTCATTATCGAACAACAATCGGGAACTTCGTTTGCTGAATATGTCGAAGAGCATGTTTTCCGCCGCTGCCAAATGGAGGATAGCGGTTATTTTGAAGCAGACCGGCTTCCTCGCAACACTGCAACGGGGTATGTGGATCATGAAGACGGGACGTGGACATCCAATGTTTTTTCGATTCCCGTCAAAGGCGGAGCGGATGGGGGGGCTTATACCACGGGGCCGGATATGCTTCGCTTTTGGAGTGCGTTGTTGAACCACGAATTGTTGAGCGGAGAAGGAACGAGTCAACTGCTCAAGCCCTATAGCCGCCAGGAAGACAACGAGTATTATGGAAGAGGCGTATGGATTGATCTGGATGGTAAAGAACCATTCAAAATGCACGTGATGGGTTTTGATCCGGGCGTATCCTTTATGTCTGCCGTATACCCGCAGCAGAATGCACAGCTGGTCATTTGCTCCAATCGGGAATCGGGACCGTATCGGATCAGCCGCGCGATTGAAGAGGAATGGGATAAAGAATGAACGGTCAACCCAAAGAGCGAATTCAAATCGGACGGCTGTCCGGAAATGAATTCGCTCTTTGTTGCTCCCCCTTTTGGAGAGTGCGCGGTCCGTTATATGTTGGATGCTCCGTAAAGCATGGGCGCAATCAGGCGCGGAAATACGTCCAACGGCGGCTTGTCCCGTTTGCGCTTATCGTTGGTCAGCACGGTCACAAGCTCCAGCGCAGGCACGACGTAAACGTACTGACCGCCGAAGCCGCGCGCATAGTAGTAATCGAGTGAAGCGGCATCGGCAGCTTCTGCGCCCGTTGAGTGCTTCGTGCCGGATAGCTGTTCGGCAGCCGCCTTTGCTTCTCCGGGATGGGCATCCACCCACCAATGCCAGCCATAACGGCCGCGGTTCGGAGGCGTAACGTCGATGAACGGCTGGGTGGAGCGATGCACCAACTCGGTGGAGATGATTTGCTCGCCATTCCACATGCCCTGCTGCAGGAACAGCTGCCCGAATTTGAGCAGATCGCCTGGCCGCATTTTCAGGCCAAAACCTCCCGTATGTACGCCTTGAGGATCAGATTCCCACTCAACCGTTTCAATGTCCAAGGGACCAAACAGGAAACGTTCCGCGAATCGTGCAACAGGCATATTCGTTGCCTGCATCAATATGGCGGATAACATCTGCGACACGCCCGAATTGTATTCCATATAGGTACCTGGAGCGTGACTCAGTCGCTGCTCCAAGGCAAAGTCGACCCAGCGCTCCGTACGGGTCATGCGCGGAAAGGAATTTTGCCCGCCGAATTCGTCCCAATCGAACCCGGCAGTCATGGTTAACAGGTGCTCAAGCGTTATGCGTGCTTTGCGAGGATCGGGATCATCCAGCAATGTCGGGAAAAAGGCGGAAATTTCCGTTTGCGGCCCGGATAACCATCCGTGATCCATCGCAATGCAAATGAGAGAAGACAGTATGCTTTTGGTGCATGAATTGATCTTGGCAATTTGCCCGGGGATCTCCGGGTTCCGGTAGTGCTCATAGATCGTTTCACCCCGCACGCTTACCAGGCAGCTGCGCAGATCCAACGGGGGAATCATTTCGTGCAAGTTGGACTGTATGTCAAATATTCCGGTAGATTTCATAAGGTCCTTTCCGAATCCGGTCTGCAGACCGACCGGCACTCTGCTGAAAAACGGATAGCCCTAATCTTATCATAAGATGAATGAAGTTCTCAAATTCCGCCATAGGATCGGTTTTCAGCCCCATTCTTGGGCGCTTGGGGCAAGATCGACAAAAAAATATGGGTGAAGTAGAAGAAGCCCGCCCGATGATGCGCTTGTGCGCATCTTTTTTGGCAAAGCCAAGCAGGACGTTCCCGTGTTTTGGGACAATCAGACGATGAAAGAGGCGGCCGCCTTTTGTATGATAAATATTTGAGGGTTGCTAGAACTGCAGAATAGGATCAAGATGCGCAAGGAGGGATCATTAATGTTCAAAATCGGCCATATGGGGAAATTCGAAACATTGCCCGCGATTGCGGAGGCGATCTGGGAGAACAACCTGCCTGTGGTGGAACAGGCGATAGATGAAGGCTTGGCGCTCGAAGAGCCGCTTGTGCTGAGCAAATACATATCCATGACTCCGCTGGACATCGCATTGACATTGAACAAACCGGATATGGTGAAGCTGCTGGTCGAACACGGGGCGGAACTGAATGCGAAAGACCGACCAGCGATGCTTCAGGCGGCCCGTTATTGCGGGGAAGACGTGATTCGGTATTTGCATGAAAAGGGAGCAAGGCTCGACGGCCGCAGCAAGGTGAAATCCACCGCGTACGACGAGGCGTATTACGGCAACAAGAACAACATTCCCCTGTTCAACGAACTGGGGCTGGACATTCGGAAACATGCGGGCAAAACGCTGCGCACAGCGGTGTCGGATCACGACATGAAAACAGTCCGTTATTTGCTGGATCACGGCGTCGACATCAATTACAACGAGCCGGACATGGTGTATCCATACAAGGCGACCCCGTTAACCGTCGCTGCCCGCAACAACAATTTGAACATGGTTCGGTTTTTGGTCGAACAGGGGGCGGACGTGACGATTCAGGAGAAGGACGGGGAACGAGCCTATACCATCGCCGTATCGCAGAACAACGGGGAAATGGCGGAATATCTCAAGGCGCATGAGCCCGAGGAATTTCACAGCGTGAGCAACAAGCTGCATGCTCTGAAAGCGTACAAGCTGCCACAGCCGCTGATTGATTTTATGATGGACAATCCGGGCCGGGTGGATTTGCCAACCAACGATTCGGGCGTCGGTTATATTGAATTTTTCCATCTGGTCGATGCGGTGGAAATGAAATTAGGCCGAAAAAAGCTGCTGCGCCTATCTTCCCAAGTCGACCAGTATTCGCACATCGCCATCGTCTGGAATCCGGGCATGAAGCGGATCGGATACGTCGATCTTGAACATCAGGAGCAGGGCGACATCGCGGCATTGAACGATTTCCTGGCCGATCCGGGCCGGGAGTTTGCCCGTTTTATCGACGAAATGTGAGCCATTACAATCATGACAACAAGCCTGTCCGGCGCGTAATGCGTCAGCAGGCTTTCCTTCATTTGCGGGGCAGATTCTAGGGCTTCCGGCATGACTCTGCTCTAGGACGCATACAGTACAACAATGAGCAATTTGCCCAATAAAGGAGGTAAGCGTGGCATGATCGATCCGATTTTGCAAGACCCGAATGTGCAGCTGGCGGCCGATTCCACAGCCGTGATTAATTATCAGCGTGATCCGCGCAACGTTGTAACCCAGCTGTTCGGTGAGCAATTGCCTGCAATCAAAAATGGATTTTTCAATATTCATATGACCAAAGGGATCATTGTGCAGCCACACTACCACATCAATTCAACGGAAATGGTCGTTGTCATTTCAGGCGAAGTGACCACGTCCGTGTTTGACCCGTTTACGCGCAAACGTTTGAATTACCGGCTGAAGCCAGGGCAGGTGTCGATCTTTCCGAAAGGCTGGTTTCACTGGTTCGTGGCAGAAACGGATGACGTGCACGTGCTGACGATCTTTGACGTGCCTACGCCGGATATCGTGCTTGGCGCGGACTTTCTGGCTGCGACGCCTCCGGAAGTGGCCCAGCGCGCGTACTGCCTGGATGAAGAGGCTTACGCCAAGGCGATCGCATCCATCAGAAGCGATGCTATTGTGGGTCCGCCCATCGGTTGTATGGACGCTGTGTCCGATCTGGGGACCAAAGGTTCCAACCCTCCCAAGAGGGAGGGCTGGGAATAAAATTTGTTTTCATGAGTTTGTCTCAAAGTTAGTTTGCCTCGAAAAACGAAAGAGCCTTTTCATCCTCCGCGGACGAAAAGGCTCTTTCTTAATTTTTGAAAATCAGTTCCATAAACCGGCCTGCTGCCAAGGAAATAGGCATGTTGCGTTTGGTCATGATGCCCACCTGGGACGGCGGTAGAGTAACGTCCAGCTGCACTTCGAACAGGGAACCTTCTTCAAGTTCCTTGGTAATGAATTCGCGCGTCACATAAGAAATACCCAATCCCCGCCGAGCAAACTCGATCAGCAAATCAACGCTGCCGACTTCGATTTCGGGCCTTGGCGTGTAACCGTAACTGTTGAACAACTCCGTAATCGCCATCCGTACCCGGCTGTTCCGTGAAAAAAGGATCAGCTGATGCTCCAGCAGCTGCTCCAACGTAATGATTTTGCCTTTCAATTCGGCCGCGTAACGCTCCCCGGCAACGAATGTATCGTTAAGCTGCAGGCTTTCCTTGACCTCAAGCTGGGGATCGACGATCGGCATGCGCACGACGCCCAGGTCGATTTTGCCTTCTTTCAGGAACGTTATGACTTCCGGCGTCGTCCCATGGCTTAGGTGGAGCTTAATGCCCGGATATTGGGTATGGAACTCTTCCAGAAACGGGAGCATGTAATGCTTGAACAGCGAATCGCTGCCGCCCATGCGCAGCTCTCCGCTGTCCAGGCTTTTGAGCGCGGCCATTTTTTCTTCCGCCATCGAGATCAGGATCTGCGACTGCTCGATGTAGGAATACAGACTGGCGCCTTCCTGGGTCAGTGCAACGCCTTTGGACGTGCGATAGAAGAGCGTAAGCCCGAAGCTGTCCTCGAGCTGTTTGATCGCATGGCTGACGCTGGGTTGCGTAATGTAAAGCGCCTTGGCGGCCTGGGTCAGGCTTCCGGTTTTGGCGGCCCAATAGAAAACTTTATACAACTCGTAATTTGTAGTCATAGATATTATCTATATCTCCTGTGAAATATATTAATTACTTGTATGGCTCTGAAAAGTATTATAGTGGAACTACAGCAAAGAAACCAGAGTTATTCGGAAGGAGTTACGGGAGATGGAACCAACGACGATCATACTGTTTGGTGCGACTGGCGATCTGGCCAAGCGAAAAATATATCCTGCTTTGTATAATTTATACATCGAACAAAAACTGCCGGCTTCCTTCTCGTTGATCGGGCTTGGACGCCGCGAATGGAGCGACGATTTTTTCCAGTCTCAAGTGGAAAAATCCTTGCAGGAATTTTCGAGACGCGCGCCTGATGCGGAAAAAGTAAAATCTTTTGTGCAGGCTTTTCGTTACAGTGTATTGAATATCAGCCATAAGGAAGATTATATAAAGCTGCTTCGCATGGTGGAAGAAGGGGAAGCGCAGCGCGGAGCTGCTTCGAATCGTCTGTTCTACCTGTCGGTAGGACCGGAGTTCTTCGAGCCTATAGCCGAAAATATTCAGGAAAGCGGTCTTGGCGATACGCAAGGCTGGAAACGCCTTGTCATCGAGAAGCCGTTCGGCCATGACCTGCAATCGGCGCGGGATCTCAATCGCAAATTGAGCGAGGCGTTTACGGAGGACGAGATTTACCGGATTGACCACTATTTGGGCAAACCGATGGTACAGCGCCTGGAGACGCTGCACCAGAACAATCCGATCATGAAGGCGCTTTGGAACAATCGGTACATTTCCAATGTGCAAATTACGGCGAACGAGACGGTTGGCGTTGAGGAACGGGCATCTTATTACGATCACGTGGGCGCCGTGCGCGACATGTTCCAGAACCATATGCTGCAATTGCTCATGATGATGGCGATCCAGCTTCCTTACAACAAAAGCGACTCGGACAAAGTCCGCATGAAGAAAAAGCACATCATGGAATCGATTGAGCCATTGCAAAAGCAAAACGTTGGCGCAAGCGTCATTCGCGGCCAATATGCGGCGGGCAGCATCCAAGGCAAGCCGGTGCAAGGCTACAAGGATGAGCCGGGCGTTGCGGAGAACACGATGAACGATACCTTTATCGCCGCGAAGCTGCAGATTGACGATTTCTTCTGGCGCGGGGTTCCATTCTATATCCGCACAGGCAAACGCATGAAAGAAAAGTCCACGCGCATCGTCATCGAATTCAAGGAGCCATCCGGTCAGACTCATTCCGAGAGCAACAACGGTTCCAAACCGAATCTGCTTGTCATTGAAATGAGTCCGGGCGAGAGCATGACGCTCCAGCTGAACGCAAGCGATCCGGAAAACAAAGGCGAATTCAAGCCGGTGCATATCGACTTGTCCCCGGATCGGGAAAATCTGGCCGAAGCTTACGAGAACCTGATTCGCGATGCGCTGCATGGGGATCCTACGTTCTTTGCGCATTGGGATGAGGTTGAATTGTCGTGGGCATGGGTCCAGCCGATTCTGGACGCATTTGCAGAGAACCTGCTTCCGCTGCACACCTATGCCGCAGGAAGCTATGGCCCGGCAGAGTCCGATGCCTTGCTCGCCGAGGAGGGACATCATTGGTGGTTTGACGAGCCTGAAGAACAGGTGAAACAAGCTGCTTCTGGAGTTCCGTTGGCGGTTAATGGTAATATGTAATATGTAACATGCTGAAGTAGTACCAAATCCAAATAATAAACTATCCAGTGGAGGGAATCAACATGAAATTTTTCATCGATACAGCAAACGTGGAGCAAATTCAAAAAGCATATAAAATCGGCGTCTTGAACGGCGTAACGACGAATCCTTCTCTCGTAGCCAAAGAAGGCGTGAAATTCGAGGACCGCATCGAAGAAATCCTGAAGCTGGTTCCTGAAGTGGAATCCGTATCCGCAGAAGTAACGCCGGATGCAGAAACAGCAGAAGAAATGATCGCGCAAGCGGAAGAACTGATCAAAATCAACAACAGCGACAAAAACATCACGATCAAATTGCCAATGACGCTGGCAGGTCTGGAAGCATGCCGCTACTTGACGAAAAAAGGCGTGAAAACCAACGTAACACTGATCTTCACGGTGAACCAAGCTTTGCTTGCAGCTCGTGCTGGCGCAACGTACGTATCCCCATTCTTGGGTCGTCTCGACGACATCTCCGAAGATGGCGTGCAGTTGGTGAGCAAAGTAGCCGAACTGTTCCGTGTGCATAATCTGGATACACAAATCATTGCTGCATCCGTAAGACATCCGGATCACGTAACACGTGTAGCGTTGGCAGGAGCACATATTGCGACGGTTCCATTCTCCGTCATTGAGCAAATCTCCAAACACCCGCTGACAGACCAAGGTCTGGAAAAATTTGCGGCAGACTGGAAAAATTCCGTAAAATAATGATGATGACGCGGAGCAGGTGGCCGTTAGATTTGCCACCGCTCCGCCCCATAATAAAGCTTTAGAATATTAAAATGATCAGGAGGATATAATGAGCAAACAACAGATCGGCGTTATCGGACTTGCGGTTATGGGCAAAAACTTGGCCCTTAACATTGAAAGCAGAGGCTTTACGGTGTCGGTATTCAACCGTTCCCCGGAGAAAACGCATGACCTCTTGAAAGAAGCGGAAGGCAAAAACCTGACAGGCACGTTCTCCATCGAAGAGTTCGTGGCATCCCTGGAATCCCCGCGCAAAATTTTGATCATGGTTCAAGCGGGCAGCGCAACGGACGCAACGATCGAACAGCTGCTGCCTCATCTGGACGAAGGCGACATCATCATCGATGGCGGAAATGCCTACTTCCCTGACACGCAGCGCCGCAGCAAAGAGCTGGAAGACAAAGGCATTCGCTTCATCGGCACAGGCGTATCCGGCGGTGAAGAAGGCGCGCTGAAAGGCCCTGCAATCATGCCGGGCGGACAGGAAAGTGCCTACAAACTCGTCGAACCGATCCTGACGGCGATTTCCGCCAAAGTAGGCGACGATCCTTGCTGTACATACATCGGACCAGACGGTGCCGGACATTATGTAAAAATGGTGCACAACGGCATCGAGTACGGAGATATGCAGTTGATCGGTGAGGCCTACCACCTGCTCAAATCCGTGCTGAACGTCTCGGTCGAAGAGCTGCATGAAATCTTTACGGAGTGGAACAAAGGCGAACTCGACAGCTACCTGATCGAGATTACGGCCGACATCTTCTCCAAATACGATCCGGAAACCGGCAAACCGATGGTCGACGTCATCCTGGATGCTGCCGGACAAAAAGGAACGGGCAAATGGACAAGCCAAAGCGCGCTGGATCTGGGCGTACCGCTGTCCATGATTACGGAATCCGTATTCTCGCGCTTCTTGTCCGCCATGAAGGACGAGCGCGTAGCGGCAAGCAAAATCCTGAACGGCCCGTCCGCGTCCGCCTTCACAGGCGACAAAGCTGCGTTCATCGAGAGCGTGCGCAAAGCGCTGTTCGCAAGTAAAATCGTGTCCTATGCCCAAGGCTTCGCACAAATGCGCGCAGCTTCCGACGAGTACGGCTGGGATTTGAAATACGGCAACATCGCGATGATTTTCCGCGGCGGCTGCATCATCCGTTCGCAATTCCTGCAAAACATCAAGGAAGCGTACGACAACAATGCCGAGCTGAAAAACCTGCTGCTCGACCCTTATTTCCAAAACATCGTGGAATCGTACCAGGATGCATGGCGCGAAGTGGTGTCCGTAGCGGTAACCCAAGGTATTCCGGTACCGGGCTTCTCCAGCGCGCTGTCCTACTACGACAGCTACCGCACAGAGCGTCTGCCGGCCAACCTGCTGCAGGCTCAGCGCGACTACTTCGGCGCGCACACGTTTAAACGCGTGGACAAAGAAGGCACATTCCACCACAACTGGATGGAAGCAAGCGAATAATCGTTAGACGACGCAATCATAAAAGTTCAAGCATTCCTGTGTCCGATGCGAAAGCCCTTGGCTCTCGGCGGACGCGGGAATGCTTTTTTGCATTGGAAAGATGCCTGGAACAGGGCTTCTGGGTTATACTGGTGCAGACGGGTTAAAGGCATCATTAGAAATTGAATATGAACGAGGAGGATCGTCGTAGAATGTTTGTCGTAGCTGGTATTGCATTTCTGCTCGTATACGGATTGCTGGTATTTTACATAGGCTGGAGCGGGTGGAGCTGGATGAAACCCGTTGTGAGCGCACGTTTCCGCTGGCTGTATATTGGAATCATCGCATTTCTGGCTTGTTCATTTATTTTGGCGCGGATGTTTGGAAGCTTATCGTTTCTGAGCATCATTGGATCATACTGGTTGGCCATCTTCTCATTGTTATTGATGATTCTGCCGGTTGTACATATCATCCTTTGGCTGCTGCGGTTGACGCGCATACCCAGGCATCATGCACACAAATGGGCCGGCGCGGCGACGCTTGTTTTATTGTTGTCGACACTGGGTTACGGCATTTTCAACGCATATAGTCCGGTCGTAAGGGAGTACAGCATTCAGATCGATAAAAAAGTCGAAGGGCTGGACACGCTTAATATCGTGATGGCAGCAGATACCCATTTTGGATTGCTGTCGGGACCGAGTCACGCTAAACGAATGGTAAATGAGATTAATGCACTGAAGCCCGACCTTGTGCTGTACCCTGGCGACCTGATCGACGATAACCTTGAACTGTACAAGAAAAGCGGGATCGCGGACATTATTCGTGATATCCAGGCACCCTACGGTGTTTACGCAACCCTTGGGAACCATGACAAATTCGACGGTCCGATCGAAGCGTTGATTGCAGCCTTGGAACAAAGCAACATGAAGGTGTTATATGATGAGCAAATTATGCTGGATGACAAATTGACCTTGATCGGGCGCAAAGACAGAACCGAGACGGATCGTGCCGAGGTCGCTGCTTTAATGGAAAACGTGGATCAAAGCAAACCGGTGATCATGCTGGACCACCAACCGTATGATCTGGATATCGCCGAACAAAACGGCATCGATCTGGTTGTGTCCGGCCATACGCATCGCGGGCAGATTGCCCCGGCCCAGTTCATCACGCAGGCCATTTATGAGAACGATTGGGGATATTTGCAGAAAGGCGCCATGCATTCCATTGTCACGTCGGGTTATGGATTTTGGGGGCCGCCGATCCGTACAAGCAGCCGCTCCGAAATCGTGCAGATTCATGTCACATTCAAGCAATAACGCGAGTCGTATATTTAACGTCACAGCCCTTCTTGTTGAAGGGCTATTCGGCATTTGATCTCGGTGATTCGGCTGCTCTGATACCTGATTACAAAAATGCGTCCCCATGTACCATAAAAAATGTACTGTTTTTATTATCCTAAGAGAGTCACCGCGATCCTTCTCGATGGTAGAAGCATACGGCGGGGTGAACTTGAGGGGGGATTATACGTGCTTGAAGTCGGATCATTGCGAACGGAATATTTGGAAAATCCTTTGGGCGTGGACGCAGCATCACCACGATTAGGTTGGAAGGTGTACAGTTCAGAGACGAACGTTATGCAAACGGCATATCATGTACAAGCATCCGGAACAAAAGACTTTAACGATTTGATCTGGGATACGGGGAGAGTAGAATCTGACCAGTCCCAAGTCATCTTGTATGCAGGTCCGCCGCTGGAATCGCTGCAGCGCGTCTATTGGAGGGTTAAAGTCTGGGACAATCACGGTGAAGAGTCCATATTCAGCGAATGCGCCTTCTTTGAAATCGGGCTGCTGCATGCCAGTGACTGGCGTGCCTGCTGGATTGAACCGGAAAAGGAAGTGCAGATCGATGCCTATAAACCTGCCCCTTATATTCGCAAGGAATTCATTGTAAGGAAGGGACTTGTCCGGGCCAGGGCATGTTTGACGGCAAAAGGGCTATACAGCTTTTATTTGAACGGGGTGGAAGGTACGGACCATCTGTTTACTCCCGGATTTACATCCTATCACGAGCGATTGCAATATCAGATCTATGACGTGACTCATTTGCTGCAGGAAGGCGCTAACGCGCTTGGCATTATTCTTGGCGACGGCTGGTGGAGAGGTTCTACCGGCGGGGCTAGCTTGAAAAATAATTTCGGGTACAAGCTGGCTTTTTTGGGACAACTGATGCTGCAATACGAGGACGGAACGATCGAATGGGTTTGCAGTGACGGGACATTCAAGACATCATACGGACCGCTGCTGAAATCAGACATGAAGGCTGGCGATCTTTATGATGCCCGAATAGATATGGAAGGCTGGAACCAACCCGGATATGACGATTCTTCCTGGGGGCAAGTACAGGCTGCCAAAGATGAACTAACTGGCCTGATTGCGACCCGCAGCGTGCCGGTTAGACAAAAGGAAACCTTTTCGCCAACGGTATTACACACGCCGAATGGCGAGACCGTGCTGGACTTTGGACAAAACATCGCAGGCTGGGTGGACATGAGGGTTTGCGGTGAAGCCGGTACCAATGTTGTACTCATCCATGGGGAAACGCTGGATAAAGACGGGAACTTTACCTTGCAAAACCTGGCCCATCACGGGCCGTTAGAGGACTTTCAAGAAGTTCGCTACATTTTGAAGGGTGAGGGTATCGAGCATTATCGTCCGCGCTTCTCGATCTTTGGTTTTCGCTACGTGCTGGTCAAGAAGCATCCAGGCATTGTAAAAGCAGAAGATTTTACGGCAGTGGCCATCTATTCGGATATGGAGCAAACGGGTGAATTTACGTGTTCCAATCCCTTGATCAACCAATTGGTCTCTAACTCGCGCTGGAGCCAAAAAAGCAATTTCATGGAAGTGCCGACGGATTGCCCGACCCGGGAGAGAGCAGGCTGGACGGGGGACGCACAAGTATTTTGCAAAAC
The DNA here is from genome assembly GCF_037969725.1 of Paenibacillus sp. FSL W8-0426. Classification (NCBI taxonomy): domain Bacteria; kingdom Bacillati; phylum Bacillota; class Bacilli; order Caryophanales; family Paenibacillaceae; genus Paenibacillus; species Paenibacillus sp. FSL W8-0426. The sequence continues at coordinate 4,204,150 of NZ_CP150203.1, read as the reverse complement.
GGCAGCCAATTTGATGAACGTGCATTCGTTTTATGAAAAATGGCTGGCCGACCTGGCGTCCGAACAATTCTCGAATGGATCCGTAGGGAGTACGGTACCTACCGTGATCGGCTATCACAACAAAGAGGAATGGGAGAGGTTCTCCAAGCAGAATAAAGACCCCATGATGGCCATACGCAGGCCAGAGCCAGGAACGGCAAGCATGCTTGACGGTTCTTCCGGCTGGGGGGATGCGGCGGTTATTATTCCATGGACGTTGTATCTGTGTTACGGAGACCAAACCATTCTAGAGAAGCAGTTTGATTCGGCTAAGGCATGGGTGGATTATATGGCCGTCAGCGCCAGGAAAGCCAATGAACGTTTCAAAGACTCTCCCGCCTATCAGAACTATACCGACGGCGAGCTTGATGCGGATTACATTTGGGATACCAGCTTCCACTGGGGAGAATGGCTCGAAGCCGATTCCGAATTCAACGATCTGGTCGCGGCGATGAGCAAGTCCCAAGGCTGTCATCCCGATGTTGCGACAGCGTATTTCGCCTATTCCACGCGCCTCCTGGCCGAAATGGCTTCCGTACTCGGAAAGCTCGAGATAGCAGAAGAATACCTGCGTCGATATGAAAAGATCAAGCGTGTGTACAATGCATACTTTGTTCAGGATAACGGGCATATTCTGGACGATCGGCAGGCGCCGAATGTTCGGACGCTGGCGTTTGGGTTGGCGGATACAGCCAAACGACAAGCGGTTGCGGACCGTCTTGCCGAGATGGTCGTAGCGCAGAAGCATCATTTGAATACGGGATTTTTGTCCACGCCGTTCATCCTTCATGTTCTGGCGGATCATGGGTATCCCGAAATCGCCTATCGGCTGCTGGAGCAAACCTCCGATCCCTCCTGGTTATATGCCGTGAGCCATGGCGCTACAACGATTTGGGAAAGCTGGAGGGGAATCAAACCGGACGGGGAACTTACGGGTTCATTGAACCATTATTCCTATGGAGCGGTATGCGACTTCTTATTTACAGGCATTGCAGGCATTCGCCCGCAATGGAAAACGCCGGGTTTCAAACATTTTACGATAAAACCGCTGGTTGGAGGAACGCTTACACATGCATCTGCAACGTATGAATCTCCCTATGGCGTGATCCAATCCGGTTGGTTGAAGACGGAAAGAGGCGTTACCTACGATTTTGGCATTCCTGCGAATTCCAGGGCCACCGTTATGCTTCCGGGCAAGCAGGTTGACATCAAGCGAGTGTCTGCCGAGTTTCCCGATGTCCGCTATGAAGACGGGCATATCATCTTTACTGCAGGAAGCGGGGAGTACACGATCGCGTTGTAATACGCCTTACAGACCAAAACGAGCCAATATTCATTGGGCTCGTTTTTTACGTTGGGTCAACCTTTTTCGATCAAATGATGTTTTTCGCGATATTGTTTCGGGGTCACGCCCACGATCTTTTTAAATACTTTGGTTAAATAGCTCTGGTCATTAAAATGAAAGAGCGAGCCTAATTCGGATATCGAGATGGCGCTGTACGCCAGTAAACGTTTGATTTCTTCGATCTTTGTTTGTTGAATGTATTCGCTTACCGAAATGCCGACCTCTTTTTTGAACAGGGCCGACAAATATTTGGGACTAAGTCCAATCTCCAAGGCGATGTCGTTATGGTGGATTTCTTCATAAATGTGTTTATGAATGTACTCCTTGCAGGCTATGATTTTTTTGGAATATCTTTCGTGCCGTGCTTGCTTCACCTTCTCTGCAAACGTATGCAGGACTTCGCGTGCCAAACTTCGGATTTCATCCAGCCGGTCCAATTCCTCGAGCCGTTGTATGAACCTGTCGTGTAATGCAAAGGCGGTATCCTCGTTCAAGCCTCCGTCCATAGAAGCTCTCGTTACCAAAGCAATCAGCGTAATGATATGGTTTTTGTTCGAACGAAGGAAGCTGGATTTCGACAAGACGGATGAGGATTCTTCTTCCTTGATGAAGGACAGTTCGTCGATGTCCTCAACCCTGCCTTCTTTGATCATGAACAAAAGCTTTTTTTCGAACAATCGAACCTGATTGTGATCCGCAGATTGCAAATACTGGGTGAATTCAAGATTCACGAATCCCTTTGCCTTTTCATAGTCATCGAACTGAAAATCTTCATACAAGACGGATTGAGGAGAAAGCAGCTCCTTGTTGAACAAGTGATAAATAAAAACGCTGATATGGTTCAGCTTGTCATTGCTCAAAATCGGCAAACGTTCATAATAACGCGCGACTTGATCGCGATAAAAAAATGCATCCCTATCATTGATAATGCCAGTTAATACTTCATTAGGTATGGGGTGGGACAGGGTAGGACCCATAATCAGGGTGCCTTCAAACAGATCGCCATCGAAATAGCTGATTAATATGAACTTTTCGGAGAATACCGATTTGGTAATAACAGGAATCCGATATGTTCTTCTGGGTTCGAAATATAACGGGTTCAAATAACTTCCGGTGCGACGTTCGATCAATGGGTTGATCGGTTGGCCGCGCAAGTTGTCATAGATGACTTTTCCTTTCGGACTGATAAAGAAAACAGGCAGTTCAAACGTATTGGAAACGAGACTGCACATCGCGTCGATGGTAATGCATGTGGTCATCAGGATCAACTCCCTGCTGGAGATTTCATGCTGTATTCAGGACAATAATACTAAAAAACATACGAAATCACCATATCAAATCCAGGGTGAATGCTACTATGGTCATAGCGTCAAGTCAGGAATTGAAAACGCTTCCCCGGGGGAACAAATTGAGATGGAAAGGTAGAGGACGATGACAAAACCATTTAGGAGCGATTTTATGTTGGGTGCGGCTACGGCCGCGCATCAGGTGGAAGGAAACAATATCCATAGCGATTTCTGGGCGATGGAGCATATGCCGCACTCGTTGTACAAAGAACCTTCTTTACAGGCGGTGGACCATTATCATTTTTACGAAAAAGACATTCAAATGTTGGTGGATGCAGGCTTGAATACGTATCGCTTTTCCATCGAATGGGCAAGAATTGAGCCGGTTAAAGGGCAGTTTGCTGCAGAAGAGATCGAACATTACAGGAAGGTCCTGGAATGCTGCCATCAACATAAGGTGAATCCTGTCGTGACATTGCATCATTTTTCGTCTCCCAAATGGCTGATTGCCGAAGGGGGATGGGAGAGCAAAACAACGGTGGAGCATTTCAAGAACTATTGCCGGCATGTCGTTTCAGAGCTGGGGCCCCTGATGCCTTACATCTGTACGATTAACGAAGCGAACATGGGGAAACAGATCACCAAAATTATGAAACGAATGATCGGCGCCGCAGCGAACGATTCGAACTCCACAACACCCGCGGATGTGCAGGTGGGTTTAAACGTCGATGTGCAAAGCAGCATGGAGAAATACTTTGCCAGTTTGGGACAGGTGTTTGGCATGGATCCAACAAAAGTACAACCATTTCTCTCCCCACGGACGGAGCAAGGCGAACAGATCATTATGAAATGCCATCAGGCAGCCAGAAGTGTAATCAAGGAATTGAATTCGTCGATCAAGGTTGGCATCACGTTATCTTTGTACGATCATCAGGCGTTACCCGGTGGGGAACAGCTGGCAGAACAAGAACAGCATGAGGACTTCTTATACTATTTGCCGTTTCTCCAAGGCGATGACTTCATCGGCGTTCAAAATTACTCCAGAAAGATCCATGGACCAAGTGGGGTTGTCCAGCCGCCGGACCACGCGAAGTTAACCAAAATGGGATATGAAAACTATCCTCAAGCATTGGCGAACGTGCTTCAATTTGTGGCCAAACATTGGGATGGACCGATCATCGTAACCGAGAATGGCATATCCACGGATCAAGACGACGAACGCGTGGAATTCATCCGACAGGCCACAGCTGGCGTACAGAAGTGTGTGGAAGACGGGATTGATGTGATCGGGTACATGTATTGGTCCTTGTTGGACAATTTCGAGTGGCAGCTTGGCTACGCTCAAACCTTTGGATTGATCGCCGTCGACCGATCCACGCAAATCCGAACTCCGAAAGAAAGTTTGTCGTTTCTTGGCTCGTTAAGAAATCGGTAAGCGCATACATTCAAGGGGGCATCATTATGGGAGTAGTCAACGTCACTCAGAGTCAGCCAGTCGCGAGCATGCCGGAAGAAGATCGAAAGCTTTCATTCCGGGAGAAAGTGGCAGCCACGATCGGCAACATGACGGGAACGATGCACAATCAAATCATTGCCACGTTTTTGCTGTTCTTTTATACGGACATTCTCGAAATAAGCCCCGCTTACGTGGCAGGTTTATTTCTGGTAGCACGGATTATCGATGCTATTCTTGTTCCCGTATTTGGCGTGTTTGTTGATAAAGTGAGCACGCCGTGGGGGAAATACGTGCCGTACTTTGCCATTCTGGGAGTACCGATCGCCATTTTCGGATGGCTGACCTTTACGGACTTTGGGTTGGGGGCAAACGGGAACGTTATCTATGTTACGGCAACGTACCTGGTATACAGCATCCTGATCTCCATAAAGTATGCGCCGAGCAACGCCGTAGGTCCCGCGATCACCAAAAGAATCGATGACCGGATCTCGATGGGGCAAATCGGTTATATCGCCATTATGCTCGGTGCATTGTTTGCATCATTGGCTTTTCAACCGCTTTACAAAGCATTGGGAAACGGGAATGATGCCAGAGGTTTCTCGTTGATCATGGGCCTGGTCGGATTGGTGGGGATTTTGGTATCCATTTTCCAGGTAACATCTTTGAAAGAAAGATACATTAACCCGAATAACAGCCAAAAGACACCGTTGAAAGAAATGATATCAGCAGTGTTCACGAACAGGTCGGCCGTTGTTCTGTACATCTACGTGCTGGCTTTGAACTTGTCCAACGGAATCCGAACGGCAATCATGATCCATTACTTCAAATATTTCTTTAATAACGAAGGGCTTGTGGTCATATACGGTGCGGTAAGCATACTGCCCACGTTTCTCGGCGTCATGGTGAGCGGACCGATCACGAGACGGTTTGGCATCAAAATCAATGTGCTGGCCGCTTCCGTCGTAAACGTGATCTGCATGCTTGCAGTGATGGTTATTCCCGATACAAAGGCTGGAATTATCATTTTTATGGCCTTGAATGCGATCACGGCGTTTTTCCTGGGCGCATCGACGCCGGCGCAAGGCTCCATGATGCCTGCTGCCATGGATTATACCGAATGGAAGACCGGAAAAAACGTAAACGGTTTGATGGGTTCCATTCAAGGTTTCGTGCAAACGTTGGCCATGGCATTGGCCGGGGCTATCGCAGCGTGGGCATTGCATGTAGTGGGGTACGTACCTGGAGTCGAACAAAGCAGCGAGACCATTTTTGGCTTGAAATTGTTAATGGGCGTGCTTCCGGCATTCGTTCTATTATTTACCGCGTCGATCCTATGGTTTGACATTTCGGAAGAGAAACAGAAGCAAATTACAAAGGAACTTGCAGAACGCAGGCAACAAAAAAGTTAATCCTTTTGCGTCGGAAATTATAATTGCGTCCAGACAGGGCATAATTATGGCAGGAATCATCGGACTCGGACAATACGGAATAATCTCATGTCATTGACAATGACGACGGCGTCGGTGCCGGAATGATGCATGGATTATGCCATGTTCGAGACGATTTTTCGTTGACACCGTTTTCAGCTTGTGGTACATTAGTCCCGAGGCTTGTTACCGGTAATGCGGGCAAAACCACAATAGAAATGATGTTATCATTATTTCTGTTTTGGTTTTGCCCTTTTTTAATCCTCAAAATAAAGTGGTGGGTCCAGACATGATCATTAAACAAATATTTAATAATAATATCGTCAGCACCGTCGATGACAAAAACCAGGAACTGCTGATCCTCGGCCGGGGTATCGGATTCAAGTTCAAAGCGGGCGATCCGATCGATGAAGAGCGGATCGAAAAAATTTTTCGTCTCCAGGATGCATCGATCTACGAGAAATTCAAGTCGATCGTCACCGAGGTGCCTGTAGAGATATTGCAGGCGACCGACGATATTGTGAGCTTGGCCCGGACGCAGCTGAACAAAACGATCAGTGACGGCATTTATGTGTCCCTGTCGGATCATATCCATTTTGCCGTACAGCGGATGGAAATGGGACATATCGCGCGCAATCCGTTATCGTGGGAGGTACAGCATTTTTACAAGGCAGAGTATGATGTGGCCCGCGAGGCACTCACCTTGCTGCGCGAGAGATTGGACATTGAATTCCCGAAGGAGGAAATATGCAACATCGCGCTGCATTTCATCAATGCGGAGATCAATGATTCCATGAATGACGTGACTCACCTGATGCAGCTGCTTCAGGAGATCATGAACATCATCAAATATCACTTCAACGTCGAAGTGGATGAAGATAGCGTCAACTATTTTCGGTTCATCACGCATTTGAAATATTTCTGCCAACGGGTCATCACCCATACGTCGCAAGACGATGCGGAGGAATACCTGTACGAGGTCGTTCGCAAGAACTATCCCGAAACGTTCAAATGCATACGCAAGATCGAAGCTTTTATCCATAAAAACTATCAATACGACATGACGCATTCCGAGCAGTTGTATCTGACGCTCCATCTGGAACGCCTGATGAAAACGAAGCGGGATGCCGCCAAGGAAAGCGAATAACGATGGGCTTGTTACTGTTCAATCAGGCAATACCCGAATGAATCACTGACGCACGCGAGCGTTGGTTTCATTCGGGTATTTTTTGTGGACACAGAAGGAGGAAAACGAGATGAATCATCAGGAAACGGCGAAAAACATCGTCAAAGCCGTTGGGGGAAAAGACAACATCAATTCGGTGTACCACTGCGTTACCCGTCTTCGCTTCGATCTGAAAGACAATGACAAAGTGGACAACGGAACGCTCAAAAATCTGGACAAAGTCATGGGGACAAACGTTTCCGGAGACCAGTTCCAGATCATTATCGGCAACGACGTGTCCAAAGTATTCGACGCCATGGTGAAGGAAGAGCCTGCGCTGCAGCAAAGCCAGGACAACAAAACCGCCAAGCCGGAGAAAAAGCAAAACGTGATCCTGAGCATTTTCGAAACGATTGCGGGTGTATTTGCACCAATGCTGCCCGCCATTACGGCGGCCGGTATGCTCAAAGGGTTGCTGGCGCTGTTCGTATCGCTCGGCTGGATGGCTGCCGGAACGGACACGTACCGCATTCTGTCGGCCATTGGGGATGGCGTGTTCCATTACCTGCCGCTTCTGATTGCGTTTAGCGCGGCGCGCAAATTCGGTGCCAATCCGTTCGTCGCCGTGGCGCTCGGAACCGCGCTGATGTATCCGGACATGAGCACATTACTGTCCAGCGGGGAGTCGGTATCCTTTATCGGCATTCCGGTAACAGCGGTGAGTTATGCTTCTTCGGTCATTCCGATTTTGCTGGCCGTATGGATTATGTCCTATGTGGAAAAATGGGTGGACCGTGTCATCCCGGCTGCGCTGAAGCTGCTGCTGGTGCCGCTGATTACGCTGATCATTATGGTTCCGGTTACGCTGATCGCCATCGGCCCACTGGGAACATTCGTAGGCAGCGCTTTGTCGGGCGGTATCAACTGGCTGCTGAATGAAGGCGGATTGATCGCAGGTCTTGTGCTTGGCGGTGCGATGGCCTTGATCATCATGACGGGTATGCACTATGCGCTTGTACCCATCATCCTGAGCAACATTGCAACGCTTGGATTCGATAAATTCCTGCCGCTCACATACATCTCCAACATGGGTCAAGCTGGTGCCACACTGGGCGTATTCTTCCGTGCAAAAGATAAAAAGTTGAAAACCGTAGCCTTGTCGACGAGCTTTACCGCTTTGATGGGGGTTACGGAACCGGCGATGTACGGGGTGAACATGAAGTTCAAACGTCCGTTCGCTGCTGCGATGATCGGTAGTGCAGTCGGTGGCGGGTTTGCGCTGGCATTTGGTGCAAAAGCGTACGTTCTGGCCGGTAACGGCGGTCTTCCAGGTCTTCCTGCCCTGATTGGACAAACGTTCTGGTACTCTCTGATCGGCATGATCCTTGCGTTCGTTGTGGGTACGATTGCATCCGTATTGCTGGGCATCAAAGAAGAGGAAGGCGACGCTGAGGCGCTTGCCCCATTCGCTCCGAATGCGGCGGCGACGCCTGCCAAAGCAACCGAAGTGCTTGACGTCAATGCCATGGAAGCGCCGGCGCCGTCAAGCAATGCGATGGCTTATGCACCGCTGACAGGCAAATCCATCGAGCTCAAGGAAGTGAACGATCCAACGTTCGGTGATGAAATGATGGGTAAAGGCGTTGCATTTGTGCCAACCGTGGGTGAACTGGTTTCTCCGGTGACCGGCACGATCATGAACGTGTTCAAAACGAAACACGCGATCGTGGTTCGCAGCGATGACGGCATGGAACTGCTCATGCATGTGGGCATCAACACGGTGAAACTGCGTGGTCAGCATTTCGAAGCGCATGTGGCGACAGGTGCGCGCGTTAAGGCTGGAGATAAATTGCTGACGTTTGATCTGGAAGAAATCGCGAAAGAATACGACATCACAACGGCCATGGTTGTGACGAATACAGCCGATTACAGTCAAGTACTTCCTGTGAAACTGGGAGACATCGTTGCCGGCGAAGAAGTATTGGAAGCCAAAATCTGAGGAGAGGGAGAGAGCGAGATGAACAAACGACAAGGTTTTCCGGAAGGATTTCTGTGGGGCGGCGCCATTGCCGCCAATCAGGCAGAAGGGGGATTCGACGCGGGCGGCAAAGGCTTCTCGACGGCGGACATGGTTCCTTATTTTGCGAAAAAGGATTACACCAACCTGCGGGAATTGATGCACGTAACGAGCGCGAAGGTGGAGAAAGCGATGGCTCATCACAGCGCCGAAGGATATCCGAAGCGTTACGGCATCGATTTTTACCATCGGTTCAGAGAGGACATCGCCTTGTTTGCAGAGCTTGGGTTCAAGGTGTTCCGGTTGTCGATCAACTGGCCGCGCATTTTCCCGAACGGTTACGATGAAGAGCCGAACGAAGAAGGATTGCGCTTCTATGATGAAGTGTTTGACGAGCTGAACAAACATGGCATCGAGCCGCTGGTGACGCTGTCCCACTATGAAATGCCGATGGGGCTGGTGCTTAAGTACAACGGCTGGGTTGGTCGTGAAGTGATCGGCCATTTCTTGAGATACGCAGAGACGGTGATGACTCGCTACAAAGACAAGGTCAGATACTGGCTGACATTTAATGAAATCAACACAACGATCATCGAACCGTTTACAGGAGGCGGCGTGATCGAAGACCGCGTGGACAACGTGATGCAGGCGTCCTACCAAGCCCTCCACCACCAGTTTGTGGCGAGCAGCCTGGTTGCGAAGAAGGCACGGGAAATCAATCCGGATTTCCAAATCGGCTGCATGCTGGCACGCATGATCCATTATCCGGCTACATCCAAACCGGAGGACGTGCTGCAGGCGCAAATCGACAACCAGCTGAACCTGCTGCATACGGACGTGCAGGTGCGCGGAAGTTACCCTGCGTTCATGGACCGTTACTGGGAAGAAAACGGGGTGTCCGTCGTCATGGAACCAGGCGACGAGCAAATTTTGCGCGACCACACCGTGGACTTCATTTCGTTCAGCTATTACACGTCCCTGGTGTCTGCGGTAAATCCGGAGGATTATGGCGTAACTGGCGGCAACCTGTACAGCACGATTAAAAACCCGAACCTCGAACGCACCGAGTGGGGCTGGCAGCTTGACCCGATCGGACTGCGCATCGTGCTGAAAGAACTTTATGACCGCTATCAATTGCCGCTGTTCGTCGTTGAAAACGGTCTTGGCGCGAAAGATACGGTTGAACCGGACGGTTCCATCCAGGACGATTATCGCATCGACTACCTCAGAAAACATATCACCCAAATGAAAGAAGCCGTTATGGACGGCGTCGATCTTATGGGATATACGAGCTGGGGAGCCATCGACATTATCAGTGCATCGACTTCCGAAATGTCCAAACGATATGGCGTCATTTACGTCGACCAGGATGATCTGGGACAAGGCACGCTGAACCGAATCAAGAAAAAGAGCTTTGGCTGGTACCAAAAAGTGATTGCATCCAACGGTGCAGACCTGAGCTAAGCGTATGCCAAGCGTAAAATAACATGTTCAAAGCCCTTGCGCAGCGGATGATGCCGCGTGCATGGGCTTTTTTTAGTAAGGGATCGAATATGCATTGGTGTAACGCGCCACAGGATGGAATGATGACACGGATGGTGATATACTGGTTTCCGAGTAGGGGGAATACATATGAAGAAAGCGATTATTGCCGTAGACATGGACGATACGATCTGCCATCTGGTGAAGCGGGCCATTCATTATAACAATTTGCAGTTTCCGACGCATCCGCTGCGTTATGAAGATATGGTAACGTGGGACACGACGCATTTGCGCCATCCGGATTCGACGCACGACATCTTTTATGGCAGGCCGGGATTATTCGAAGAGCTGGAGCTGTATGACGACTACGTCGTGGAAGAGATGCAGAAGCTGAACGAGGCGTACGATGTCATTATCGTAACCGCGGCCGATCCCGCCACCGTGGTGGAGAAGTGGAACTGGCTTCAGCGCCACATGCCGTTTATTACTGCGGAGCAGTTCATTACCTGCAAACGCAAAAACTTGCTCGGATTCGATCTGTTAATCGATGACGGGCCGCACAACCTGCTTCCTGCGCTCGCTGAAGGCAAAAAGGTACTGTGCATTCCTCATCCTTGGAACGTGCGAGAGCGGGAGCAGCATGCGTTCCCACTGATGAAAACGTGGAAAGACGCAAAGGAAATCGTAGATCGCCTGTTGGCGCCGGATTCCTTGATCTCCAATTAAAATACGGTTCAACCATGATGCGTGAAATGGGATGTATGCTTCTTGCGGTACGCCAGCGGCGTATCGCCCGTAATTTTTTTGAAATTCGCATAAAAGGAGTCGACATCCCGATACCCGACCAGTTCGGCAATCAGGCTGACTTTGTGCTGTGAACGCTTCAGCAGTTCACAGCTTTTTTGTATGCGCAAAAACTGCAAAAACGAGCCGAAGCTTTGTCCGGTCTGCGTGCGGAACATGCGCTGGATTTGTTTGTCGCTGCAATTGCAGAGGCGTGCCAGGTCGGACAGGCGCGTTTTCTCGGCGAGATGCTGCTCCAAATATTGAATGATATGGTCGAGCTCCGGTGGTTTGACCGGGTCGTTCGGCTCCACCCTATGGATGAAGCGGTAGGTGGTTACCACCAGTTGGCTGACAAGCGTATACAGCATGGTGGACGAGCCGATCCCGGGAACGGCGCACTCGCGGTGCAGCCTGGTCATCAGGTCTTCGATCCGTCTCCCATGGTCTGTAATGAAAACGTAAGGGGCCTTGTTTTGCTCCAATTCGTTCAGGTGCGAAAGGATCTCGGGTTCCTGAATCATGCCGGCCAATTCCTGGATCAATTCGGCGTTGAACAGGCAGTTGCTGATCGTGAGCGGATGTTTGGAAACGTCGGTCGTAGCCGGGCGAAAGACGTGCGGAACGCCGACCGGAATCACGAACAGCATGCCCTGATGCACCGGAATGACCTCGTTTCCGATATGATGGAAACCTCGTCCCCCGGAAACATAGCTGTATTCCACGAAATCATGCGCATGGAAGGGACCCGCAAAATTTTCCGAGACGCGGTTGACGAACAATTTCAGCTGGTCGCGGAAAAAGTACTCTCCTTTAAATATCTCAATGACAGGCTTCATGATCAAACCTCCTTGCTTCGTGGCCGGATTGCCGGGTGAAAAAGTCCGTTCTGCCGGGTAATTCTCAGGTTCGGGTCGATATAATTATATCGTAAGCCCTTACAATAGACCATGCGGAAAGGATGCTGCAACCATGTTCATCGTTAATCATCTTCGCTGCGAATATCGGAAAAATCCGATCGGACTGGACATTTCGTCCCCCCGGATCAGCTGGCACCTGCAATCCGATGCCCGGAACGCCGTCCAGGAAGCTTATCAGATCCAGCTATCCCTCGTACCCGAAATGAACCGAATCGAGTGGGACTCGGGACGGCAACATTCCAACCGTTCCATTCATGTGGAGCTGACCGGTTGGAAGCCTGTCCCCCGAACCCGATACTATTATCGCGTTCGTGCTTGGGATGGTGCGGGCAATGAATCGGAATGGTCGGAACCGGCTTTTTTCGAAACAGGCCTGATGGATGCGGAAGACCGATGGCAAGCCGATTGGATCACGGCCGGTGCAGCCTTGAAGGACGATCCTTCCTGCCCGCGCTTGCGCAGAGTGTTCGAACTGCAAAAAGCGGTAGTCAGGGCAACCATTTATGCGACAGCACTCGGGTTATATGAACTGCACCTGAATGGTGCCAGGGTAGGAGATCATTATTTTACGCCAGGCTGGACCAGTTACGACAAACGTTTGCAGTACCAGGTGTATGATGTTACGTCCATGCTCGTGGCCGGGCAAAACGTGATCGGCGCGGTTCTCGGAGACGGATGGTACGGCGGGCATTTGGGCTGGGACGGCCGAAAGGGATTATTCGGCGACGATCGCGCGCTGCTGCTGGAACTGCATATTCGATATGAAGACGGCTCCGAGGATCGGATCTTGTCGGGAAAGGACTGGATGGCATCCGCCAGCGCCATTGCCATGTCGGACATATATATGGGGGAAACGTACGACGCCCGGCTGGAGTCCGATTGGCTGGACGAATCCCGCGCATCCTGGTCACCGGCAGCGATTTTGGACCATGCCAAAGACATCATCGTTGCGCAGGAGAACGTCCCGGTTACGGCGATGGAGCAGCTGAAGCCGATTGCGCTGCTGACCACGCCGGAAGGCGATCGTGTGCTCGATATGGGACAAAACATGGTGGGCTGGATGAGGTTCAGCGTGCAGGGTGATCCTGGGCAAACGGTTGAACTGCTGCATGCGGAGATTCTGGACCATGCCGGCAACTTCTATACGGAAAATTTGCGTTCCGCCAAGCAGCAAGTTCAATATACGCTGAAAGGCGGGGGCGTTGAAACGTATGAACCGCATTTTACGTTCCAGGGGTTCCGATACGTGAAACTGATCGGTTTCTCCGAACCGATTCAGATCGACGATTTTACAGGTGTTGTGCTTCATTCAAATATGGAACGCACGGGCGAATTCGCCTGCTCCAGTCCGCTCGTCAACCAGCTGCACCACAACATTTTGTGGGGGCAAAAGGGCAATTTCCTCGACGTGCCGACCGATTGCCCGCAGCGCGACGAACGGCTCGGCTGGACGGGTGATGCGCAGATGTTCATCCGCACGGCGTCTTATCTGATGAACACCGCTCCATTTTTCACGAAATGGCTGCGGGATTTGCGGGCAGACCAGCATGAGGACGGGGGCATTCCGTTTTTTGTGCCTGACGTCAACGTATCCGGGAGCGACAGCGCCCATTCGTCGGCGGCATGGGGCGATGCAGCGGTCATTTGTCCGTGGACGCTCTATGAAATGTATGGAGATACGAGACTGCTCGCCGAACAATATGACAGCATGAAGCAATGGATCGAATACATTCGATCACAGGGCGATAACCCCTACTTATGGAATACGGGCTTTCACTTCGGGGACTGGCTTGGCCTCGATTCGAAACCGGGAAGTTATGTCGGGGCTACCGACCGGGATTATGTCGCGACCGCATTTTATGCCTACTCGGTTTCCCTTACACGGAAAGCAGCCAGCGTGTTGGGGTTCGATCAGGATGCGGTTTACTTCGACCAATTGCATGCACAGATCATCCAAGCTTTCCGCAACGAATTCGTTACACCTGCCGGCCGCATTTCCGTGCCGACGCAGACAGCGCATGTATTGGCTTTGCACTTTGACCTGCTGGAACCGGAGCACCGCAAACGGGCCGGTGATCAATTGGTGAAATTGGTTGAAGAGGCGGGCAATCATCTGACCACCGGTTTTGTCGGAACGCCATATCTGAACCCTGTGCTCAGCGCTGCCGGTCACCGCGATTTGGCGTATACCCTTTTATTTCAAAAGGATTACCCATCCTGGCTGTTCCAAGTGACGCAAGGTGCCACGACCGTGTGGGAGCATTGGGACGGCATGCGGGAGGATGGCAGCCTTTGGAGCAGGGACATGAATTCGTTCAATCATTATGCGTACGGTGCGATTGGCGAATGGTTATATCGTGATGTCGCAGGCATACGTCCGGATGAAAACCGCCCCGGCTTCGGCATGGTGCATATCGAACCACAGCCGGGACCCGGATTGGATTGGGTCAAAGCCAAGGTGGACACCATGTATGGCACGGTTTCGTCCGCATGGCACCGCCACGACCATGGCGAAATGATCGTGGAGGTTCACATTCCGGCCAACGTTTCGGGTACGGTGCTCCTTCCGCTTGCTGCGAAAGCTGCAGTGAAGGAGCAGGGGCAGCCTTTGGAAGAGGTGACGGCGATCCGCGCGTTCCGGGCAGAAGGGACGGATACCCGCGTGGAGCTTGGCTCGGGCAGTTATACGTTCACCTACGTTCTGCCGAAGGCTGACGAACATCCTGAACTCGAAGCGGAAAAAGTACGATCGAGTTAAGATCAAGTCTCCAAGGATTACCGCAAATTTTGTTGAAAAATGACGAAAATAATATGGATAAAGATTGAAAAAACCTCGCTTGCCCACTAGAATGAAGATGGAATCTGGATTGCGGCCGGAAACTATCATATCAGGCATAAGCGAGGTTTTCGTATGGAACTACCGGCTACTCGGCCACAGCGCATTTCGTATTTGGGCTTTTACCGGGCCTTTGCGATCATGGCGGTGGTGGCCATTCATGCAACGTCTACGGCGGTCGCGCATTATCCCAAACAGACGTTGGACCACCAGTTTTATTTTTTCTGGAACAGCTTTTTGCAGTTTGCCGTACCGGCATTCCTGTTTTTATCGTCACTGGTGTTATTCTACAACTATAGCGCACGAACCAATGAGCAGGGCTGGAAGCTGAAGTTTTACAAAAAACGTTTGCTATACGTGTTCGTCCCGTATCTCGTCTGGTCGCTGATTTATTTTGTCGTCAAGGAATGGCTTGCCGGCGAACAGCCGCAGGACCATTGGCCACGCTTGGCGGAGCAGCTGCTGACGGGACGCGCGCACACCCATTTGTACTTTTTCCTTATTATTTTGCAATTTTACATCGTATTTCCTTGGCTCCTTGCCTTGACGCGATATCGGTTGGTGAAACGCTACTTCCCATTGTTTTTTGTGGCAGGGCAAGCCGTTTTTTATGCGCTCCATTTGCAATTCCACTTTGAACGGCTCGGCAGCCTGCTGCCAAGCTACCTGATTGTCATCGGTTTCGGTGCATGGGCTGGCCTGAATTACGAGGCGGCACTGAAGAGGTTAAGGGCATGGAAAATCGCTCTGCTGCTCGCCCTGATGGCCGGAGGGGCCGTCTTTATCTATGGCGGCGGAATGATCAAAAGCATGTTTGCTTCCGATTCATTCGTGGCTTATGCGCTATTATTCGTTTTTCGGAATTTGTTTACACTTTCTGCCTGCTTGCTGCTGCTGCTCGTATGCGCATGGATTGAGCGCCGGAAAAGGCCTGCTGCCGAACGTGTCGCCAAAGTGTTGAATTCCCTGGGTACCGTTTCGTTCGGCGTGTTCCTGATCCATCCGATGATTCTGCTCTTCTGGCGGCGCGAACTTGCGGCCCTGCTGCTGCAGCACTTCAGTCTCGGCATCGTAATGTCTTATGCGGCTGCGCTGCTTCTATCCTGGATGTTTGCAGTCGGTTTGCGCAAAGTGAAATGGGGATGGGTGCTCATTGGACAATGATGTTCGATGGCTGAGCTCATGCGCAGCAACAAGAGAGATTTCAGACTTCCGGCATGTGCCGAAGGGGCTGAAGTCTCTTTTTTGGTTTGCAAAAACGTGGACTGAAGTATATCTAATTTTCCTGTTCACATGTAATATGGATGGATATCCAATATATTCTTAGGTGGGATATACGAACAAAACGAGGAGTGATCACCATGAAACTGGTTATTATTGTTGGGCCGCAAGCGGTAGGCAAGATGACGGTAGGGCAGGAGCTGGAGAAGATCACCGGCCTAAAGCTATTTCACAATCACATGACGATCGATTTGGTATCGCCTTATTTCAGTTACGGTACCCCGCAGGGCAAACGGCTCGTCAGCTTGTTCCGCCGGGAAATTTTCGAAGAGGTATCGAAAAGCGACCTTCCCGGATTAATTTTTACATATGTGTGGGCATTTGATGTGGCCGAGGATGGGGAATACATCCGGCAGCTTCGTGAAATGTTCGAATCGAGAGGGGCGCAGGTGTGCTACGTGGAGTTGGAGGCCGATCCGGCGGAACGGCTTGAACGCAATCGCAGTCCGCACAGGCTGCTGCACAAACCAACGAAACGGGATGTGGCATGGTCCGAGCAGGACTTGCTGGAAAGCATGGAAAAGTATCGGCTGAATTCAGAACCAGGTGAAATCACGCATCAGCACTATGTTAGAATCAATAATACGAATCTGAGTCCGGAGGAGACGGCTCGGCAGATCAAGGAAAGGTTCAATCTGTAACCTTTTGTGAAAGAAAGTATAAATCCATTTTCGGATCAAAACATGTTGGTTTCCGGAATTTGAAATTTCCCAACATTTACAAACGATTTATATTTGGCCTCATATAACCACGCATGTTCACCCGCAGAAAACGGGGCGCATATCGCATCAGGACAGCCTGAATATCATATAACGATGCAAGGACTTGCATGAAAACCGGTTTCAGGAGGGAAACTTAGATCTATAATTGACGAGTACCGAAAAGGAGATTTTTTAATCTTTATCGTTCTCAAAGTAACTATATTGTCTAAATGCAAACGCCATGATTTCCGCCGTGATTCATCCCTGCGAATAAAACAAGATCGTTTCAAACCCATTAAAATTACTGTTGTATAATGTAGAAAAATGTAATAACATAATTTCACGCAATAGTTGACATTGAAATGGGCGATGCCATATACCTGACGAAGGTAAGGTTTGCCTTTTTCTGTATATTGGAGTGATAAAGTGAAAATTGAAAAGGTCCTCAACAATAATGCTGTCGTTGCCGTTAAGGACGAGCGGGAAGTCATCGTGATCGGGCGCGGAATCGCATTTCAGAAGCGTGCGGGCGACATGGTTGCCGAAGAGCATATTGATAAAATATTCACGCTTCAAAACGAAGACATCCAGGAAAATTTCAAAGCGCTGATCGCAAGCATTCCCTTGGAGTACATGAAGGTATCCGAGGAGATCATTAATTATGCCAAATTGAAGCTGGGCAAAAAGCTGAACGAAAGCATTTATCTTCACCTGACCGATCACATTCACTTTGCCATCGAGCGTTACAAAAACAATTTGCCTATTCGGAACGGGTTGTTATGGGAAACCAAGCAGCTCTACAAGGACGAATTCGAAGTGGGGCTCGAGGCGCTGAACATGATTTGCGACCAGTTCGGCATCCTGCTGCCCGAGGACGAAGCCGGATTTATGGCGCTGCATTTTGTAAACGCCGCTCTCAACGAGGAAATGCCCAATATTCGCAGCATGACCCAAGTGATGCAGGAGATTTTGACGATCATCAAGTATCACTTCAAAATGGACTTTGACGAAAATTCACTGACGTATTATCGCTTCGTCACCCATTTGAAGTTTTTTTCGCAGCGGTTGGTCAACGGCAAACATTACAAAAACAACAACGATGACGAGTTGTTCGAAATGATCCAGAAGAAATATCCGGAAGCTCACAAATGCTCGCTCAAAATCAAAAAGTTCATCGAAAACAACTACACGTATCAACTGACCAACGAAGAATTGATGTATCTGTCCATCCATATTGAGCGTGTAGTGCATGCGACGACAGAGTAAAATAATTTTATTAATTTTAATAATAAAACGCTTGCAATTGTAAAACGGATGAGCTATTATAATCACATAAAGTAAGCGCATACAACAAACGGGTTGTAACTGTTCAATCAGGCAACTCCGACCACCTTGAAACGATAAAGATGGGTTGCAACTTACTTTTGAAACAAGATGTGGGGTTCACAACCAAATATCTATTGTGTACAGCCTTACAGGGTTGCAACCGTTAAGGGCAAAACCTGAATTGCTGAATCACACGACCTGTGTTCCGGAGAAATACCGGCGCGCTGCGTGGATTCAGTAGTTCAGGTTTTCTTTGTTTCACCGTAGAAAGTTCAATCAGAAAGGGAGAATTACAATGAACTACGATCAATTGGCTAAGGACATTCTGTCCCGCGTTGGTGGTCCCGGAAACGTAAACAGCGTGTTCCATTGCGTAACGAGATTGCGCTTTAAACTGAAAGATGAAAGCGTCGCCAAAACGGAAGAGCTTAAAAATTTGCCAGGCGTCATCACCGTCATGCAGAGTGGCGGCCAATACCAAGTCGTTATTGGAAATGAAGTGCCTGATGTGTATAAAGCCGTTGTCAAAGCAGGGAATTTGTCTGCCGAAGGTCAGGTAGATGAAGACAAAGCAGACTCCGGTCCGAAGGGCAACTTGTTTAACCGCTTTATAGACATGATCTCGGGCGTGTTTACTCCGGTTCTTGGTTTGCTTGCCGCGACCGGGATGATCAAAGGATTCACAGCCATGTTTGTATCGCTGGGATGGGTCGACAATACGTCAGGGACGTATGCGTTGTTAAATGCAGTGGGAGATTGCTTGTTCTACTTCTTCCCGATCTTCCTTGGATACACGGCCATCAAAAAGTTCGGAGGAACGCCGTTCCTGGGCATGGCCATCGGTGCTTCGCTGGTCTACCCGACATTGGCGGGCATCAGAGCCGGAGAACCCATGTATACGTTGTTTGCCGGCACCTTGTTCGAATCACCTATTCGCATTGAATTTTTAGGTATCCCGGTCATTTTGATGGATTATGCTTCATCGGTTATCCCGATCATCGTAGCCACGTTCTTCGCGGTGAAGATAGAGCGGTTTTTCAAAAAAGTTATGCCTAAAGTGGTCAGCAACTTCCTGGTTCCGTTTTGCACTTTGCTCGTCATCGTACCACTTACGTTCCTGTTAATCGGTCCGATCTCTACATGGGCGGGTCAATTGCTGGGAGCGTTCACAACTTGGATTTACGGACTGAGTCCTCTGATTACAGGTCTCGTGATCGGTGGTCTATGGCAAGTGTTTGTATTGTTCGGACTTCACTGGGGACTCGTTCCTGTGGCCTTCGTGAACTTGGCGAATTTGGGATATGATCCGGTTTTGGCGATGTCTTTCGCGGCATCCTTTGCTCAGATCGGAGCTGTGCTCGCGGTTATCGTCAAGTCCAAAAGCACCAAACTGAAAACGCTGGGCGCTCCGGCCTTTATATCGGGTATTTTCGGAGTAACTGAACCGGCTATTTACGGCGTGACGCTCCCATTGAAAAAACCGTTCATCATGAGTTGTATCGCGGCGGCCATCGGAGGCGGCATTCTCGGATATGTGGGCACAAAAGGGTACATCATCGGTGGTCTGGGCATTTTCGGATATCCGAGCTACGTTAACCCCGAAACAGGCATGGACGCTATATTCTTCTGGACGATTGCGGCTACGCTGATTGCATTCATCCTGGGCTTCATTCTCGTCTATGTGACTGGCTTCAAAGAACCGGAAGAGAAGAAGGCAGAAGCGGCGCCTGCGCCAAAAACAGAATTGGAACCAAACCCGAACCAAAGATTCGAAATCGCAAGTCCGATGGCTGGCGAAGTGGTCGAGCTGAAAGAGATCAACGACGTGACGTTTGCCGGAGAGCATATGGGTAAAGGCATTGCGATTCGTCCAACAAGCGGCCGTGTCGTATCCCCTGTTAACGGCGTAGTACAGACGGTGTATCGCACGAAACATGCGATTGGACTGGTCAGCGACGACGGCGTGGAAATGCTCATTCATATCGGCCAAGATACGGTTCAACTGAAAGGCCAACATTTCACGCCGCATGTGAAAGATGGGGACCGCGTCAGCGTGGGTGATCTGATCATGGAATTCGATTTGCAGGCGATCAAGGATGCAGGGTATGAAACGGTAACGCCGATTATCGTTGCGAACACGTCCGCTTATCTGGATGTCGTAGGGACCAAACACGCCACCGTGAACGAAAAAGAAAAACTGCTTACGGTTTTGGGTTAACTTCCCCGAATCAATGATTTTCAGATGACTTGATTTCAAGTTTGGATAGGAGGAAACGAAATATATGTTTAAAACGTATACGTCCTTCCCGGAGAATTTTCTCTGGGGAGGAGCTACTGCAGCCAATCAGCTCGAAGGCGCTTATCTGGAAGATGGCAAAGGCCTGACCACGGTGGACTTGATCCCGATTGGACCGGACCGCATGAAGATCGCAATGGGAGCACTGGATTCATTTGAGCCCAAAGAAAGCGAGTTTTATCCTTCCCATGGGGCGATCGATTTCTATCATCGTTACAAAGAAGATATTGCGCTTTTCGCGGAAATGGGATTCAAAAGCTTCAGGATGTCTATAGCCTGGGCTCGGATTTTCCCGAACGGGGATGACGCGCAGCCGAACGAAGCCGGACTCCAATTTTACGACGATGTGTTTGACGAGCTGCTCAAGCACAACATTGAGCCTGTCGTTACGATCTGCCATTTCGATGTACCTGTAAGTTTGGTGAAGAACTATGGCGGGTGGACCAACCGCAAGATGGTCGGATTTTTTGAAACATATGCTCGCACATTGTTTGAACGCTACCGGAACAAAGTGAAATACTGGATGACGTTTAACGAAATCAACATGCTGCTGCATCTTCCTTATATCGGGGCGGGCATCGTCCTGAACGACGGCGACGACAAGGAAAAGGTATTGTACCAGGCAGCCCATCATGAACTGATTGCCAGCGCGCTTGCCGTCAAAGCCTGTCACGAAATCATTCCAAATGCGATGATTGGTTGCATGCTTGCGGCGGGAACGGTATATCCGTATACGAGCAATCCGGAAGATGTATGGAAAGCGATGGAGTTGGACCGTGAATCGTTCTTCTTCATCGACGTGCAGTCCAAAGGCGAATATCCGGGATATACGAAACGCTTTTTCCGGGAACACGGCATCGAGCTTCAAATGGAAGAAGGCGATCTCGAACTGCTGCGGGAAAACACGGTGGACTACATCGGATTCAGTTATTATGCGAGCCGCTGCACCAGCGCCGATCCGGAGGTGCTGAAAAATTCCACGGAGGGCAACGTGTTCGGATCGGTGAAAAATCCGTATTTAGAAGCCTCCGAATGGGGTTGGACGATCGATCCGAAAGGGCTGCGCATTACATGCAACCAATTGCATGACCGTTATGGCAAACCGCTTTTCATCGTCGAGAACGGGTTGGGCGCGACAGACGTGCTGCTCGAAAATGATACGGTCGAGGACGATTATCGCATCGACTATCTGGATCGCCATTTTGCCGAAATGGCCGAGGCGATTCAGGATGGCGTCGACATCATCGGTTACACGAGCTGGGGACCGATTGACCTTGTCAGCGCCGGAACTGGGGAGATGAAGAAACGGTACGGCTACATTTATGTAGACCGGAACAACGATGGCAGCGGTTCGTTAAGAAGAATTCCGAAGAAAAGCTTCCATTGGTACAAAGACGTCATCTCGAGCAATGGTGCAAAGTACTTTGAGTAATCGTACAGAAGCTTGCTTGGAAAAAGGAATGCCGACTTCCCTTCGCAGGGACCGGCTTTCCTTTTTATCGTATTGCTGGTTCGGCCGTATTTCTTATAAGATGGAAAGGGAATGGAAGCCGCTGATCGCAATGCTCGCTTCCTGCCGATCCGAGGGCGGCAAGCCCAAACCAAGAGATAAGGAATGAGGAGATGGCCATACCGCTTCAAGCCATGCCGAAAGTCATGGTGATTCAGGAACATCAGGTGGACGCAGCCGTCCGGTTTGCGATGAAGGTGCGGCGCGAAGTATTCCCGATGCTGAATCACGAAACGCTGCCGCAGGACTTGCTGCATTTCCATGCGCATTACATGCATTCGGATCAAAGCAAGTTTCTGGTCGCAATAACCGAGAACAACGAGATTATTGGCTCCATAGGAATTGTTCCGTACGACGGGCGCATCGAAGAAATCAAAGGACGGTATCCCGAAGGGGCGGCCGCCGAAGTGGTGAAATGCTACGTGGATGCGGAGTACCGCAGACACGGCATCGGTTCGTTGCTTGCCGGCGCATTGAAGGATGCCGTGCGGGAAATGGCGTACAATACGCTGTATTTGCATACTCATCGCTTCCTTCCGGGGGCCGTGGATTTTTGGATGCGGCAAGGATTTGCGATCGTTACCGAGCAGTATGACGAGTGGCAAACGGTGCATATGGAGAATCTGCAGGCATTCTAAGGGAACGTTTCTGGACGTGGAATCCATTGTTTTTCACAACAAAACGATTTTGAGCTATCGTCTGCTGGACGAAGCGGACAGAACCCGGCAAAAAGACAAAGGCGGTTTCGCATGATGCGAAGCCGCCTTTGTCTATGTTTATGGAGAACGAGCCTCCATGAGTCAACTATAATGTAGAGGAAGCATGTTCCAATAAAAAAGAAAAGCAACGGTGAGCAAGCTGAGGCCGGCGATCAGGCATGAAGTCAAGGAGGGCACGATCCGATTGCGAATGTGCGGTTGCAGAGGCCTGAGCTTCATGACGGCGATATACCAAGCACGAACCAGCCCGATGAAGGGCAAGGCCGAGAAACACCAAACATACCACCAGGGATAACCGTGAATCATTGCTTCCGAATTGCCATACAACAATTGCCCGGACAAGTAACAGGTAAATATGGCAGCAATCCATGTAGATGAACAGGCCGAGGCAGGGCCGAATCGTTTGGGCGAAATAACACGCAGCAGACAGCGGACGACCCCGATGACGAATAAAAGCACCCATGACACCGCAATCGTAACATATATGGCTAATGATGTGGCAGGATGGCGCCACCAGGGAGGTTTTTCAGCCAAGGTAACTCCCTGAGTAAAACTCATACTCCATTCATCGCGACCCTGCTTAAACGAAACGGTATTGTCGCTTTCTTGTTCCCGAAACAGTCCGGTGCCTATGGGCTCATAGATGCGACTTTCCTTCTCCCCCGGCCCATCCGGAAAGATCCCATGGATAACAAGGTGGTTCTCCGATGCGCTCACTTCGTAGTCCCTTGTCCCAAGCCACCGCAGCCACTTGCCCCAGCCATGCAAAGGTCCAAGCGTCAACGTATAGGTCCGGGCATATTGCTGCAGCTGGGAAGAAACCGGCGTTTGATTCACTTTAAGCTCTTGTCTTGCTTCAGGAAGAAGCTGAACGATGGAGGATATGATCGAATCGTGCAATTTCCCGCCTTGCGACGGTGCGTTGCTAATGACGAATATGCCCAGCTTGCGGGAAGGCACGAGCACCATTTTGGCCGAAAAACCGTTAATATCGCCAGTATGGGACAACGTCAACAGCCCGCTTCGCAGCCGTGTACGGAAAAAACCGTACCCTACGCCTTCCAGGTGGGGATGCTCGGCAAAGTGGCGTGCCTGCATTTGCCGCACCGTGTCGGCATGAAGGAGACGTTTCCCGCGAAACATGCCGTCATTTAATTGCGCAATCATGTAATGCGCCCATTCCACCGGCACCATGCTTACGCCTCCGGCACCCGGCATGTTGACGTATGAGTGGGGGAGAGGGACATATGATCCGTCCTCAAACGTGTACGAACGGGCCATGTCCGGTGATAGAGGGGCCGAAATGCCAGCACTCGGCATATCCAGCGGCTCGAAAATATACCGGGACATATAATCATCGATCGGTTTTCCCGACACATCCTCCAGCAGACTGGCGACTAGGCCATAATTGGCATTGTTATAGGCAAATGCTTCGCCGGGTAGACGAACAGGCGGCTGCTCGTCGAAATAATGCTTCATGAATGTCCTAAGCTCCACGGCTTTGGAGGGAGAGGCGGCCTCTACGCCGTACATGGCATCATCCAGACCTGCAGTATGTGTGAGCAAGTGATGCAGTGTGATGGGCTGCTGCTGGAACATCGGGACATGGAAGGATGAGAGGTAACGGTTCACGTCTTGATCCAGCGATACCCTTCCCTGTTCTTCCAATTGCATAATGGCTGTTGCCGCGAGGCTTTTGCTTAGCGATCCGACCGGCAGAATCGTTCGTTCCGGGTCCATCGGTACGCCATGTTCAACATCCGCGAATCCGTATCCTTTCTGGAAAATGATCCGGTCTTGCAGCGTGACAACGACGGCGACGCCAGGAATGGACTCGCGCGCCAGTGCCTTTTCCACGGCCGAATCGGCCGCCTGCTGCAACTCATGCGGGCGAATCGCTTCTTGGGCTGCGGCCTGATCCGGGAAGTATCCCGTTCCCATGATCGTCATGAGCAAGGCCAGCAATATAGAAGACCATCGGTGTTTCATGTGTTATGTGCCTCCTCAAGCAGAATAAGTTCCTATATAAACCGCCAAAAACATCCACACGTTAACGGAGAAGGCAGGAACCAATCTGGGGATAACAGCGATCGGAAGATGGTACTGCACTTGCAGTGCCCTAGTGTGATTGATTCGTGCGGTTTATATCGTTGGACCCATTGTAATGCCGGTTTCTTTCATGGGACTGTCACGAATCATAAATTAACCTTACAAAATACGCCAAGAGAGGATGAGCATGATACACTGGGATTATGTACAAATGATGGAAGAGGGAGATTGGCGTGGAACGAACAGTGCTGTTGGTGGATGACCATCACGAGATTGTGGAATTGCTCGGCTTATTTCTGGCTAAGGAAGGCATTCGTGTGATCGAGGCCCATAATGGTGCAGAGGCATGGGCGTGCTTGCATAACGAGCGAATCGACCTTGCGGTGCTGGATATTATGATGCCAGGCATCGATGGAATCGAGCTGCTGAAGCTGTTGCGCACGGAATATAAGCTTCCAGTCATCATGTTGTCTGCCAAAAATCGCCATGATGACAAAATCAACGGACTGCTGCTTGGCGCCGATGATTTCATCGGGAAACCTTTTAATCCGCTTGAGGTTGTGGCCCGAATCCGGGCGCTGCTTCGGCGGACGTATGATTTTAATGACGCGTCCCTTCCCGTCCGGGAGGCGGAGAGTGACGAAGTTACGGTGGTCGGCGAATTGCGGCTGAGCCACCGGGACTGCATTCTGTATAAAAAAGAACGCGCCATCGCGCTGACCGCAATGGAATACAAATTGCTTTCCATGCTGATGCAGGCGCCCGGCAGGGTGTATACCAAAAAACAGCTCTTCGAGCAGGTGTGGTCCGATCCTTATTATGAAGACGCCAATACCGTCATGGTTCACATTTCCAGGCTCAGGGACAAGGTGGAGGAAGATCCCCGAAAGCCGATATATATTCAGACCATTCGGGGGCTTGGATACAAGTTTGCCAGAAAAGAGGATATCCCTTGAAGAAGGAAAAATGGTTTGATGCCATGCTGAAGTCGGCCGTCTGGTTTGCAGCAGCGCTAAGCGTCGTGATAGGGGTATTTGTGCTGCTTGTGCTTGATGTGGAAAACCAGACTTTGGAGATAAATCATATTCATCTCACGTTGTTGTTCGGTGGATTCGGCGCTTGCTGCGTGGTCTACAGCTTGTGGAGTGCGAGACGGGTGACGAGACCGCTCGAACGGATCGCCTCTGCCATACAGGGAATGAAGGAAGGAGAGTATGGAGAGCGCCTGATCATCGATGGTGGTTATGAATTTGAGGTCATTCAGAAGTCGTTCAACGAGATGGCGGAAGTACTGGAACGGGCACGGGAGGACAATCGCAAGCTGGAACGGGAAAAAAGACAAATGCTTGCCGATCTGTCCCACGATTTGAAGACACCGATCACCATCATCCAAGGATATGCCAAAGCCCTGGAGCTTGACATGGTTGAGGGCGAAGAGAACAAGGTCAAAACGTATCGTTTGATGTATGGCAAAGCGGAGCAAGTTACCGCGATGATCGACCAGATTGTCATGTTGTCCAAGCTGGACAGGCCGGATTATCCGCTCATGCTGGAACATACGGATATCGCCGAGTTGACGAGGGAGGTTGCCGCGGAATTTTACGAGCTCTTCGAACTGGAACAGTACACGTTGGAAGTGGATTGCTCTCCGGAACACCTCATGGCGGATTGCGACTTACGCTTGATGCATCGGGCGATGTCCAATTTGCTGACCAATGCGATGAAGCACAATCCGCCGGGAACGAAGGTAACGATCGAGCTGGCGGAGGCGGGAGAGTTCGTTTCATTGGCGGTGGCGGACAACGGCGTAGGCATTCCGGCGAATTTGACGGAGGTGATCTTTGATCCTTTCGTGCGAGGGGATGCCGCACGGACGGAGGACGGCGGTACAGGACTCGGGTTATCCATCGTCCGCCAGATTGCGGAATTGCATAGGGGAACGCTTCATTTAAACGGTGCGTCTGACGGGACGAGATTTGAACTGCTTTTTCCCAAGTCCATGTCAAACAGAAGAGCGGAATGAAGGCTTTACGCCGCAATTCCGGAGAAAAGGAAGGGATGGATCGACATATTCCCAGCCTGAACAGCTGCTCGTAAAGGTAACGATTCGAGGCCGTGAAATGGATGGCGAGCTGAAGGTTTTGGGGTAAAGCTTTCAATTTGCGCACGTTCAACCGATATATAGGAAAGACCCGAATACAAGGGGAGAAAGGAGGAGAGAGGATGGATATTGCCGCTTTGTCGATCGCAATGAGCCAAACTTCGCTTGCCCAGTCAGCCAGCTTGCAGGTGTTGTCCATGTCCAAAAATATGGCGGAGCAACAAGGCCAACAGATGGCCGAGATGCTCAAGACGGTTCCGGCGCCGCATCCGAATTTGGGCGGAAGTCTGGATATTTCCGTATAAGAACATCAATGAGTTCGTGCAGACGAATAAACCCTTGGATGCCAAGAAGTCGCTTCCCTTGCGACTTCTTGTATCGATGGAAATGACAACGGCAGCGTAACTTTCCGCTTCATTGATGGATTGTGTTTCTGCGGTACTGATAGGGCGTAACTCCGTATTTTTCCTTGAACAATTGGATGAAATACTGATTTTTTTTGTAACCGACCATGTGGGCGATGTCGGCGATGCGAAGTTCGGAGTCCTGCAGCAGTTGTGAAGCTTTCTCCAACCGTTTCCTGGAGATGTAGTTAGAGACGTTTTCACCCGTTTCCTGTTTGAAAAGTTTGGAAAGGTAGACAGGATGAAGATGGGCGACTTTCCCCAGCTCATCCAGGCTGAGTCCATGAGCCAGATGGTCTTCGATATGCCTTTGCACTTTCGTGACGATGTTCTGAATGGACATCTGCTTGCTGCTGCTGATCCGGCTGACGCTGCCCTTTAGAATCGGCCAAAGTTCGTCGGGATTCCGAAGCCGATTGAATATCCAATCCGCGGCTTCAGAGGCATTCCGATGTTGATCTGCAAGATATATATCAATAATCCTCTCCATAAGAAAGATCATTTTTTGTTTTCGGTGAACGATTCGTTCATATTGATGAACAACAATTTTGAAGGATTCCCATTCCCCGCATGACGGCAATTGTTTGAATACCCTTGTAAAGTCGTCTGACGACACGTCCTCATTCAGGAAAAATTCATAAAACAGCTGCCGGGTTTCGTTGCGATCGTTCAAGGAAAACGGAGGGGACAAGACCGCGTGATCGAACTGATCGGCCAGTTTCCCCGCGGCGTCTTCCGGAACAAAAGCGATCAGCCGCCTGCCTGCAGTCCAAACGAGACGGCTCCATTTGTCCCCGACAGCATCCTTTAAACGACTCACATCCTCTGGGGAACAATCCTCTGCCCTGAAACCGCAAAAACGATGCTGCCCTAAACCTTCCGAATAAGCAGCGAATTCCTTCTTTAATGCCTCGTTTTCTCCAAGAAGGGAGAGCATGTACCCCAAACCGTCAAAGTTGTCCCATGAGGCAGGTTGAACGGGCCTTGTCTTCACAATGTGTTGGATGGCTTTAGACATGGCTTTCTCGACGTCATCTTTATCCACGGGTTTCAGTAAATAGTCGAGTGCCCCTAACCGGATGCCTTGCTGCGCATAATCGAACTGCGAATAGCCGGAAAGGATGATGACCTTCGTCGGCAAACTGTTTATGTGAATATGTTGAAGCAAATCTAATCCCGAAACCTCAGGCATGCGGATATCCGTGATCAAAATATCTACAGGGCTTCGATTCAGCATGTCCCTCGCTTCGATCGAATTGGTCGTCGTTTCAATCTGATCGATGCCGAAGGCTTTCCAATCCAGCAAGTGTTTCATATACTCGACGACATAATGTCCGTCATCCACGATTAATAATCGCATAGGCGTTCCCCTTTCTCTATAGACATCTCGATTACAAGCAGGACGGATAAGCCGCCCCAATCATTCACGGAAAATTGCAATCCGCTAGCCTCTCCGTACGTATTTTTCAAGCGCCGGTTCACATTCCAGAGACCCACGCCTCTTGTCCCTTCCGGCGGGGTAGCGTGTTCAAGCTGAGCCTCCAAACGGCGAATTTCGTCCGGTGCAAGCCCTTTTCCGTCATCCGACACTTTGATTAGAATGGCTGCTTCCGCCCTTTTGATATCGATGGTTACCCGATGGGCTCCCTGCTGTCCTTCGATTCCATGTTGAATGGCGTTCTCCACGACGGGCTGAATCATGAGAGGCATCAGGGGGGTGGAGGCCAATTCCGGCGGTACATCGATGTTGTACTCGATCTTTTTGCTGAGCGTCATGATGATGAGATAGTGTTCCGCAAATTGCAGCTCGCTTTCCAGAGTGACTTCATGCTGATCCAATTTGGTTAAATAGCGATAATACTCGGCCAGATGTTTGCTCATACGCATGACGGCATCCGGAGAGAATTGGGCCACCGACATGATGAAGAACAGACTGTTATACAGAAAATGAGGATTAATCTGGGCTTGCAGCTGTTTCAGCTCCGCACTTCTTCTCAGCTCCGTTTCAGTCTTTAAAGATACGAACAGACCCTGAATTTCCGCAACCATGTGGTTAAAGCTCCGGAAGAGGCCGTAAAATTCGTTATCGGTGTTTTCGGTAATGCGCGTGCTGTGATTGCCCTGCTCGACCTGCAAAAATTTTTTCTCCATTAATCGGATATTGCGGTCGTAGTTTCGGTAAAACGTAAAAATGACAACCAGGCCGAGCGTCAGCACCGCTAAAATGCTGGCAAGGAAAACTTTGCGGCTGCGGTCGAGCGGTTGCAGAAAATCATTCGTGCGCGTATATGTAATCAGGTAGGCATCGATCGGTTCTATGTATCGGGAAAGAACATAGTAATCGTCCGAATTTGTATGATAATCATATTTTAACGTTGCGTCCTGCCCGGGCGAAAGCATATCCGTAATCGCTTTCAACAAGTCGGTATCGACTTCTCCCTCACTCCACAACCGCTGCTGATTAAACAGGAAAAAGGCGTTGGAGCTGTCATTGTTCACCGCCTTTTTTAGCAGGCTTTTCAAATAATCGGTATTCAGCTTTACGCCGACTACATACTGAGCCGGTTCCGTTTGCCCGGATTTATGGATGTAAGGGTAGACGGCAAAGTAATACAAGCTGTCGCCCTGGATTTGCCATCCCTGGCGATGAACCTTTTGGAAAGGAAGCCTCGCTTCAAGCGTATTGTTGGTCGACAGGAACGTTTCTTCGGACGTCCAGTAAATACCGATCGATTCAATGGATCGGCTGGACAGGAGCGTTTGCCGCAAACGGTCGACGATGTCATTTTTTTTCATTTGCGAATCGTAATTGCTCAGCTCGATCACATGGTTCTGATAGAAGCGAACATCGCTGTCAGCCGCAAACTGAACCCCGTACATGTTTGCCTCATACATAATCCCGTCAAGAATGCCCTTCACGTAATCAAGCTGGTTTTTGGAAGCGCCGATCAGATTTTCTTCCAGCGTTTTGGAACTCAGGCGATTCATCACGAAAAACAAACTTAACGTCAGCAGCAGAAAAAATACAAAAAAATAAATAAATCGTTTCATGTACATTTTTTTGATCATAGACGTTCCCTTTCCGCAGCAAAACTTGAGTTACGGCGTTCCCGTATCGAATTAGCTATATCATAAGATAAACTGTCAAAAAGCGGAAGAGTGGGATGTGCATTTTAATAAAAGCGGTTTCAAAATGATTCAGGTTGAGGTGATGATCTTGAAATGTTGGCATTTTGGCATGTAAGCGCTTTTGTTAAGCTAAATACGAGGATCGCATTCCAAGAGTCGTCATAAAGGAGGTATGCAGTATTAATGACATCGGTTTCGCAAAATCGGCCAAAACAACGATAACAGCCGTTTCCCGGCGAAATTCATGGAAAAAGGAAATCAAGAAAAACTGGCCGTTGTATGTACTATGTATTCCTGCTATTGTGTTTGTCTGCATTTTTTCTTACGGTCCCATGGTAGGTTTGCTCATGGCGTTTCAGGACTACAAACCATGGCTGGGCATTAGCGGCTCACGGTGGATCGGGTTGGAAAACTTCGAAAGAATATTTCGGTACGACGAGGCGACCCAAGCGATCGTCAACACGCTCATAATCGCCGTTTCCAAAATTATCGTCGGCATTATCGTTCCGATCATTATGGCCATTCTACTCAGCGAGCTGCGAAATGTCGGCATCAAAAAAAGCGTGCAGACACTGGTTTATCTGCCGCATTTCCTGTCCTGGGTCACCGTTGCGGGATTGATGATCGACATTCTCGGATTGGATGGGGGCGTCAACCAGCTATTGACGTGGATGTTCGGCAGCGATCCGATTTATTTTTTGGGGGACCCTGACCTGTTTAGATTCACGGTGGTGGTCAGCGACGTTTGGAAGAGCTTCGGGTTCGGCATGATCGTCTATTTGGCGACCATTGCAGGAATCAATCCTTCCTATTATGAAGCGGCCGAGATCGACGGCGCCACGCGCCGGCAGCAAATTCTATACGTCACCTTGCCCAGCATGCTGCCGATGATTATCGTCATTTCTACGCTCAGTCTGGGAAATATTCTGGACGCGGGATTTGATCAGGTGTTCAATTTGTACAACCCGCTGGTCTACAGTACGGGAGATATCATCGACACATATGTCTATCGTTCTTCCTTGCTGAACGGACAGTACGGGTTCGGGACCGCGGTAGGACTGTTCAAATCGGGGATCAGCCTGATCTTGATCGTCGTATCCTACAGGCTGGCCTATAAGTATGCCAATTATAAAATATTCTAACAGGGAGGGAGAGGGATCGTGTACCATAAGACGACAGGCTATAGAGTATTCTCGGTGTTCAACTATGCGTTTATGATTTTGGCGGGACTGGCGTGTTTTCTTCCGCTCCTTCATCTATTGGCGCAATCGCTCAGCAGCAAAGCAGCCGTTAGCGGCAACCTGGTGTCGTTTTGGCCGGTCGGATTCAATGTGGATAGCTACGTAAAAACATTCAACAATTCCAATTTCATCGGTTCCATGCTGACATCCATCCTTCGAACGGTTTTGGGCACGTCAATCAGCATGTTTATCCTTACCTGTGCAGGATATGCCCTCTCCAAGGAGTTCCGGGGCCGCAACGCGCTGATGTGGTTTTTTATCTTTACGATGCTCTTCTCCGGAGGATTGATCCCTTCTTACATTTTGGTGACAAGCCTTGGATTGAAGGATACCATTTGGGCACTTGTGCTGCCGGGAGCGTTCGGAGCCTACAATCTGATTCTTCTCGTCAATTTCTTCAAAACGATTCCAAAAGCGTTGGAAGAAGCGGCATTTATTGATGGAGCGTCCTTTTTCGCCATCCTCAGCAAAATTTATTTGCCATTGTCTCTGCCGGGACTGGCGACCGTATCCCTGTTTATTATGGTGGGGCACTGGAATTCCTGGTTTGACGGGATTTTGTACATGTCGGATGCGAGCAAATATCCGCTGGCTTCTTTTCTGCAAACGGTGGTGGTGCAGAGCAACATGCAGAATATGGCCATGAGCCAGGCCGAAGTCGAAGCCATGTCGGAGCAAAGCATTAAAGCAGCCCAAATTTTTGTCAGCACGCTGCCGATCATATTGGTCTATCCTTTTTTGCAGCGATATTTCGTGAAGGGCATCGTGCTGGGGGCTGTCAAAGAATAAAGCGAGGGGGATTATTTCAATGAAAAAAAGAAGTAATGGTTGGAAAATGGCAAGCATGATCATGCTGTCGACGGCGCTTGTTGCCGGCTGCAGCGGTGGAGAAAGCAAAACCGTCTCCACGACGGAATCGGTGCTCAAGGACGGAAAATACGATCCTCCGATCACGATGACGATTGCGAAACAGCAGGATGAAAACGCGGGCAAATACATCAATGGCGAAAGTTTGAACGACAATGTGCTGACCCGTTGGGGCGAGGAAAAGCTGGGGATCAAAGTCGAAACCACCTTGCTGGGCGGTGACGCTTCGCAATACAATACCAAGCTGCGGCTGGCGCTCACGGGCTCGGAGAAGCTGCCTGACGTTCTGCCGGTGTATGACACCATGCTGGTGAATGATTTGATCGAATCCGGGCGGGTCAAGGAAATTACCGAAGATATCGCAGCTTACATGCCTGACCGGATTAAAGAAATTTACAAACAATACCCGTCGACCTTCAATCCGGTTGTCAGGGATGGCAAAGTGTACGGGATGGCGATCGCGCCGAATTTGACGGAAGGCGAAGTCATGCTGATCCGCCAGGACTGGCTCGACAAATTGCAGTTGAAGGCGCCGACGACGATCGAGGAATTCGAGCAGGTCATCGCGGCGTTTACCAATGACGACCCGGACGGCAATGGCAAACAAGATACATACGGCTTTACGTTCTCCGGTAAAGATTCGTACAACACGGGTTGGGTCAGCGATCCGGTCATGATTTTCAGCGCATATACGGGCAAATATCTCCCTCGCCAATGGTATAACGATAACGGCAAACTGACCTATGGATCGGTGGCCGCCGGCAACAAAGAGGCGCTTGCAAAGCTGCGCGATTGGTATGCCAAAGGGTATTTGAACAAGGAACTAGCCACGCAGGGCGCTTGGGACGCACTGTCGGATTTTACTCAAGGGAAAGCAGGCATCATCATCGGTCGTCCTTGGCTATACGGCAGTGTGATGGATGTGGAGAAAAATATAGAGGGAGCGAAAATCAGCGCTTATCCGACCATTCAAGGCGTGAACGGTGACAAAACCTATCAATCCGCCCAGCTGAATGATGGCGTGTTTATGTTTAACAAGGATTTTCAGAACATGGAAGCGTTCTTCCTGTACTACGATAAAATGTACGATGCCGCGTTCGGTACCGGAGAGTTTAAATACGGCTACGCCCAGGGATACGATTATGATATCGTCAATGACGAAGTCACGTTTGATCCGCAGAAATTCAACAAGCCTTTGGATGCCGTGCAAGGCGTCGGGAAAATGGCATTTACCAAAAATACGCCGAGCGTAGACGGCCCCGGCAAATCGTATTACGATCTGGCGAATGGTGCGAAGCCCGATACGGGCGTCCTGATCCGAAGTGCATCAAGTGATCCAACGACCAAAGACGGGTATCGGATTTCATACGAAAACCGGGATGCGTTGCTGCCAAATGCATTTAATGGGCCGCCTACACCAACGATGCAAAATGTATGGGAGCAGTTGACCACGATGGAACAGGAAACATTCACCAAAATCATTTATGGCAATGAGCCGCTTGAAGCGTTTGATGCCTTTGTCAAACAGTGGCACGAAAAAGGCGGAGACGACGTGATCGAAGAAGTCAACGAATGGTACAACCAGGCGAGCGAGACGGATGTCATGGCCATGATGAAGTTGAAATAAAGTTTGGTTAGAGGGAGATGATGAAGCGTGATTAAAGGGAAACAAGGGATGGCGATCGTCATTGCATTGTTGTTGCTGGCCTTTCATTTTTCGTCCTCGGCACAAACCGTTCATGCTGCCGGCGAGGAAACGAATATTGCCGCAACCCTGTTTGTGCTGAAGAACGAATCGGAAGTATCCAATGCCAAAATACACTGGGCACCTGTCGACGGAGCGACGGGATACGAGCTGTTCAGATCCGAAAACAATGAACCTTTTGCATTATTGCAGACACTAGGCGGAACTACGACGGATGATTATGACCTTAACATGGGCAGCACATACAGGTATCAAGTGAAGGCGTATGCCGGCAATTCCTTGTTAACTTCCGCCGTTTCGCCCGAATACACACCTTACGTCCTTCCGGATAACCTCACCACATTTGATAATACAACAAAATCAACCCTAAACCTTCCGAATGAACTTAAAGTCGGGGATACCTACTACAGGTTCAATTTCGTGCAAAAGCCATCTGGCGGATTTGGCCAAATGATCCAACAGACGTCGACCGACGATATAACCTATGGGAACGACAAAGTGGTACTTTCCTATACGGATCATCCGGACCTGGCCGATTCCAAATTTGAGGGTATCAATATTCTGTACCATGCGCCTACAAATAAATTTGTATTTTGGGCCCACTACGAGAACAGCAGGGACTACACGCTGGCCAGAGTATCGGTGGCTTCGGCGACGCCTGGAGAGCACTTTACGTTTCACAAAAGCTTTCGACCGGAAGGAAACGAGTCCAGGGACATCTCCATTTTCAAGGACGACGACGGTTCAGCCTATTTGATCTCCACGGCGAATAACAATTCGGATACGGTTTTGTATCAGTTGACCTCCGATTGGCTGGACGTGGATCATCAAGTTTCCGTGATTTACCAGAACCAACATAGGGAACTGCCGAAAGTCATCAAAAAAGACGGCATGTATTATTTGTTTTCTTCCCAGGCTGCCGGCTGGTATCCAAGCATACCGATGTATTCCTCGGCCACAAGCATGGATGGGGAATGGTCTGAGCTGCGCGTGATCGGCAATACGTCGACCTTCTCGGCGCAATCGGGCTCCGTGATGCGGGTAAAGCCAAACACCGGCGACAACGTCGTGATGGTGGCTTATCGCTGGATGTTCGGTTGGGCAGGTACGCAAAACGGTACAACCGAGGAACGATTGCTCCCTGTCTGGTTCTCCAATGGTTACGCATTCTATGATTACTTTGATCAAATTCTGTACAATGCAAACGATGATGTCGTCGTTCCCGTCCAGAACGGCAAACTGCTGTCGCAAGGCAAAGAGGCCACGGCGCAAACGGCGTCGGGAACCAAACCGGCCAGCTACGCCAATGATGGAAGCTACCAAACCGAATGGACCGCCGCAAGCAGCGCCTGGCCGCATTGGTGGAAGGTAGATCTGGGCTCGGTTCAACAGATCAATAACGTGCAGATTTCCTGGTGGATGCAAAAAGGCTCTGAAGGATTCTACAAGTATAACATTGAGACGAGCACAGACAATGTCCATTGGACGGTAGCCTTGGATCGGACCGGCAATACGTCTTACGGCTTCACCTCCGATAGCCTCTCCAATACGGCCAGGTATGTGAGAATAAATATGCAAGGCGCAAAGCTGCACAATAACCCTAACAACTGGTATACTCCAAGGCTGTGGGAAGTGAAGATATTCGGAACGGACATCGATTAACGATTTTTTCCTAAAAGTATGAAGTGAAATAGAAGGGAGGCAGCGGCATGAATACTAAACTAACCAATGGCGGCATTTGGAATGATATAAACGGTGAGCCGATCCATGCCCATGGCGGACATATTCTGTTCCATGACGATTTTTATTATTGGTACGGCGAAGACCGTAGAGGAGATATGTATGTTAGCTGTTATCGTTCCAAAGATCTATTCAACTGGGAGTTTCGAAATCATATCCTGACGACTTCAACTCCGGTGGCGCCGATTAGAGTCCGAACGAATCTGGGATTAGTGAACGAAAAGGGTGGAAAAGTCAATCTGGAACGGCCTAAGGTGCTCTTTAATCCGGCGACAAAGAAATTTGTTCTCTGGGTTCACTATGAAAACGGGAACGATTACAACGACGCTGCATGCGCCATTGCCACATCCGATTCTCCCGATGGCCATTTCGTGTATCATGGCAGCTTTAATCCCTTTGGGTATATGTCGCGGGACTGCACCCTTTTTCAGGATGATGACGGTACTGCCTATTTTATTTCGGCTGCCAGAGACAATGCGGATCTTCA
This sequence comes from Paenibacillus sp. FSL W8-0426, assembly GCF_037969725.1. Lineage (NCBI taxonomy): Bacteria > Bacillati > Bacillota > Bacilli > Caryophanales > Paenibacillaceae > Paenibacillus > Paenibacillus sp. FSL W8-0426. Next base: position 4,167,838 of record NZ_CP150203.1, on the reverse strand, counting down.
TGTTTATCGGCTGCAGGAAGATTACCTTAATGTCGAATGTCTTGTCGGGAAGCTATGGCAGGGTGAGTACCGGGAAGCGCCTGCCGTCTTCAAGCGAAATGGGAAGTATTATATGCTCACCTCTTTTTGCACGGGTTGGGAGCCGAATCAAGGGAAATATGCGATGGCCCACTCCATGGAGGGTCCGTGGAGCATGCTTAGCGATTTCGGGGACGAAACGACGTACCATACCCAGCCCGCCTTTGTACTGAAGCGGTCGGAGCAGGAATTCCTGTACTTTTCCGATCGCTGGAACGGAGCCGATTACTTTCAATCCAGCTATGTGGTATTGCCGATCGAATTCCATGGGGACGTTCCGACCCTGAATGATTATTCTTCGTTATTATTCGAAAGAGAAACCCGTTCGATGATGTTTGAACGTTAAGAATTGCGGTTAATGTAAACAAACTACGATGTACTCCTTCGCAGAACAAGCCGGAAACCAAGGTTCCCGGCTTGTTTGCAGCTCTTTCATTACTCCATCCGTTACAAAGCTTCGAACACGCGATCAAAACCCGCTTTCGATTTGGCGAACAGTTCGCTTGAAGCAAGGGTCGGTGCAGGCGCCAGCACTTCTTGGGCTACAACGCCTGTGTAACCAATGGCCTGCAAATTTTTCAGGAAGCCCTTCAAATCGATGACCCCCTCGCCGGGATATAAGCGTTCATGATCAAGCAATTGTTCAATCGGCAAATCGTAGGCATCATTGATATGAACGTGAACAATCTGCTCCTTTTTCAAATTCAGCACCTCTTCGATCCGTAAACCGTTCGTATGCCAATGATAGGAGTCTACCAACAAGCCTACGTTGGGAACATGAATGGCATCGATCCAGTCCAGGGTATGCTCCACACTCCAAATAAACGGATTTTTCCATTGGGTCCGCAAATGATGGCAGCCCACGAACTCCAGCCCGAGCCGAATACCGTAGGCGCCCAAAATATCGGCGCAAAGTCTCAATCTTCTTGTAGCCGCTGCCATAAATGGCGCCGCCGGCTGGTCCGTCGAAGGTAAAACATAGGTGCAGCAGTTGAAACAATTCAGCGCAGCAGAGGCTTCGGCCATTTCAACCAGAGATGGAAGGCCTTCGCGAAATTGCTGTTCCGAGTTTCTCCAGTCCACCGTCAAATCCGATGAACCGATGATGATCTGATTGCTTTCCAACAGGTGTGCGGCCTGTTCCTTGCCATATTGTCGAACCAATGAGAGCGGATTCAAATCGACGGACTGGAAACCGTGCTTTGCCGCATCTGTAATATACTGTTCATCCGACTCGATCTTTCCCAAACCAGCCTTCGTTAATCCTCTAATCATCCTCATCGCCTCCTGTGAACGTCACTAGTCAGATATGCAACTACTCCTGTACCCAATCCACTCAAATTCAGGATATACATTCATAATAACAGCAGCATCCAAAAAAGAAACGATATAAGTTGAACGAATTATTTTTACACGGAGCTACTACGTGGTCGGAACCATCGTCCGATCGCGGTTAACCCCAGATTTTTTTTGATCCGCTTAGTGCAATATTTGCTTTTTCTCACGATAAATTCTAAAATTAATATGTATACGAATTATATGTATACTAATCAATTTTGAAGGTGGAGACACTTATGAATCTTAGCTCCGAAGAATTATATGGATATGCCTTAACGAAAACAAGCAGAGCGATTCTTCGTTTTCTTACAGGCCATTTAAAGCGTTTTTCCATTACGCCCGAACAGTGGACGGTATTGAAGAGGGTGTTTGAGCATGAAGGCATTACACAAAAAGAGCTGGCTGTCATTGCGGATAAGGACCCTGCCACCTTGGCAAAAATACTGGATAACCTGGAGAGGAATCGGCTGATCGTTCGCCAAACCAATCGTCAGGACCGTCGTTCATATTTGATTTTCATTACAGAAGATGGCACGAAATTAAGAAACGAGGTCGAAAAGGATTTGGAACAGGTTTTCGATCAAGTATTGGAAGGGATTACGGAGGATGAATTAACCATGTTCAGCCGTGTATTATCCCGCATCGAAAAAAATGCGATAGCCCATACCCAAAATTAGTTTGAAACAGAGGTAGGTAAGATGGATCATCAACAGACTCATGACAACAGAAGGCGGGCAAAGCATCATTTTCCGAAGAAAACAACGGTTAAAGAAGCCTTTCGAATCAAACCTAGCCCGTTAAACTGGTTCAGGGGAGTCGGCTCTGCGATCAGTGTGGGCATTCCCTCGTTGACCGGTTTTTTGATCGGAGACCCTGCCCTCGGCATATTGGCATCCGTCGGAGGTTTCACCTTTCTATATGTAACTAATGAAACCTATTCCCAGCGAGCGGCAAGATTATTCTGGGTTGCGCTTGGATTAACCGCTTCATTTGCGCTTGGCGCGTTAAGCTCCTATAATGACATGTTTATGGTGCTCATGTTTGGGGTGATCGGAGGGCTGGCCACGTTTCTGTTTCAACGTTTTCAGATGGCCGGCCCTGGCGGCATGTTTTTTGTTCTCGCTTATTCGATTGGCACCTCCATGCCGCATGAACCGAGTGCTTTGGGCCCCAATGTGCTGTGCGTATTGTGCGGGGCGATTTTTGCCTGGATCGTCGGAATGGCGGGAGTGCTCGTAAAGCCTTACGCTGCCGAGACCAAGGCGGTCTCTGCCGTCTATCATAGCCTGTCGAATCTGCTGTCCTCCATCGGAACGGATCATTATACAGAGCGGCAGCATCAGGCGGCGTTTCTCATGAAACAGGCGGATCGGACATTATCCCATTCCTATGTTTTTGGAAAACGGAACGATAACATAAGCGCTTTGGAAAAATGGAAAAGATTGAACGCGCAAGCCGGCGTAATATTTCTTTCGATTCTCGATGTTTCGCTGGAGCCGAAACACGAGATCGAAGATCAACTCGCTGAAACGCTGCGGATCATAGGCAATCAGCTCCATCAGAACAACAGCGAGAAGCATTTCGACGTCCGAATGCCCGAGGAGGGAAGCAGTGCTTCGCTTATCGCATTATATTCAAACGTGAAGTCCGCGGTTGAGATGAACTGCGATACAACTCATTCGGTTCTTTCCCCTAAGCCCGCTGCGAATATCGATTTCCGTTTCAGTGACAATTTCCAAAACGCGTTCAACAAGCAATCCCATTTGCACTACGCCGCTCTCCGCTATGGAATCGTGCTTTTGATTTCAGCGGCTATTGCCTATGGTTTTCATTTGAACCGTTCGTATTGGGTTCCTTTATCCGCGGCTGCAGTCATGGGTGGCGGAACTTACGTCAGCAGTCTGCATCGGGGGATTCAGCGTTCCGCGGGCACGATGATTGGCATTTTGGTCGGTGCGGCCTTGTTATGGCTGAAACCTCAGGGGGTATGGGTTCCGTTAACGTTGGCCGGGCTTCAATTTATTGTCGAACTGATCTATGCCCGAAATTACTCGTTGGCGGTTATTTTCATCACCCCCAGTACGTTGCTGATCGGAACGACGATTAATCCGGTGCTGACCAGCGGGTATTTCATATCTGCTCGAATCGTCGATATCATCATCGGGAGCTTCGTGGCCATCGTCGGAACAACGCTGTTATGGAGGAAGATTTATTCCAGACGACTGCTTGCCGTATTGTCGGATGCCGTTGCGAAGGAAGGGGAAGCCTTGATTGCCATGTTGAAGAGTGAACGTGCAGAGCTTAAAGAGTCCAAACGACAGGAGCTTCAACACGCCCTGCTACGGCTTCGCTCGGTTTATGACAGTGCGTTTGCCGAGTCGATCAGCAGGGATGCAAAGATCACGAGCCTTTGGCCGGCCGTGGGGGACTGTTTGCATCTCGGATACATGCTGCTGGCAGCGTCCCGCCATCCTGCCGGGGAACCGATGCCGGAGGCACGGACGATGGAGTACGGTCGATATTTCGAAAGGCTTGCAAACTCCATTAAAGCTAAGAAGAAACCCGTTATGGACATTCCGGAGCTGCCCGAATACCCTGCCATCTATGAAGATATTGCCCAATTTCAACGTTCTTTGCGCATCATTTGATGGCCTCAGCGAATCCTATTGGCTGGTTGTATCCTCATCTGGAATGATCCTGGTTCCATGCAATACCAATAAATATTCCGAATAGTTAAAGTCAGGATGCTCATAATATCGGTGGACTGACAAATAAGGAACAAGTGATGGCCAAAGGTAAAAATCCGGACCTAACACTGTTCCTTGTGCAGCTAATCGACCAAAAAACAGGAGGCAATGCGCGAATGCAACTGCAAAACCAAAACCATCAAAACATGCACACAGGAACGGTTCCCCCACAACTGAATCATGGCGGCCACGAGATGTTTGACGTTCAGGAGGTGCTTACCGGAGCGATCAATACGCTGAACACGTATACCTTGCTGAGCGAACATGTGCAAGATCCTGAATTGAAGGACATTTTACAGCGTCAAAAACAATTCATCGCCGATGAATACAATATTACATTGGATTGTTTCAAATCCGGTCAGAATCCATCCAAAGAAACGCAAAGCTACAAAATGAAACAAGGCAATGATTTTATTTTTGGCATGAAACCAAGCCAACCGAGAAAACCTATGCAGTCGGCATCGGAAATTTGTGACCAAACCATTTCCACTTGCATGCTGAATGCGGTCAAATCAGGAGCCGTCATGAAAACGACGGCAGCGATGGAAACCACAAACCCGGTTGTACGTCGCGTCTTGGCCGATTCGCTGCCGAATTGCATCGAAATGGCTTATGAAATCTCGATCTATCAAAATAAACACGGTTTTTATCAAGTCCCTCAGCTGGCTCAGCAGGACATGACGCAAATCCAAAACGGCTTTGCTCCTGCGCCGATCCAGTCCATTCCGGGTACAAACTTCACGCATTAAGCCGTTTGAAGCACATGGATTTCGGTGAATTACAATTATGTTGAAACAGAGAACCTTTGCTGATGAAAATCAGCAAAGGTTTTTTCGTCATTGTTAAGCGATTCATTCCGTAACATTTTTTTCTGTATTACGATTCAATATCGGTTTAACTCCCAGCACGAATGAAAGCGTTTGACATATTTGAATATCGATCTATAATTATGAAAAGAAATTGGACTTGGACGGCCGGAGATAAAAGGGTCCCTGGTTTTTTCTGCCTGAATGGATTGAGATGCCGACAAGCTTCAAGTAGGCCGATGCCTACGGGGAAAAAGATAATCGGTACAGCTGTATGGATATAAACAGCAAGCTTCCATAACCAGGAGCTTGCTGTTTCATTTTTATAAGGAGAGAGAGCAGGCCGACATGACACTTAAAAAAAGAATTTTTTTATTGTTTTTTCTCAGTGCGTTTATCCCTTTTATCAGCATATTCGCGATTTCTTACTACACCATTGATTCCATTTTCGCCAATAAAATCGATGATGGCATCCGCAGTAATCTGCAGCAGGTGACGTCCTCGCTGGAGAATTCGATCACGAATATGAATCATGTCACACAGCAGTTGTCCTATAGCGGAACTTTGGGCAAAAAATTGGATGAATTTTTGAAGCCTTCCGCCGATATTTTCGAATTGATCGAGGCCAGAGATGCCTTAAAGAGTGAGCTGAATGTCGTTACGTTTACGAATCCGAATATCGGCTTGACCTTGTATTACTTTCAGAAAGAAGGCACGACCCAGTTCGGCAACTTTCCGATCAAAGATCGTTTTGCTCCCGAGTCTCTGCCCGTACTTTTCAAATCATATGGCATTGCGTACTATGGTCCTCATACCAGCATGAACCGATTCGATGATCAACTGGTGTTGTCTGCGATGCGAAAAGTACAACTGCCTCAAAGGGACGATGTGTATATATACGTGGAATCCGGTTTTCGCCTGACACAGGAAACGCTTGGCTACAATCAATACAAAGGCGCTTTATCGCATTTGATCCTGAATGGGGAGGGTAACATCGTTTATAGTGAAATACCGGAAGCCATGAGAGTCGGAGAAAATTTCTCCAGCTTGTCGGAAGGGGCGGCCAAAGACGGAATATCCCGTGGTTATCATTGGTTCAAGGAGGATTCCTCGCAGAAATGGAGCGTCGTATCCGTCATTTCGCAGGCTCAGTATCAACAGGAGAAAAGCCAGTGGCTGCTTCAAATATTGCTGGTCGCTTTATTTTTCCTCGGCTTTACCGTGTTTCTTGCTTGGCTGCTGTGGAAGATGGTCTACAAACCGCTCGGCCTGTTCCATTCGGAGATCAACGGTATGTCTAAAAATCCGCAAACGACAGGCAGCCAGGCTCGCACGCAGATTCCCGAATTTGATTTTCTGCTCGGTGAATTTTCGAATATGCAGCATCAAATCCGGGCCCTCTTCAAGGAAGTGCAGCAGAAAGAGAAAATACGTGCCGATCTGGAAGTGGAAAAGCTGCTTTATCAGATCAATCCGCATTTTCTCATGAACACGCTGGATACGGTGCACTGGCTGGCCGTCATGAACGGACAAGGGGAAATCGACAAGCTGGTGCAGTCTTTGAACAAGCTGCTCTATTACAATTTGGGCAAATTAGGGCAAGTGTCCACGATGGAAGAGGAGATCGATGCGCTAAGACAGTATCTGATTTTGCAGCAGATTCGGTATGACTTTGAATTCGACGTCCGCATTACCGCGGATGAACAAGTCCTTCAAATCCCCGTACCCCGTTTTATTTTGCAACCGCTGGTTGAAAATTCGCTTTATCATGGATTGAGCGACGAAGGTTTTATTCAAATTGAAGTTACGCGTACGGCAACGTTGAACATTATGATCCAAGACAACGGAGCAGGCATGACGGAGGAGGCCATTCATAAACTGCTGAACAATCGTGTGGCTGAACAACAAAAAGTAGGAATGGGCATCGGGCTCAACTATGTCCACCGCATGCTGCAGGCACAGTACGGGGATCAGGCACGACTGGTGATTGAGAGTGAATTGGGAACAGGGACAAGCATATTGCTCATACTGCCTATTAAAGGAGAAGAGATCTCGGCATGATTAAGGTATTGATTGTGGATGACGATAAGCTGGTACGCAAAGGCATAAGCTCTGCGATGCCGTGGAGCGAGTTCAACATGGAGGTTGTCGGAGAAGCCAGCAACGGGTCGAAGGCGCTGGATTTCCTGAAATCCCAGCCGGTCGACCTGATGCTGACGGATCTGGCGATGCCGGTGATGTCGGGAATTGAACTGATGCGAGCTGCAAGGCAGCTTTATCCGGAGCTGCATATCGTCGTGTTGACGCTGCATCAGGATTTTGATTATATCCAGGAAGCGCTCAGGCTGGGAGCCATCGACTATATAGCCAAGGTTCAGCTTGAGAAAGAGCAGTTCGAACATGTTTTGCACCGCATCCGTTCCCGAATGGACGAGCTGGCGAAAACAAATCGAAAGCTGCCTTCGCTGCATGAACTCAACGTTCATTACCGGAAGGTATACGCGCTGGTTTCGCTGGATCGCAAATCCGAGCAGCGGTGGCCGTTGGAACTGACTGCCCATGGAGATGAGATCAGGTGGGAGGTTGAGCGGAATAGCTGGATGTGGGCGGCACCTGAACACAGAGAGGATCAACTGTTTCAACAATTGCAGCAATCCCTCAATCAAGTTCCTCAAGGTACGCTGCTGGTTATATCCGATATCCAGGAACGAACGTGGTCGCAAATCCAGAACTGGATTATGAATTATACAGAGACGTCTTTATTCTATGCCTACAATCCGGATGACCCGGTCATTGCCGTTTCGATGAATGAGGAAGACACCTTTCCTGAAGAACCGAGGGATGAGGACATCGATCGGATTAAGCAAAGTTGGTTCCAAACCCCTTGGACCCACCATGAAGGTTACTATAACCAACTGATTGAACAGTTCAAATCATTGCGATTGCATCGAGGCCAGCTGATGGGATTGCTGTACTCGATCGTTATGGAGTGGAACCGCCTTTTTGCCCAAACGACGCTTGGAAGAATCTCCATGATCCATTCTTTCCAGTCCTGGCACGAGGTAGAGGCTTGGATCAAACAGACCGCTTCAGGCATTCGAAAGGCCGATGAACAGACTTCGTATTCACAGGAGATCATCGATGCCGTGAAAAAAGCGGTGATGATCGTGCAGCATAATTTGGACCAGGCGTATACAGCTTCCGGCCTCTCCCAACAGCTCAATATCAGCCGAAGCTACTTCAGCCAATGTTTCAAGGATCTGATGGGGAAAACCTTTAATGAGTACTCCCGATTCATACGAATAGAGAAGTCCAAAGAGTATTTACTGAATACGAATAATACGATTTTTTGGATTGCGGAGCGGGTAGGCTATACGGATGAAAAATATTTCAGCCGCATGTTTCGCGAACTGACAGGCATGCTGCCAAGCGAATATCGGCAGGCCGGGAGAGGGGATAAACAGCAAACCTCTTCCAGATGACCGACGATCTAGACGAAAAAAACGAATATAAAGGTCAAGGAAGCGGGCTGGGTGACCAAATCCCACGATGATCGTTGAACGCCGTCAGATTCCTGTTTCAGGAGCTGCCGGTTTTTGTTTTTTGACCGACGAATCGCATGGATAGACGATTGTATGTCAGCAGGTAGGATAAATGTTCACAAGTGAACCGCTGTTTCAGGGATTCCGGTTGAAACTGTAACCATTCTTCTATCCAAACAGACGTTCAATCCCTATCTCGATGAGTCTTCTCTTTATTTTATAATGAAAGCGCAAACAACAATAAACAATCAGAACGAAGGGGAATCGAATGCGATGAGAACAAAATGGTCCATGAAAAGCGAGCGGTTGACGAAACGCCTGGCCGTGCTGTCGATGTCTGCGCTGATGGTTACAACCCTTGCGGCATGTGGGGGCGCCTCCGATGCTCCTACGGCGGAGGAAGCAGGCAAATATGAGGTAACGCCGGGAGATCCGTTCAGCGCTTATAAAGATGAAATCACCGTCACCATGGGTCGCGTAACTACGGCCAACCCGAAACTGCCGGCGGGAGACACCTATGAGAATAACGCATATACCCGACTGGTCAAAGACACGTTTAACGCTCAGATTAAAGATCAATTTGAAGCTAATGGCGAAGATTACAGCCGTCAAGTTTCGCTGGCCATCGCATCCGGGGAACTGCCTGACATGATGCGCGTCGATTCCAAGGATGAGCTGAAGGAACTGGTGGATAATGATCTGATTGAGGATCTGACGGCCGTTTACGATCAATATGCCACGGATAACATCAAGCAGATTTATGATTCCTATGATGGACGCGCTTTGGACAATGCAACGATCGATGGACGTTTGATGGCCCTTCCGGCAACTGCTTTGGATTCCGCACCAGCGATGGTTTGGGTCCGTCAAGATTGGCTGGATCTGCTGGGCATTCAACTAGATGCCGATGGAGACGGAGCCCTCACGCTCGATGAAGTGGAGAAAACGGCGCTGGAATTTCTGAAAAGAGATCCTGGTCAATCCGGAAACCCGGTCGGCATTCCATTTGTGAATACGCTGAACACAACAGATTATAATGCTTCTGCCTATACCATGCTGGGAGTTGCCTCAACAGAGGGCGCATTCCCGCAATATTGGATGAATGGCGAAGACGGCAGCATCGTTTATGGTTCCACAACAGAAGAAACGAAGCGGATGCTGGGCATCATGGCGGATTGGTTCAAGAAAGGGATCATCGACCCGCAATTCGGGACACGCACGTTTGATGATATTACCGCACTCTACACCAACGGCCAAAGCGGGATCGCTTTTGGACCATGGCATATTCCCGACTGGGGACTGATCAGCGTGAAACAGATGGATAAAGATGCAAAATTCACGGCATATACGTTGGAGGATGCAAACGGTAAAGTGAACGTGGCGCATGCCAATCCATCCAATCAGTTCATCGTGGTAAGAAAAGGATATGAGCACCCTGAACTGGCCGTCAAAATTGTAAACCTGTTCTACGACAAACTGGCCAATGATAAAGATGTCGCAACAACGATGCCGGAAGCCGCCAAGTATCAGGAAACCGGGGTAGACGGTTCGACCCGACCTTTTAATATCGAAGTCAACTCCGCTACGTCGCTGCTGGATGATTATTCCGACGTCGTTCGCGGGATTAAAGGAGAGATCGGTCTGGATCAAGTTCGTACAACCGAATCGAAAAACAATATCGGAAGCATCAAAACCTATTTGAGCGATATGGATACGGATAACGTTACGGCCTGGTCGAAATATCACTCGCGGATCAACGGAGTCGGGCTGATCGACAAACTGACAGAGGAAAATAAATTCGTATGGATGACACCTGCATTCTCCGGAACGACGCCAAGCATGAAACAGACGTGGGCGAATCTGACGAAGCTGGAGCAGGAATCGTTCATCAAAATCGTGACAGGTTCAGAGTCTCTGGACTACTTCGATACCTTCGTCAGCAATTGGAAGAAACAAGGCGGCGACCAAGTCATTCAGGAAATACAAGCCGAGATCGCATCGAAAAAATAAACATCCATGAACAATGGCAGGGCTGCGATTGCAGCCTTTCTTCACGAAAGGGGTTCATCCATGAAGCAGGGGAATTTGAAAGCAAGAGGCCGGTTAGGCACGGGTGCCATGTACCATATGATGATGCTGCCGGGCATTTTGTTTTTGCTGGTATTCAGCTATGTTCCGATGGTCGGCGTCATTACGGCTTTTCAGGACTACATACCGGCCAAGGGCATGTTCGGCTCCGAGTTTGTCGGGTTGAAGCATTTTATTTATATGTTTAAGCTGCCGGATATCGCGCAGGTCATCAGCAATACGCTGGTGATTGCCATTGCCAAAATTGTGCTCGGAACGATGATGGCGATCATTTTTTCCATTTTGTTAAATGAGATCCGCCTGAAACTCGTCAAAAAATCCGTGCAGACGATCGTTTATCTGCCGCACTTTTTATCCTGGGTCGTTCTGGCGTCCGTCGTTGTCAACATGTTCAGTCTGGACGGAATCGTGAATCAAATGTTGGCGTTCTTTGGCCTGCAAAATATTAATTTCCTTGGCAGCAACACCTGGTTCCAGCCACTGATTATTGGAACGGACGTGTGGAAGGAGTTCGGTTACAGTTCCATCGTCTATTTGGCTGCCATCACTTCGATCGATCCCGGTCTGTATGAAGCGGCAGGAATGGATGGGGCCAGCTGGTGGAGAAAAGTATGGCATATTACCCTGCCGGGCATGCTGCCTATTATCCTCCTCATGGGTGTAATGAGCCTGACCAATATTTTGAGTGCCGGCTTCGATCAAATCTATAATCTGTATAACCCGGTCGTCTATGAGTCGGGAGATATTCTGGATACCTATGTTTATCGCATCGGACTTGTCGGGCGTCAGTATAGCTTCGGTACGGCTGTCGGCTTGTTCAAATCCGTGATCGGAATCGTTTTGCTTTTGTCCGCCAATCAATTGGCCAAAAAATATACCGACCGAAAAATATTTTAAGGAGGCAACGTCCGTGCCCTATTCCGCAAATGTAAAAGACCGAATTGGCCGGTTTGCCATCTATGCCATCGTCATCTTCCTGGCATTGATCTGCCTTCTTCCGTTATGGAACATCGTTGCGATTTCATTCAGCAGCAGCGAGGCCGTATCCGCGAATGCGGTAGGCCTCATTCCGGTCAATTTTACAACAGCAGCGTATACGAAAATTATCGACGATGCCCAGTTCTGGCGTTCTTTCGGCATATCCGTGCTGCGCGTCGTGCTTACACTGATCCTTAACATGATTCTTATCATATTGATGGCATACCCGCTATCCAAGTCGAAAAGGGAATTCAAGGGCAGAAACATTTATATGAATATTATGATTTTTGCCATGCTGTTCAGCGGGGGCATGATTCCCAGCTACCTGTTGATCAAAAACCTGGATATGCTGAATACGATCTGGTCGCTTGTTCTGCCGGGGGCTGTTCCTATTTTCAGTGTTATTCTCGTGATGAATTTCTTCTCTGCCGTGCCTAAAGCGCTGGAAGAAGCCGCATTCATCGATGGGGCGAACCCGCTCCAGGTCTTATTCAAAGTGTATGTTCCCGTATCCATCCCGGCGCTGGCGACGGTTGCGTTATTCAGTATCGTCGGTACGTGGAATGACTTCTTCAGCGGTTTGATCTACATGACCAAAGTCAGCAATTATCCGCTAATGACCTATATTCAATCCCTTAACGTGAATATTGCGGAACTGCTGCAAGCCGGGACCAATTCTTCCGAGCTCAGCAGTCTGACCGAAATTTCGAACAAAAACCTGAATGCAGCCAAAATCGTAGTCGCCGTCATCCCGCTGCTGCTGATTTATCCCTTGCTGCAAAAATACTTTGTCACCGGCATTGTCGTCGGATCGGTCAAGGAATAATAAGATGCTGTGAAACCATGAAGATAAACCGAGTATAAAAACCGCAAAAAACATACGCATCTTAACGGAGAGGCAGGACCAATCTGGAGAAGCGAAGCGGTCGCCTTTATCACCGGATTTTCTCCTTTGAAAAAGGAAATCGAAAAAATCTGGGGATAACAGCGATCGGAAGATGGTGCTGCACTCGTAGTGGCCTAGTGTAATTGAATAGTGCGGTTTCTATATACATGTGTTAGAAAGGTTGTATGAACGATGGAACATAAAAAATGGTGGAAAGAGACTGTCGTGTATCAAATTTATCCACGGAGCTTTCAGGATAGCAACGGGGATGGAATCGGCGACCTGAAGGGCATTGTGTCCCGGCTGGATTATTTGCAGAAACTCGGAATCGGTGCCATCTGGCTATCGCCGGTTTGCAAATCTCCGCAAGACGACTTTGGTTATGATATTTCCGATTATCAGGATATCGATCCGATGTTCGGGTCTTTGGAAGATATGGAAACGTTAATTCATGAAGCCGGGGAACGCAACATCCGGATCATTATGGATTTGGTGTTGAACCATACTTCGGATGAACATCCCTGGTTCCAGGAAGCCAAAAAAAGCAAAGACAATCCGTACCATGACTATTATGTCTGGAGAGATGGCGTAGAAGGAACGCCCCCAAACGACTTGGGCTCCACATTCGGTGGTTCAGCTTGGCAGTGGGTGCCTGAGATCGGGCAATATTATTTGCATCTGTTTTCGGCCAAACAGCCGGATCTCAACTGGGAAAACCCCAAAGTCCGGCAGGAAATTTACGATATGATCAATTGGTGGATCGATAAGGGCGTCGGCGGTTTTCGACTTGACGTCATTGATCTCATCGGCAAAGAGCCGGATTTGAAGATTACGGGGAACGGACCTCATTTGCATAAATACATCAGGGAACTGAGTAAGGAAACGTTTCAAAAAGCGGGAGACCTGCTCACCGTTGGAGAAACATGGGGCGCCACCCCGGACATCGCAAAATGGTACAGCAACCCGGACGGCAGCGAGTTTTCCATGGTATTTCAATTCGAACACATCAGCCTGGATGAACAAGAAGGGAAAGGAAAGTGGGATCTTAAACCTTTGGATGTGATGGAATTAAAAAAAGTGCTGTCCAAGTGGCAGACAGAGCTCAAGGGGGAAGGCTGGAACAGTTTGTTCTGGAACAATCACGACTTGCCTCGAATCGTTTCCCGTTGGGGAAATGACGGACCATTCCGGATCGAATCGGCTAAAATGTTGGCCACGCTTCTTCATGGCATGCAAGGTACGCCTTACATTTACCAGGGTGAAGAATTAGGCATGACGAATGTGCAATATGCGATGGAAGATTATCGGGATATTGAATTGCTGAATTTTTATAAGGAAAGAATGGAAAAAGGATATTCTGAACGCGACGTTATGGAGTCGATCTATACCAAGGGCCGTGATAACGCGCGAACACCGATGCAATGGGATGCTTCCGATAACGCGGGTTTTACGCAAGGAGAACCTTGGATTAAAGTGAACCCGAATTACAAGCACATTCACGCTGAGGAAAATTTGAATAACCCTGAATCCATATTCCATTACTACCGGAAACTAATTCAATTAAGAAAAGATCATGACGTGATCGTATATGGGGATTATGAGCTGATATTCCCGGATCATCCAGATGTATTTGCTTACACCCGGACGCTCAATGGAACCAAAATCCTGGTGGTATGCAACTTCCAAGGACAACAGGCCGAACTCCCGCTCCAGGAACAATTGGCAGAGACAAATCAGCTGTTAATATCCAATTATTCAGGCCAAATGTCGGAGAGTGAGCTGCGTCCATATGAAGCGAGAATGTACCTTATCCAGGCTTGAAACATAATACTATAAATAAAGTTTAGTGGTTGAGAAAGAAGGATTGCATCAAATGAAAAAAGTATGGTGGAAAGAAGCCGTAGCTTATCAAATCTATCCAAGAAGCTTTATGGACTCGAATGGGGATGGGATCGGCGACATCAAGGGCATCATTTCAAAACTGGATTATATCCAGGATCTCGGCATTGATCTGATATGGATCTGTCCCATGTATCAGTCGCCCAACGACGATAATGGTTACGACATCAGCGATTACTGTTCCATTATGGGTGAATTCGGCACGATGGGAGACTTTGATCAATTACTGAACGAAGTTCACCGCCGCGGCATGAAACTCATCATGGATCTGGTGATCAATCATACCAGCGACGAACACCCGTGGTTTATGGAATCAAGAGCTTCGCAGGATAACCCCAAACGGGACTGGTACATCTGGAGAGACGGGAAAAACGGGGAAGAACCGAACAACTGGGAGAGCATTTTCGGCGGATCTGCATGGGAATATGACGAGGTGTCGGGACAGTACTATCTTCATCTGTTCTCCAAAAAGCAGCCGGACTTGAACTGGGGAAATGAAGAAGTTCGGAAATCCATTTATGAAATGATGAATTGGTGGCTTGATAAGGGGATTGACGGGTTCCGCGTCGATGCAATCAGCCATATTCATAAAGAAGAGGGCCTGCCGGACATGCCAAACATCGAGGGCGTCAAATACGTCTCTTCTTTTGAAAAACATATGAACGTCAAAGGAATCCAGCGTTATCTGCAAGAAATGAAAGAGGAAACGTTATCCAAGTATGATGTGGTGACCGTTGGGGAAGCGAATGGAGTAAAAGTAGAGGACCAGGAAGATCTGCTGGATTGGATTTGTGAAGTCAGAGGCAAATTCAATATGGTCTTCCAATTTGAACACCTGGACCTTTGGAACAACAGCACGGACAGGCAGCTTGACATTCCCAAATTGAAACACGTCATGACCAAGTGGCAAAAATCGCTTGAAGGCATCGGCTGGAATGCTTTGTTTATTGAAAATCACGATCAGCCTCGCAAAGTTTCGTCTTGGGGGAATGATGCGGAGTATTGGTATGAGAGCGCCACTGCGCTAGGAGCCATGTACTTTTTCATGCAGGGCACGCCCTTCATTTATCAAGGGCAAGAGATTGGAATGACGAATGTGGCTTACCCTTCCATCGATGATTATAACGACGTAGCCGATCGGAATTTATATCAGATCAAACGCGAAGAGGGCATGTCCCATGAGGAAATCATGAACATCATCTGGGCATCGAGCCGCGACAACTCCAGAACGCCGATGCAGTGGTCTTCGGACAAACAAGCCGGGTTCACCACGGGCATCCCGTGGCTAAAGGTGAACGACAATTACGTCGATATTAATGTAGAGAAACAGCTTCAGGAACGACGGTCGATCCTTCACTTTTATAAACAAATGATTCAGCTGCGAAAAGGACACGACGCGCTCATATACGGGACCTATGAGCTTCTTATGCCGGATCATCCAAGCGTATTTGCGTATACCCGTACATTGGCAGACCAACAAGTGCTGGTACTCATTAATCTTACGGGACAAATCGTGGAGCTCGGTGGAGAAGAGAAGTATCCCGACTTTTCGGAGATCTGGCTTACAAACTACGACGACTGCAGGCTGCCAATACAGCTGAGACCGTTCGAAACGATCATAGGTTTAACCGGAAAATGAAAAGTACGAAGCGTCGTTGCTGCGGCAAAGGCATGAATAGGCTAGCCAGGATACTGGTTAGCCTATTTTGCTCTTTGACGAGGCGTGTGCCAAGAAACAGCCCGACCCATTCGGTCTTCGTCGGGCCATTCTTTTGGTTCCTTTTTACGCGCTGCGCTCAAAGGGTATCCTCGTTCTTTCATTTTATGGCTCTCAGCCTGGATGCTCGGCCAGCACGGGCGGGACGTTCGGAGAGATACGATCCGACCAGCGTTAACAGTGCACCGAGGACAGTGCCCCAGGTCAACGGTTCGCGGAGCAGCAGGGTAGACGCAATCACGGTAATTACCGGCACGAGATAGATGTACACGCTTGTTTTCACTGCACCGAGCAAATGAACCGCCCGACTCCAAGTGACAAAGCAGAGAGCGGAAGCGCCCAAACCGAGAAATAGCAGGTTGGCCGCGTTAGCGGGCACGAGCAGCCGGGCCAGATCAGGATGAACGCCTTTCAGCCATACCGCCGGGATCATGAACAACAGCCCATAGCCAAATACTTTGCGCGTTGCGCCGATGGCATGGTAACCAAGCTGGCCGATCTTTCGCATGAGGACCGAATAGAAGGCCCACACCGCAGGTGCAATGAAGGCAAGCAGGTCACCGAGCGGATTGATTTGCAGCACCGTTTGTCCATGAAACGAAATGAGCATAATGCCCATAAGCGCAATGCCGAATCCAAGCATAAAGTTGCGGTTCAATCGTTCCCCGTCCAGCGCGAAATGTGCGACCACCGCGGTGAAGAACGGAGCGATGGATACGATGACGCCTACATTGGAGGCGAGCGTATATTCCAGAGCCACATTTTCAATCAGGAAATATAACGTAACCCCGCACAGCCCGGCTGCCATGAACAGCCGCTCTTCCCGGAAAGAAGCGATCCGCTGGAAGCGTGGATAGATCAACAGCAATGCAGCGTACCCCAGCACAAACCGGAACACCAGAATCTCCACCGGGGTGAAGTCCACGAGCAGCCATTTGGTGGAAATAAACGTTGTGCCCCAGACCAGCATCGTAAACAAGGCCAGCAAATGGCCGGTTGAAGCTTTGGTTGTTTTCGTCATGTCGGATTGCCCGCCTTTTCTGCATGCGGTACCGCTAGTTGTTCGTGATTGAAAATGCGCCGGTATTGCCGCGGCGTCAGCCCGATCAGTTTTTTGAAAAAATTCGTAAAATGGCTTTGATCGCTAAAACCTGTCCTGGCAGCTACTTCCATCGGGAACAATCCCTGTTCGAGCAGCCGCTTTGCGTGATTGATGCGAATGGTCTCCAGGTATCGGTAAGGGGAGATGCCTTTCTGGCGCGTAAACAGCCGCAGCAAATGATATTTGCTCAGGCTTGCCAGATCGGATAACTCGTTTAATGCGATGCTGTCCATGTAATGCGATTCGATATAAGCGCACACGCGCGTAATTTCGGCGGTTTGCTCCTGTTCGGCGTTTGTCCGTTCGGTATCCGAATGTTCGCTGATCAATTGTTCCAGAAGGACGAGCAGCAATTCCTCTTTGCAAAAGTCCTGCCGCTCCGCAAGGATCATGTCATGCAGCTCCTGCAGCGTTTCTACCAGCTCGTTCTGGCAAAGGACATGCGTGGTGAATCGGGGCATGACGTCATGCCCGGTCATTTCCGCAGCGTATCGCCGCATCACCTCCGGTTCGATGTTCAAGCAGCGATAGTCGAGCGTCCGACCGTCCACCTGCTCGCAAGCATGCGGATCACCGGGATTAAAAATAATGATATCGCCGCTGTTTAACACATATTCTTCCTGGTTGCACACCAGATGGCGTTTGCCATCTTCGATGAAACCGATCACGTAATAATCGTGAAAATGGTTCGGAAATTTCTGCATGATACCCTCGAAGCGGTAAGCTTCCAACTGCAGATCGGGATCGTATACGACGGTTCGCACTTCGCGAGTCACATGCTGCACCTTCTTTCAAATGATGTTTCTGCCATTATAAACGAAATCCTCTCCCGTGTTCTTGGATGATATTGCTTCATGTTAGATGTGTGTTGCCTGCCTGAGCATACGCTATTTATAATGAATATTAATGAAAGATTCCCGGCATAGTGGAATTGAGTGCAGGCGTTAACGTCACGGAAGAAACGGAAAAATATCCACGGATATACCATTGGCTTGAGGGTGATATTTGAAAATCAAAACGCGCTGCGCGCTTATTGCCCCCATCCGGCACATCAGGCCTTCGTGTCCGTACTGGATGGAGCAGCGTCATTCGTATCCGATTACCCGATTGCTGAACAAGAGAAGGGAAGTGCTGTTGAATGATGATGAACACCCGCTCGGTGCGACTGGAGGATCTGAGCAAGCTCGAATACAGCGTACGCATTGGCAAAGTATCCGCAGAAAGTTACCGATCCATCATGATTTTGTCCTTCAAAGGCGAGTACGGTTTCGGCAGCAGAGGCAATAGCGATGCCAGATACATGAGCGCCATCGGCAAGGCCGTTTTGGACGCCTGGGCTCCCTGGGGATTGGTCATCGATTTGAGCGAGCTCAAGTACGAATGGGGAGACAAACTGGATCGCGTGTTCGACATCGGGAGCGAGCTGGCGAGAATCAAACCGTTCCCGGTGGCTTTGACCGTTGGACCGGCTTCAGAGGAGGCGGTGCGCACGCTTATTTTGGGTATCGGCGCTAAGGAAACCATCGAGGATATCGGTTGGGTATTTCGCAGCATCGAGGAAGGTTGGACCTATGTTGCAAATCAGTTAGAGCCAAAGGATTAATGGTTCGTTCAATATACATAGGAATCGATGTCAGATAATCTAACTTGGATTTCGGGATTTATTGTTAAGAACGCCTAAGTGGTGTGTCTTTCTTTATCTCCTCCAACAATTCTCCATGCCACCTGCTCGAAATCTTCCGAATTGTTTATATAATGTGAACTAACATAACGGCGTTTCTTCAAAGAGGTTCACGGATAATGATCATTCGGGGGGAGAGCTTTCATGAACGAAACAAAAAAAATGAACATTTTTTCATTGGGAATCCAGCATGTCCTGGCCATGTATGCCGGGGCGATTCTGGTTCCGCTGCTGGTCGGCCGGGCGTTGAACCTGACGGCAGAACAACTCGCTTACCTGGTCTCCATCGATCTGCTGACCTGCGGAATCGCGACATGGCTGCAAGCGCGGAAAGGCAAGGTTCTGGGCATAGGTTTGCCGGCAGTGCTTGGAAGTTCCTTCGTGGCGGTTACACCGATGATCGCAATCGGCAATCAGTACGGGATTCCGGCCATCTACGGCTCCATTATCGCGGCAGGCCTCTTCATTATGATCTGTGCGACCTTCTTCAGCAAAATCGTGAAACTGTTTCCGCCGGTCGTGATCGGTACGGTAGTGACCATTATCGGCCTTGCGCTTATTCCGACCGGCATCCGCAATATGGCGGGCGGCAGCGGAAGCGAGGATTTCGGGGGACTCAGCCACCTCGCACTTTCCTTCGGGGTATTGATGTTCATCCTGATCCTCCACCGTTATGCGCGCGGATTTGTCAAATCGTTGGCTGTTCTGCTCGGCATCATTGCGGGAACCCTGGTCGCTGTCCTGATGGGCAAAGTCAATGTTGCTCCCGTGCTCGAAGCTTCCTGGTTTCGCCTGCCGCAGCCGTTCTATTTCGGATGGCCGACCTTTGAATTCGGTCCGATCCTGACGATGATCATCGTGGGCATGGTGGTTATCATCGAATCGACGGGTGTGTTCATGGCGCTCGGCAAAATTTGCGACCAACCCGTCACCGATAAAGATCTTGCCCGCGGATATCGTGCGGAAGGTCTGGCTTTTGTGCTAGGGGGCATCTTCAATGCTTTTCCGTACAATACGTTTGCCCAGAACGTGGGTCTCGTTCAACTCTCCCGGGTGAAGACGACCAATGTCGTCATGGCGGCAGGCGGCATCCTTGTTTTCCTCGGTTTGATCCCGAAAATCGCCGCTTTCGCAACCATTATCCCGAGTGCCGTGCTTGGCGGGGCAACGGTTGTGCTGTTCGGCATGGTGGTGTCGTCCGGCGTTAAAATGCTGCAATCCGTTGACTTCAGCAAACAGTCGAACTTGCTGATCGTCGCGTGCTCGGTGTCGCTTGGCCTCGGGGTGACGGCAGTTCCCGACTTGTTTGCCCAGCTGCCGCAAGCGATCCGCATCATCGTCAGCGATGGCATCATTACAGGCAGTTTGTCTGCCATTCTGCTCAACGTATTTTTCAATCTCGGCATCAAAAAAGAAAGCATTCCGCTTCAGTCGTCCCCTTCGCAGGCGAACGAAGCACATTCTTGACGTTGAATTAAGCGCACATAAAGCATCGTTTTCCATTCAGTCGGCTTGCTAAAAGTTCATCATCGTTCTTCAGAGCGCGCATGGACTTTTTGCTTTTTGAAAGGTCATATTGAAAAGTTCAATAAGCCGAACCATGCAAAAATAAGGCAAATATGCTACAGTTTTTTCATGACCGCCGTAAACGATGAATGTTATGAGGAACCATATCGAACAATATAACAAAGGAGAGGTGATCATGATGCAGAAGCAACTGATGGATGCCGGATGGAATCTGGACAATAGCTATGCCAGGCTGCCATCCGTTTTTTATACGAAGCAATCCGCCCAGCCCGTTGCTCGCCCCAAATTATTGGTGTTGAATGACGCGTTAGCGGCATCGCTCGGGTTGAATGCAGACCTGCTGGAACAGGAGGAAAACGTCGAAATCTTTGCGGGCAACCGAAATCCGGTCGGATCGGAGCCGTTGGCGCAGGCTTATGCAGGGCATCAATTCGGCCATTTCAACAGGTTGGGCGATGGACGTGCGCTGCTCATCGGTGAACAGCTGACGCCGGCCGGCGAACGAATGGACATTCAGTTAAAAGGGTCCGGCGTTACGCCGTATTCCCGCGCGGGGGACGGAAGAGCCGCGATCGGGCCGATGCTGCGCGAATATATCATTAGCGAAGCGATGCAAGCGCTGGGCGTTCCGACAACCCGTATTTTGGCCGTGGTATCCACGGGCGAAACGATCTATCGCGAGACGGAGCGGCCGGGTGCCGTTCTGACGAGAGTGGCGGCAAGCCACTTGCGCGTTGGGACGTTCCAATATGCAGCCGCTCTGGGCAATGTGGATGACCTTAGAGCATTGGCCGATTATGCCATTCAGCGGCATTATGCCGAACTGGCAGCAGACGATGACAGGTATTTGCGTTTGCTCGAAAACGTTATACGGCGTCAAGCTGCCTTAATTGCGAAATGGCAGCAAATCGGTTTTATCCACGGCGTGATGAATACGGACAACATGACGATCAGCGGCGAGACGATCGACTATGGCCCTTGTGCTTTTATGGATAACTATAATCCGGCGACGGTGTTCAGTTCGATTGATACCCAGGGACGTTATGCTTACGGCAATCAGCCTTATATCGGAGGCTGGAATTTGGCGCGCTTTGCGGAATCGCTGCTGCCATTGCTGCATACTGACGAAGAACAGGCCGTGCAAATGGCACAGGATGCCATCTCTTCCTTTTCCGAATTGTATCATCATCATTGGTTGGCGGGTATGCGTACCAAGTTGGGGCTGTTTAACGCAGAAGCGGCGGACGAAGAACTGGTCAAAGACTTGCTGGACCTCATGGAGAAACACCAGGCTGATTACACGAACACGTTCGTGGCACTAACCTTTGGGCAGGCGGTCGGTCATGGGCTGAGCGACGATGCGGAATTTGCGAATTGGCATGCACGCTGGCAAGCCAGACTCGCGAGACAGGAACAGGGCCCGGAGGCCGTGCGCGAACAGATGAGCAAGACCAATCCTGCGGTCATTCCGCGCAATCATCGGGTGGAGGAAGCGTTGGAGCGCGCAGAGCAGCATGGCGATTACAGCGTGATGAACAAGCTGCTTGCCGTGTTGAAGAATCCCTATGCCCATAGTTCCGAACAGGCGGAGTACGCCGCTGCACCCATGGCTTGCGACCCGAACTATCGCACGTTCTGCGGTACCTAACGAACGAGGCGGATAGCTTGGAGGGAGGAAGCCGTTTGCCAGAGCTGCGAAGCTTGTCCCGGTTCCGGGAGGAGGTATTAGCGTTATTCGGATTTCACGGACTTTCCTAGTGAACAGATGGAGGGTTATGTCAATCGCAGATTTTCGACATTTCGGGAAGATGGCGCCCCTTGTGTGAAGGTATCCGATCAGGGATTTGTCGTTCGCATCCATGAACGGGGCAGCGAGGTGTACGAACGACAACTGGACGATAAAGATGTGGTTCTCTATTGGGGAGGGATCATTCTGTTGGACAATAACGATATACATGATTTGTGGTACGACTATGCCATCGCTTTCGTAAGCTTGAAAAACAACTCCGCACGGGGATGGGGCGACCTCACGCCAGAACAACAGGAAATCGCCGCATTGTGGCTGCTGGAGGCGGATGTGTTCAACGGCGGTTTTGTGCAGTTTTTTTGCAATTGGGGGGAGGAAGCGCTGGTCCATGCGGTTCGTGCGCTGCAAACGATCGGAGCCGCAGACGAGCTAACATACGTGAACGCTTGTTTCGATTGCATCCGACATCTGGAGAACGATGAACGCCTGACGGAACTGTGGGATATCCCCCGGTTTCTGACGGACCAGGAGGAGCAGCAGTTGGATACGCTGGATCAAGAGTTCTGGAACGGAGAAAGCCAAATTGCCCCCAAGGCGTATGAACATTACGCCAGAACGTTGAAAATCGCTGTTCCATAATACTTGGTATGGCAACATTCCATTGAGGAAAACGGCTTGCAAACGTTCAAACGTTCGGATATACTGTCTATAATCTGAAACATGAATTACGTTGAAGGAGCGCAGTAGCAGCTTTGTCCCTGTTTCCAGAAAGTCAGGGGTTGATGGAACCTGACACATACAAGGACTGCGAAGTACACTCTGGAGTATCTTGGGTAATGCCAAGCGGGTTTGGCGAACGTTATTTCGTCATAAGTGGTATGGGCAGCGTGCAACGTCGGGCTGTTCATGCAAACTGGGTGGTACCACGGTTATTCAATCGTCCCTGTGTCTGCGTGCAGACCGGGTGGCGATTTTTTTGTTTTTTGGCCATGGACAGGTAGCTTGCCGTGGCAAAGTTCTGCGCAGTGTGTCTTCATCACGCGTATTCATGATTTCTTTAACTTTAGAAAAGGGGTTGTTTGTGTTGAATATTTTGGACGAACTGCAATGGCGCGATGCCATTAACCAGCAAACGGATGCGGAGGGCCTGCGCGAGCTGGTCGAATCGAAATCCATTTCGCTGTACTGCGGCGTTGACCCTACCGGCGACAGCATGCATATCGGACATCTTATTCCGTTCATGATGCTCAAGCGTTTCCAATTAGCAGGGCATCGTCCGGTCATTCTGATCGGCGGCGCAACCGGCACGATCGGCGACCCGAGCGGGCGCCAGTCCGAACGTTCCTTGCAAACGCTGGAACAGGTGCAGGAGAACGTAAACGCCTTGACGGCACAGATGAAAAAATTGTTCATTACGGAAGGCGACAATCAGGTACGCCTGGTGAACAACTACGACTGGACGCACAAAATCAATGTGATCGAATTTCTGCGCGACTACGGCAAAAACTTCAACCTGAACACGATGCTTGCGAAGGATGTCGTGGCGAGCAGACTGGAAGGCGGCATCTCCTTCACGGAATTCTCGTACCAGATCCTGCAATCGCTCGATTACCTGCATTTGTTCCAGAACGAAGACGTGCAGTTGCAAATCGGCGGTTCCGACCAATGGGGCAACATTACAAGCGGTCTTGACCTGATCCGCAAAAAAGAAGGCCCTGATGCCAAAGCGTTTGGTTTGACCATCCCGCTGATGCTCAAAGCGGACGGAACGAAATTCGGCAAATCGGCCGGGGGCTCGATCTGGCTGGATCCAAACAAAACGACGCCGTTCGAATTCTACCAGTTCTGGGCGAATACCGATGATCGCGACGTCATCAAATACTTGAAATACTTTACGTTCTTGTCCAAAGAAGAAATCGAAGCGTTGGCGGAAAAAGTGGAAACCGAGCCGCACAAACGCGAGGCGCAAAAGGCGCTTGCCGAAGAAATGACCCGTTTCGTGCATGGCGAAGAAATGCTGGAACAAGCCAAGCGCATTACCGCCGCATTGTTCAGCGGCGACATTCGCTCGCTGACAGCGGACGAGATCGAGCAAGGCTTTAAGGAAATGCCAACGTTCGAAACCAACGGCGAGGCGAAAAACATCGTTGACTGGCTTGTGGATCTGGGCCTGGAGCCATCCAAACGCCAAGCCCGCGAAGACATCACGAAGGGTGCCATCTCCATGAACGGGGAGAAAGTAACCGAGCTCGACTTCACCATTTCGGCAGAGCATGCCATCGGCGGCAAGTTTATCATTATCCGCAAAGGCAAAAAGAATTACAGCCTTGTGAAGCTGCAAGGGTAAGCATTCGATGCATGTGCTGAGGCCATGTTCCATTGGGAACATGGCCTTTGTTACGTCTTATTCATGTTTTGTTTATGTGATATAACCTGTCGCTATACGTTCATTATTATCGGCGCAATGTAAAATCATCGCCATCTAGATCAACAACTCCGCATTCTTTCAATTGCCATTTTTCCACTTCGGAAAATTGTAACCGCTTCCTTTTGCGCGAAAACAACACATTCACCAATGGTCAAAATGATGCCGCAACGACGGGAAGCGTTGATGCATCAAGGGTGGGGGATGCGCTAAAATCACATGTTTACGAAAAAAAGCATGATCCACTATCGTTAACATGAAGGTGCGCAAGCAAAGCTGACATGTAAACAGAAGGAGGCGATCCGGCGTGCAGGAAGTCAATCCGATCCATCGGCAGGAGGTCCTGAACAGGGCCAAGATCAACAAGAAACGATGGAAGAAGGTCTGGAAAAACTGGGAGCTCTATCTGTTCATTGCGCCGGCATTTTTGTATTTCCTCATTTTCCATTACGGACCGATGTACGGCATCCAGATTGCGTTCAAAAATTACAATCCGGCCCGCGGTATTTTTGGAAGCGCATGGACGGGTTTCGATCACTTCAACCGTTTTTTTGATTCGTATTATTTTTGGGACTTGATGTGGAACACGCTGGCGATCAGTTTGTATGAGCTGGCGGTTGGTTTTCCGATCCCGATCATTTTGGCGCTGGCCTTCAATGAACTGAAACACAAACGTTTCAAAAAATGGGTGCAAACGGTCACTTACGCGCCGCATTTCATCTCCATCGTAGTGATGGTCGGCATGATCATTGCTTTCCTGTCGCCGTCCACAGGCATCGTTATTCGTTTGCTCGAATGGGTGGGCATCGATGCACCTGCTTTTCTGACAAGCCCGGCCTGGTTCAAGACGGTCTACGTTCTCTCTGGCGTATGGCAGAGCGCAGGGTGGGGCACGATCATTTATCTTGCCGCCTTGTCAGCCGTCGACCCGGGCCTTCATGAAGCGGCGATCATTGACGGAGCGAACCGGATGCAGCGCATTCGTCACATCAACATTCCCGTGCTGGTGCCAACGATGACCATTTTGCTCATTCTGAATATGGGAAGTTTGCTGGGCGTGGGGTTTGAGAAAATTCTCTTAATGCAAAACCCGTTAAACATGGAGTCGTCCGATGTGATTTCAACATTCGTCTACCGCTCCGGTCTGGAAAATGCACAATACAGCTTCTCCACCGCCGTCGGGTTGTTCAATTCCGTCATTAACGCGATTCTGCTCATTACGGTCAATCAAGTCGTGCGCAAAACGAGTGAGAACAGTCTGTGGTAAAGGAGGTAGCAGAATGACAACAGGCATCAAAGAAACGAGGCAAGACCGGATTTTTCTGACACTGAATTATATTTTCGTCACCATTGCGTTTCTGCTTGTCGCTTATCCGTTGGCATACATGATCAGTGCTTCGATCAGCAATCCCAAAGAGGTCGCTTCCGGTGCGATGTGGCTCTTTCCCAAGGACATTACGTTCGAAGGGTACCACAGAGTGCTTCAGGATCAGAGGATCTGGTCAGGTTACGCAAACACCATTTTATATACGGTCGTGGGTACGGCAGTGAATCTCATGGTCACCATTCCGGCGGCTTATGCGCTTAGCAGAAAGGATTTCGTTGGCCGAGGTTTTTTTATGGGCATGTTCATGGTCACGATGTTTTTTGGCGGCGGGCTTGTTCCGAGTTATCTGTTGATCAAAGGGTTGGGGCTGATTGACAGCATGTGGGCATTGATTCTGCCTTCCGCGGCCTCGGTATGGAACATTATCGTTACCCGTACCTTCTTTCAAGGAACCATCCCCGGCGAGCTTCAAGAAGCCGCCCAGATTGACGGATGTTCCAATTTCAAGCTGTTTTTTAGCATCGTCCTGCCCTTGTCGATGCCGATCATTGCCGTTATGGCTCTCTTCTATGGCGTCGGACACTGGAACAGTTACTTTTCGGCGATGATTTATTTGAACGATTCGGCAAAATACCCGCTGCAGTTCGTGCTGAGGCAGATTCTCGTTCTTCAGGAAATGTCTGCCCAAGGCTCCGGCATGATGGACGGATCTTCCGCTTCCGCGCTCAACAACAAAGCGGAGGTAGCAGCACTCGTCCGTTACGCGGTTATTATTGTGTCAACGCTGCCGGTGATTATCGTATATCCGTTTTTGCAACGCTACTTCGTCCAGGGTGTCATGATCGGTTCGGTTAAAGGCTGATCTATACCAAATAAATCATCCAGAAAGGGAGTTGTTGTCATGAAAGGAGTTCGCAAGAAGTCGACGGTTCTGCTCAGTTTGACGTTAGTTGCCAGTTTGCTGGCTGCATGCGGGAATGCCTCTGACGGTGGTTCAACCGCCGAACCGGGGACGCCGGAGGAGACAGGAGTGAAGCAGGAAGGTTTTCCGATCGTTGACGAGCCGATTACATTGACCATGATGTCCCAGGATGTGGGTGTCGCGGATTGGAACACCATGCCTGTCATTCAGGAAGCCGAGAAGCTGACGAACATTAAATTTGAATTCCGACTCACGCCCATAGACAGCTTCGCCACGAAGAAAAACCTCGTTTTTGCCAGCGGCGATTTGCCCGACGTGCTCTACGGTGCGGATCTGACGCCAGCAGAACAGGTTACTTACGGAACCCAAGGCTCGCTGATTGCGCTTGAACCGTACATTGACGGAGGATATGCGCCAAACCTCAAAAAACTCTTCGATGAAAATCCGGACATTCGCAAATCATTCACAACACCCGAAGGTCACATATATGCGCTCCCCTTCATCGACAGTGCAGCCGTCTGGTATCGCAGTCCGATGTGGTATAACGGCAAAATGCTCGAAGCGCTTGGTGTAAAAGAACTTCCGCAGACGACGGAGGAACTGTACGCATTTCTGAAAAGAGTGAAGACCGAGGATCCGAACGGAAACGGGCAAGCCGACGAAATTCCGCTCACTTCCGTGAAATTGGATGATCTGCGAATGTACTTTTTGGGCTTCTGGGGAATGTATGATCCGGTTGTATATGTCGATAAGCAGGACAATGTTTTTTATACACCGATGCAGGAAGGATACAAAGGTTATTTGGAGTTCATGAACCGTCTGTGGAAGGAAGAGTTATTGGATCATGAAACGTTCTCCCAAACGCCTGAGCAGAAAAAAGCCAAAGGAGAAAACAATCAAATCGCGCTCTTTAACGATTATTATTCCTATTTTACATTGGGCGGCGATCCGAATGAAGCGATGAAAAATCCGCTCATGACACCGGTGGCCAGCGAGATTGAAGGTTCGCCCGTTTACGGTATGCACCCTGGACTCTCGGCTAACGGAACGTTTGCCATTACCAGCGTGAATGAACATCCGGAAGCGACGATGCGTTGGATCGACTATTTGTATTCGATTGAGGGCCAAACCCTATTTAACCAAGGCCCGGAAGGCACGCTTTGGAAGTATACCAACAAAGCTACGTATGAAAAAGAATGGCTGCCTGTCCCGGGAGGCGGCGACCGCGAAGAGTACAGAGGCACGATTACGCCGAACTTCGGCATGCTGACGCCAGGACACAACTCGCCCGAACTGACGAATGGCCTGACCACGGAATTCGATGAATGGATCAAGAAAGAAAACGAAGCGAAGCTGATCCCGATCGGCAAAGCGCCATATCCTAACGCCTATTTGACCAACGAACAGCAGGATGAAGCTTCAGCGTTGCTGTCGGACCTGAGTACGTATGTCAAACAAATGGAAGCGAAGTTTGTGACCGGAGAAGTGCCGATGTCCGAATGGGACAGCTATGTAGCCCAGATGAAAAAGATGGGCGGGGACCGCATCCAGGAAATTTATCAGGAAGTTTACGATACTTGGAATGCTGCCGGTCAATAAAAGTAAAAAGAAGCCAACATTCGCGGACAGTGCAGCCCGTCTGCATGTTGGCTTTCCTGTCCGTCAACTCGCAGATCCGCTCTCCGCATCGCTTGCCGTGACGCGATGGAGCTTGCGATATTGACCTGGCGTAAGTCCGGTCTCCTTTTTGAATTTGCGGATAAAGTTCGGCGTATCCAAGTAACCAACCTCCTGAATGAGGTCTTTAATGGGAGTATCCGTTGTTTTCAACTGATGCACGACCATGTCCAGCCGCTTTTGCCAAATATATTGCAGGAAATTGATGCCCGTCTTTTCTTTGAAGAAACGGCTGACGTGCGAGGGCGAAATTTCAAACTCGTAAGCAAGGGTATCCAGACTTAAACTGTGTTCCCTGTAATGTGCATCGATATAGTTAACGATCCGATCGATCAACGATTGCTCTTCTTGCAGAGCCCCTTGCTGCACTTCGGCACAAATTTGCGAAGCCAGGGACAGCAGCATGGATTCCAGCTCCTTCAGCGAACCGCCGACCGTCATGTCGGGAGTCAGTCGTTGTATCAGTTGATAGTCGCCAAGCTCTGAAGCGGTCTTCAACACCGTGTTCAACAAATCAAAGCTGACGCAACGCAGAATCAGCGCCGGCTGCATGGAAGATTGAAGGTTTTCTATGGAAGAGCGTATCGTCCGTGACGCGATCTCCATATTGCCTTGCTTCAAGCTTTGGGCCAGTTTCAGATGGGTCTGGTTCGGGATCCAGTAGGAAGGAGTTGTGTCCTTATACATTTCTTCGAACAATGCGGAAGCCCCGCGGTCACCCGGAACGAGCAGATCAAAGGCGGAGCAGGCCTCGATGTACGACTGATTCAGCTCATGCAGCTGTCGATAAATGCTTCCGGCGCCAATCATCGGTGCAATGGAGTGCGATTCAACGAGCATGCGCTGCACGTGTTCCATCGTTTGCTTCATTTGAACGGTCTCGTCTAGTCCCGCTACTGCATCGAAATTCATGATGATGCCGAATCGGTCCAGCTGCGGCAGTTCAACGCCATACCCGGTAGCGCACATATCAGGCATATCGATATGGGCAAGTGTGCTTGCAATCCGGCGACGGTGCTCCCGATCGGCATTGGATTCGTTCCAGCCGACAACCATGACGAATAAATACTTCTTGTTCAGTTTCAGATCGAAGAGCTGCATCATTTCAGGTGAAACCAGCTCCGGGTTGCCGGATTTGATGAGCGTGGACAAATATTGATTGCGGGCGAACGGTTCCTGCATATCAATCCGGGAACTGAAATCTTGCAGTGCAGTGTGTATTCGCTGTAGTTCGTTCCCGTAACCGATTGTTTCTTCGCCATTCTTCTTCGGAACGCGGGATGAAACAAACTCAACCAATGCTGAGATGGGCTGATACTGCATTTTGGCAAGCACCAATGCGATAACCGCTCCGACAAGCAGTACGACTCCGATGATCATCAGCATGACATCCCGAACGTTAAGCACGCTGCTGAAAAATTGGGAGCTGGGCATGACGGTCATGTACGTCCAGCCATTGGTTTCGGATTGTACGGCGACAATGGAATAGGCTTTACCATCCAGTGCTCGTTCTTGTATGCCTGGAACCATCTGATTCAACAACATTTCTGAAGCGTCTGCGCTTAGCGTATCGCCTTGATGGTTGGCCGCAAGTACTTGCCCTTCTCCGTCAAGTACAAAGGTTAAGCCTTGATAACTTCCAAGGATGGAATCCATCAAATCGGTAATTGCCGACTCCTTGATGAAGTACATCACGGTTGCATGCGGGTTCAAGCTGTTGGGTGTAATCGGGATCAGATAAGCCAGTTTGCGGTCTTGCAAGCCTTCTTTAATGCTGACCGTATCGGCGGGTCTTACCATCGGATGTTTGATTTCATTCAGATCATGCTGCAAGGACGTTTTGTCCCAAT
This sequence comes from Paenibacillus sp. FSL W8-0426, assembly GCF_037969725.1. Taxonomy (NCBI): domain Bacteria; kingdom Bacillati; phylum Bacillota; class Bacilli; order Caryophanales; family Paenibacillaceae; genus Paenibacillus; species Paenibacillus sp. FSL W8-0426. The sequence goes on along the minus strand of NZ_CP150203.1, from coordinate 4,137,501 downwards.
TAGCGAAGCCAAGATTGTGCGCAAATACGTCGAAGTCGGTAAGTCCTTTGCTGGAGTAAATATGTTTGCCGTTATGGAAGTACAGATAGATTTCATCCATGATGGAGCTGGTGGCTTTGTATTGATCCAATGCGCGAATCGCTTCCGGGCTGGTCAGCGTTTGAGTCGCCTTATAATGGGACAGCCGATGGTCGTACGAAATCCGGGAAGCAATATCGCTGAGCTCTTTCATGCGGCTATCGATCATCGTTTTGGTTTGTGAGAGTTGGGCCAGTCGTGAGTTTTCGATCTCTGTCCGGAGCGTCTTCACGGCATTTTCATAGATGAATATGGTCATGAGCACCAGGGGGATCAGCAGAATGAGCAGGTAAGAACAGATGTATTTGAGGAACAGCCTGGATTTGAAATAGTTTATTCTCAAGTGAAAGCGACTCCTTTCCATTGGGAAATGGTCATTTCTCCTTAAATGATAGCAATATTGAAACGGTTTGCACACCAATTATTTCTTGATTAAGGCGAACGCTTCGCTTCTCCAGATTGGTTCTGCCTCTCCGTTAACGTGTGTATGTTTTTTGCGGTTTATATATTCAGCCAAATATAAATTTTACAAAAGTGAAGGGCAGTGATCGTCGTGCAGAAATGGCTTGAGGATGCGAAATTAGGAATATTCATTCATTACGGCATTTATGCGGTGCACGGCGTGGCGGAGTCATGGTCGTTTTACAATGGGCGCATGTCATACGAGGATTATATGAAGCAGCTGGACGGTTTCACCGCTTCCAAGTTTGATGCAGATGCATGGGCCGACTTGATCGAGAAATCGGGCGCCAAATATGCGGTGCTGACGACGAAGCACCATGATGGCGTGGCTCTGTGGGATACGAAGCACAGCCATTTGAACACCGTGAAGAAGACGCCCGCCGCGCGGGATATTGTCAAGCAATACGCGGATGCAATCACCGAAAGAGGGTTGCGGCTCGGGTTTTACTTTTCCCTGATCGACTGGTCCCACCCGGATTATCCGAGTGTATATGAAGGCGGGAACGTGCCCGAAGATCCTGCTTCGGCCAATCGCTTCTCCAGCCCCGTAGACGGCATCCAGGATGAATCCAGATGGGAGAAGTTTCTCGAGTTTAACAACCGGCAGCTGGAAGAACTGCTTACCGGATACGGCAAGGTAGACCTGCTGTGGTTCGACGGGGACTGGGAACGCAGCGCGGAGCAATGGAATTTGCCTCATTTCAAGCATTATTTGAAATCGTTCCAGCCGGAAATCATCATTAATTCGCGTTTACAAGGGCATGGGGATTACAAGACGCCGGAGCAAGGCCTTCCGATTACCCGTCCAGAGGGGCCGTGGGAATTTTGCACAACGATCAACGGTTCATGGGGGTATGTTCCTGCGGATGAGCATTACAAATCGCTGCATCAGATCGTGCGCATGTTCTGCGACTGTATCTCGATGGGCGGCAATATGCTGCTCGATATCGGACCGAAGGAAGACGGCACGATCGATGGGAGACAAGAAGCGATTCTGCTTGGATTGGGCAGTTGGATCAGAGCGCACGAAGAAGCCGTCTATGGGACAAAGGAGGGGGTCATGAGCCGATATTACGGGGATGGCAGCACGCTCTCGGCAGATGAGAAGACACTGTATCTCTTTGTGCATGGGGATCCGAAGGAAAGCATCTGCATGAAAGGGTTGTGCAATGAGATCCAAAAGGTATCGGTGCTTCACTCCGGCAAGCCACTGACCTATGACATCCACGGAGGGGTTCCCTGGTTCCAAATTCCCGGCACAACCTGGATTCATCTGACTCGCGAAGATACCCATGAGCTGACAACGGTAATCAAGCTGGAGTTTGCCGAAAAAGTCAACATGTATGGCGGCTCGGGAGCCGTCGTTACACATCACTGAATGGAGGGAACGAAATGACGCTAAGTGGTGTACCTGTTCCGCAAATAGACGTTTATCAGCCAAAGCACTATTTTTGCCGCCGCGCGGAAGGTGAGCTGGAGCTTGACGGGAAGCTGGATAAACCTTTCTGGGATCGGGCGGAGTGGACGGAGAAGTTTGTCGACATTGAAGGAGACCTGCGGCCGGCTCCCGCAAAGGATACGCGGGTCAAAATGCTGTGGGACGATGAACATTTTTATTTCGGCGCAGAGCTGTGGGAGGATCAAATCTGGGCGACGCTGACCGAGCGCGATTCCGTCATTTTTTATGACAACGATTTTGAAATTTTCATCGATCCGGACGGGGATAGCCACGGATATTACGAATTCGAGATCAATGCGCTGAACACGGTATGGGATTTGCTTCTGATCAAACCTTACAGGGATGGGGGTCCTCCGCTGGACAGCTGGGATATGAAAGGGTTGAAGACCGCCGTGCACATTGATGGCAAGCTCAATCAGCCGGAAGCGGATAACCGTAAATGGTCTGTGGAGATCGCGATACCATGGACCAGCTTGAAAGAGTGTGCCAAGGAACATCGTGCCCCGGTATCCGGCGAATTCTGGAGAGTGAACTTCTCGCGGGTGGAATGGCAGGCTGAAGTGGTGGATGGGACGTATCAAAAAGTGATCGATCCCGGCACGGGGAAGCCTTATCCTGAGGATAACTGGGTGTGGTCGCCGATGGGGCTGGTCAACATGCATTATCCTGAGCTGTGGGGATATGTCGTGTTTACGGATGAACAGGAGGAATTAAACCATTTTTCCATTCCGGAGGATGAGCAGATCAAGTGGGAGCTGCGGAAGCTTTATTATTTGCAGCGTAACTACAGAGAAAAGGAAGGTACGTTTGCTCAGGACTTGTCATTGTTGGATGGGTCACCTGATCTGGACATTACTACGGAAGTCGTTGCCGCGGACCGCTTGTTTCAAATTTCAGCGGCAACGGCGGATGGGAACGGGAAATGGATCATCAGGGAAGACGGTAAACTATGGAAAGATGGGAATGCGAGATGAGTGTGCAAACGTCGGTTTTTTCCCTTTCCCCCGAAGAGATGAATCGGATTGAAGATAAGCTGCGGTTAAAAAGGGAGCTAGTCGGGTCAAGGCTGAATGAAATGTTTGCCGTATTCCAAGAAACGTTGTCTCCGGAAGAGGAATGGGCGCTCAAATATCTGTATGCATACAGCCCGCTTCAGGATTTAGCCGATGTCCCTGGTGCATTACTTCTCAGTCATGTCAGGGCCGCGCTGAAGATTCGGCATGAGGTGCCTTGGGGAGAACAGGTTCCGGATGATTTATTCCTGTACTTTGTGTTGCCATGCAGGGTAAATACAGAAAACATCGAAGACTGGCGAGCTGCCTTTTACGCAGAACTGGCGGGCCGCATCCACGGTCTGTCCATGGCCGATGCCATCCTGGAGGCTAATTACTGGTGCCACGAAAAAGCGGTCTATACCGGAAGCGATCTGCGCACCGTTTCTCCGCTCACGATGATTCGGAGCGCAAGGGGAAGATGCGGCGAGGAATCGACGCTTGCCGTGGCTGCCCTTAGAAGCATCGGCATTCCTGCTCGCCAAGTCTACACGCCTCGTTGGGCGCATTGCGACGATAACCATGCTTGGGTGGAAGCGTGGGCGGATGGAAGGTGGCATTACATCGGGGCGTGCGAGCCGGAAGCGAGGTTGAACCAAGGTTGGTTTACGCCGCCTGCCCGCCGCTCGATGCTGATGAACACAAGAGTGCTGGGAAACTATCAGGGTCCGGATGACATCACTCTTGCCGAAGAAGGGTT